>DAOKYY010000005.1:0-88035 GCA_035325905.1 Aggregatilineaceae bacterium | reverse complement strand
GAGCGTGTTATGCACGTTACCCGGGTTCAACCGGGCATCCGGTCTGTTTTTCTCGTAGGGGCGCGGCTTGCTGCGCCCGCTGCCAGACCCATTCGGGCGATGACGGGCGGCGCGAGCTTCCGCCCCTCCCCCCGGACGCTGGATTGTTCTCTTGTGGTCCAGTCTGGAAAGTTCATAACAGCTTCTAGAACAGCCCCCAATCGCTCAGCACGCCGTCTTCGGCCATGCTGGGGTCCCACAGCTCCGCGCCAACCTCGATCGTGGTCGGGACGCCGAGCGCCTCTTGCGCCTTCTGGCGCGAGGCTTCGAGAAGCTGCGGCGCGTAGGGGCAGAACGGCGTCGTCAGGATCATCACCAGGTGGGTGTGATCGTCCTCGATCTGAACCTCGCGCAGCAGACCCAGCTCGGTCACGCTCAGCCCGATCTCCGGGTCGATCACCTGGCGCAGCGCGTCGCGGACGATCTCGGCGCGTTGCTCGCGGGAAATTTGCTCGCTCATGCGGTGCTCCTCATCTCAAACCCGGCGATCGCTGCGCCGGGCGGTCATAGCTGGCTGGGCCAGTGTTAAGCAGGTGTTAAGCCGATTTTAGCGGAAATGCCCCCGCTTTGACGGTCTTTGACACGCGCTCGCGTCAAATAAACTAGATGTTTTTCTAGTTTATTGACCGAAGCTGGGCGCAATGTTATACTCTCGTCAGATTAATTGCAAAAGGTTCTCAATTGCGGCAGACTCAAGCGCCGCGCTCAGTTCAGACGCGGCTCTTTTCGAGGACCGCTCGCAACCGCCGCTATCGCTGCGCGCGCTTCCCGGCGCTGGCCGGGGACCGCGTCTCACTATCCCGATCACCATCAGGAGGAACACCGGAGTTATGGGTGCCGCGTTGGAAATTCGCAACTTGCATGTCAGCGTCGAGGGTCAGCCGATCCTCAAGGGTGTGAACCTGGTCGTCAAGCAGGGCGAAGTGCACGCCCTGATGGGGCCGAACGGCTCCGGCAAGAGCACGCTGGCGAACACATTGATGGGCCATCCCGCGTACGAAGTGACCGGCGGGCAGATCATCTTCGACGGCGTGGACCTGGTCGAGCTGGAAACGGACGAGCGCAGCCGGATGGGCCTGTTCCTGGCGTTCCAGTACCCGGTCGCCGTGCCCGGCGTGACCGTCGCCAACTTCCTGCGCAACGCGATCAACGCGCGCCGCAAAGCCGAAAACCCCGAAGACAAAGGCATCCCGATCCCGCAGTTTCGCAAGATGATGATCGAGAAGATGGACCTGCTTCAGATGGATCACAGCTTTGGCGGGCGCTATCTGAACGAAGGGTTTTCGGGCGGCGAGAAGAAGCGCGCGGAGATTCTCCAGATGGCGATGCTCCAGCCGAAGATCGCGATCATGGACGAGACGGACTCCGGGCTGGACATCGACGCGCTGCGGATCGTCTCCGAAGGCGTGGCGAAGCTCAGCAGCGACGACCTGGGCGTGCTGGTTATCACCCACTATCAGCGCATTCTCAACCATATCAAGCCCCAGTTCGTCCATATTATGATGGACGGGCAGATTGTCGAGAGCGGCGGCCCTGACCTGGCGCTGCACCTTGAGGAGCACGGCTACGACTGGCTGCGCGAAAAGCAGGCGAACGGCGACGCGTAAGCCCGCCGGACCCCGGCGCGCGAGCGAGTGGCCGTCGAGAAAGAGGTTAAGTCATGACAAGTGATGCCGAGCAGCTTCAGGGCATACGCGAATCGTACGACGAGCAGTACGGCTTCCGCGACCCTGATACCTACGTGTTCAAGGCCCGCAAGGGTCTGGACGCGGAGATCGTCGCGCAGATCAGCGAGATGAAGCAAGAGCCTCAATGGATGCGCGAGCAGCGCCTGAAGGCGCTCGAAATCTACCAGAGCAAGCCGGTCCCGACCTGGGGCGCGGACCTCTCCGGTCTGCGCGAGGACGACATCTACTTCTTCGTGCGCCCCGCCGAAAAAGAAGGCCGTAGCTGGGAAGATGTGCCGGAGAACATCAAGCGCACCTTCGACCGGCTGGGCGTCCCGGAGGCCGAGCAGAAGTTCCTGGCGGGCAGCGGCGCGCAGTACGACTCGGAGATGGTCTACCACCGCATCCGCCAGGAGTTGGAAGACCAGGGCGTGATCTTCAAGAGCATCGAGGCTGGACTGCGCGAGCACGAAGACCTGTTCCGCGAATACTTCGGGACCGTCGTCCCGGCCTACGACAACAAGTACGCGGCGCTCAACGCGGCGGTGTGGTCCGGCGGCTCGTTCATTTACGTCCCGCCGGGCGTCAAGATTCAGATGCCGCTCCAGGCGTATTTCCGCATCAACACCGCGAACCTCGGCCAGTTCGAGCGCACCCTGATCATCGTGGACGAGGGCGCGTATCTGCACTACGTCGAGGGCTGCACCGCCCCGACCTATTCGAGCGACAGCCTGCACAGCGGCGTGATCGAGATCGTGGTCAAGAAGGGCGCGCGCTCGCGCTACACCACGATTCAGAACTGGTCGGACAACGTCTACAACCTCGTGACGCAGCGCGCGATGGTCTACGCCGACGGCAGCCACGAGTGGGTGGACGCTAACCTGGGCAGCAAGGTCACGATGAAATACCCGTCGCTCTACCTGATGGAGCCGGGCGCGCACGGCGAGATTCTGTCAATCGCCTTCGCGGGGCGCGGCCAGGTGCAAGACGCGGGCGGCAAGGCGATTCACGTCGCGCCGCACACCACCAGCCAGATTCTCAGCAAGTCGATCGCCAAAGATGGCGGGCGTAGCAGCTATCGCGGCCTGCTCAAGGTCTACCCGGAAGCCAACAACGTCAAGAGCACGGTCGTCTGCGACGCGCTGCTGCTCGACGAGTACAGCGAGTCCGACACCTACCCGTACATCGAGATCGAGGCGCCGGACGTGACCATCGGCCACGAGGCGACCGTCAGCAAGATCGGCGATGACCAGGTTTTCTACCTGATGAGCCGGGGGATGTCCGAAGACGAAGCGAACGCGATGGTCGTCAACGGCTTCCTGGAGCCGCTCACCAAAGAGCTGCCGATGGAATACAGCATCGAAATGAACCGGTTGATCCAGCTCCAGATGGAAGGGTCGATCGGCTAGCGTGGAAGGCCGCAGGTCCCGGCGCGCGACGACGAGGGGGCGCACCACCACGCGCCCCCTTCCCGCGCCCCGGATCGGCGCCCGCTCTGCGCCCGGTTGCCGGGCACGAGATCAGCACAGCAGTCAAGAGAGGTCAGACCAGTGGCAACTCGCCGTCGTGTGGCACGTGAATTCCAGGCCCCGCCGCTCAGCCGGGCCGATGTCGAAGCCTTGAGCGCCCGCCATAACGAGCCGGATTGGCTGCGCGAGCAGCGTCTGGCGGCGTGGGACCTGTACGAATCGCTGCCGATGCCGACCACCCAGGACGAGGCATGGCGGCGCACCGATTACCGGCACATCAACTGGGAGAGCGCGGGGCACCTGCCGGTCGCCGTGTCAACCAATGGCAGCGGCGGCGCGCACTTCGAGGACATTCCCGCTGGCAGCCGCGAGCCGTTGCTCGGCGAGCAGCAGGGCGCGACCCTGGCATTCGTCAACGATCACCTCGTGCATCACGAGATCGCGCTGGCGCTGCGCGAGCAAGGCGTGATCGTGACCGATTTGCGGACCGCCGTCCGCGAGCATAGTGACCTGGTCCGCAAGCACCTGATGACGCACGCCGTCACGCCGGAGATTGACAAGTTCGCGGCGCTGAATGCGGCCCTGTGGACGCACGGCGTGTTCGTCTACGTTCCGCGCGGCGTCCAGGCGGCGCTGCCCGCGCACAGCATCTTCTACGCGACGCAGCCGGCCGCCACGCTGGGGCACATCCTGGTCGTCCTCGAAGAAGGCGCGCAGATCGACTACCTGCACGAGTCGCTGTCGCCTACGCTCGGCGCGGACGCCAGCTTTATCGGCGTCGTCGAGCTGATCGTCGGCGCGGGGGCGACCCTGCGCTTTGTCAACCTGCAAGACTGGGGCCATCACATGTTCGAGTTCAGCCACCAGCGCGCGCGCGTCGCGGATGATGGGCAGCTTGACTGGGTGACGGGGCAGATGGGCGGCAAGCTGATCAAGGCGTTCATGGAGATCGACCTCGACGGCAAGGGGAGCTGGGGCCGCATGAGCGCCCTCTACTTCCCCAGCGGCCAGCAGTTCATGGACCTCGACACGCAGCAGAACCACAACGCGCCCTATACCACGTCTGATCTGCTGTTCAAGGGCGTGCTCAAGGACGAGTCGCGCACGGTCTGGCAGGGCATGATCAAGGCGCTGCCCGGCGCCCAGAAGACCGACGGCTTCCAGGCCAACCGCAACATGATCATGAGCGACAAGGCCCGCGCCGACAGCATCCCTGGGCTGGAGATCGAAGCGAACGACGTGCGCTGCACCCACGCCTCCGCCACCGGCAAGATCGAGGAAGAGCTGATCTTCTACCTGATGGCGCGCGGTGTTCCGCGCGACGAAGCCGAAAAGCTGATCGTCGATGGCTTCTTCGTCCCGGTGCTGGACCGCATCCCGTTCGAGAGCGTGCGCGACCGCATGATGGCCTACGTCGAGCGCAAGCTGCTCGGCGAGAGCTAAGCGCAACTGGCGGTGGAGAGAGTAGACGAGATGAACCGGGCCAGCCTGTGCTGACCCGGTTTTTCTTTGATTTTTATCTGATTTATGTCACATATTTTCCGGCTGGACAGTACTGCCCGGTTCGCTGGGCGCCGCCGTATAATCTGTGGAGGATCGGGGGAGAATCATGACCGACGACCGCGCTACAATTGATCGCGTGACTGCCGAGTTGGCCGCCGCTGGCGCACAGGCAGTCGTGCTGTTCGGCAGCTTCGCGCGCGAGCAAGCATCCGCGCACTCGGACATTGATTTGCTCGCGCTAGGAAACGGCGAGAAGCGTTACGAGTGGCGCGACGGGCGCCTGGTGGACGTAGCCTGGGTCCCGGTCGAGGCTGCGCGCCAGCAGTTCACCGATCCGGCGGCGGTGGGAGCAGCCGTCTGCGGCTGGCGGGAAGCGCGAATTCAGCACGATCCGGCCGGGGTGGCGGGCAGTCTACAGCGCGAGGCGCTCGCCTGGTCATGGGATCGGCTCGGCCCTGGTGCGGCGGATGCCTGGGTCGCCCGCGAGGTGGCTGGACTAGCCGAGGAAGTGTTCAAGCTGGTGGCCGCGCTGGAGCAGCATCGGTTCGTGACTGCCGCCGTTCAGCGCAACGTGCTCGTGCTGAATCTGCCGGGGATCGTCTCGGTGCATCACCGGTTGCTGTATGGCTCCGAAAACCGGCTGTGGGACATGGTCGCGGAGGCGCTTGGCCTCGCCTGGAAGGACGCGCAGGCCTGTGCGATGGGGCTGAACACGCCGGATTTCGAGGAAACGTGCCGCGCCGCGCTGACGCTGTATAGGCTGGCGGCGGACGACGCCCAGCACACCTATGACGACCAACAGCGCGTAATTGTCAGTCAGGCATGCGCATTAGCCGAACGCGCATAAGGGAACAGCGATGATGCATCCCATCACATCTCCGCTCGACATCAAGGCCATTCGCGCCGACTTCCCGGCGCTTGACCAAGACGTGCACCCCGGCAAGCGGCTGGTCTTCCTGGACTCGGCGGCCAGCAGCCAGAAGCCGCGCCAGGTGATCGACGCCATGAGCGCCTATTACGCGACCAGCCACGCCAACGTGCACCGGGGGATTCACGTTCTCAGCGAGCGCGCTACCGCCGCCTACGAGGGCGCGCGCGACAAGGTCCGCGCCTTCATCAACGCCGGGTCGCGCCGCGAGATCATCTTCACGCGCAACACGACCGAAGCGATCAACCTGGTCGCGGCGGCGTGGGGCCGCGCCAACCTCGGCCCCGGCGATGTCGTCGTCCTGACCGAGATGGAGCATCACAGCAACATCGTCCCCTGGCAGATCGTGCAGCAGGAGCGCGGCTTCACCCTGCGCTACGTGCCGATCACCGGCGCGGGCGAGCTAGACCTCGACGCCTACGCCGCGCTGCTGCGCGACGAGCCGGTCAAGCTGGTCAGCTTCATGCATGTCAGCAACGTGCTGGGGACCGTCAACCCGGTCGCCGAGATGATCGAGCAGGCGCACGCCGCCGGGGCGCTGGCCCTGGTCGACGGCGCGCAGAGCGTCCCGCACCTGAGCGTGGACGTGCAGGCGCTCGACGCCGACTTTTACGCCTTCTCCGCGCACAAAATGGCCGGGCCGACCGGGATCGGCGTGCTGTACGGCAAGCGCGCCCTGCTCGACGCCATGCCGCCGTACATGGGCGGCGGCGAGATGATCAAGCGCGTCACGCTCGAAGGCAGCGCCTGGAACGACCTGCCGCACAAGTTCGAGGCCGGGACGCCCGCCATCGCGGAAGCCGCCGGGCTGGGCGCGGCGATCGACTACCTGAGCGCGATCGGGATGGCGAATATCCTGGCGCACGAGCAGGCCGTGGTCGATTACGCGCTCGACCGGCTCAGCGAGGTGCCCGGCCTGACGCTCTACGGCCCTGCCCCGGAGCGGCGCAACGGCGTGGCGACCTTCACGCTGGCCGATATTCACGCGCACGACATCGCCCAGCTGCTCGACGCGGAGGGTGTGGCGATCCGCGCCGGGCATCACTGCGCCATGCCGCTCCACCAGCGGCTCGGCGTGGCGGCGACCGCGCGCGCCAGCTTCTACCTGTACAATACGCAGCACGAAGTCGATGCGCTGATCGACGCGCTGGATCGGGCGCGCCGCGTGTTCGGGCGGTGACGCCCAGCGAGACGGAGACTCGACAAACCGGATGGACCTGTATCTCGACAATATCATTGACCACGGGCGCAACCCGCGCCATTTCGGCGCGCCGCTGGACCCCGCCGACATCGACTACGCCGACGAAAACCCGTTCTGCGGCGATCATCTGCACCTGACCGCCCAGCTTGACGACGAGGGGCGCGTCAAGGCCGTGTCGTGGGAAGGGCACGGCTGCACCATCAGCCAGGCGTCGGCGTCCATGCTCGGCGAGGAGATCATCGGCAAGACGCTGGAAGAACTGCAGCATTTCGACCGCCAGGAGCTGCTCGACCTGCTCGGCATTGAACTCAGCCCGACGCGGCTGAAATGCGCTTTGCTTTCGCTCAAGGTCCTGAAGGCGGGCGCCTACGGCCTGCACAACTGGACCGGCGACGACGCGGACGAAAGCTGAGCGCGGCCCGTCATGCAGAATCGCACGCCCCATCAGGCGCCCCGCCCCACCGGCCAGATCGCGAGCGACCTGGATCGCATTATCGACGCGGCGAAGCAGGAAGCCGCCCGCCGCCACGCGGTTTACCTTGACATCGAGCATCTGGCGCTGGCGCTGCTGAGCCAGCCATCCGGCGCAGCCCGCGATGTCCTGGCGCAGAGCGGCGCGGACAGCGCGGCGCTCTACACTCAGATCGCGAGCGAGGTCGGGATGGAGCGCGCCGCCCCCGCCGAGGTCAAGGATATCACGCGCGCGGGGCGCCAGGCGCTTGACGGCGCGGTCGATGTGGCGCGCTCGTTGGGTCAGAGCGCGGTCAACGGCGGGCACCTGCTGGTCGCGCTGCTGGAAAGCGGCGAAGGCGCGGTTGGCGAGGCGCTGTCCGCCTCACCCCTCAACTCGGAAGCGGCGCGCGACTATCTGCGGGCGCACCCGGACGCGGGCGGTCCACCGGCGCGCGCCAGCCGCGCCGCCACGCCGGACGCCTCCCCGGCCCCAGACGAGATCGAATACGTGCTGGTTCCGACGCGCGGCAAGCGCCCGTCGAAAACCCCGCCGGGTGCAAGCTGGATCGACCGCATCGGGCGCTGGCCGCTGATCCTGCTCGGTCTGGCGGCGCTGCTCGTCTACCTGATCTTCGCGCTGCCCGGCAACGACCTGACGACGTTCGTGATCGTGCTGGCCGGCTGGGTCTTCTCGCTGACGCTGCACGAGTTCTCGCACGCGCTGGTGGCGTACTGGGGCGGCGATCATACCGTCAAGGACAAGGGCTATCTCTCGTTCAACCCGCTCAAGTACATGCACCCGATGCTGAGCATCGGCCTGCCGCTGCTGTTCCTGGCGATGGGCGGCATCGGCTTGCCGGGCGGCGCGGTCTATATCGAGCGCCACCGCCTGCGCAACAAGTGGTGGGGCGCGGCGGTCTCGGCGGCGGGGCCGCTTTCCAACGCGCTGCTTGCGCTGTTGCTGTCCGCGCCGTTCTTGCTGGGAAAGGTGGACGCGCGCCTGATCTACTGGAACCTGCAAGGCGTGCCGGTCCCGGAGAGCAGCATCTGGACCAACGCCACGCTATGGACCGCCGTCGCGTTTCTGGCGATGCTTCAGGTTACGGCGGTGTTCTTCAACCTGCTTCCGGTCCCACCGCTGGACGGCTACGGCGTGATCGAGCCGTTTCTTGACCCCCGCACGCAGATGCAGCTCCGGCAGCTCGGATCGTACAGCTTGATGCTGATCCTCGTCGCGCTCTGGTTCATCCCGGCGTTCGGCGACAGTTTCTGGAGCGCGATTTTCAGCGTCACCGAGGCGCTGAAGATTCCCGGCTGGCTGATTAACGAAGGGTTCCACAATTTCATGTTCTGGGTGCCGCGCTAGGCGGCGGTAAGATGCGCGTGTGACGGTCGTCGCTGCGCGCTGGAAGTGACTGTTTGTGGCTGCTTTGCGCTATCCGAAGGAGAGTCAGTTGTGCCCCGTTTCGTGGCGGTTGCCAAAACGGCTGAAATTGGCCGTGGCGAGCGTGAAGTCTTCGAGGTTGAAGATTACTGGATCGCCGTGTTCAACGTCGACAACAAATACTACGCCATAGAAGACGTTTGCACCCATGACGACGGCCCGCTGGCCGAAGGCGAGCTGCACGGCTTCGAGATCGAGTGCCCGCGCCACGGCGCGCGCTTCGACATCCGCACCGGCGCCGTGACCCGTATGCCCGCCGTGATCCCGGTTAAGTGGTTCCCGACACGCGTCGAAAACGACGAGATTCAGATCGGGCTGGACGACTGAACGAACAGCGGTATGATAGAGCGCCAGGCAGCCTATTCTGCCGTGGCGCTCTTTTGATTCTCATGGTGGGGAGACAAGGGGAGAGCGATGCGCGTCGCCCGGTCCAGTCGCGCCCGCGCAGGGTGTGTGACGGGCTGTTTGACTCGGCTGATGGCCGCGCTGCTGGTCTTCGGCCTGCTGGCGCTGATCGTTTTCACCGTCGTTCTCGTCCGCAATAACCGGATCGATTCTCAAATCCCCGGCGACCTGCCGGAGGTATTGGAGGATCAGCGCGCCGCGATCGGTCCGGCCAGCGTCATCCCGCCCGGCGACGATTCACCCGGCGGGCTGCTGGTCTTCACCACACGCGGCGACTCACCTCGCCCGGCGCTGAGCTATCTCGACGGCGATCCGCTGGCGGTGCGCTGGGACAGCGCGCCCCTGAGCGGGGAACAGTCGCCCATCCCACCGGCGCTGTCGGGCGATCTCATCTACCTGGCGGACGGCGCGCGGCTCCACGCGCTCAGCCTGTTGGACGGCGAGCGGCGCTGGTCGGCGGAACTCAGCGCGGCGCTCCCGCCCGGCTGCGCGACCTGCCTGCAACCGCTCGACGGCGCGGTCGCGGCGCTGACCGAAGACCAGACGCTCCAGGTTCTCAGCGCGGAAGATGGCGAGGCGCACTGGCAGATCACGCTACAAACGCTCCCGCGCGAGCTGCATGTGATCGACGGCAGCCCGGCAGTCGTGGATACCCTGCCGGACACGAACGGCAGCGCGCTGCTGGTCTTCGACGCGCTCAGCGGGGCGGAGCGCCAGCGGATCGCGCCGCGCTGCGAAACGGATAGCGCGGCAGAGACCCTCAGCCCCGGCTCGCCGCTCCTGTTTGACGAGAACACCGGCGCGCTGTACGCGCTGTTCGGCTTCGAGCAGCACGGCTGCGCCCAGCGGTGGGACGCGACAGACGGGCGGCTGGTCTGGTCGGCCAGCGTTCCGCTCGAAACCAGCGGGTGGCCGCGCACCTGGACGACCGCCAGCCCTTTGCTCGGCGAAGGCGCAATTTACCTGGCGGGCGCGGACGGAGCGTCCATCCTGGCGATCGACACCGCCGGCGGCGCGCTGAGCACGCTGCTGCGCAGCGCCACCTACCGGCTCGCCCCCTGGGCGCTCGAAGGCGGCACGCTGCTCGTCCACGCCGAGCGGCTCGACAGCTCCGAAAACGACGAGCTATGGGGTATCGACGCCGTTTCTGGAGAACAGCTCTGGCAGCACCCAATCACGCGCGACAACAGCAGTTGGACCGCGCACCGCGCCGTGAACGGCTTTGTCGTGGCGCAACTGCTGGCCGATCCGCAGCGGTTGCAGGTCGCGCTGCTCGACGCGCGGCGCGGCGTGCCGCTCCGCTTGCGCAACGTGCCGCTGGGCAGTGCCGCCTGGACCGGCACAACCTGGACCGAGGACACCGCCTGGCTGACGATCGGCGCGCTCTACGCGGTCGATTTGCGCACCGGCATCCCGGCGCAGGTCTGGTCCCCGCCCTAAATCCGCCCCGGACCGGAGTCCGGCTGTGAAGGAGAACCGTCATGACGCGACCCCCCGCAACCGCTCGCTGGCCCGCCATCATCGCTCTCAGCGTGGCGCTGCTCGCCCTGGCCGTCGCCGCCGCCGCGCTGGTCGTCGCCTCCCAACCGGCGCCCGATCCCGTCTGGCCTCCGACGCCCACGCCCAGCCCGATCCCGAATGACGCGATGTGGTCGGTCGGCACTGGCGGCCACGACGAGCACCCCTACATCGAGTGGGTTGCCATCTACCCCACCTCCACGCGCTGGGATATCCTGGGCGCGCCGTCGCTGCGCTTCACCGATCATGCGCCTGCCCTGCCCGATCAGTCGCGCAGCTTCGAGATCGGCTTCTACAAATACGGTCCGACCTGGTACACCCGCAACCCGATTGTCGAGTTCTGGCTTGGCGGGCCGGAGCATCGCGGCGGCTCGCTGTCGATCATCGGCAACGATCACTCCGGCGGGCAGCTCGAAGTGCGCAACCCCGCCGATACCGAGCAGATCGCGCTCGACTACCGCGATCCACGCCACCCTACGCTGCGCAGCACCCACCCCACCAACCCGCTGATCATCGCCGGTCAGAACGGGATCGTATCGGAGACCAAGCACACCTTTGTCGAGGGAATCGCCATCCCGCCGAGCAGCGATTACGCCGGGAAGGTGGTCAGCGGCGGGTGGCGGGACGGCGCACTGACCGTGCAGACGACCGCGATTCGATGGTCCAGCCTGGTCATCGTCACGCCGCTGAGCGAGCCGCGCGGTCGGTGGTGGGTGGGCGCAATCGCGCCGGGCGAGTCGTTCACCGTGCGCAGCACCGCGCCCGACGAGCAGATGGCATTCAACTGGCTGCTGATCAATTAAGCGGGCGCGCCGCCCCAGGAGCGAGTCTGATGACGCTGTTCCAGTACGATGCCGCCGTGCAAAATCGCTTCCCCAGCGTGGTAGGCGGGGCGATCCTGGCGCGCGGGTTGTCCAACGGCCCGACGCCCCCGCCGCTGCTCGACGCTTTCCTCGCGGAACAGCGAGCGACGTTGGAGCGGCTGGGCGGCACGCCGCTGTCAGAGCTGCCGAGCCTCGCCGCGTGGCGGCGCGTGTTCAGCGGATTCGGCGTCAAGCCGACGCAGTATCGCAGCGCGGCGGAGGCGCTGCTGCGACGTCTGACCAAGCAGGGCGACATCCCATCGCTCAATGCGCTGGTGGACCTCGGCAACCTGGTCAGCATCCGCTACGCGCTGCCGGTCGCGATCTTCGACCTGGCGGAGACGACCGGCGCGATCACGGTGGCGCTGGCGCGGGGCGACGAGCGGTTCACCCCGCTGGGCGAATCCGAAGTCGAGCAGCCTGAGCCGGGCGAGGTGATCTTTGTAGATGCGGCGGGGCTGGTCAGCGCACGGCGCTGGTGCTGGCGGCAAAGCCAGCAGAGCGCCGCGCACGCTGGGACGCGCGACGCTCTGATCACGGTCGAAGGCCATCACGAGCGCGCCAGGGACGAGGTTCGCGCCGCGCTCGACGATCTGATGGCGCTGCTCGGCGCGCACCAGCCGCAGGCCGCGCTGACGGCGGCGCTGCTGACCAGGGACGCGCCGCGTTTTTCGCTTTAGCCAGCGGGCACGCTCAGAACCGGTAAACCGCCGCCAGATCGCCGCCGCCCGGCACGTCATCCGGCGCGACGACGTACACTGCGCCGCCATTGGTGTACGTCATCACGGCGGCCAGGTCGATCAGGTCCTGATCGTCGGGCTGCATCTCCGGGTGAACGTGGATGTTGCCCGACCCCGGCCGGTAGACGCCCCAGATTTGACGGCCAGCCGGGACGAACAGCGCGGCGATCCGGCCCTGGTGCGCGGCTTGCAGCACCGCCTTGAGGTCACTACCGGCCAGCCCATCGGCGCGGCCCGCTTCCCGCTTGTACCGGGCGCGCGCCTCCTCCTGCGTCCGGCGGAACTCCGGCTCGACCAGCTCCCAGGCGCGACGATGCAACTCTTTGGCGCTCAACATTTCGGGGTTGCCGGTGATCCCCTGCTCCAACAGGTGCGGATAGCTGCTGGCCTCGGCGTACATCGGCAGCAGGTAATCGACCCCGGCCAGCACCAGCGGCACGCTGCGCTCCGTCAGCAGATCGCGCAGCCCCTGATCGACCATCTGGAAGTACCGCTGGATGCGCTGTTTCTCTTCATTGGCGTTGGGGTTCGTGCTGTGGTATGCGCCGCCCTCGCTGGACGGCTTGCCGCCCGGCCAACTGCGTCCCAGGCTGTGCCACTGAAGCTGCCGCTCCATGACTTCGTCGGAAAGCGCCTCGGCGAGGCTGGTGGGCACGTCGGCCAGATCGACTTCGTGGACGCTATCGCGCGTGCCTTCCAGCAAGCGCAGGTCGCCCTGGCTGAGCGCCAGCACGTAGAAGCGCCCGTCGCCGCTCAGCAGGCGCAGCAGCGGCTTGAGGTGAAAGCGGCGGGTGACGATCGACAGCTCTTCAAAGCTGTGCGGCAGACGATAGCGCGTCAGCGCCCCGTCAGGCGCGATAAAGACCGCGAGGCCATCCGCCTGGCGGCGCCAGAACCCTGCGTCATTCTCCAGGGTATGCGCTTCGTCCAGCAGGCGCTCCACATCAGGCGCGCGCAGACCGATTCTTCTCAAGCTTTCCTCCGCGGCGCGCAAGAGGTTCTTGAAGCGGATAGCGTTCTGCTGCATCTCCTGACCGGCGCGCACGGTCGGCAAATAGATCGAAACGCACCATTCCCCGTGCGTCTCCAACAAGCTATTCAGGTCCTCGCGCGACAGGTTATCCATAAGACACTCTCCTTTTCCGCTTCGATTTCCCAGAACGTACAGCCTTCGACCCGCTACGGCAACCGGCGCGGCAGCGCCCCGCCGTCGCAGGGCGACCGCACACCGGTTGCAGGGCGGATCATGTCAGAGAGTAAACGCGTTGCTCGGGAAGCTGCGCGCGCACGCCGTCGCCGGACGCGATCAGGCCGGGCCGCTCGACCCAGGCGACCAGCCCGCGCAGGTGCCGTCCGGCTTTGGGGAAAGCCTGCGTCAGGCCCGGCCTGTCCGGGTAGGCTTCCTCAATCGAGGCGCCCGCGAGCGCGCAGGGATGGTTCTCGCCTTCGACCACCAGCGCCGCTCCCTGCGCGAAGAAGAGGCGCGTGCCGGGCGGCAGAAACGACAGTTGGGGAATGGCCCGTAGCAGCAGGTTTGCGCCCAGCCACTCCGGCAGCAGGGCGGGGACGCTCATCGCGCGGGCGATCTGCTCCAGCTCCTCAACCGAGACAATCGAAATCTGGCGCGTGTTGCGAATTTCGGTCCCGCGCGGGAAGTGCGGCGTCCGCCCGCCGCTGCGCCACGTCAGCCCCGCGTGGCGATCCCCCTCAAAGCCCTCGAAGGTCACGCGCGCCTGCGGCTCGGCGCAAGAGCGCAGAGAAGCCGGATCGCGCGCAACCAATACCGACACCACCTCGCCTGTCAGCGTCAATCCCATCGTCACCCCGGCGGCGTTTCGCCCGTGCTGCTGATCTCTGCGCTTATCTTGAGTATACACGCGGACAGGGCTTTTGTCGTTTGGCGCGGACCTGTGGCACAATAAGCGCATCCTCTGCGACACGCACCAGTAAGGGGAGCTTGCCATGCCTGCCAGAGAGCGTTTGAACCCCGTCGAGCAGTACCTGGCTTACTTGATCGGGCTGGGCATCGCGCTGGCGATGATCGCCGCGCTGTTGATCGGCTTTGGCGGCGCGAGCAGCACCAGCACCACGGCAATGCTGGTGGTGGGCCTGGCGCTGGCGGTGATCGGCATTATCGCGTGGCTGGCCGTCGTGCGCCCGTGGACGCAGTTCGACGATCTCAAGACGCCGCATTACACCGGCCACGACGCACACGAACACGAGGAGCACGCGCTCTCGCCCGAAGCCGCCTGGGATGCCGCGATCCCGGCCCCGCCCGCCGAGCCGGAGACCGCCGACGAGGCGGCCCTGGACGACGCCGTCCCGGCGCGACCGGCCACGCCCCCGGTGGACACGCTGGAGTCCGAGGTGGACAGCGCGCTCGCCGTCGAGGAGGCCGCGCTGGAAACGCAGCTTGACGCCGCGCTGAACGCCGAGCGTCCGGCGCCGCCCGCAGGGGCCGCGTCCGCTCCGGCGGCGCTTGAGCGGGACAATTTGCTCGTGATCGAAGGGCTGGGGCCAAAATCGCAAGAGGTGCTGTACGCGGCGGGAATCACAACTTACCGCGCGATCGCCGAGTCGTCGCCGGAGGCGCTGGCAAATCTTATTCGAGGCGCCGGGCTGCGGCTGGTCCGCACCGAGACATGGCCCCAGCAGGCCGGGCTGCTCGCCGCTGGGGACCAGACGGGCTTCCAGGCGTTCCGCGAGTCGTTGCGCGGCGGGCGGGGCGGCTAGATCGGCTCAGCGCGCGGTCGGCTCCGGCTGGGCCAGCGGGCTGCCGAGCGCCGGATCACCGGCGGGTTCTCCTGCCGCAGACGTTGCCGCCTGGTGCTGCTCGATGTTCATCACCGAGGGCATGAAGAACGCCGCGATTCCGGCGAGCAAGCACAGCAGCCCGGCGACCACATACCACACCTGGATTCCGACGACATCCGTCACCGGCCCGGCGATCAGCAGGCCGATGGGCGAGGTGAGCGTTATCAAGCTGCCAAAGAGCATGAACACCCGCCCCTGGATCTCAGGCGCGATGGACCCTTGCAGCACGGCGAACAACGGCCCATCGGTCAGCGCGATCGAGACGCCCATCACCAGCATCACCGCCAGCGCCACCGGGAAGAAGGCCGGAGGCAGCGCGCCGAGCACCAGCATGAGCAGGCCGATCAGCGTCAGGCCGAGCATCGTCGTGGCGATCCGCCGCTTGAAGCCGCCCCACACGCCCAGCAGCAACCCGCCGAGAATTGTGCCCACGCCGACCGCCATCTCCAGCCCAGCCAGCTCGCCTGCCCCGCGCCCGAAATGATCCTTGACCAGCAGCGGCAGCAGAGAGAAGGCGGGAGTCAGCGCGATCTTGAACAGCATCGCCGCCGCGACGATGATCACCAGCCCGCGCCAGCCGAACAGGTAGCGCATCCCCTCGCGCAGCTCGGCGATCATCGACGGCTTGGCGCCGTCCGGCCCGGCGGCGCGCAGCGGCTGCGGGATGGCGACGAACAGCAGCGGCGTGATCGCCAGCGAGGCCGTGACCACATCCATGAACATGATGCTGTGCATCGGCGCAATCGTCAGCAGCAGCGCGCCCGCCGCCGGGCCGACGATGCTCAGCGCGCCGTACATCGCCTGGTTGACGCCTGATACGCGGGCAAGATGCTCCTTGGGGACCATCAGCGAGGTCGAGGCTTGCATCGCGGGCCAGTGGAAGATGCCGCCCAGCTCGCGCGCCAGCATGATCAGGTAAACATGCCAGATCGCGATGCTGCCGGACCAGAACAGCCACGCCAGCCAGAGCGAGACCAGCGCAATCGCCGCGTCGGCCACGATCATCACGCGCCGGCGGCTCCAGCGGTCCACCAGCGCGCCCGCAATCGGCCCCAGCACGATCTGCGGCAGCAAGGCGAAGAACGTCGTCGTCGCCAGCACTGTCGCCGAGCCAGTTTCCTCCGTCAGCCACCAGATCAGCGCGAAGCGCGCGATCCCGCTGCCCATCAGCGACACGGCCTGCCCCGCCCAAATGGTGAAAAACGGGGTCTTCCAACGATTCGCCTGAATGGAGTCTGTGCCTTCCATGAGCGCGATAGCCTCTCCTCACGCGACGGTGATCCCGATGAGTTCAGATGAATATCATACTATATAAGCCTTCTCCTTGAAGAAGTCAATAGTCCTGTTTAATTTTTTGATAGGCTGCGTTGCGCGCACGCTACCCTTTTTACGCAAAACGCCCCGGCGCGGTTGCGGGCCAGGGCGTCCAGCGCAGGAGCCGCATCGAAATCAGTCGTAAGCGCAGCGGTAGAGGTACACGCGGTCGATGGTCGTTTCCAGCGCGCAATGCGCCTCGACAAACGCGTAGACCGCGCCGAGATCGGGCGTGTCGCGCCGCCACTTTTCCGCGCGCCACGCCTCGCGCACGTCCGCCGCCAGCGGCGGAACCCACTCGCCATCCGACCACCCCGCGTCCACGATCAGCGCGGGGCGGTTGCGCGCCAGATCGTCCAGAAACTCGGCCAGCTGCGCCTCGGTGGTGTAGCCGGGGATCAGCAGCGGGTAGCTGTAGTGAAACCGGGTCGGGCTGAAGCGGCGCGCCTGGAAATTGTAGTCGCTCGACGCGCCCCACACCAGCACACGATCGCCGGGCGCGGTGTGCGCCCGGATATACCGCGACACCGGGTCCTCGCGCACCGGCGCGCCGGGGTCCCAGCCCGCCCACGACCATTTGCGGATCGTGTCCTGCGCCGGGCGGAAGATCAGCATCACGACCAGGTAAGCCCAGGCGATGCGCGCCAGCAGGCGGGGCCGGGCGCGCGGCCAGCGCGCCGCCCGCACGAACGACACGCCGATCGCGATCAGGATCGCCAGCGCCGGAACAGGCGTGATGTAGTAGTGGCGGTAGCCGCGCCCGGTCAGGTTGGTCAGCAGCAGGTCTGCCACCAGCGCGAACAGCGCCCACAGCGCCAGCGCGCGCGCCGAGGCGGCGTGTGCGGGCGGGGCGTCCGGCGCAGGACGCCCGCGCAGCGTCTGGATCGCCGCCACGCCCCAGAAGACGATCAGCGGCCCGAACACCGCCGGGACGGTGCTCAGGAACAGCGTGCGGACGAGCATATCCGCGACGCTAACTGGTTCGGCGCTGACCCAGGCGTGGTACGCGCCCGGCTGCACGATAGTCGCGTCCAGGGCGGTCGCCAACACCCCGTGGGCGGAGAAGTAAGCCGCCACCGCCGCGAGCGGGACCAGCCCGGCGAGGGCCATCGCCGCCAGCCAGCGCCAGCGGCCCGGCGCGCGCACGACCGGGTGCCGCGCCACGACCAGCGCCGGGATCAGCATCAGCGCCGCGCCGATGGCCGTGTATTTCGTCAGGAAGACCGCCGCCGCGCTCAGCCCGACCGCCGCCGCCCGCGTGTTCGAAGGCTGCCGTAGGAAGGCATAGCCGAGCGCGAAGACCAGCGCCTGCGGCAGCAGCGCGTAGGTCTCGGTGAAATTAGCGTCGGCGGCGAAGTCCGGGTGGCGCGCCAGCAGAATATAGGCCGCCGTCCCGGCCAGGATCACACTTCCGCGCCGGAAGACCGCCGCCATCAGCCCGGCCATAACCAGCGCCGAGGCCGCGACGACGATCAGCTCGATGCCCCAGATCGCCCAGCGATTGACGCCGAACAGCGCGTAGCCGAGCGCGATCGTGTACAGCGCGCCGGGAGGCTTGTTCTCCCACGCATCGCGGTACAGCACGCCACCCGCATACAGCACCATGCCATCATAGGCGTAGATGCCGTCGTCGCGCCCCTGCCAGTAGACCTGCGGCGAGTAGCGCAGCGAAGCGAGCAGCGTCAGCGCCAGGACAAACAGGGCCATTCCGGCGGCGGTTCGAGCGCCCCACCCCGCGTGGCGGGGAACGGCAGCCGGTTCATGAGTCACTTACGGCTGTTCCTTTCCACACAAAAGAGCGGCGCGGAACCCGATCTCGCGCCGCTCTTCTTCGGATCGTGCTTGCCAAGCCGCCGCTATTTGAGCAGCTCGGCGACTGCGTCGCGCTCCTCGCGCAGCTCGTCGGTGGTCACGGCCAGTTTCTGGCGCGCGTAATCGCTCAGTTCCAGCCCCTCGACCATCCGCACGCCGCTGCCGGTGCTGCGCAGCGGGAACGAGAAGATCAGGTCGCCCGGCACGCCGTAGGGATTGCCCGCCGCGTAGATCGCGCCGCTGAACCAGTCGCCTTCCGGCGTGGGATGCAGCAGGCTTTGGATGTGGTTAATCGCGGCGTTGGCCGCGCTGGCGGCGCTGCTCTTGCCGCGCGCGTCGATGATCTCCTTGCCGCGCTGCTGGACAATCTTCAGGAAGTCACCTTCCAGCCAGGCGCGGTCGGTGATGACCTCCGTCGCGGGCCGCCCGCCGATGCGCGCGTGCTCAAAGTCAGGGTACATCGTCGGGCTGTGGTTGCCCCAGACGGCCAGGTTCGTCACCTCGCTGACCGGCACGCCCGCCTTCTGCGCGAGCTGCGTCTGCGCGCGGTTCTGGTCCAGGCGCGTCATCGCCATCCAGCGGTCGGCGGGCACATCGGGCGCGCTTTTCATCGCGATCAGAGCGTTGGTGTTGCAGGGGTTGGCGACGACCAGCACGCGGATATCCGGCGCGGCGTAATCGTTGATCGCGCGGCCCTGCGTGACGAAAATCGGAGCGTTATCCTTGATCACGTCGGCGCGCTCCTGGCCTTTGCCGCGCGGCTTGCCGCCGACCAGAATGGCCCAGCGGGCGTCGCGGAAGGCGGTCTTCTCGTCGCTGGTGGCGACGACATCGTGCAATAGCGGAAACGCGCAGTCCGCCAGCTCCATCACCACGCCGCGCAGCGCCTCGGCCGCTTCCGGGATTTCGAGCACTTGCAGGATCACCGGCTGATCCGCGCCAAACGTTTCGCCGCTCGCCAGGCGAAACAGCAGGCTATAGCCGATCTGGCCCGCGCCGCCCGTCACGGCCACGCGAATCGGGTTTTTCATGGGGAGTCTCCTCAATGTGAACAAAAACAACAGTTCCAGGTGCGACAGCCCGATTATAGCATCTCTACCCGGCGCGCTCCACGCTTGGCCCAGCAGGCGCATGTGGTATACTCAGTCCGGTTTTCGCCGCGTTGTGAGATTCACCTGATCGACCGCCACTATGCCTGACCGTTTTCTCAATCTGACCGGCGGCGTCGCAATGATCGTCACCGATCTGCACGGCGACCGCGCCGCCTTCGACCGCTGCCTGGCGCATTTCCAGGATCGCTACGCGCGCGGCGAAGTTCAGCGGCTGATTCTGCTGGGCGACTTGATCCACAGCTACGGGCCGCCGGACGGCGACGCCAGCCTCAGCATGGTCCTCGACGTGATGCAGCTTCAGGCAGACCTCGGCCCCGACACCGTGATCATGCTGCTCGGCAATCACGAAATGCCGCATATTTACGGCGTCACGCTCGCCAAAGGGGAGCGCGAGTTCACGCCGCGCTTCGAGCACGCGCTGGGCGAGCACCGCGAGGCCGTGCTGAGCTTCTTCCGCCGCCTGCCTTTTTACGCCCGCACGGCTGCCGGTGTTCTGCTGGGGCACGCCGGGCCAGCGGCGGAGGTCGTGCAATACGCCGCCACGCTGCGCGCCTTTGATCACGACGCGCTGCTGGCGGACGCCGACCATGTCCTGGCGGGGGTAGATGACCTCGGCGGCATCTACGACCAATATTACGCGCTGCACGGGGTGCCGTACCCGGAGCTGGCGTTCCGCTACCTGGCCGCGCAAGGCGAGCGCGACCCGCGCTACCCGCACCTGCTGCGCGGGTTCCTGATCAGCCAGCAGGACCGCGCCTTCCAGACGCTATGGGGCGCGCTGTTCACGCAGAACGAGGCCGGGCTGACCGGCAAAGCCTACGACAACGTGTGCCGGACCTTCCTCGACGCGCTCTCGGTGGACGCGCCCGCGCCGCAGCGGATGATGGTCAGCGGGCACATCCCGACGCGCGGCGGGCACCAGGTCGTCAACGGGTATCACCTGCGCGTCTCGACCGCTGCCCATGCCAACCCCCCGCGCGCAGGCGAATATCTGCTGCTCGACTGCGCGCGCCGCCCTGTCGCCACCGTCGAAGACCTGCTCGGCGGCCTGCGACCGCTGGCCGCTGACCCGCGCTGACCTTGCGGAGAACGCCAATTCCATGACGACACGCGCGCTGCTGATTCGCCACGGCGAAACGGACTGGAACGCGACCGGGCGCTGGCAGGGCAACGCGCCCGTTCCGCTCAACGATGCCGGGCTGGCGCAGGCCCGCGCCCTGGCGACATACCTCGCGGCGCAGCCGCAGCGCATCGACGTGCTCTACAGCAGCCCGCTGCCGCGCGCCCGACAGTCCGCGCAGGCCATCGCGGACGCGCTGAGGCTGCCGGTCCTGACCGACGAGCGGCTGCGCGAAGTAGACCTGGGAGACTGGCAGGGGCTGAGCCGCGTCGAGGTCGAAGCCTGGGACGCGGAGCGGTTCGCGGCCTACCAGGCGAACTGGTATAACATGCCGATCCCCAACGGCGAGTCGCGGCGCGATCTCCAGGCCCGCGCCCGCGCCGCGTTCGACGACATCACTGCGCGGCACCCCGGCGGCACGATTGGCATCGTCAGCCACGGGGGAACGCTCGGCATGTTGATCGAGAGCCTGCTCGGCCCGATCGAACGCCCCAGCCTGTCCAACACCTCGCTCACCGTTCTGGAACAGACCGCGCCCGGCGCGCCGTGGGAACCGGTCGCGGTCGGCCTGGCGCCTCACCTGGACGACCTGCCGCTCGGCGAGACGTGGTAGCCCGCCTGTTGCCATTCGCGAAACACCTTCGGTAAACTCAGGACATCAAACCGGTAGCACGCGCAGCCACATGACCGGGCGGCACGCTTTGATGGTCGTTGATGGTCGTTCACTCTCTGCGGGTGGTCCCACCAGGAGGAGTCCAATGTCGTCAGAAGAATACCGGAGCAGCTACGGGCTGGAGAATCACGGCTTCAACAACCTGGAGCGCGAGTTCTGGAACCTGAGCACGCCCGCGCTCTACGAGCAGGCGATCCGTTTCCGCGAGGGGCTGATCGCGCACCTCGGCCCGCTGGTGGTTCGCACCGGGGATCACACCGGGCGCTCACCCAACGATAAATTCATCGTGCGCGAGCCGTCGTCCGAGGACAAAATCTGGTGGGGGCCGATCAACCGCGAGTGCAGCCAGGAGAACTGGGACCTGATGCGGCACCGCGTCCTGGCCTATTTCGAGAACCGCACCGCTTTTGTGCAGGACTGCTACGCCGGGGCGGACCCGCGCTATCGCGTCCCGATTCGCGTCGTCACGGAGGCAGCCTGGCACAGCCTGTTCGCGCGCAACATGTTTGTGCGCATCTCCGACCCGGACGCGCTGCGGACGCATGTGCCCGAATTCGTCGTGATCGACACCCCGGCGCTGAGCGCCCCGCCCAGCTTCGGATGCAGCACGTCGGGCGCGTATATCCTGGTCAATTTCGCGGCCAAGATGGTGCTGATCGGCGGGACGCATTACGCCGGCGAGATCAAAAAGTCGATTTTCAGCATCCTGAACTATCTGCTCCCGCAGCAGGGCGTCATGGCGATGCACTGCTCGGCCAATTACGGCGACGACCGCGATGACGTGGCGTTATTCTTCGGCCTGAGCGGGACCGGCAAGACAACCCTCTCCAACGACACGACGCGCACCCTGATCGGCGACGACGAGCACGGCTGGAGCGACGACGGAATCTTTAACTTTGAAGGTGGCTGCTACGCGAAGGTCATCAACCTCTCGCCGGAAGGCGAGCCGGAAATCTGGGATGCGACGCGACGCTTCGGGACGATTCTGGAGAATGTCGCGATCGACTCGGCGCGCCGCCGCATCGACCTGAACGACGCGAGCTTCACCGAGAATACGCGCGCCGCCTACCCGATCACGCACATCCCCAACGCCGACTATAACGGCATCGCCGGGCACCCGAAAAACATCGTCTTCCTGACCGCCGACGCCTTCGGCGTGATGCCGCCCATCGCCCGGCTGACGCCCGCCCAGGCGCAGTATCACTTCCTGGCCGGGTACACCGCGAAGGTCGCGGGAACCGAGGCCGGAGTCACCGAGCCGAAAGCGACCTTCAGCACCTGCTTCGGCGCGCCGTTCATGCCGCTGCATCCGACGGTCTACGCCGGGCTGCTGGCGAAAAAGGTCGAGCAACATGGCGCCAAGCTGTGGCTGGTCAACACCGGCTGGACGGGCGGCCCCTATGGCGAGGGCAGCCGCATGAAGCTGTCGTACACGCGGGCAATGGTCCGCGCGGCCCTGAACGGCGAGCTGGACAACGTCCCGACCGTGACCGATCCGGTCTTCGGCTTCGCGCTGCCGGCGGAAGTGCCCGGCGTGCCCGGCGACATTCTCCAGCCGCGCAACACGTGGAGCGACCCGGCGGCGTATGACGCCCGCGCCCGGCAGCTTGTCGAGCTGTTCCACAACTACATGCAGCAGTTCGAGGCGGCGATGACCGATGAGGTGAAGGCGGCGGCGCCCAAAGCGCCATAACCCCGGCTGCCCTCAAGCCCGGCTTCAAACCAAAAGGGACCGCTCCGGCTGGGGCGGTCCCTTTGCATGTCGGGTAAAAGTTGCGATGATGCGCTAGTTCGCGCGGGCCGGGTCTTTGACGCCCAGCTCGCCCAGGCGCTGCCAGCCGCGCTCGACCAGCGCCGCGTGCGCCGCCGCCAGCCGCGCCACCGGGACGCGGAACGGCGAGCAGCTCACGTAGTTGAGGCCGATCTGGTGGCAGAACTCAATCGAGTTCGGGTCGCCGCCATGCTCGCCACAGATGCCAATTTCCAGGCTGGGCCGCGCGCCGCGCCCGCGCTCGACCGCCATCTGCATGAGCTGGCCGACGCCGTCACGGTCGATCGTCTGGAACGGGTTCTTCGGCAGGATTTCCTGCTCGACATATTGCAACAGGAAGTGGCGCTCGGCGTCGTCGCGGCTCAGGCCGAAGGTCATTTGCGTCAGGTCGTTGGTGCCGAAGCTGAAGAACTCGGCCAGCCCGGCGATCTCGTCCGCCACCAGCGCGGCGCGTGGAATCTCGATCATCGTGCCGAACTTGTACGACACCTGGCGACTCTTTTCGGCCATGACCTGCTGCGCTTCCTTTTCGAGCAGCGTTTGCAGGAACTTCAGCTCGTTGACGTGCGCCGTCAGCGGGATCATCACTTCGGCGTGCACGTCCACGCCTTCCGCCAGCGCGTCGCAGGCGGCCTCGAAGATCGCGCGGACCTGCATCCGGTTGACGTCAGGCATCATCACGCCCAGGCGGACGCCGCGCAGGCCGAGCATCGGGTTGAACTCCGCCAGCTCGACGGCTTTGTGCAGCAGGGCTTCCTGCTCCGAGACATCCTGGCCGCGCTCCTTGCCGAGCGCCACTTCCACCATCAGCTCCTCGCGGCTGGGCAGAAATTCATGCAGCGGCGGGTCCAGCAGGCGGATGACGACGGGCAGACCGTCCATCGCCTGGAAGATGCCGTGGAAATCGTCGCGCTGAAGCGGCAGCATCTTGTCGAGCGCCGCCTGCTTCTGCTCGTCGGTGTCCGCCAGAATGTAGCTCTGGAAGACCTCGGTGCGGTCGCCCATGAACATGTGCTCGGTGCGGCACAGGCCAATGCCCTGCGCGCCATAGCGCCGCGCGCGGGCGGCCTGGTCCGGGGTATCGGCGTTGGCCCACACCATCAGGCGGCGGACTTCGTCGGCCCAGCCGAGGATGGCGCGCAGCTCGTGCTGCTCCTCAAAATCGGGGACCACCACCGGGATTTCGCCCAGGTAGACGGTGCCAGTCGCGCCGTTCAGCGAAATCACGTCGCCTTCGTTGACAGTCACATCGCCCACGCGGAAGCGACGCGCCTCAAGATTGATATCGACATCTCCCGCCCCGGCGACGCACGGCTTGCCAAGCTGGCGAGCGACCACCGCGGCGTGGCTTGTCGCGCCACCCTCGGCCGTCAGAATACCCTTCGCGGCGAGCATCCCGTGCACGTCGTCCGGCTCGGTTAACGGCCGGACCAGGATCACGGCTTCGCCGGCTTTCGACTTTTCCTCGGCGGTATCGGCGTCGAAATAGACCTTGCCAACCGCCGCGCCGGGCGAGGCGTTGAGGCCCTTCGCCAGCGGCTTGGCGCGCTTGAGCGCGTCCGGGTCAAAGCGCGGGTGTAGAAGCTGGTTGATCATGTCGTCGTTGATGCGCGCGACGGCCTCTTCCTTCGTGATCAGGCCCTCGTTCACCATCTCGACGGCGATCTTCACCGCCGACGACGCGGTGCGCTTGCCGCTGCGGGTCTGAAGCATCCACAGCTTGCCGGACTCGATCGTAAACTCGATGTCCTGCATCTCGCGGTAGTGCTTCTCCAGCGTGTCCGCGACGCCCAGCAGCTCCTGGTAGGCCGAGGGGATCTCGTCCGCCAGGTGGGCGACATTGCTCGGCGTGCGGGCGCCGGACACCACGTCCTCGCCCTGCGCATTGAGCAGGTATTCGCCGTAGAACGTGTCTTCGCCGGTGGCAGGGTTGCGCGTAAACGCGACGCCGGTGCCGCTGGAGCCATCCGCGAAGTTGCCGTAGACCATCGTCTGCACGTTGACCGCCGTGCCCCAGTCGTGCGGGTAGCCGAAATTGTTGCGATAGTCGCGGGCGCGCTTGCCGTTCCAGCTCTTGAAGACGGCCTCAACGCCCAGGCGAAGCTGTTCGAACGGGTCTTCGGGGAAAGGATGGCCGGTGTGACGCTCGACCAGCGCCTTGAATTCCTCGGCGGCCTTCTTCCAGCCCTCCGCCGGAATACCAGCGTCCGTCGAGGCGCCATACTGCTTGCGGATGTCGGCGATGATCTCCTCGAACGGCTCGCCCGGAACGTCCAGCACGACCTTGCCGAACATCTGGATCAGGCGGCGATACAGGTCCCAGGCGAAGCGCATATCGCCGAACTTCTCGCCCATGTGCTCCACCCCGGCGGGGGTCAGGCCGAGGTTGAGAATTGTGTCCATCATGCCGGGCATCGACTCGCGCGCGCCGGAGCGGACCGAGACGAGCAGCGGGTTGTCGTCGTCGCCGAACTTGCGCCCCAGCTTCTGGCCCAGCGCTTCCAGGTGCTCCAGCACCTCGTCCCACATCCCCTCCGGGAACTTCTCGCCCCCGTCATAATAGGCGTTGCACGCTTCCGTCGTAACAGTAAAGCCGGGCGGAACAGGCAGCCCGATGCTGGTCATTTCGGCGAGGTTGGCGCCCTTGCCGCCCAGCAGGTTACGCATGCTGGCGTTGCCCTCTTCAAACGCATAGACCCACTTTTTAGCCATGCACGTTCTCTCCTGATCTAACTGAGGTACGGTTCCTGTGGGAACAGATGGACACGATCACAATGGGTGTTCGATGAACGCGAGTTGAGCGTGTTTGAACGTCCACGAGGGGTTCGTGCACCCCCGTCGTCGGGCTGTCCACCGGCGACGCGCCCGGCGCAAACCGGGGTAATTTTGACGCCCGGCGCGCGGCTGCGCCAGTGAATTAACTCACCAGACTGCATGACGGGTGTCACGCCCGCACAAACATACCCCGTCCACGCCTGTCCGTCAACCTGCCTCGCCGCCCCGACGCTTGCCTGGCGCGTGCCTGACCGCCCGCTCACGTAGTACGGATCGCCCTTGACATCCGCGACGCGACAGGTCATAACAGTGGCGCCGCCTACCGGCTGGACCCTGCCGGCCTGCACCGGCCACCGCCATCTGATGGAGAGTGCTATGGCCCTCGAACGACTCCGGTTCACCCTGTTGATCGCCAGCCTGATCGCCAGTCTCACCTTCGCCGCGCTGCTAGCTCCAGCGCCCCGCACGCTCCACGCGCAGGACGGCGAGAGCCTGCCTGTTCCACCAGGGCGGCTGCTGGTCGGCGACGACGGCGGGCTGTACGCGATGCGCGCCGACGGGTCCGACAAGACGGTGCTCGTCGAAGAGTCCGAATCCGGCTGCTGGCTGCGCGATGGCGTCTGGAGCCGCGATCGGCGGCAGGTGGTCTACACCCGCATCTGCGGCGGCGGCGCGCCGACCGACTGGCACGCGCCCAATCGCACCGCGACGATTCACCTTTACGACGTCGTGACGGCAGGCGCCAGCGAGCTGATCCCGAATGATGGCGCCTATCAGGACTACGTCGGCGGCTGGAGTCCCGATGGCGAGCAGCTCGTGATCTACTCGAACCGGGGCGGCGAGCATTACAATCTCTATCTGTACGACTTCGCCAGCGACGAAACGACACAGTTGACCGACTTCCAGGACGATATTGGGCGGGTGACGTTCGACCCGACCGGCCGCTACCTGCTCTACAATCGCTACGTCATCACCGCCAGCGACGTCCGCTGGGAAATCCGCGCGCTCGACCTGACGTCCGAGACCGAGACGCGGGTCGCGATTGGCATGACGCCGCGCTGGAGTCCTGACGGGGAGTGGATCGCCTACGTGACCGAGGGCGAGACCGCCGACGTGTTTGTGATGCCGGCGGAGTGCATCCTGAGTGGCGCGGAGTGCAACCCGACGAGCAACGCGCGCAACATCACGCAGACGCCGGGCATTGCCGAGCGCGAGCCGCTGTGGAGTCCCGACCAGACGCAGATCGCGTACCTGCGCGATACCAACCCGGAAGCCGCTACCACGACCTGGGACATCTACCGGCAGGAAGTGCGCACCGGCCGGCTGGAGCGCGTCACGAACACCGGCGACGTCAGCGAGCGCCACACCGACTGGGAGCCGGTCGAGGCTGAGCGCGCCGACGTGCGCGCCGAGCTGCCGGTCATCGTGCGCATCATCGCGCGCGACGGCACGGTGAACCTGCGCGAGCAGCCCTCGACCGGCAGCGACATCATCGGCGTCGTCAATTTCGGCCAGTTGATGTTCGTGCAGGGGGCCAACGCGGCGGGCGACTGGTACCGGATTACGCTGCCGGATGACGGTGCGCAGGCGTGGGTCTTCGCCTCGCTGACCGACGCCGTCGCCGGAGACCCGGCGACCGTTCCGGCCATTCAGGACTAACACCAGCGCCAGCGTAAAACACCAGACCTGCGGCCAGAGCGCGTCTGCACGCTCTGGCCGCTTTTTCGCTGCATTTGGCTGCTCTAAGCTGTTTTTCGCTGTTCTTCGCTGTCTTTCGCTGCTCTTGTGTTACAATGGCGGCCATGTCTACCCAGCCCGCGCCCAGACCCTACCGCTATTACGATCTGATCATGGCGCTGTTCGTCACCGTCCTGCTGATCAGCAACCTGCTCAGCAGCGCCAAGATCATCGACCTGGGCTTCAGCCTCGGCGCGCTCAAGTTCGCGTTCGACGCCGGGACGCTGGTCTTCCCGATCAGCTACATCTTCGGCGATGTGCTGACCGAGGTCTACGGCTACCGGCGCTCGCGCCGCGTGATCTGGGCCGGGTTCGGCGCGAATGTGCTGCTCGGCTTCTTCATCTGGCTGGCGAGCGTGCTCCCCGGCGAGGCGGAGTGGCAGGGCTACGCCGGGCAGGACGCCTACGACGCGATCCTGGGCGGCGTCAGCCGCCTGATCGTCGCCAGCCTGGCCGCGTACTTTCTGGGCGA
The DNA here is from genome assembly GCA_035325905.1 of Aggregatilineaceae bacterium. Lineage (GTDB taxonomy): Bacteria > Chloroflexota > Anaerolineae > Aggregatilineales > Aggregatilineaceae > DYGX01. Next base: position 60,205 of record DAOKYY010000005.1, on the reverse strand, counting down.
GTTTTCGAACAGCTACGTCCTCGCCAAGATGAAGCTGTGGACCGGCGGGCGCTGGCTGTGGACGCGCACCATCGGCAGCACGCTCGTCGGCCAGTTTATCGACACGACCGTCTTTATCCTGCTCGCGACCGCGTTGGGCGTCTTCCCGCCGGAGCTGATGCCCTCGCTGATCGCGACCAACTACGTGCTGAAGGTCGGCTTCGAGGCGCTGCTCACGCCGCTGACCTATCGCGTCGTGAACCTGCTCAAAGCCGCCGAGCGCGAAGACTACTTCGACCGCCAGACCGACTTTAACCCGTTCAAAATCAGCGTCTAGCCGGGCCAGGCCGCCAGAAGTTGGCGCGCCTGGCCGGGATCGCCTGGGTACACGCGATAGACAGCGCGCACAGCGCCAAAGGACACTCGCCCATGACTGATCAGCCCCCTGACGATCTTCTAAACGCTATCCCGCCGCTGGAGGAGCTGCCTCCCGGCCACAAGAGCGGCTTCGTGGCCGTGATCGGCCGGCCTAACGTCGGCAAATCGACGCTGATGAACGCGCTGCTCGGCGAAAAAGTCGCGATCGTCAGCCCCAAGCCGCAGACCACCCGCCTGCGCCAGCTTGGCATCTACACGCGCGACGACGCGCAGGTCGTCTTCGTGGACACGCCCGGCATCCACAACCCGCGCACGCCGCTTGGCGAGTTCATGGTCACGGTCGCGCTCGACGCGCTCAAGGACGCGGACGTGATCCTGTTCGTCGCCGACCTGAGCGAAGACGCCACCGCCGAGGACCGGCAGATCGCCGACCTCGTCCGCCAGGCGCAGGCCGAGACCCCGGCGCTACTCGTCCTGAACAAGGTGGACCTGGTGGACAGCCCCGACCGCTTGCAGCGGCGCGTCGCGGAGTTTCGCGGGCTGGTTCCCGACGCCGACTGGCTCACGACCGTCGCGACCACCGGCGAGGGCGCGCCTCAGGTGTTGGAGCACATCATCGGCAAGCTGCCGGAAGGGCCGCGCTATTACCCGGCGGACCAGCTTTCGGACACGGCCATGCGCGATATCGTGGCCGAGATCATCCGCGAAAAAGTGCTGCTCAATCTGGAGCAGGAAGTCCCGCACGGCGTGGCGACGGTCGTCGAGGAGTACAAGCAGCGCTCAGACGATATGACCTACATCCACGCCACGATCTACGTCGAGCGCGACACGCACAAGGGTATCGTGATCGGCAAGAAGGGGCAGATGCTGAAGACGATCAGCCAGCAGGCCCGCGAGGAAATCGAGGCATTTGTCGGCTCGCGCGTCTACCTGGAGCTGTGGGTCAAGGTGCTCAAGAACTGGCGGCGCGACGAAAGATCCCTGCGCCAGCTGGGCTACCGCATTAACCGCGACCTGTAAGGGGCTGACCGGTGCTGCGTGTCACCCCGTCCCTGCCCGCCGACCGGGCCGCCTGGCTTGACCTTGCCCGCGAAGTCGAGCCGCTTTTCGGCCCGCTGCGGTCCAATCCCGATTTTCAGGCCGCGCTGGATCGCGCCCTGGCGCGCGGCAGCGCCTTCTGCGTGCGCGAGGTCGGCGCGCCAGGAAACCCGCTGCTGGGCGGGCTGCTGTGGTCTGCCCATCCGCCGCGCTACACGGTCGGCTGGCTGGCGGTCGCGGAGCGCGCACGGCGAAGGGGAATCGGGCGGCGCCTGCTCGACACCGCGCTGGCGCAGGTCGCTCCCCCTGCCACGATCCACCTGACGACGTTCGCGGACGCCGTGCCCGGCGGCGAGGCCGCGCGCCGCTTCTACGCGCGCGTCGGGTTTCAGCCCGCCGGCCCCGCGCCAGCCAACCCGGCGGGGCTGCCGTGCCAGGAGCTATCGCTCACGCTGACACGCCAGAGCACGGCGCGCGCGGTAATCGCATCCGGCCAGAGCTATCTGCTGGCGCAGCACCACTACGCGGACCCGGCCAACTTCGGCAAATGGTCGCTGCTCGGCGGGCGGATCGAGCCGGGCGAGCGCGATCCCGAAGCGGCCCTGCGCCGCGAGCTATCCGAGGAGCTGAGCGCGCCGCCGGTCGAGGTGCAGCCGCTCCACGTCTACACGCATGGCGAGCGGCTGCATCACGTCTTCACGGCGCGGCTGGACGACACGGCGTTCCCCCTGCGCGCCAATCCACAGGAGATCGCGGCCCTGGGCTGGTTTACGTTTGTCGAGGTCGAGGCGCTGCGCCGCTCCGGCGCGCTGCTCGGCCCGTTCGTCTTCGACGCCATCCGCGACCGCGAAAACGAGCGCTTCCGAAGTTGATCGCCGGAATCAAAAGCGCCCTGCCGTTGATTGGCAGAGCGCCCGTCCGCGCGGCGAAAAGCTACTCCGGCCTGGGCAGCGCGCTGAGCAGGGCGCGGCCCGCCTCGGCGTCGCGCCGGATCTGCGCGACCAGCGCGTCGATCCCATCAAACCGCTGCTCGTCCCGCAGGCGCGCCACGAAGGAGAACTCGACCGTCTCGCCGTAGATGGGGCGGTCGAAATCGAGCAGGTGCGCCTCAAGCCGGACGACCTGCCCCTCGAACGTCGGGCGGCGGCCCACGTTGGCGACGGCCATGTGCGCCTCGGCGGCGAGGCGCGCCCACCCCGCGTACACCCCGTTGGCGGGCAGCACCTGCTCGTCCCACACGTCGAGGTTGGCGGTCGCGAAGCCGATCGTACGCCCGCGCCCGTCGCCATGAATAACCTCGCCCTCGACCGCGTAGGGCCGCCCCAGCCAGCGCGCCGCGCGCTCGACATCGCCCGCTTCGAGCGCCGAGCGGATCGTGCTGCTGGTGATAATCACGCCGTTGTCGTCGCTGCCGACCAGATCGACCGCTTCCAAACGGAACCCCTTTTGCGCGCCCTGCTCCCGCAAGAACGCCACGTTGCCCTCGCGCTTGTATCCGAGCGCGAAATCCTGCCCGACCCACAGCTCGCGCAGCTTGAGGTGCGCCAGCAGCCGGTCCACGAACTCGGCGGCGCGGATATGGCGCACCGTCTCGTCAAACGGGTGCGTAACCACGATCTCCACGCCGAGCGCGCCGAGCAGCGCCGCCCGCTGCTCCGGCGACGTCAGATAATAGCGGCCCTGCGCGCGGCCCAGCACCTTGTCCGGGTGCGGAAAAAAGGTCAGGACGGCGGGCGTGTACCCTGCCGCGCGCGCCGTCTCGACCAGGCGCCGCAGCAGGTGCTGGTGGCCGCGATGCACCCCGTCAAACATGCCGACCGCGACGATGGTTGGACCGGGCGGGTCGGCGTGGCTGAGGTCAGTAACATGACGCATCGTGCGAGCTATCCTTTGGCGGAGTGCGTTCTGCGCACGGAGTTACGAATCCTGCTGGGGCGAAAAGACCTTGTGCGGCTTCCACGCCGCGCCGCGCCGTTCGAGCACGGCCAGGAACACGCCGGTGTCGTCATAAGCGCGCGCCAGCGGACCGGCGTCCGGCCCTGTACCGGCTGCGATCCACTGTCCCTGCCGGATCGCGCCCGCCTGCGCCGCGTCGAGCGCCAGCGCCGGCAGATCGGCCACGGCCAGATCGGGAGGCAATAGGTAGCGCCGCCACGACCCATCGGCCATCGCCGCTTCCAGCGCATCCCAGCCAACCGCGTCCTCGACCGTAAAGCGCCCGCTCGCCGCCCGCTGAAGCGCGGCCAGGTGCCCGCCCGTGCCGAGCGCCTGCCCCAGATCGTGCGCCAGGCTGCGAATGTACGTGCCGGGCGAGCAGGCGACTTCCAGCGCGGCGAACGGCGGCTCCCAATCAAGCAGCGCCAGCCGGTCAATCGTCACCGCGCGCGCCTCGCGCGGGACTTGCTGTCCGGCCCGCGCCAGGTCATACAGCCGCCGCCCGCCCTGCTGAAGGGCGCTATACATCGGCGGCACCTGCTCAATCGTCCCGCGAAACCGCGCCAGCGCCGCTTCGACCGCCGCGCGGTCCAGCGCGACGGGCTTTTCCGCAACCACCGCGCCCTGGGCGTCGTAGGTATCCGTCTCGACGCCGAGCCGCACCCGCGCCCGGTAGACCTTGCGCGAGGCCATCACGAACTCGCTCAGGCGCGTCGCCGCGCCCAGGCACAGCACCAGCACGCCGGTCGCCATCGGGTCGAGCGTCCCGGCGTGCCCGACCTTGCGCACGCCCGTCCCGCGCCGCACCCGCGCCACGATGTCGTGGCTGGTCGGCCCGGCGGGCTTATCGACGTTCAGCAGGCCGAACGCGGCATGACGATCCGTCACGCTACGCCACCACCGGCGCCCCGGCGCGCACGGCTTCTTTCAGCAGCGCGATCACGCGCGGGACGAGCGTCGCCAGCGGCTCCTGCACCGTCGCGCCGGAAGCCAGCCGGTGCCCGCCGCCGCCGAGCGCGACCGCGACGCCGGACGTATCAAAGCCCGGCACGGCGCGAAACCCGATCTCGACCGCGCCGCTCGGCAGCTCGCGGAACACGGCGGAAATGTACGCCTCCTCGACCTGGACCAGCGTGCTCACCAGGCCGTCGTCGTCGGTCCCCTCAAACCCGGACTGGCGGAACATCTCGCGCGTAATGACCGCCCAGATGACGTGCTCCTCCAGCTTCACGCCCGGAAAAGCCGCCTGCCAGAGCCGCAGCCCGGCGTAAGTCTTGCGGCTGACGGTGCGCTGCACGATCTCAGACAGCGGCGCGCCTAGCGCCATCAATCGCTGCGCCTTGCCGAGCGTCTGCACGGTCACGTTGTCGGTGCGGAAGCACAGCGTGTCGGTGACGATGCCGGTCAGCAGGCAGAAGGCGGTCGTGCGATCGATCGGCGTCTGCATATAGTCGAGCCAGTCCAGCACGCCTTCGGCGGCGGCGACGGTCTGCGGATCGACCAGGTTGGCGTCGCCGAAATAGGTGTTGGTCGGGTGATGATCGAGGTTGATCAGCGGGCGCCCGGTCTGGCGCGCGACCTGCCCGGCTGCGCCCATGCGGCGCTCGTCGCCGCAATCGACCGCGATGCAGAGATCCACGCCCGCGCCGTCGAGCTTGCCGTCGAGCGTGGCGCGTACCTCGTCCGCGCCGGGAATGAAGCGCAGATCGGGCGGCACGCCCTCGTCAACTGCCGTGATCACCGTCTTGCCCAAGCCACGCAGCGCGCTCGCCAGCCCCAGCAGCGAGCCGATCGCGTCGCCATCCGGCCCGACATGCGTCACGATCAGCACGCGCCGCGCGCCCGCAACCAGCGCGCTGGCTTCGGCCCAGTCCATTGGCATCTACTCGTCGTCCTCCGGGGTTTCCGGCGCAGGCTCAGGCGGCAGATCGAGCGACTGGAGCAGGCTGTCGATCCGCTCGCCACGCTCCATCGCCACGTCCCAGTGGAAATGCAACACCGGCACGTTCCGCAGGCGGACGCGCTGCGCCAGCTCGCGCCGCAGGTAGCCGTTGGCGCGGGCCAGCCCTGCCATCACCTCGGCCTGGTCGTCCAGCGCGTAGACGTACACGTCGGCGTACTCGAACTCGCGGTCAATCTTGACGTCGGTGACGGTCACGCTCTCCAGCGCCGGGTCGGTTACTTCGGTCATCAGCAGCGTGCTGAGGATATTGCGGATCAGCGTCGCGACCCGCTGTTGTTTGATCGTCATGGTCTGTCCTTTGCCTGGGGCTGCCTACTCTAGAATGTACACCGCGCCCATCCGACTGCCAATGGCCCGTCGCAGCCCCGCCAGTGAAGCGCAAACGGCAAACAGCACACGAGCCAGGAACGGATTAGGTCTCCTGGCTCGCTCCCGAACGCTACCCTCGGTCAGAGCGGCAGCGTTCGCTAGTTCACCCGCTCGCGCACGTAGAACTCGATACGGTCGCCCTCTTCGAACGCGTCGAAGTTCGACAGGCGGATCCCGCACTCAAAGTCGGTGCGAACCTCGCGCACGTCCTCGTCAAAGCGCTTCAGGCTGCTGACGTTGGCGTTCTCAGCCAGGACCTGCCCATTGCGGATGACGCGCGCCTTGGCGTTGCGCCGGGCGGTCCCTTCCAGAACGTACGACCCGGCGATGTTGCCGAGGCGCGGCAGGCGGATCACGCGGCGCACTTCGGCCACGCCAACCGTCTTGTCCTCGTAGACCGGCTCAAGCATCCCTTTCAGCGCCAGCTCGACGCTTTCGATCAGCTTGTAGATGATGTTGTAGGTGCGAATCTCGACCCCGACCGACTCCGCTACACGCTGCGCCGCCGAGTCCGCCTCGACGTTGAAGCCGATGATCACGGCGTTGGACGCGCTCGCCAGGTTCACGTCGTTCTCGGTGATCTCGCCCACGTCGGCGTGCAAGACGCGCACTTTCAGATCGCCCTCGCGGATGTCCTGGACGGAGTTTACGACCGGCTCCAGCGACCCGTAGACGTCGACCTTGATGATCAGCAGCAGCTCCTTGGCCTCGCCAGCCTGGAAGCGGCTGAAGATGTCTTCGAGTGTGACCGCCTGCTGCGGGCGCACTTCGGCGGCGGCGCGGGCTTCGCGACGCTCGGAGACGAGCGCGCGCGCTTCTTTGACGCTCTTGACGGCGCTGAACATGTCCCCGGCGTGCGGCGGCTCGTCCAGGCCCATGATCGTGACCGGCTGCGACGGCCCGGCTTCCTTGATCGTCTTGCCGGCCTGGTCGAACATGCCCTTGACGCGCCCGGAGGCCATCCCCGCGACGATCACATCGCCGGTGCGTAGCGTGCCGTTCTGCACCAGCAGCGTGGCGACCGGACCGCGTCCGGCTGCCATCCGGCCTTCGAGCACCGTCCCGGCGGCGGGCTGATTGGGGTTGGCGGAAATCTCCGTTTCGTCCGCGACCAGCAGGATCGCTTCCAGCAGGTCGTCGATACCCTGCCGCGTGATGGCGCTGACCGGCACAACCAGCGTATCGCCGCCCCACTCGTCGGTCTTCAGGTCGAGGTCGGCAAGCTGCTGCTTGACGCGCTCCGGGTTGGCGCTGGGGCGGTCGATTTTGTTGAGCGCGACTACGATCGGGACGCGCGCCGCGCGCGCGTGGGCGATGGCCTCGCGCGTGGTCGGCATCACGCCGTCGTCCGCTGCGACCACCAGCACCGCGATGTCTGCGCCCTGCGCCCCGCGCGAGCGCATGGCCGTGAACGCCTCGTGACCCGGCGTGTCGAGGAAGGTGATCACCCGCCCGTTCAGCTCGACCTGATAAGCGCCGATATGCTGGGTAATTCCCCCGGCCTCAGACTCGGTCACGTGCGCTTCGCGGATGGCGTCGAGCAGCGAGGTCTTGCCGTGATCGACGTGGCCGAGCACCGTCACCACCGGCGGGCGGCGCTGGAGCTTGGTCGGGTCTTCGCCGGAATAGAGCTTGCGCCAGGCAGGCCGCGCGGCTTCTTCTTCCTCGCGCGAAGGCTCAGGCGCGCGCACCGGCTGCGGCTCGAAGCCCATCCCGTCGGCCACGATCGCCGCCGTATCGTAATCAAGCTGCTGGTTGATGGTCGCCATGATCCCGTTGCTGATGAGTTCCTTCATCACCTCAATCGGGCTGGCTTCCATCAAATCGGCCAGATCGCGGACCGTAAGATAGTCTGGAATTTCGAGGATTTGTTTCTCTTTTGCCATAGGATCAGCGACTCTGCCGTCTGACGGCGACAGATGCCGCGAACCTCCTTTCCGGGTTAAACAGGGTTCGATTGTGTATGGTTGGGCGCGGCGCTCCGCTGCGGCGGTTCGGGAGCGCCTGGCCCGGTTGTGTGAATGCGCGCCGCGATCAGGGTTGTTCGGGCGGGCGCGCAGCGCGGATCCGCTCGCGATCCGCGTCTGTCAGCGTCGTGCGCAGCGCCTGCGCCAGCGCCTCCCCGGCGAGCGCGCGGTCCCAGCACGCCACCTGATCGCACAGGTACGCGCCGCGCCCGCTGCGCTTGCCGGTCGGGTCCACCTGCACGCCTTCGTCCGGCGTGCGGACCAGGCGGGTCAGGCTGCGCTTATCCGCCGTCGTGCGGCACACGACGCAACTACGCTGCGGAACACGCCGCCGATGCTGGGGCTGAGCGCCTCGCTTCGCCATCGAGCGCCGCTATTCCAGGTCATCCCACTCGTTGCGCTGGCGGCTGCCCTTGCGGCGGCGCCGCGCCACGACTTCGCCACGATCTTCGTCAAAGACAAGCTGCGTGCGCTTCTTCTTGGCCTGCCGCCGGCGCTCGAACTCGTCCAGCTCCGGCTCTGGCTCCTCGACCACCGGTGGGCGGCGCACCGTCTTCTCTTTGCGGCGCGGCTTATCTTCGTCATCCGCCGCCGGCGCCGGCTCCGGCTCGACAAAGGCGGGCGGCAGCACCGCGTCTTCGTCAAAGATCGAGGTCGGCTCGGACTGCGCCAGCCCGGCCACGGCCTCTGCCTCAGCCTCGACCTCTTCCTCAAACGCAGCTTCCTGCGCCGCCGCTACTTCGGCTTCCTGCGGCTCGGCCTCGGCCTCCTTGACCGGCGGCTGGAGAATCACCAGGTCGTCCAGCGCATAGCGGATCGCTTCCATCGCGTCGTCGGCGGCGCCGCCCTGCTTCAGCAGGCGCGCCAGCCCCTCTTCGTCGGAGAGCATCCGCATCATCAGCTCGCCGACATTCGCCACGCGGCCGAGCGCGCGGGTGATGTCCTCGTCCAGCTCCAGCTCTTCGAGTTCCATCTGGAAGGCGTGCTCGGGCACGATCGAGCGCACGATCTCCATCGCCGACCGGCGCTCCGAGCGCGATTCTTCGCGCACACCCAGCAACCGGCGCTCGGCGACTTTGACGAACTCGGTCAGCGTCTTGTATTCCTCCGGCGGGATCGGGCGGTTGGCGCGCTTCTTCTCGACGATCCGCGCCACCTCGGCGACCAGCGCCGGTTCTTCCTCGTGCAGCGCGTTCAGCGGCGGCTGGTCGAGCCGGTCGAAGGCTTCCATCACCGCCTCGGACACGCTCTTGATGTCGATGCGCCAGCCGGTCAGCTTGGCGGCCAGACGCGCGTTCTGCCCCTCGCGTCCGATCGCCAGCGAAAGCTGATCGTCGGGCACGATCACAGTCGCGGTCCGGCCCGTGTCGAGGTCCTCTTCGAGCAGCATATCGCTGACACGCGCCGGGCTGAGCGCCTTGCCGATGAAAATCGCCGGGTCCGGGTTCCACTCGATCACGTCGATCTTCTCGTCGCTCAGCTCTTTGACGATGTTCTGGATGCGGATACCGCGCATGCCGACGCACGCCCCGACCGGGTCCACACCCTCCTGCAAAGCGGCGACGGCGACCTTCGAGCGGTGCCCGGCCTCGCGCGCGATGTTCTTGATCTCGACCTGGCCGTTGTAAATTTCCGGAACTTCATACTCCAGCAGGCGGCGCAGCATCAGCTTGTGCGCGCGGCTGACCACGATCTGCGGGCCGCGACTGTTGCGCTTGACCTCGAGCAGCAGCGCGCGGACCTTGTCGTGCGGGCGATAACGCTCGCCGGGGATTTGCTCCTTGCGCGGCATGACCGCCTCGGCGCGGCCCAGGCTGAGCGTAATGGTCCCGCCCGACAGACTCTGGACGGTCCCGGTGACGAGATCGCCCTCGCGCTCGACAAACTCGCTGTAGAGCGTCTCGCGCTCCGCCTCGCGGATGCGCTGCAAGATGACCTGCTTGGCCGTCTGGGCGGCAATTCGCCCGAAGCTCGCGCGGGTCTGCACCGGCACCATCACCAGATCGCCCAACTGGGCGTCGGGATGGTACTCGCGCGCCACTTCCAGCGCGACCTCGGTCTGCTCGCTCTCCACCGATTCGACGACCTCTTTTTCGAGCAGAATACGCATTTGTCCGGTCGGGTCGATCGTGGCCTCGACCTGCTGGTTGGATAAGACGCCCGCGTCCTTGCGGTAGGCGGACACCAGCGCCTGCGCCAGCGCGTCCAAGACCACTTCGCGCGGCAACGCGCGCTCGTCGACGATTTCGTTAAAGGCGAGAGTGAAGTCGTTCTTCATCGCGTTTTCTGTCCTGCCGGACTCCTGTTCCTCTGCGTGCGGATGGGTTCTAAAATGGGCATATACAACGAAAAGTGGGGGTTGCCCACTTTTCGTGTTGGGTTCTTCAGCTAAGTGACTTGAGTATACCACAGCGCCCGGCGCTTCGCAAGAGCGTGTCTCGCCTGGCGTGCAGCAAGCTGTGCGCTACGACTCCCGCTGCGCTCCGCGCTCGCGCAGCAGGGCCGCGACCGCCTCCGGCGCGACAATCGTGCGCTCCGAAGCGTCGCGCCACCTGGCCTCGACCCCGCCCCGGTCCAGCGCCTTCTGGCTGACCGTCAGGCGCAGCGGCGCGCCGATCAGGTCGGCGTCGGCGAACTTGACGCCCGGCGACTCGGCCCGGTCGTCAAGCAGCACGGCGAACCCGGCGGCTTCGAGGTCGCCCGCCAGTCGCGCGGCGAGGTCCGCAATCGGCGGCTCCTTGCCCAGCGCCACGATATGCGCGTCGTACGGCGCGAGGCTCGGCGGCCAGACGATGCCCCACTCATCATGGTGCGCCTCGATCACCGCCGCCATCAGCCGCTCCAGCCCGATGCCGTAGCTGCCCATGACAACCGGACGCAGCGCGCCGTCCTCGGCCTGATACAGCATGCTCACCGGCTCGCTGTAGCGCGTGCCGAGCTTGAACAGGTGGCCGACCTCGATCGCGCGCGTCAGGCGCAGCCGCCCGCCGTCGCAGCGCGCGCACCGCGCCCCGTTTTCCGCCTGCGCGATGTCGGTCTCAAAGCCCGGCGTCCAGTCGCGTGGGATGTTCAGCCCGGTGACGTGGTAGCCCGCCTCGTTCGCTCCGGCGACAAAGTTGGCCCCGGCCCGCACCGAGCGGTCAGCCACGACCAGCACGCGCTCGTCCAGCCCCAGCGGGCTGGCGTAGCCCGGCACCGCGCCCACCGCGCGGATCTCGTCGTCGGTCGCCGGGCGTAGCTCTCCGCCGCCGATCGCGTTGAGCAGCTTCGTCTCGTTCACCTCCAGGTCGCCGCGAATCACGGCGAACACCAGCCGCGCGTCCGCGTGCGGTCGCTCCTGCGCGAAGAACACCGCTTTGAGCGTCTGCGCCGTCGGCACGCCGACGAAGGTTGCCACGTCCTGAATCGTCTCGCAGCCCGGCGTCGCTAGCTTCTCCAGCGGCTGCGGGGAAGTTTCCGGCGGTATGTCGAGCGCGAAGGTCGCTACTTCGAGGTTCGCCGCGTAGTCGCAGGCGTCGCAGGTGACAAAGACCGCTTCACCGTCGTCATGCGGGACCAGGAACTCGACGCTGTCGCCGCCGCCCATCGCGCCGGAATCGGCTTCGACCGGGATCGCGCTCAGCCCGGCCCGCGTGAATATCCGCATGTAGGCGGCGCGCATGGCCTCGAAGAAGCGATCGAGATCGGCGGCGTCGGCGTGGAGCGAGTAGGCGTCCTTCATGGTGAACTCGCGCAGGCGCAGCAGGCCCCCGCGCGGGCGCGACTCGTTGCGATACTTCGTCTGAATCTGGTAGAGATGCTGCGGAAGCTGCTTGTAGCTGTCGATCTCGCGCGCGGCGATGACCGCGACCACGTCCTCATGCGTCGGCCCCAGCGCGTAATCGCGCCCGGCGTCGCTGCGGAACGTTTGCAGGGCCAGGCCGAACGTTTCCCAGCGCCCGGTGATTTGCCAGACCTCAGCCGGTTGCACGACCGGCAGGCGCACTTCCTGGCCGCCGAGCGCGTCCATTTCCTCGCGCAGAATCGCTTCGATCCGCCGCATCACGCGCCAGCCGAGCGGCATCAGCGCGTAGATTCCGGCGGCTATGGGGCGCACCAGCCCGGCGCGCACGGCCAGCCGGTGGCTCGGCAGCTCGGCGTCCGCCGGGGCGTCGCGCAGCGTGCGGGTAAAAAGCTCGCCCAGTCGCATCGAGTCCTCCTTGAAGGCACGGCAGGCGGCGCGGCGGCGCGCTCCGCAGGCGGGCGGCTGCCGCGAGCCACCCCCCAGAGACAAAAAACCGGCGTCGGGAAGAGGCCGAACGCCGGGGCGAAACCCTGTGCCGGTCGGACAGCCCCGCCCCAGGCGTCACCTCACAGACGCTCCCCGCTGGGTGGCGCTGCTATGGACGCAGCTAGGGATGGGGCTGCACAGTATAATCTTCACGGTGTTGATCATGCCCCTCATGCTACGGGAAAAACCGGGCAGTGTCAACTGCGCCGCGCGAAATCCCGGCGCGGCGACTGATCAGCGGCGCTTTTGTGCTACGATGTTCGGTACCTCTAGCCAACGAGCGGCGCCCCACCCCAGCCGGGCGCCGGGAGACCCTTCGGGAGGGCGCCGTGACCATCAATGTTGTGCAGGCGGATTGGGTTTCAGGCAGCGTGCTTCTGCTGCGCGATCGTAACCGGTTCCCGATCATCATGACGCAGCCGCGCGGCGTCAACGGCTCGGACCTGCTCCCGCTCAGTCTGATCGGCTGCGCCGCGTGGGATGTGCTCCATATCCTCAGGAAACAGCGGCAGCCGGTCACGGGCCTGCGCGTCACGGCGCAGAGCACGCAGGACGACGCCGCGCCCTGGCGCTTCCGCGAGATCGACATCCGGTACGAGTTCCGGGGTCAGGCGCTCAGCGCGGCGAAAGCCCGACGCGCGATCGAGATCAGCCAGGAGAAATACTGCTCGGTCTTCGTCACGCTGCGCGACGCCGTGACGATCCGCAGCGGCTTCGAGATCGTGACGGAGGGCGCGCCCGCGCCGATTGCGGCGACGCTAGCGAACGATGAGGCGGTGAGCGTCGTGATCGCGTTCAACCAGGCGCTGAACGCTCGCGAGCTGGATACGATGATGGGCTTGATGACGCCGGACTGCGTGTTCGAGAACACAGTCCCGCCGCCGGATGGCGCGCGCTACGAGGGGCAAGCCGCCGTCCGCGCGTTCTGGGAGCGTTTCTTCGAGGCAGCGCCGCACACGAGGATCGAAATCGAGGAGATTCTGGGCGCGGGCGATCGTTGCGTCATGCGCTGGGTCTATCACTGGACCGGCGCAGACGGGTCCGCCGGGCACGTGCGCGGCGTCGACCTCTACACCCTGCGCGACGGGCTGATCGCGGAGAAGCTGTCGTATGTGAAGGGCTGACCCGCCTGTGATTTACCCCACGGCCTCTTCCGTCAGGTCAACCGCCGGGCCGCCGGGCGCGGGATCGACCGGCAGCACCACGCGAAAGCCGACCGTCGCGTAGCCGTCGTCCGGGTTGCGGTGGGCGCGGGCGGTAGACTGCATCAGCGCCGCCGGGTCGCTCCACGAGCCGCCGCGCACGACGCGCAGCGTGCCTTCCGCTGGCCCCGGCGGATCGACCACGCCGTCTTCCAGCGAGGCGTAATACGTGTCGTCGGCCCAGTCCGAGGTCCATTCCCAGACGCTGCCAGACAGGTCCAGCGCCCCGGCCCACGACGCGCCCGCGCGCCGGATCGCGGGACCAACCGCTTGCAGCCCGCCGCAGCCGGTCATGTTCGCCAGGTCGCAGCTCGGCGTGTCATCGCCCCAGGGATAGAGCGACCCCTCCGGGCCACGCGCCGCGTATTCCCACTGGGCCTCGGTCGGCAGCGCCCCGCCGATCCACGCGGCATACGCCTGCGCCGCGCTCCAGGGGATGTGCACAACCGGCGCGCCGGCCAGCGCCGGATCGTCGTACTCGGCGCGGTCGAGCGGCGGCGCGCACGCGCCCGCCTCGACGCAGGCCGCGTACTGCGCGTTGGTCACTTCGGTCTGGCCGAGCCAGAACGCGTTCAGGCAAACCTGGGTCCCGGCCTCGCCCATCGGGAAGCAGCCCTCCGGCACGAAAACCGCCGGGACGCCGTTGACGGCCAGCGCAATCGGCAGCCAGTCGCCCGCCTGCTCCAGCGGCGGCAGCGCGCCGACCGCGTCGCCCGCGCCCGACTGGTCTTGCTCATCCTGCGGGACGATGATCGGCTCGCTCGCGCCGCCCTCACCCGGTGGCAGGACCATCTCCGCACCGCCCGCCGCGCTGCCCACGTCCGTCGCGTTGAAGATCACGATGCGCGGCTGGCCCTGCTCGGCGTCCACCACGTACAGCCGTCCCTCGGCGTCGAACGCCAGCCCGGCCGGAGAGCGGATCTCCAGCACGCCCGCTTCGAGGTCCTTGGGCAGGTTGAAGGACAACACCGGGACGCCGTCCAGCGAGTACGCCACGATGCGATGGCGGTCGTCCATATCGGTCACGTAGACCAGCGTGCCAGCGGGGTTGATCGCAAGATACGGCCGGTTGTACGACTGGCGGTTGGTGTGCCACATGTTGACCGTCCACGTCCGCAGCGGCAGCCCGGTCGGGTCAAAGACCTGGATGCGCTTGTTCCACGTGTCGGCCACGTACAGATCGCCGGTCGTCGGGTGGAACGCCAGCCCGACCGGCTCGTCAAGCTGGCCCAGGCCCGCGCCCGCGCCGCCGATGTCGCGGACGAAGTCGCCCTCCGGCGTGTAAACGCGCACGCGCTTGTTGCCGGTGTCGGCCACGTACACGTTACCGTCCGGCCCGATCGCCACATCACGCGGTCCCCAGAAGGCGAACTCGGACGCGTCCTGCGAGACGATTCCCTCGTGGCCCCACGCGCGCAGGAATTCACCTTCAGAACTGAAAACCTGGACGCGGTGGTTCCACGTGTCCGCGACGTAGACTTCGCCATCGGGCGCGATAGCGACGCCCCAGGGCTGGCGCAGCGCGCCGTCTTCGGCGGTCCCGCCCGGCTCCGCGCCGATCCGCTGGACGACCTCGCCCCCCGGCCCGAAGACCAGCACGCGGTTGTTCTCGGTATCGGTCAGGTAGAGCAGGCCGTCGCCGTTGATCGCGATATCGCGCGGCCCCATCAGCCCGGCCGCCTGCCCCCACACCGCCGCCGCCGGGATCGGGCGGTAGACCTGGTCCTCGGCGTATTCCGGCTCGCGAATATCCACGCTGCTGGAACCGATGCCCGCGTCCCACACCTGCGCCGCGATGGACTTGTCCACGAAGAAATACATTCGGTCCGACACCGGCCAGTTGTTGGCCGCGAACCGCTGGTCGCCCCGGCATTCCGCGACTACCGCCGACTCGCAGGCGGCGCGATAGCGCGCGCGGTCTTCCGGCGTCTCGCCCAGGTCCGCCTCGGCGTCGCAGCGCGGCTGCTTGCTCTCGATGCACATCGCCTGGGCGTAGGCGCTGTAGTCGCGATCCCACCAGATGTCGAACAGGCCCTCGCGATAGTATTTCGACGCGAGGTTGTCGTCGCTGGTGCTGAAGACGTTGGCGACCCGGTCGTAGGTCAGGTTGAAGTATTCCTGCATCGGCCACCACAGGCGGATATAGCTGAACTCGTAGAAACCGTCGCCCAGGATGCGCCGCACGTCGCCCGCTTTCTTGCCGCCGACGACGACCACCCGCGCCCCGTCGAGCGTAGCCGGATCGACGCTGCCCGCTTCGCCGCGCAGGTAGCCGTAATTGGTGTAGTCGCGGAAATACCAGGTGTACGGCCACGAGGATTCGTCGTCGAACACGATCCGCATCGTGTCGCCCTCGTTGGTGATGGCCGCGATGCGGTCGATCTCACCGAGCACGGTCTTAATCGCGGGCGCGGCGTGCGCGTAGACCAGGTACTCGGTCGCGTAGTCGTAATTGATAAAAGCCGCCAGCACCGCCGTCCGCGCCGTAAGCACGGCCAGCAGCGTGAACGCCACCACCCCGATCATGCGCGCCAGCTGATCGCGCCCGACGGCGCGCCCAAAGCGCCCGATCACATACAGCGCGCCGAGGAAGACCAGCATCGCCGCGAGCCACGTCCCGCTCGCCGCCAGGTCTTCCGGCTTGCGCCCGGAGAACGGCGTGTTCGCACCCCACAGTTGCAACACGATGTGCGCCAGCGCCACCAGCCCGACCGGAATCGCGACCCACAGCGCCCAGCCGCTGCCCTCGCGCAGCGCCGCCGGGCGTAGCCCGCTCGCGATCCGCCCGAACCACCAGCCCGCCGCCAGGATCAACGGGACGGTCAGGTGCGTGGTCAGCCAGGGCATCTTCTCGCCGGCGATCGACAGCGCAAGCAGCATCATGATTCCCCAATAGCCAACCATGCCGAGAAACGGCAGCGCGCCGATCCATTCGGGGTCGTCATGACGGTGCCGCGCTTCCTCGACCGCGTCGTAGGGGCGCAGTAACCGGCTGCGTGTGCCGCTGTAGCGCACCACGCTGGGGGGCGGCTCGACCGCCTCACCGGGCAGATCGGGCGGCCCGTCCAGCGGCAGCGCCTGGGTCGCGGCGGCGTCCGAGAACTGGGTCGCGTGCGGATCGGCTAGCGTGGGCACCGTGCCAGCCGGATCGACCGGCGTCGAATCTTCAGCGGCCCAGGCCGCCTCGCGCGCTGCCAGCCGCCGGTCGCGCCGCCAGCGCCAGAAGATGCCCAGGCCGCTGATGCTGGCGCCGAGCGCGCCGATCACCGGCAGATACTCGTAGACCGGGAGCTGCGTCAGGACATAGTAATACTGCGGCTGGCTGCCGCGCCGGACCTCCTGCTGCTCCAGCCAGTAGCCCAGCGAGCCGATCGCGCCCGTCACCAGGCCGTCCTGATTGCTGAAGACCGTCGTGAAAAAGAACGCGAAAATGCCGGTGAAGATCGCCGCGACCGGCAGCCAGCGCCGCCAGTTCCACGACACGCCGGCCGCCGTCGAGACCGCCAGGAACGGCACCAGCGCCACGAACGCGGCGCGTACCGTGTCGGCCCCTTCCTGGGTCTGCGAGTTGTAGTTCTCCAGGTTGTACCCGGCCCAATAGAGCGGGAACGCGGTCAGCCAGGGCAGGATCAGCGTCCCGATCACGATCAGCACGTCGAAGACCGGCTGGCGGTTGAAGAAGTCCCACAGGCCAGTCAGGAAGCGCGTCGCCAGCACGACGACGGTCGCCAGCAGGCCGGCGCCCCACGCCACCCAGATCGGCGTGTTGTCATACGCGCCGTCCGCGTGGGCGGTGCTGGCGGTCGGGTCGGCGGCGAAGGGCTGCGTCGTCGTCTCCGAGACGAAGCTGCGCCGCTCGAACATGATCAGCAGTCCCGCCACCAGCGCCGCGATCAGCAACACCAGCAACAGCTCGCGCCAGGGGATCGGCAGCGTGCCAGGGAAGTTGAACACCGCCGACAGGAACACCACGAACAGGATCAGCAGCGTGGGCAGCCCGACCCACGTCAGCAGGCGGACGGCCATCGCCGCGTCGAAGCCGGTAGACACGGCGTATTCCTTCGTGCCGTTGATGCCCGACGCTTGATCGGTCGCGCTGAGAACGGTCGTTTGCGTCCAGATCGTGTCCGGCTTGATCACGTCGATCGCGACGATCACCAGCAGCGCGAGGATTCCGCCGAGAATTGCCCCGGCGACAATCACCAGCAGCGCCGAGCGCCCGCTTGCCAGCCCCTGCATGATCGCGCCTGCCGCGCCGCCGCGCCCGCGCCGGATCAGCCCCGACGCGGCGAGGGGCGCCCACAGCGCCAGGAACAACGGCGCCTGGATCCACAGCGCGGACGGGAGCCAGAGAATCGGCGCGAGCGCCTGCCGCAAGAACGCGCCGAGGGTCAGCGCCAGAACGCCCACCGCCGCCGCCAGAATCAGGTGGCCGAACACCAACTGCAAGCGCGGCGGCTGCCATGTCGCGTCGTCGGGCGCGGGCCGCTGAATCCCGACATCCTGCGCCACGCGCAACAGCCAGTAGAGCGTCAGAAAGCTGCCAAACAGCGCGATGTAAATGAACGCGACTTCCTTCGAGGCCAGCATCCCGACCAGCCCGACCGCGACCAGCAGAATCCAGCCGGGGCGGCGCACCGGGCGTCCGTCGATGTACTGCATCACGGCGTAAACCAGCACCAGCGCGAAGAAAATAGTCGGCGTGTCGTGGCGGATGTAGCGGTTGTAGTACAGCAGCTGAGGCGAGATCAGCAGCATGATCGACGCCGCCAGCGCGCCGAGCCGACCGAGCCAGCGCCGGAACAGCGCCGGGAACATCACGATCAGCACGCCGAGCAGCGCCGGGTACAGGCGCGCCGTGAAGTCATTGTCGCCGAACAGGAAATACGCCAGCGCCGTCATGTGAAACAGCAGCGGGCCGTGCATCAGCGGCGTATGCTGGAATTCGCCGAACTCATACAGCCGCCACGAGTAGTAGGTGTGCAGGCTCTCGTCGTGGCTCATCACGCGCGTGCCCAGGTCCACGAACCGCGTCACCAGCGCCAGCGCGAGAATCGCGGCGTAGGCGATCACTTCCCAGTTCAGAGTATATGCCCGCGCCAGCAGACGGCTCACCGCCGCCTCGCGGGTCGCGGTCTCGGGCAGGCCATAGGTTTCGTCGCGTGTTGCCATACGTCGCAATCTCACTCAAAAACGGAAAACAGCCAGGAGCAGCTAGAAACAGCGCAAAGCAGCCTTACATCTTCACAGACGGTCAGCGCGAGGCCGGGTCGGTCGGCGCCTCCGGCCAGGCGGTCGAGATCGGCATCGGGACCGGGCTGGCGCCCACCGCCGGGACCAGCGCGACGGTCGCCTGCGCGCGGGTGCGCGCCGCCAAGCTGACCGGCGCGCCCATTTGCGCCTCGTCGGTCCCGCCCGGCGTGGGCGAGGCCGTGCTGCGGACCAGGTTCGATCCCGGCTCAAACGGCGCGGCTTCGGCGCGCATCCCGCTCTGCGCCAGCAGGGGCAGCGCCAGCGCGAGCATCACCAGCATCGCCAGCGCCATGCTCAGCCCTGGCAGGTGCGTCGAGCGGCGCGCGCGCGTCGGGCGCGGCGCGGCCTCGATGTCGTGCCACACGTCCGACCAGACGCGATCGATGCGGGCCGCATCGGGCTGGCCGAGGCGCGGCATCTCGCGCCGCAGGTCTGCCGCGATCTGTTCCTCGCGAGCCAGCGCGGCGCGGCACGCGGCGCAGACGCGGACGTGGTTGACCACCTGGGCGCGCTGCGCCGGGCGGAGCTGGCCGTCGATATAGCGGGCGATCAGGGATGTGACGTGACGGTTGAACATCGTCGCCCTCGCTGCAAACTCGTCGCTACAAGCTCCACAACTCTTCAAGCGCGGCCTGATCGGCGGCGCTCATCGCCTTGCGCAGCTGCTCGTGCGCCAGCCGGACGCGGCTCTCGGCGGTCTTCTGCGGGCAGTCGATAATTTCGGCCATCTCGCGATAGGTCAGCCCCTGCCCATAGCGCAGCGCGACCGCTTCGCGCAGGCGGGGCGACAGCGTGCGCAGCGCCTCGGCCAGCGACGCCTGTAGCTCGCGCCAGGCCGCGCGCGCTTCGGGCGATTCGGCGGGCGGCGTCGGCGGCTCGACGCCGAGCGTCAGCAGATGCCCCAGCGTGACGGTCGGCAGCCACTTGCGGCGGCGCGCGTTGCGGCAGCGGCTGATCGTGATCGTGTACAGCCAGGTGCGGAACGCGCCGCGCGCCGCGTCGTAGCGAGCCAGGTTGCGGAAGGCGTAGACCATCGACTCCTGCAGCACGTCCTCGGCGTCGTGCGGGTCCAGCAGCACGCCGTAGGCCAGCCGGTAGAGCGCCGGGGCGTACCGCTCGTACAGCGCCGCGAACGCCGCCTGATCGCCGTCCAGACAGCGCGCGATCAGGTCCGGCAGGTCAGGGTCGTTGGCGGCGCGCTCGACGGCAGGCTCGGCGCGTGGCTGGAAAGGTGGCTCGCTGGGCATCCTGGCTCCGGTCATAGTCTCATTACACTCTGGGCCTGGCAATTCCTCATGACGCGCCTAAGGGACGTTCTCGACGCCGTACACGTCGTTGCGCACCCACAGCATGATCGTCTCGCTCGGCGCGGGCGGGACGCGCGACGCCCCGCGATAGAGCCACATAATCATATCACGCCACGAAAGCGAGTCCAGGGACCAGGCGCGCCGCGTGATCAGGTCCTTGCCGATGTAGCTCGCGCCGAGCACCGGCTCCGGCTCGATCTGCGGCGCGATCACGACCGCTGAGCGGACCTCCGGCCCCAGACCGCCAACGAAGGTCGTGTTCGGATGGCGGCGCAGCGCCCAGGCCAGCGCGCCGTCGTCCGGGACGCGCGCCGTAATGTCGATCAGGTGCGGCGTGCCGCTAGCGCGCAGGCTCATCGTTTCGAGCGTGTCCTCCAGCTCGCGCAGGTCATCCGTGACCGGGTTCGGATACCACAGCGTGCGCGGGTCGCCGCTGGCCTGAAAGGCGGCGTGCCCACCGGCGCCCAGGCCGTAGAGCAGCAGCACGCCGAGCGTGCCCAGCGCCAGGCCGCGCCAGGCGGTCCGCGCGCCCCACAGGCTGCCGACCAGAAAATACAGGATGCCCACCAGCAGGCTGAGCAGCACCGTCAGCAGGGCGCGCAGCTGGATGAAGCCGAGCGTCGTGCTGAAGACCTGCACGCCCTGCACCTCGATCATCTCGCTGGTGGCAGTGCGCCGGCTGTACAAGCCGTCGAAGACGCGCTCGACCAGCGCGCCGAGGCGGGTCACGTCGGCGGGCAGATCGACCAGGATCTGCTTGCCCATCAGCACCAGGCTCAGCCCGACCGCGCCCCACAGCGCGAAGGTGATCGCGGCGTGGAGCGTCACGCCGCCGCGCGGCACGTTCCAAACCACGCCGGGCCGCTCGGTCAGCCAGCGCGTGATCGCCAGCGCGAGCAGCGCCGCCAGCGGCAGCGTCACCCACAGCGCGTGCGACGCGGTCGCCCCGGCATAGGCCAGCCCAGCCGCGATCCCGGCCAGCAACCACCCGGCCAGGGCGCGCTCGAAGAAGCCGCCTTCGCGCACGGCATGCACCGCCGCCAGCACGCCGAACAACACAACTCCCGGCTCGTAGCGCAGCGCGACGAGCAGCGGGAAGGCGACCGTCGCGCCTGTGGGCCGCTCGCTCAGACCGCGCACCGCGCCCGCGATCACGTTGCCGATCGCGGTCAGGCCGGACGGCAGGAAGAAGACGAGCGTGCTGAGCGCCAGCGCGACCACCACCGCCGCCAGCGCGCCTTGCGCCCACGGCCAGCCGCGCAACATCCCGCGCAGCGCCGGTCCGAACCCCGACGCCGGGTCGTCCTCGGTCAGCCAGGCGAAGGCGACGCCGAACGCCAGCGCCAGCAGCATGATCATTCCGGCGGGTTCGACCAGGAGCGCCATCCCCGCGAAGGCGACCGTCGCCGCAACCGCGTAGGCCACGCGCCGCGTCTCAACGAAGCGCAGCGCCAGCCACGGCGCGACGATCGCCAGCAGCGCGCTCCACACCGCCAGGCTCAGCGTGCGGGAGGCCAGCCACGCTACCGGCGAGATCGCCAGCAAGAAGCTCAGAATCAGCGGCGGCAGCGGGTTAAGGTAGCGCCGCCACAACGCGGGCGCCAGCACCAGCAGCACGCCGCCGAGCGCGCTCGGAAAGCGCGCCGCCGCGTCCGATGCGCCGCCGAAGGTGAAGGTCAGCGCGTGTAGCGCCAGGGTGAGCGGGCTGTCGGGCACATCCCCCGCGCCCGGCACGCTCTGGTCGATCATGCGCAGCGCGCCGAGCGCCCGCGCCGCCTCGTCGTCGTTCAGCGGCGCATCGCCCAGCGCAACGAAGCGCAGCCCGACCGCCGCCAGCGCCAGCAGCGCGTAAAGCAGCACTTCGAGCGTGACCCGCACGCGCAGCCCCGGCTCGGCGTGGCCGTTGGATCGCTCGCGGGCCGTCAGAACCGCCGGATCAGCCATCATCGCCATCTGCTCCGCTCTCCGCCTAGCCCGGCGCAACGCGATATACCACCGCGCCGCCCGCGCCACAGACCGGCGTCAGCACCTGCTCGAACTTCGCCAGCCCCAGCTCGTAGTCACGCCGCTTACTCAGGTCGTCCCCCGCCAGCCGCGCGATCATCTGCCGCTCCGCCCCGCCGACGACGATATAGTCGATCCCGTAGCGGTCGATGATCGCCCAGGCGCGGTCCCAGTCCTGCGTGGTGTACATCTCCTGCACGTCCACGATCCGGTCGCGGTACTGGCCGTTCTCGCGGCGCGCGTCGGTGACTTCGGGATAAGTTGGGCCGCGCCACTGGCCCTCGTGCCCCTGCCAGCCCATCAGCGTCGGGACGCCGGTCAGCGCGCTGAAGCGGCTGAACGACGGGTTATACCCGCCGGGGAACGGCGCTTCGGCGATCACCGCGTCCGCCGGGCGGTCCAGCGCGGCGAAGCACTGCACCGTCTGGAATTCGCCCTCGCCCAGGAACCCGGCGAAGGTCGGGCGGCCATCGAGCGTCAGGTCCGGCAGGGCCGGGCACGCCACGCCGGGCGTCTCGGCGCACAGGTCGCGCTGCGTCTTGACCGCGCGCCGGTCCAGATCGTCGTCGAGGGCGCGCGTCTGGAAGGCCAGCGCCGGGTACAGCATCCCGGCCGCGAACAGCACCAGAACTACCGCGCCGAACACGACGCGACCCCCCAGCGCCGCCGGGGAAGGCTCCACTTCCGGGCGCGCGGCGAGCAGCGACCAGACCGCGAAGGCGCTCGCCAGGCTGAACAGCAGCCAGCCCTGGTAGTACAGTTTGAACACGGTATTGATCCGCACGCCGAAATTGTCGCGCAGGTACACGAAATCGGGCGCCAGCGTCAGGACCGCGCCCGCGCCGATCAACAGCAGCGTGAAGGCGGTCGCCTGGCTCAATGGCAGCGTGGGTGGCTCGCCGGTGGGGGAGTCGTCCGCGCCGTGCCCGTTCGCGCGCGCGAACAGCAGCCCGACCACCGCGCCGATCATCGCCAGCAGCAGCAATTCGCTCGGCACGCCCGGCAGCCGCGCCCGCAGAATATCCGGCAGGTGATCGCCAAGCGGCAGCGCGAAGTCCGCCCCGCGAAAGATCGCGCCGCGTATCGTGACGTTCTCGTAAAACACCACGCCGAGCGCAACCATCACCGCGAGCAGCGCCAGCCCGACGAGCGCCGCGCCGACCAGCGCGGCCTGACGGTTGAAGCGCCGCCCGGCGCGCCGCGCCTCGACGGCCAGGAAGACGGCCAGAACGATCAGGAACGCGCCGAACTGCAGGAAGAACTGCTGCCACGCGGTCGGATAGATCACGTTCGGCAGCACGCCGCCCGCCTGCGAGGTGAAGCTGATCAGCCAGGGCAGATAGAGCACCAGCGTCAGCGCGCCGATCGCCGCCGCGAACAGCAGCGTCTCCCACAGGTCGCGCGTGGTCAGGCGACCGCCTCCGGCCAGCAAACGGCGCAGCGCCTCCGCGCCAACCAGCAGCGCGAGATAGACCGCGTCCCACGAGTTGACGAAGACCATTCCGCCGACCCAGATCGCGTACAGGGGGTATTCGAGCGGGCGCAGCGACGCGCCGCGCAGCGCCAGGTTGAGCGCCAGCCCGACCGCCAGCACCGCGAACGGCAGCGCCAGCACGTGCGGATGCATGTCGCCCAGCACGAAGCTAAAGCTCGGAAACTCCGCGATCGGCTGCGCCCCCTCCGGCTGCCCGGCCAGGTCGATGTCGTTAATCACGCGGCTGTAGCGGAACCACCACCAGTTGCGCGGCGCGTCCCACTGCTCCAGCGGCTGCGGATCGCCCTCCCAGGCCGATTCCGGCGGCGCGCTCATCCCGTCGCGCTCCGGCACGTTCCAGAAGTCGAAATAGCCCGCGCCAACCGCGCCGGACGCATAGCCGCGATAGGGCAGCTCGACCAGCGCGACGCCGAGGTTGCCCATCAGCACCAGGAAACACGCCGCCAGCAGCCCCGCCGCGATTGCGCCGCCCGCGCCCGACGGACGCTGCCGCCCGAAGCGCCCCGCCGCGAGCGTGAGGTTGTACACTACGCCCAGCGCGCCAACCCCCGCCTGCGCGATCAGCGTCGCCAGCATCAGGTTGAACGCGACTCCGCTGTTGGCCGCCGCGAGGTCCGCCAGCATGGCCGCGATCAGATAGCCGAAGTAGTAGTAGCTGATCGCGTACCCGGCCAGCCAGGCGTCGTGCGGCGGGAAGGCGTCGCTGGCGCGGATGCTGTTGAGGAACATGATCTCCATCGGCTTCTCGGTGCTGTACATCTCCGGGTAGTGCGCCCGGAACAGCGACCAGCCGAAGAACAGCGCCGCGAACAGCACCTCAGCGGTGATGATCAGCGCGCGGTGCTCGCGCAGCCAGGGGCGCAGCGGGGCGCGTCCCGGCCAGCGCAAATAGGTCGCGACGCTGATTGCGCCAACCGCCAGCCACGCGAAGGCGGCCCCGCCGGGCGTGTTGCGCAGCAGCCCGACGCTTCCCAGGAACCAGAACACGAACGCGGTCAGCATCAATCCGGCGGCGCGCGCCAGCGTATAGCCGCGATCGGGCAGCCCGCCCAGGATACGATAGAGCAGCGGCCAGACCAGCGCCCCCGCCAGCGTGGTCAGCAGCCACCACGCCAGCAGCGCGCCGCCTTCGCGGCTCAGCCAGTCGCCTATCAGCGCGAGGTCCATAGCGGGTGCGAGTCTCTCCCCTGCGAGCGCGCTCAGCGCGCCGCGAGCGTATCCGGCAGCGTCGCGCCCGGCACGACGCGATAGATGCGATCAAAGTACACCGACTCGGGCGGGCAATCCTCACCCGGTGCGGTGGCGTAGTCGATGCAGCGCGGGGCCTCGTAGACGATCTCCAGCAGCCCCATCCCGGCCATGCGCTCGAACTTGGCGAGGCCCGGCGCGTGCCCGGCGGTCATCATCCCCGTCTCCGGGTCGGCGGCGAAATCATTGTAGATCGCGTGCTCCAGCGTGCCGGCGATCAGATACTCGACTTCATAATGGCGCAGCAGGTTCCAGGCGGCGCGGATCGCCTCAGCCATTGCCGCGTCTTGCGGCGGCTCGCTGATGGCCTGCGGCAGCCCGGTCGCGGGATCGATTGAGCCGAGCACCGGCTCCGGCAGGGTGTAGAGCGCGGCGACGTTGTTCTCGCGCGTCTGGACCAGCAGCGGCAGGTTATCCAGCCCGCGCTGCTGCGTCTGGTGCCAGCGCCAGCCGAGGATCGTCGGCAGGCCGGTGTTGATGCTGATCCGCCCGGTCCAGGAGTATTCGGTCGGGTAATAGCGCCCCTCGACGATCACCGGCGTGCCTTCGACGTTCTCTTGCAGCCAGCGGATCATCTCGTAATCGCCTGCGAGGCTGAAGGCGGCGTTGCCCTGGTAATGGCGCGCGACCTTCATGTATGCCATCCCGTCAAGCGTCAGCGGCGTCTCAGCCTTGTTGAAACGGTCCTCGAAGCGCGCCCGCGTCGCCATCACCGGGTAGAGCAGCGCAATCGCCATCAGCAGCGCCAGCGCGCCGCTCCACGCCGCGCGCAGCGGCAGCGCCCAGCGATGCGTCACGCGCAGCATCCACGCCAGCGCGATCCCGCCGGCGATGCTCAGCAGGAACCAGACCTGCAAATAGAACTTGAAGACGGTGTTCTGCCGCCCGATGTCGCCATCCAGCACGACCAGCTCCACGCCGAGCGAGATCGCCAGCGCCAGCACGATCAGCGCGTAGACCGCGCGTAGCAGCGGCGCTTGACGGGGCAGGAAGAACAGCGCCGTCGCCCAGGCGATCAGCGGCACGACCAGCTGCGCGACCGGCACCTCGCGCACGCCGTACACAATCGAAACCAGCACGATCAGCAACAACGCCGCGCCAGTGCCGATCACGGGCACGGCCAGCCCGGCCAGGTCGCGCACGCGCACGCGCCGCAGCCAGCGCGCCGTCTGCCAGACCAGGAACGAGATCACGATGAAGATGAACAGGCCGTGAATGTACAGGTAGGCCCACAGCGGCGTGGTCTCGGCCTCCCACGGCTTGATCGAGCTATACGGCGTGGCGAAGGTGCTGGCGAAGGGCAGCGCGACCGCGAAGACGATCACCAGAAAGAGCGCCACCCGCCCCAGCCAGTCGAGCAGCCGGGGCCGGTCGATCCGCGCCCGCAGCGCGATCAGCAGCCCGACGTACACCACTACGCCGACCGCCAGCGCGCCGATCATCCACAGCGCGACGCTGCCGGGGGTCACACCGGGATCGATCAGCGTCTCGCCGATGCGCAGCCCGCGCTTAAGCTGGTCGTCGGCCTGCATCCGGCGCACGACGTAATAGGCGATGCGCGCCGCCGCGCCGAGCGGTAACAGCAACAACACCGGCCAGAGAGACCGCGCACGGCCCGGCCTCAGCAGCGCCCACAGCCGCGTCGCCGCCTCTGGAACGGGCAAATGGCCGGTCGTGCGCGCCGCGCGGAGCCACGCGGCGTAGGTCAGCCCCGCCACGCCCAGGATCAGGAACGTGATCCAGTCCCAGGTGTTGGTCGGGCGCAGGATTCCGACCGCCAGCCCGCCGATGAACAGCGCGAGCGCGGCTTCCCAGCCCCGGCGCAGCGCCCACCCCGCCCCGGCGATCTCGGCCACCAGCCACAGCAGCGCCAGCAGGTAGACGGGCATCGAGATCATATGCGCGTGCAGATCGCCGTACAGGAACGTGAAATAGGGCATCTCGTTGATGGCATTGTGACCGGCGCCGGCCGGCGCCAGCTCGCTGATGATGCGCGTCGGCCCCCAATGCCAGCGGTTGGAGTAGATCGCCAGCGGCTGGCCGTCCAGCACGCGCCCCAGCCCGTTGAAGAACGCTTGAAGCTGGGCGCGCAGGCCGGTCAGCCCGTGCTCCCAGATGCGGATCAACGGCGGGTGCTGCCCTTTGTTCCTGGTTCCTTCCTCCGCGCGCCCCCCCGCCGCCCCCCCCAGCACGCTCATTTCAAGCTCGGACGGCGAGCGCCCGCCGTTCTCGTCGCGGAAGTCTTCAACCGCTTCCCCGTACAACCGCTCGTAGATCGCGCTGCGCTCGCTCTCCAGCTCCGCCCGCCGCACGTGGGTCAGCATCGGGACCGGCTGCCAGCCGTCCAGCGCGGCGACCTCGCGCACGAAGACCAGCACCGTTCCCAGGTTGCCGAGGATGATCGCCAGCGCCAGGGCCAGCGTCCCGGCCAGCCACGCGCTGCCGCGCGGCGCGGGCGGCTCGCGGCGGAGACCGGGCGGCGCGCCCGGCTGCGCCTCGAGCGGCAAGCTCGCCCCGGCCATCAGCGACCGGTCGCGGGTGGCGCATGAGATCTCGCCGGGGCGGACGGCCCGCGCCCGCACCCAGTTGTACGCGATGCTGAACACGCCCAGCCCGGTCATGGCGTAGAGCGCCGGAAGAATCAGATTGTAGGCGATGGCCGGGTCCAGCCCGATCAGCTTGACCGGCGCGCCGACGATCACGTAGCCGAAGTAGTAGTAATTGATGTAGCCGCCGGAGAACCAGGGGTCAATCGGCGGAAAGATCGTGCTGCGCAGCACGCCGTTGAAATAGGCCAGGTCCATCGGCTTCTCGCCGCCGAGGCCGGGCTGCCACAGGTCCGGGTTGCCGAGGCGCACGCCGACGAACGCCAGGAACAGCGCCAGCGCCAGCGCCTCGATCAGCAGCAGGTGGCGCCAGTTAGCGCGCAGGTACAACCACAGTGCGCCGCGCCGCGTCCACGCAGCCGCGAGCGCCAGCGCCGCCAACCCTAGCGTGATCGCGGCCAGGCCGGGGCGCGTCCACGTCCGCAGCCCCAATGAGCCGCCGACCCACGCGATCCACGCGACCAGCAGCCAGGCGGTAATGCGCGCCACCGGGAAGGCGCGGTCCGGCAAAGCCGGGAAGGCGGCGAACAGCAGCGGCCACGCCAGCCAGCCGGCGCCGGTGATCAGCAGCCACCACGCGATCACGGCCACGACCTGGTTGCGGTTGATCAGCGCGTCGAGGTCGAACAGCGCGCGCCACGTCCCGCCCGCGCGCTGCACGTCCCACTGCTCGGCGGTGAACTGGAGCAGCGTCGGGGCCTGCGACGCCTGGACCGCATTCCAGACGAACAGGCCGACTGGCTCCGGGTCCGGCATGTAGCCGGGGATAGCCGCAGTCACCGGGCGGCGCGAGACGCTGTCGAGGATCGCGGCGGTGTTTTCCGGCGCGTAACCACCGTTCTTGCGAAAGACCAGCACCGCCGGGTGATCGTAGACGTGATAGGCTTCTTCGGCTTCCCAGTGCTCGTTGACCCAGGCGGGCAGATCGTCGGTCGGCAGCGCCTGGTCGGGAATCGTGACCGGCCCGACGCTGGGATACGACTCGAAGGTCTTGACCAGCTCGAAGCCGAGACGCCCGTCGAACAACGCGTCGTAGAAGGCCATCGTCATCGGCCAGCGCATGGGGATGCGGCTGAGCGAGTCATAGAAGCGATTGCTGGTGATGACCAGATAATCGGCCTGGTCAAGCGCGTTGAGCATCGCCGCGCGTTTCTGGTCGGTGTCTTCGGCCACCAGCCATAGCTTGAGGCCTTGGTAGTGCGCGCCGTACATTCCGATCGACGCGCAGTCGTAGGATGACAGGCCCGACGGCAGGTCGTCGCGGTACGGCACATCGTCGGGCAGCGGGCAGACCGGCCAGGGCACCGGGTCGTCCCAATCGCCTTCCCACGCGATCACGGGGCCGGAGGTGTAGACCGGGTCCTCGGCCTCGATCACCAGCGTAGCAAGCTGCGGGGCGCCCGCCGGGTCGTACTTCTGAACCGGCAGCGGCGGGTCGAAGGTCAGGGTTTGCGGCGCGCCGAGTGGGTCCGCGCCCGCGCTGAGGTCTTCGCTCACCGTCGCCGTGCGCGTCTCGCCGTCGGGTCCGATCAGCGTGAAATGCACCGTCTCGACCCCGGCGTCCATCAGTGGATCGCCCAGGTGCGGGATCTCGACCGTCCCGATCACGCCGTCAATCGGGATCAGGAACTGGATCGCGTCGCCGCCGCCCGGCGTCCAGTGCGTCGGCGCGGCGGGGATATCGTCGCCGTGCCCGGTAATCAGCGGTGGTGCCGCGAAGCTGAGGTCGAGGCCGCTGACCGTGTCGTCGAACGTCGATTGCACGCCGAGCGTGACCATGCTCAGCGGGGACGTGACGCTCTCCGCCACGCCGCCGACCAGGCTGATCGGCCCGCCATCCAGCGCGCTGATTTCGAGCGTGAAGGGCTGGCGGAGCGGGTCGCCGGTCTCAAGCGGGGCCAGCGTCACCTCGCCGCCCACGTCAAGCCGGTACGAGGTGCCATACGGCGACGCGGCGTTCGAGAAATCGCGCTCCAGCGTGCCCTCCCACTCAAGCTGGCGGCCCAGGAAGGGGTCGTTGCGCCAGAGCCGGGCGCGCAGCGTCTCCGGCCCGGCATCTTCCGCCGGGTCGAGCAGGTGGTGGAAGGTCAGCGCGAAGACGCGCGCCTCGCCCGGCACGTTGAACCCGACTTCCGCCGACTCGCCCTGCTCCAGGCGTAGCACGCTCGGCGGCGCGGACACCTGCCCGCGCCCCAGGTTGACCATCTGGCGCTGGCCGTCGCCCTCGATCCAGACGCCGAAATCGCCCGGCACGAACTCCTGGAACCAGCGCGACGCGGCCACGCGCGTCAGCTGGCGGCGGTGGATGTTATGGACGCCGAAGCCAAACAGCGCGGTATAGCCATAGACGAAGACCAGCAGCGCGACCGCGCCGCCGAGCGCCAGCCGCCGGGCGGCGCGCGGATCGGCCCGGTAGGCGCGCCACGCCGCAGCTACCAGCCGGACCAGCGCCCAGGCCGCGAACAGCGCCAGCGGCGGGTAGATCGGCAGGAAGTAGCGCATAGTCGTCACCCAGCGCCCGCCCAGCCACGCGAAGACGACCAGCACCCAGGCGAACGGGATCAGGTGGCGAGTCCACTGCGGGCGGGCGCGCGCGATCCCGCTACCGGCCCACGCCCACGCGCCCCAGGCGACCAGGCCCAGCGGCAGCCCGAAGCCCCACAGCACGATGTTGCGCCAGGGGAACAGGTACGGCGTGCGGCTGGCCCACTGGTGATTCGGCGGTGCGTCCCACTGGCCGGAAGTCAGCGTGGCCGCCTCACGCGCGTCGTCCAGCCAGCCGGGGTTGAAGCGCAGCCCCCAGATGTCCGGCCCGAGGAAGGCGTGCGGTTGCAGCAGGCGGAAGACGACCAGCGCCACAACTGCCGCCGCCGTCACGCCGCTGAGCGTGTGCGCCAGGATGTGCGAGCGCTGCGCGCGGTCCAGCGCACGGTCGAGCAGCGGCAGCAGGCGGATCGCCGCCGCCAGCGCGATGATCCCGGCCAGCGGCGCGACGTTGATCCGGCTGGCGACCGCCGCCCCAAGCGCAACACCGAACAGCGCGTAGTCGGCCAGATCGGTCACGTCCACGATCAGCAGCGCGACGCCGCCCAGCGCGACCAGCAGCGCGGCCCACGGCGCGAGCGCGTCCAGCAGCAGAGCGCCGACCAGCGCCAGCCACAGCACGCCAAGCGCCCCGACGACCCACGCCGGGCGCGAGAAACGCTCAGCAGACCGGCGCGGGCCGCGTAGCACATCCGCGATCAGCGCCAGGATCAGCGCCGCCAGCCCGTAAAACACCGCGTCAAAGCCGAGCGCGATCAGGTCCTCGCCCAGCGGAAAAGGCCGCGAGGCGAATACGTCCAGCGCCAGCGCCGTCACGACGTACACCAGCGCCGCGATCAGGCCAGAGGCCGCGACCACCGCGCGCCTGAGATGCGGCGGCGCGATCTGGCTCAGCCCGGCCATGACGGGCAGCGCCAGCAGGAACACCCCGCCCAGCAGCGCCGCGCCGAGCGCGGGCCGCTCCCAATAAGCGACTTCCCAGATCACCGCCCCGGCCCACAGCGCCAGGTATGCCGCGGCGGGCGCGCCGCGCAGCGCGCTTGCGCCGTCCAGGGCGCGCACGGCGAAATAGAGCGCCAGCGTTACCCACAGCGTCGTGAAGGTGTCCACCGTCCAGAAATGGGACTGTTGCAGCGGAAACGCCGCGACCGCGTAAAACCCGGCGGCCAGCAGCCCGGTCCAGCGCCCGTAAAGCCGCCGCCCCAGCAGGAACAGCACGATGATCGTCAGCCAGTCGGCGGCGGCGGCCACGCTCCGCCCGACAAGCTGCGCGCCGGTGTAGGTCTCCCAATGCGTGGTGATGCGGTGCTCGGCGGCGGCTTCGGGGTCGAAGGTCGTCAGGAAGCTGTGCCAATCCTGCGAGAGGTGCGAGCGCGCCACGCCCGCCAGGTGCACCGTGAACAGCGGGAACTCGCCGTAGACGTACAGCCCTTTGCCGAGGTTGTTGGGGTTGAGCGGCGAGCATTCGGCGTCGAAATAGCCGCCGCGCCCGGCCTGCTCCAGCGCAGACAGGCGCGCCGCCGGGTCGTCGCCCTCGACGGTGGGAGCCGGATAGCGCGCCTCGCAGCGCAGACGATGCTGCTCGGCGGCCTCAGGCGTCGGATCGGTGAACTGGAGCGGTCCGTTCAGCAGGCTGACCACGTCGGTCAGAAAACGCTCGTCGGGGTGCAGGTGCGTGTAATCGTCCCAATTTTGCCCGTCGAAGCGCAGCCACGCTCCCACCGCCAGGATCGCGACCAGCAGCGCGTAAAACAGCGCGTCGAGCGGACGGACGCTGACCGCCGCCCCGCGCCGCGAATAAACAGCGCCCTCGATCGCGATCTCTTGCGCGTCCAGTGTGGGGGCGGAAAGCGCCAAATCCTCGCCGTCGAGGGGTTCGGGTCTGTCGGGAGTGTCTGAGAACGACTGTATGTCCGTCAAAACGTATCCGCCAGAAGGTGATGCCGCGTCTGCTGCTTTTGCTGCTCGTAGCCGCTTTCTGCGGCCCCTACGCTAGCCGATTCGCCCGCCCGCGTCAAGGCGCGATCACCGGCCCCGTGATCGTGGGTTATACACAAGCGCGCGCCGGTCGCCTCAATGCGCGCTTCATTCGCCCTCAGCCGAGGCTCACCGGCTCGGAAATTCGCCCGCACGCACGGTGTAGATCAGGAAATCGCCGGTCTGCGTGCCCGCCTCGGTCTCGTAGGTGTAAGTGTAGACCTGGGTCGTCCCGCCGGGCAGCAGGTCTTCGAGATACGCGATCGTTTCCGTGTCCTGCGGGTGGACCATCACGAACAGCGGGCGCGCCGGGTCATAAGCGTAGGGCGTGCCCGCGTTGGCCGCGATGCGCGCTGGCAGCTCCTCGCGCGTCACCAGCCCGTTCGGCCAGCGTAAATCGCCCGCCACCGCGCCCAGGATGCGGTGATCGAGCCAGTGCGGGTAGGCGACCATGAACGCGTTGCCGTAGCTGCCCTCGCCCTGAGCGAAGGCTTTCAGCGGCGCGGCGATGGCGTGATACGGCTTCCAGCTCTGGTTGTAACTCAGGCGATAATCGGTGAAGAAGTGCGTCCAGTTGGGGCCGACTGCCAGCGCCAGCACCAGCCCGATCGCCGCCAGCCCGCCGAGCGCGCCTATCCAGGCGCCCCGGCGCGTGCGGGGCGCTTCGGTCAGCCCTGCGCCCAGCGCGCCGAGCGGCAGCGCCGCCAGCAGAAAAACCGCCGGGATCGCGCCGCTCGCCCGCGTGAAGCTGGGGTTCTCGATGGTGTACGCCAGCGTCAGCGCCGAGGGCAGCAGCATGACCAGCAGCGCCGCCGGGACCAGCCAATCGACCGGGTCGGCGCGGCGCGCCAGCCGCACCGCCCATAGCGCCAGCCCCAGGATCACCAGCCCGCCGCTCAGCCCGTCCAGCGCCGGGCGCGAGTGGGCGTTGTTGATCCACGCGCCGTCGCCTTCCCAATGCGCCATGCGCAGCGCGTCGGCGTAGTTGCCGGCCAGGACCTCGCGCTTTTCCCACACGCGCTCGATCTGCTCGACCGGCGAAGGCTCATAGGCCGCCACGATACCGGTCGCGGGATCGACGCGCCAGAACGCTTCCTCGCCGAACATGCGCCCGCGCGTCCGGTTCCAGAATTCGTCCGGGTGGAGCGCGCTGTAGCGGTACAGCGGCACATACAGCGCCAGCGCGATCACCGCCGCCGCCAGCAGCCCGCCGCCATAGCGCAGCGCGGGGCGATCCGGCCAGGCGCGCGCCGCCAGCGCCACAATCGCCAGCCACGCCGCCGCCGCGAGCGGGAACAGCAGCTTAAGCTGCTCGCCAAGCTGTCGCAGGTTGTCGCGCGCGCTTTGCTCCAACCCCAACGCGATAAGCCAGTACGCCAGCAGGGGCAGGCCCGCCGCCAGCGCCAACCCGATCCCCTCGGCCAGCGTGCGCGGCAGGTCCCGCCAGCGCCGGATGCTGCCCAGCACGGCCAGCGCGACGCCGATCACCGCCAGCGCGGGAAGCATCCGGTTCGCCTGGTAGAAGTAGACCCCAGCGCCAAGCACCAGGCCGAGCGCCACGAAGTCACGCGCCCGCCCATAGCGCATGGCGCGCGCCAGGAAGCCGATCACCAGCGCCGTCGTGAGCGGCGTCAGCACGATCCGCAGCCCGAGCCGCGAGAGCATGACGTGCCACGCGCTGATCGCGACCAGCCCGGCCAGCGCCAGCCCGACCCACTGCCCCAGCCGCCGGGCGCGTGGCGTGTCCGTGCCGATCACCTGGCGCGCCATCCACCACAACACTGGCAGGGTGACGATGCCCTCGATCGCGGTCGCCAGCTTGAGCGCGCGGAAGTTGAAGCCCACGCCGAGCGTGTCCGCGATGAAGGCGACGACCCACATCTGGAACCCCTCGCGCCCGCCATTGTTCGGAAAGAACACGGCGGTGTGCCCCTCGCTGACACGCAGCGCGTCGAGCAGCTTTTCGATGTGATCGCTCGTCATTTCGGGCGGCGTCGTGTCGAGGTCGTGCAGGCGGAAATAGGCGCCGAGCGCCGTGATCGCCAGCAGCGCCGCCGCGATCAGCAGGCCATCGGACCGCCGCCACCAGGGGCGCGCGCCGCGCGCTCGCAGCGGGAGCGTTCGCCAGCGCCGCGACGGCCAGTCCACCAGAAAGACGGTCGCCCACAACGCGACCGACAGCAGCCAGAACACCGCGCCATGCAACGTCAGCACCACGTCCAGCGGCGTGCCATCGGCGGCGCGCAGGACGTTCGCTCGCCAGCCGAGTCCGGCCAGCGCCAGCGCGATCAGGATCAGCGCCAGCGCGGGCGTGTGCGCCTGAAGCCAGCCAGTTCGCGCCCGGCTGCGCTGCGCCGCCGGCGCCGGGGCGGAGGTATCGATCATGACCGAGCGCACATGAAACACGGCCTCGCCGTCCGCCTCGACCGCTGCATCGCCGGAGCCATCGACGCGAGCCGGGACCGCCGTCCAGCGCCGGAAACGCCCCAGCCACCAGCCCCGCGCCGCGTAGAGTTCGACGCCGGTCGCCAGCGCCGCCGCCAGACCGAGCCACCAGAACGCGCCGTTAGTGCGTCCGGCGCTGTGCGCCACCGGATCGATCGCGGCGGCGTAAAGCTGCGACCCGCCGATCAGCGCGAGCGGAATCGCGGCCAGCAGCGCCCCGGCGCGCAGCCAGAGCGCCGAATCGCGCGGCTCGGCGGGCGCGTCCAGGATCTCTGGCTCCGGCGCGGGCGGCTCGTCCTCGTCGGGCCAATCGTCCGGCGGCGGCGCTTCTACGACCGGCGGGGCCTCGCGCTCGCCCTCCGCGTCGCAGGTCAGCACGGCCCACAGCAGGCGCGCCGTGCGGGCTGGGCGCCAAAACAGGTAGCGCAGCGCATCGGCCAGCGTCAGGTCCTCGAAGATCACGGTCGGCGCGGACGCCGGCCCGGGATGTTCGTCGGAGGATGGCTCAGGGAATGGGTCGTTCATCCGTCATCCGCTCGAAAGGTGAGAGATACACTCAGTCTGCCGCCTCGACGCGCACCGGCCCCAGCCCGATCTGCCGGTCGCGCGAGCCGTCCGGCAGCGTGACCGCGACCGTGTCCAGCGGGCGATTCACGTCCGCGAACGCCTGCACGCTGACGTACCAGTCGCCGGGCGCGGCGGAGTCCGGCAAAGGCACGCGGACGGTATCGGTCAGCGTCTCGCCGGGGCGCCAGCACGTCACCGGGTAGCGCGTGTCCTGCGGCTGCCAGACGACCGCCTCGCCCGGCGCGCCGCCCGGCCCGACCGGCAGCGCCGCGAAATAATACGCCGTCGTCATCTGCCGCTCGCTGCGCCAGTTGAGGTGCAGCGCGATCGCGCCCGGCTCAGCCTGCGCGGACCAGCCCACCAGCCGGAAGCCGGGGTCAAACCGGGCGTCCTGCGGCGTTTCGGCAGGGATCAGCGGCGGCGGATCGGGGTGCGGCGTCAGGTCGGGCGCGCCCATCACTGCCCAGGTTCCAGCCAGCGCCAGCAGCAGCGCGATCTGAGCCGCCCACAGCCCGCGCCACGCTCGTACCTGCGCCGCCGCGCCGTCCAATCCGGCGATCCACTGCCCGGCGCTCAGCAGCGCGAACGGGATCAGGAACAGCCACACGCGGCCCGTCTCGCCGCGCGCCGTCCCGCTGAGCAGCAGCAGGATCAGCGCGCCGAACGTCGCCAGCGGCAGCACGTCTCGGCCGGGCCGCCAGCGTGCCAGCGCCGCCAGGCCCAGCAGCACAATCGGCAGCCCGCCGAGCAGCGCCCATTCCCAGGCGTGCATCCACAGCCAGGGCACATACGGGCGGTCGAGCGCCAGGTGCCGGTCGAAGGCGACACGCAACATGTCCTCCGGCGCGCTGCCGGTCAGCGCCCAGAACAACAGCCACGGCAGCGCCAGCCCCAGCCCAAACCACGCGCCGACGCTCAGCGAGAACCACGCCGGGCGCTGCTGCCGCTCGTTCAGGACGTGCCGCAGCAGCGCGTACAGCCCCAGCAGGAGCAGCAGCGGCGCCATCGAGAAGTTGGCGAATGTCAGCAGCCCGCTGAGCAGCCCCGCGCCCAGCCACCAGATCGCCCCGCGCCGCGCCGCGTAGCCGCGCAGCAACAGCCCGAACGCCGCCACGCTCAGCGCCGGGTAGACGGTGTTCCACGACCCGGCGAACAGGATCACCGCCGGGACCAGCGCCCACAGCGGCGCCAGCCGTAGCGCGTCCAGCCGCATCCGCCGCGCGACCGCCGCCAGCGGAAAAACCGCCAGACTTGCCCAGACCGGCATCAGCAGCCCGACCGCCGCTGCCGCCCATTCCGCCGCCGAGAACTGGAGCAGCGTCGTGTTGTCGCATTGCAGCGGCACGAAGCCGCGCTGGAGCGCATCCGCCACCGGTGGAACCTGCTCGAACACACGGCTCGCCCCGGCGTAGACCAGCGGCAGCCCCGGCGGGCTGAGCGCGACGTGCTGGCTCAGCTCGCGGTACTCCCTCATGACTCCCGGCCAGTCGTGCCAGTCCGCGCTCGACCAGTCGATCAGCCCGGCGGCGGTGTACGGCCCGGTCGCGGTGAGCGAGACGGTCCGGTAATAAATCTCAACCAGTGGGTTCCCGGCGCGGACCCACGTCGCCAGCAGCGAGAGCGCGATCACGCCCAGCGCCGCCCAGACGACCACCGCGCGCCTTCTGTCGGCCCGGATCAGCCGCGCCGCGACCAGCGCGTACAGCCCGACCCCGGTCGCCAGCACCAGCGCGTGGACCGACCCAACCGGCTCGTACGGCCACTGCCAGTGAAACACCTCGCCGCCGCGCAGAAACGGGATCAGGTCCAGCGCCAGGACGGCGGCCAGCGCCACGCTCGCGGCGGCGACGACCGTCACCGCGTTTGCCTTTCCGCGCGTGACTCGTCTCACACCGTCGCCTTGCGCCCCAGGATGGCGAGGTTGACCGTGCTGCGGCCCGGCGGCTCGTCGAGCGTGTTCGGGCGGTCAAAGAAATTCAGCACGGCGACGCCCAGGTTCACCGGGTTGAGCAGGCTGCCATCGTTGCGGTCGAAGGTCGTGCGGTCGGCGGCGTCGGCCAGCCTGCGCGGCAGCAGGCCCGATTCGAGCAGCGGCTTACCCAGCCCATACACCAGATTGTGAATGAACGGAAAGCTGGTATGCGTGAAGGCGCGCTCCGCCTCGACCGCGAACCCGGCCTGCTCGACCGCCGCGCGAAGCTGCTCGCGCGTGTAGAGCCGCACGTGGTTGGCCCAAATGCCCGCCAGCGGCCCGCGCCGGATCTTAGTGCGAAACAGCGTCTCCAGCGTCTTGTTGATCGGGTCCCACAGGAACGGGTAGTTGGCGTTCGGCACCGTGATCGCGACCCCCCCGCCCGGCTTCAGCACGCGGCGAACCTCGCGCAGCCCGGCCACGTCGTCGTCGATGTGCTCCAGAATCTCGGACAGGATCACGCCGTCGAACCAGTCGTCCGGGAAGGGCAGCGCGTAGATGTTGCCGCGCGTCAGGGTGATGCCCGGCAGGTGCCCGACGTTGCGCTGCGCCTTGCGGATAATCTCGTCCTCTAGCTCTAATCCCACCAGCGCGCACCGGCTGACATGGCGGATCATGTTGAGGTAGAAGCCGCGCCCGCACGCGCAGTCCAGGATACGCGCGTCATCGCCGAGCGGAATCCACTCGAAAATGGTCTGCACCCGCTTTTTGAAGGCCATGTCGGCCTCGTTGCGAGTCATTTGCTGGATCAGCTTCGGATCGATCATGAACGGTTTATCATTGCGAAAGCGCGCCTCACCGTTTCGCGGGTGAGCCGCGTCTAGTCCGAATCCTGGTCCTCGCCCGGCGGCAGCGAGGCGCTCAGGCCGTCGATCAGCGCCTGCTTCTCCGCTGCCGACAGCTTGGCGTCGGGGTGCATCAGCGTGTAATACCAGGGCGGCATCTCGCCTTCGCGGATCACCTCGACGATCTCGCCGGTCTCCTGGTCGGCGCGCGTCCAGTCCGAGAAATTCATCTCCTCGCGGCCGTCGCGCACATCCTTCCAGATCAGCAGCCGCGCCGGAGCGACCTGCGAGTACCAGGGCCAGACCGTCTCGTTGCTGTGACAGTCGAAGCAGGCGCGCTGCGCCAGCACACGGGTCTGCGGGCTGTCCCACGACGGCTCGCTGACCACCGGCGGATTGTCCCGGTCGAGCGGGATCAGTTGAAGAATCAGCCAGGCAAGAGCCAGGACGCCCAGCACGATCACGGTGAGACGTCGCCAGTTCCGAGCGATGACAGCCATCGACCACTCTCCTTTCGGGGCAGAACCGGCGGTAGCCGGCTGCCCATCCTGCGTGCTATCGCAATCATACTGCCAAGCTATGACTGCATCAACGCGGGCGCGCGGCGCGGCGCAGGTGCTTCTCGTAGCGGTCGACAGTTTCCCCCAGGTTGAACAAACGCTCGACCTCGGCGCGCGGCTTGACGATCTCGGATCGCCGCGCCAGCACGTCGATTACCGCCATCCCGATCGCGCGCCAATCCCCACGCGGGACAATCCGGCCCATCCCGCTGACCGTCACCGGGACGCGCCCGCCGGGCGTGTCGGTCATGACGACCGGCGTGCCGCACAGCATCGCCTCGACCTGCACCAGCGCGAAGCATTCCGTGTCGCTCGGCAGAACGAGCACGTCACACGCGGCGTAGAAGTTCGCCATCGCCTGCATGCTGCTGAGCGTGCCCAGGAAAATTAACTGGTCCTCGTAACGCTGGATCAGCGCCTGGCTGCGCTCCCAGGTGTTCTCGTAGCGGATGTCGTATTCTCCCGCGAAGACCACGCGCGCGTCGGGATGCGTCTGGTTGATCACTTCCAGCGCGCGGATCAGCAGGTCGGGCCTTTTTTCCTGCACGAAGCGCCCGGCGTAACCGATCAGCGGGCCGCCGTCCTTCTGCCAGCGCTCGCGCAGCTCGGCCACGCGCTCCGGCTGCGGCTCCGGCACCTCGATCGGCGGGTAAATCACCGAGACGCGCTCGCGAAACGGCTTGAGATAGTAGCTATGATCGGCGTAATCATGGCTATACGCAATCAGCCGCGCCGCCCGCCGCGCCATGAACGCGTAATTCTGAAACGTGAACCAGCGCACGAAGCGGTTGAACAGCCCCGGCGGAAGGATCAGGTCCCCGTGATGCGTCGCGATCAACTGCTTGCCCGCCAGCCGGGTCAGGACGGCCATCAGCGCGGTTTCGAGCATCGGGGTATGCAGCC
Organism: Aggregatilineaceae bacterium; assembly: GCA_035325905.1. Classification (GTDB taxonomy): domain Bacteria; phylum Chloroflexota; class Anaerolineae; order Aggregatilineales; family Aggregatilineaceae; genus DYGX01. Next base: position 21,438 of record DAOKYY010000005.1, on the reverse strand, counting down.
AGACCACGTCGTGCAGCCGGATCAGCCCCCAGGCCGCCCAGGGATAGGCCGGCATAATCATCCCCCGGCTGACGCGCCAGGGCGCCCACAGCCGGACCAGCCGCACGCCGTTGATCGTCTCGTCGCGCGGCAGCTCGATCGCGTGGCGCGCGGCCAGAATCGTAACCTGGTGCCCGCGCTGGACGAGTTGTTCCGCCACGCGCTGGACGTGGATCGGCACGCCGGTGCGGTGCGGCAGGTAGTATTGCAGCGCGACCAGGATTTTCAGCGGTCTGTCGCCCGAGAGATGCTCAGGGGAAAGAGGTGCCATACCCGCTCAATCTGCGCATGGGGCGCGCTCAGCCCAGCGGCGCGTCGACTTCGGGCAGCGCGGGCGTGTTTCGCCGCGCGCGCAGCGCCTGGGCCGCGCGCGTCACGTCGCCCAGGCTGACATTCTCTGCCCACAGGCCGATCAGCCCCATGAGAATATAGGTGCCCAGGTTAACCACGTGCAGCAGCAGCGCGAACGCCACCGCCGGGGCCGCCGTGACGCTGTCCACCAGGCCCGCGCCCGCTAGCCCAAAGACCACCGCCGCCTCGAACGGCCCCAGGTTGCCGGGCACCGCCGGGACCGCGATCGCGAACGACGCCAGCGCGATCATCGCCATCGACGCCGCCCAGGTCGGCTCGTCGAAGGTCGCGTACAGAAACACATAGCCCGCGATGACCGACGCTGCCCACGCCGCGGCGGTCCACCACGCCGCCAGCAGCGCCAGCCTCGGCGATCCGAGCGGCACCAGCCCTTCAAGCACCTGGTCCAGCCAGCCGTGAACCTGCGGGCGGCGCAGCAGCGGGACGGCCCGCCCCACGCCGTCGAGCAGCTGGTGCGCCCAGCCGGGCCGCCGCGAGAAGATCGCCAGCACGATCACTCCCGCGACCGCGCCTACGCCGAGCGCCGCGCCCATCAGCCCGATTTCCAGGCCGACCGGCAGCGCCAGCAACGTCAGCCCAATCAGCGCAAACACGGCCAGCGTGTCGAGCAGACGCTCGACCACGATTGTGCTCAGCGAGGTCAGCACCGGGACCGGAGGCTCCGTCCGCGCGGCGAGCACGGCCCGCGCCAGCTCCCCGACGCGCAGCGGCAGCACGCCGTTGATGAAGTAGCTCACATTCAGAATATGGAAGCTGCGCGCCAGCGGCAGCCGCCCATTTAACAGAACCTGCCAGCGCACGCCGCGAAGCCACAGCCCCACGATCGAGATCGCGATGCACGGCAACGCGGCCCAATAGCGCGCGTGCAGCAGCTCGTCGCGCACGCCTGCGAAGTCGCGGCGCAGCAGCAGCGCGAGCGCGATCACGCTCACCGCCAGGCCGAGAAGGATGCTGGACCAGCGTTTCTTCATGCGTTGGGGTCTGCTCAGACGATGGTACGGCGCGCCATTATAGCCGCTCTCCGATGCCGCGCCATCCTGAGTATACACAGCCCGGCGCGGAAATCCCCACCGGCTCGCAGTAGGCTGAGCGTAGACCAGCCATGCGCGGCGCGAAGAGCGGGCGTCGAGTGGCCGGCTCGAAATCGGGCTTATGATGAATGTAGTAGGCTTGGAAACTGTACGGAGAGGCCACACATGAACGCTCACCGCAAACTTCTGTCACGCACATCGGGTACGGCGCACCGGGTGATGCTGCTCGCGCTGGTGGTCGCGCTGGGGCTTGGCCTGACGCCGGGCCGGGCGGCGCAGGCCGCCGGCTGGACCACCGTGCTCGTCACCTGTCCTTCGGACGACGTCAAGGTCGCGCCGGACATCTACGCCCAGACGCTCGCCACGTACTACCAGAACCAGTCCGTCACGATCACCGGCGAGCGCAGCGGCGACGGGATCTTCTCCCGCGTCGTTCTGCCCGACGGGCGACTGGGCTGGATGAAGACCGTCTGCGTCGGCGGGGCCGTCCAGCAGCCGACCACGCCCACCGCGCCGGCCGGCAATAACGCCATGATCAACACCGGCGCGCTGAACGTCCGCAGCGGCCCTGGCTGGTGGTACGCCATCGTGGGCAAGTTCTATCGCGGCACGATCCTGCCGCTGGGCGCCTATCGCAACGCCGACGCCTCGTGGGTGCAGGTCGTTATGCCCCAGGGCCAGACCGGCTGGGTCAATGCCCGGTACATCCTGGCGGGCGTCTCGCTCTGGACGCTGCCCGTCTATGGCGGCACAACTGGCGCGACCGTCTTCGTCGGCCCCGGCGGGACAGTCTTCACCGGCCCCGGCTGGACCTACGCCGCGCTGACGAGCTATCCGCACGGCACGACGCTGACGCTCGGCACCTATCGCACCGCCGACAGCCAGTGGGTTCAGGTGGTCCTACCGACCGGCCAGACGGGATGGGTATCGGTCAGCTACGCGCTGCCGAGCATTCCGATCCACACGCTGCCGGTGTACGGCGAAATCACTCCGCCGCCGGTGCGGGTTCACGTCGTCCAGCCCGGCGAGAACCTGTACCGTATCGGCCTGCGCTATGGCGTAAGCTGGCCGAAGATCGCCGCCGCCAACGGCCTGGCCTACCCGTACCGCATTAACGTTGGGCAGACTCTGATTATCCCCAGCTAAGCCATCCGCCGCGCGACGCGCGTGATCTTGACGCCGCGCGGCGGGACCCGTATAATAGCGGGCAGTTCGCGGGTATAGTTCAGTGGTAGAACGTCACCTTCCCAAGGTGAATGTCAGGGGTTCGAATCCCCTTACCCGCTTCTGGCAGGCATTCCTTTCGTGCGGAATGCCTTTTTGTTGCCCGGTATTGCCCGTTGTCGCCCGGACCTATGCCCGGCGTGTCTGTCCCGGCTTCCCGCTGCGAGGAGCTTGACGTGTCTCTCCACCGCGTCCCCCCACCCCCCGCCCTGGAAATCGTCTGCGAGGGTGTGCCTGGCCGTCTGAACGAGGACGCCTGGCTGGCGATGCAGTCCGGCCACCTGGGCGAGCGCGTGCTGATCGCGGCCATCGACGGCGCGACGACGCGCCTGACTCCGCCCCTGCTGCAGCGTTATCTCAACACGCTACCGCAAAGGCTGACCCCGGCGGCCTACGCCGCGCGCCTGGTGCGCGACGCCCTGGCCCGCCTGGTCGCGGAAGGCATCTTCACCGATCTGCGATCGCTGCTGATCGAGGCCAACGCGGACCTGGGCCGCGCCTTGATCGAGCGTTTCGGGGCGCTGGCGCTGGACCGGATGGGCTTCCCGGAGGAGATTTACGACACGCTGGCGCACGATCCGCGCCTGGTGCGGCTGGCGCTGCCGGCTTGCGTCGTGACGCTGGCGGAGTACGACCCTTCGACCAACGATCTGCGCTGGGCGCACGCCGGGGATACGGCGCTGGTGGTGCTGTACGAGGATGGGCGCGTCGAGGTGCCAACCGCCACGCACACGGTCGAGTTCGATGGCGCGCTGAGCCGCGCCGCGCTCAAGCTGCGCGGCGAATACCCGGACCTGCCGTTCCGCGCGCTGGCGGAGCAGCCGGAAGTCCGCAAGCTCAACCTGAATAACGGCCTGCGCCACAACTATGTGGACAAGCACGGCCTGCCCCAGCCCGGCCAGGGCGTCGGCGTGCTGGACGGCTTGCCGGAGCTGCGCTACTTCGTGCAGACCGGCGCGCTCTCGCTCGATCGCGCCGTGTTCGCGGGCGTGCTGACGGACGGCCTGCTGTGGCCGGAAAGCGCCGGCGAGGTTTTCGCGCCGGATGAAGACAGCGCCGCCGCGCTGGCGCAGGAGCGCCGCGCCTTCATGGCGGAGCAGATTCGGACGCGCGGCCTGGCGGGCTACCTCGCCTTGCTGCGTCAGGCGGAGCGCGACGACGCCGATCACGAGCAGTACCCGCGCCTGAAGACGCACGACGACGCGACCGGCGTGCTGCTGCGCTTCGATACGCGGCAAGCGGTCGCGCCGGCAGAAGACACCGCCGAGCCGGGCGAGGCGGATTAACCTTCGCGGCCCTCTTTCTTGTCGATCAGTTGCAGCAGCTCGTCGGCGGCTTTCTCCACGTCGGGATAGTCGTTCTGCGCGGCGCGCTGCTTGGCCGCGATCACCCCGGCGCGGTGAACCTTCTTGAAGTCCCCATACGGGAACTTGTAGCGCCCCTTGTTGTCCTTGTCCTCGGACGTGTCTTCCGCCAGATACCATTCGCTGTAGTCGTCCCAGTCGTGCCGGTCGAGGTACTTGTTTTCTTGATCGGCGGAAGGCTGGCGCTCGCTCCAGTCGGAATCGAGCACGTAATCGCCATCCTCGATCAGCTTGCGCGCGTGCCTGACCGCCGCCTGATTCACTTTGGTCGCCATGAGATTCTCCTCTGATGTCTTGGCTTCTGGCCTAATCGTAAGGAGAAACGGCGGCGGCGGGGTGAGCCACGCGGCTCATTTTGGAATAGGCCACTCCGGGGATGGAGCGCAGCGAGACGTTAACAACAAGCGCATACTGCCGGGCGTGCGCCATCCGACCAGCAATATCTCGCCCGAAATGAATCGGGCGCAGCAAACGCCGCGCCCATCCCTGTTCTTCGCTCTAGCTAACCGCTCATGGCTAACCGCTCATCGCTGCTCCTAGAAGTCTTCAACTTCAGGAAACGCCTCGGTCAGAGCGTCGCGCACGATCTGCTTGTAGGCCAGCGCGTGCGCCTCGGTTTCACCCTCAAACCGCAGGCTGAGCACCGGCTCGGTGTTCGAGGCGCGCAGCAGGCCCCAGCCACGCTCGAACGTGATGCGCAGGCCATCCACCGTATTCATCTCGTACTCCGGCGCAAGCCGCTGGCGTACCGCCTCGATCACCGCCGCCTTCTGATCGTCCGGGCAGCGCGGGCGATACTCCGGCGTGGAGTACAGCGTCGGCACGGTCGCCATCAGCGCGGAGAGCGGGCGATCCTGCGCCGCGACGATCTGCGCGACGCGCCCCGCCACAAACGGGCCGTCGTCGAAGCCGTAGTAGCCATCCGCGATGAAGATGTGCCCGCTCATCTCGCCGCCGAGCAGCGCGCCTTCCTCGGCCATCTTGGCTTTGATCAGCGAGTGCCCGCTGATCCAGATGATCGGGCGGCCTCCGGCGCGCGCCACCTCGTCAAACAGCACCTGTGTGCTGAGCACATCCGCCACGACCGTCGCGCCGGGATGGCGCGCCAGCGTGTCACGCGCCAGCAGCACCAGCACGCGGTCGGCGCTGATCGGGTGGCCCTGATCGTCCACCACGCCGACCCGGTCCGCGTCGCCGTCGAAGGCGAGGCCCAGGTCCGCGCCTTCGCGCACGACCAGCGCGGACAGCTCGCTCAGATTCTCCGGCACCTGCGGATCGGGCTGGTGATGCGGGTAGCTGCCATCCGGCGCGCAGTACAGGCACACCACGCGGTGGCCGAGCGCCTCCAGCAGCGGCGCGCCGTAGACGCCGCCCATGCCGTTCCCCGCGTCAATCACGATCTTCAGCGGGCGGGCGCGGCGCAGCTTGCCTTCGACCATCGCCAGGTAACGGGCGCTGGCGTCTTCATCCGCGTGCGTCTCGCCCTCGCCCTCGCGCAGATCGCCGCGCTCGATCAGCCCGCGCAGCGCCTGAATCTGCTCGCCGTACAGGTTATCCTTGCCGATGGAGAGCTTAAAGCCGTTCATCTCCGGCTTGAGGTGGCTGCCGGTGATCATCAGGCCGCCCACGTTCCCGGCCTCGACCGCGCACCAGTAGACGAGCGGCGTAGCGACCATGCCGATATCGGTTACGCGGCGCCCGGCGCGCACCAGTCCGCCGATCGCCGCCCGCGCCAGCCCCGGCGAGCTATGCCGGTTATCGCGCCCGACGATCACCTCGCGCACGCCGTTGTCTTGCAAGAACGTGCCGAATGCCTGCCCGATCAGCGCCGCCCCCTCCTCGGTCAGCGTGTCGCCCGCCTTGCCGCGAATATCGTATTTCTTGAAGATGGACGGCTCGATCATGGCTCGACCTGCGCCTTGCGCGCCTTGTGGCGGATCGTCTGCTCGACCCAGACGCGCGTGTTGTCCGGCACGTCTTCGCTGACGACCGTCGTCGGGCCGATCTCGCTGTCGCGCCCGATCTTGATGCCCGGCATGGTCATGACGTTAACGCCGATGAAGGCGCGCTTGCCCGCGATCAGCCCCAGTTTGTCGCGCCCGGTGCTCATGCGCTCGCCCTTGATGGTGGACTTCACCAACCCCTGGTCGATGCGCAGGTTGGCGGTGGTGCAGCTGGCGGACAGGTTCACGCCGTCGTCCAGGATCGAGTCCAGCGCCTGGCAGACGTGCGTGTGCACGCCCGCGCCCAGGTAGCTGCGCGCGACCTCGGTCGCGTAGCCGACCACCGAGCGCGCGCCGATCATCGACTCGCGCACCAGCGCGCCGTTGCCGACAATCGCGCCCTGCCCGATGTAGGCGGGGCCGACGACCGTCGCGCCGTGAAACAGCCGCGCGCCGGAGTCGATCACCACATTGCCCTTGATCAGCACGCCCTCTTCGATCTGCGCGTCCGGCGCGATGCGCGGCTCGCTGATCAGCGAGAGCATCCACTGCATCACGTCCAGCACGTGCCAGGGGAACTTGATGGCGCGCCACGGCCCTTCATACGAGATCGCCTGGAAGCGGTGTTCCTGCATCAGCCGGGCCATCGCCCGCTCGTAGTGATCGTCGGTCGGAATGTCGCGCGCGTACTCGGCCTCAATCGCGTCGAGCAGCGGGCCGGAGTCGGCGTGGATGTGCGCCACAATGCTGACCAGGTCGCTCGGCTCGTTGCCCGCGCCCGGCTTCTCGACGATGTTGGTGATGCGCCCGCCGTCGCCGAGGACCAGGTAGCCGCCGGGGAAATAATCCTTTACCCGGTAGCCTGCCAGGTAGCCCTGCGCCGCGCCTGACTCATACGCCGTGAGCATTTGCTCGTGCAGCGTGACATCGGTCAAATCGTGCACCTGGGTGATGTACAGCGCGCGGTTCTCGCGCAGCGTCACCGCGTCGCGCAGGCGCAGCAGAGCGTCGCCCATACCCTTCGGCTCCGGCTGCACGACGACCTCGACCGCCAGCCCTGGCACGGAGTCCGCCAGCTCGCGGATGATGTGCTCATTCTCCGGGTTGGCGACGATCACGGCCTGGCCGAGGCCAAGCTGGTAATAGCGTTCCAGTTGGAGGCTGAGCAGCGGGCGGCCCATGAACTGGATCAGCGATTTCTCCTCCAGCGGCCACAGGCGCGAGCTGGCTCCGCCCGCCAGAACGACCAACAGCGGTGATCTCACGTTTTCCCCTCCTCAGCGCACAGACGCAGAAACTGCCGGTAGACGGTAGACGATTGGCACGTGCCGCACGCTCGAACGCCGGTAATTGTAAGGCGAGCCACGCGCGGCGACCAACCCGGCGGCTTATGCCGGCGCGTCGTGAGTCGCCAGGCGGAGCGGGATCGCCAGCGCCACACCCGCGACAAACCCGCCGATATGCGCCCAGACGGCGACACCCGTCGTCTGGACGGTATCCACGCTCAGGGCCGCCACGCCGCTGATCAACTGTTGCAGAAACCAGAACCCCAGGAACAGCAGCGCCGGGACCGAGACGACGCCGAGGCGCAGCACAAACACCCGGACACGGTTCTGCGGGTACAGCACCAGGTACGCACCCAGCACGCCCGACAGCGCGCCCGACGCCCCGACGCTGGGGATGGTCGAGCCTTGATTGGTGAGGATGTGTGCCGCGCTGGCCGCCAGCCCGGTGCCGAGATAGAACAGCAGGAAGATCACGCCGCCGAAACGGTGCTCGATGTTGTCCCCAAACACCCACAGAAACAGCATGTTGCCGATGATGTGCGCCCACCCGCCATGCACGAACATCGACGTGATCAGCGTGAACAGATCGTCGCCGCGCTGAATTTCGATCGGGATCACGCCGTAGGTCGTCACGAAATCCTGAAGCTGCTGCGGGTCGAGCGTCGCCTCGTACAGAAACACGAGCACGTTGACCGCCACCAGCGCCAGGGTAAGGATTGCCGGCCCCCGGTTGGGCTGGTTGTCGTCGCCAATTGGAAACATGGTCCCCCCTCCTGCAACCGCTACCAAACCAAGCCATCACACGCCCACAGATCGTGTGATTTGCTGCCTCAGAATGTAGCAGAATGTCGCCGCAGACCGCGCGCCGCATCGCGCAACCGACTAGAGCCTGTTATGCACTTTTCAGGCTCGTTTCTAAGCCATTCCCCCATCCTTCCGACCTGCGGTCGGCTTTCCGGGGGATGGGGGGCTTTTCTCGGACGCAAGTTCATAACACACTCTAGGCGCCCCACCCGCCAAACGGCGTGCCCGTCCGGCGCGGGCGCTCCACCCACAGCCCGGCTTCGAGCGGATCGCGCGGCGGCTCGCGGCGCAGCACGCCGAGGATCGCCCCGCCCGCCAGCCCGCCGGCGAAGCCGCCGATGTGCGCCCAGAAGGCGACGCCGCTGGTCTGCACGGTCGCCACCTGAAGCTCGACCACGCCGTTCATGAGCTGCGTCAGGAACCACACGCCGAGGAAAAGGTACGCCGGGACGTAGAAGATACCCCACAAGAACACCAGCACGCGCACGCGGTTGAGCGGGTAGAGCAAAACGTAGGCGCCCATCACGCCGGAGATCGCGCCGCTCGCCCCGACGCTGGGCACGATCGAGCCGCGGTTGGTCGCGATATGCGCGTAGCTCGCCGCCAGCCCGCAGCCCAGGTAGAACAGCAGGTACAGCGCCGGGCCGAAGCGTTGCTCGATGTTGTCGCCGAAAATCCACAGAAACAGCATGTTGCCGAAGATGTGCCCAAAACCGCCGTGCACGAACATCGAGGTCAGCAGCGTGAAACGGTCTTGACCCTGCTCGATCTCCGCCGGAATGAGGCCGTACTCGAAGATGAACCGCTGAAGCTCGTCCGCCGGCAGGCCGCTCTGGTAGAGGAACACCAGCACGTTGGCGATCACCAGCCCGACCGTGACGATCGGAATGCCGCGCGCGCCGTGGTTGTCGTCGCCGAGTGGAAACATACGCTCGCCTGCCCTGGCCGGTGTGGGCGGTTTTTCGCTGTTCTCTGCCCTAAGCTTCTGCTCTAAACTCTAGCATATCTGCGGGCCGAACGGCCCGCCATTGAAAAAACGCGCCGCTCGTCACGGGGCGAAGGCGCAGGTCAGCCGATCAAAGGAGATGGTTGGGGCGCGCGGGTGCGCGGTTATTCGCGGTTGACCGGGTCCAGGTCAAGCATACGGCGCACTTTAGAGACCAGGTCGTGATGCAGAATCGGCTTGGGCAGATAGTCGCTGGCCCCGGCGTCCATTCCGCTCATAACGCTTTTCGCATCGCCGCGCGCCGAGAGGATCAGGATCGGCAGCTCTCCGGTATCGGATCGCTGGCGCAGCACCCGGCACAGCTCGATGCCGTCCATGCCCGGCATCATCACGTCGAGGATGATCAGATCGGGCGTTTCCAGCTCCAGCACGGCCAGGGCTTGATCGGCGTCTTTGGCTTTTAGCACCTCAAAGCCGCCGCGCTCCAGCATGATTCCAATGAGCGTCAGCGCGCCAATTTCGTCGTCAACCACAAGAATCCGCTTCATACCGGGGTGTCTCCATTCGCCTGAGCGCAGACCGTCTCCCGCGACTATCTGCGCTTAGTGTAACATCAAAAGATGCCCGCGCAACTGACCCCCACCCAGGCCCGCGCGCCGGCTAACCCCCGCCATTTCCCGGCCACCATCGGCGACCAGCGGGACGTCATTGCTCCGGCGCGGCCCGCAACTTCCCCGGTGTGGCGCTCTTCCCCTGATGCGCTTCCCCTACGCACGCCTTTTATACAACGCTTTGAAGCTGCGCGCCAATGGGCCGCCGTGCGCCTGGCAGGGCGCTGTGGTGTTTTGGCGGCGGACTTCCTATAATCCTGTCGCCGCGCTGCGCTTCAGGCGGCCAGCCCCTGAGGAGGAAAATCTGTGCCACTCCCGCAATCGACGACCGTCGCCTATGGCGACATCGTGCTGCTGATCGGCAAAGACCGCCGTACCTTCATCCGCACCGTGACCGAAGGGCGGCGGTTTGAATGTCACCTGGGCTATCTGGACTTTGACGCCCTGGTCGGCGTGCCATTTGGCGCGCAGGTTCCGACGCACCTGGGTCACAAGCTGTTCGTCCTGGCGCCGAACACTGACGACATCATCCGGCATTTGCAGCGCGAAGGGCAGATCATCTTCCCCAAAGACCTGGGCTACATCGCGCTCAAGCTCGGCATTCGCCCCGGTGTGCGCGTGATCGAGGCCGGGACCGGCAGCGGCGCCCTGACGCTGACGCTGGCGCTGCTGGTGGGTGACGAGGGGCACGTCTACAGTTACGAGCGTCGCGAGAAAATGCAGGAGCGCGCGCTGCTCAACGTGCGGCGCGTCGGGCTGCTGCACCGCGTCACCTTCCACCAGCGCGACATCGAGCGCGGCTTCGACGAGCGCGACGTGCACGCGCTGTTCCTCGACCTGCGCGAGCCGTGGGACTATCTGCCGCAGGCGCGCGAAGCCCTGCGCGGCGGCGGGTTCTTCGGCGCGATCGTCCCGACGATGAACCAGGTCGTCCAGCTTGCCGAGGCGCTGTACAACGGCCCCTGGTTCCTGCTGGAGATCGAGGAGCTGATGCTGCGCGCCTATAAAACCATCCCGGCGCGCGTCCGCCCGGACGAGCAGATGGTCGGCCACACCGGCTACCTGATCTTCGCGCGGGCCGCCGATCGCGACGAGCAGGAAGTCTACGACGCGGGTCGCCTCGCCGAAGCGCAGGCAGCGCCGGGCGAGCTTGACGAGCAAGAAGACAGCGGCGCCGATGATCTGTAGGGCCGGGACCTATTGCCCCGCCGCGAATCAAAAAAGGGCCGAAATGGCCCTTTTCGATCTCAGGACAGCGCGCCGTCTCGCGGCGCGACGAGGTTATTCCTCGTCCACTTCCTCTTCGTGGCGGCGAATCAGCTCCGGCTCCTCGCCTGCTTCAGCCTCGGCTTCCTCTTCCTCACCTTCGGCTGCCGCCCGCGCGTAGGTCGTCGTCACGACGACTGTTTCCGGCGCCTCGTGATAGCTCACGCCGGGCAGCTCCGGCAGGTCCGAAACCAGAATCATCTGGCCGATTTCGGTCAGGCCGGAGACATCCACCGTGATTTCGGACGGCAGATCGCCTGGCAGGCACTCGACCAGGATCGACATCAGCTCGTGCACCAGCACGCCGTCGGCGTCTTCGATCGCGTCAGCGCTGCCGGTCAGCACGACCGGGACTTCGGTGCGGATCGCCACGTCCATCCGAACGCGGTAAAAATCGACATGCAGCACATCGCCGCGAATAGGCGCGCGCTGCACGTTCTTGATCAGCGCGTTGTACTGCTCGCCCTCGACAGAGACCTGAATCACGTGGGTACCGCCCGCCTTGAGCAGAACCGGGCGCAACTCAAGCCAGGGCACCTGGACTGACACCGGCTCGATGCCGGGGCCATACAGCACGCCGGGGATCTGACCTTCGCGGCGCAAATGCCGGACTTCTTTGCCCGTGACGGCTCGTTTGGCTGCGTTCAGCACAATCGTCTCAGCCATGGAAATACTTTCTCCTCAATCTGTCAGGATCGTCCGGCTGCGCACCGCGTCCGCCGCTTGTCCCGTGTCGTGGTAATGAATTGACCGCTGCCCACCGGCTTGAGAGCGCCGCGCGTCGCCAGATTTCGCTGGCGCTGCCGCGCGCTAGAGGGCCAAAGGTGCCCGGTCGGAGCGGCTGTCATTGTAGCCAAGCGCGGCGCGAGCGTCAATGGTGGATCGGCGCGTGAGCGGCGGCGCGGGTGCAGTTCGACGCCGCCGGGCGCAGCTTCTATAATGGGCGGCTGGCCTGTCAGCCGACGCCGCAGGATCGCGCATGAACCCGCACCCCGCCCGCTCCGCCGAACAACCCGCCCAGGCGCCCGTCGAATCGATCGCCGCGCTGATGTTGCTGCCCATCGTGCTGGCTTTCGGCGTGTGGCTGCGCTTCCAGCACTTCGGCGCGATCGAGTACAACATCGACCAGGCGTACCCGATCTGGCAGGCGCTGCAAACGCTCGACACCGGCGCGCTGCCGCTCGCCGGTCAGGGCACGTCGGTGCTGTTCGCCAACCCGCCCTTGACCGGCTACCTGTTCGTCCCGGCGCTGGCGATCGCACGCCAGCCCGCCGCCGCGTACCTGTTCACGCTGGCGCTCAACACGCTGGCGCTGCCGCTCAGCTTCGGCGCGCTGCGCAAGCTGATCGGCGCGCGGGCGGCGCTGATCGGCGCGGCGCTGTTCGCCGCCAGCCCGTGGATCGTCGAGGACAGCCGCCGGACCTGGGTGCAGAGCCTCGCGCCGTTTTTCGTGTGCCTGGTGTTCTGGGCGCTGGTCCCGGTGCTGCTCGGCGCAGAGCGGCGGCCCGGACGCCGGCTGCTGGTCGCGCTGATCGGGCTGGCGCTGGTCGCGCACACCTACCTGCTGGCCTACGCGCTGATCGCGCCGGTCGCCGTCCTGCTGCTGATCTACCGACGGCGCGTGCCGGTCCGCGCCCTGCTCGGCGGAGCCGCGTTCTTCGCCGCGCTCGCGATCCCGTATGGCGTCGGGCTGGCGCGCGACTGGGAGCAGACGCGCAGCCGGGTCGATACGTTCGCCGGGGACGGCGCGGCGCTCTCGGACGAGGCGCTCGGCCACGCGCTGCGCCTGGTGACAGGCGCGGGCTACGCTACGCAGCGCGGGATGCTGGCGCCTGCCCGCGACGCCGAACTGCGCGCCGATCTCAGCCGCTGGGCCGCCGCGCTGTGGAACGCTGCGCTCCTGGCCGGGGGCGCGCTGGCGGTCTGGACCCTTGCGCGCCGGTCAGCGGCGGCTTCTCGGCAGCGCGACGCGGCGGTGATCCTGCTGATCTGGTTTGGGCTGCCGGTCCTGCTGATGAGCTACGTGTCGCAGGTCGTGCACCCCTTCTACTTGCTGCTGACCATTCCCGCCGGGCACGGGCTGGCGGCCTGGGGCGTCTCGCCGCTGCTGCGCCGCCCTATGACCACCGCGCTGGTTGCCGCGCTGGTGATCGCGACCGGCGCGCTCAACGCGGTGAACACCGTCCGCTTCGCGCAGCAGTCCGCCGCGCGGCCCGGCGAAGACGCGCCGTATATCTTCCCGCTGGCCGAATCCACGCAGATCGGCCAGCGCCTGCGCGAGCACCGCACGCCGGGGATGGCGGTGATCAGCCCGATGGACGAGTGGACGCCGGTCACGCTGGCGGGCGAGGTGTTCCGCGTCGAGCGGCTGGAAGATTTCGCGGCGGCGGCGCTGGCCCCGGCGCAGGGCGCGCTCTATTTCGACGCCGCCCGGCCGGGCGAGCCGCCGCCCGCCCCCCCGCCTTACGCGCAGCCCGCCGGGTCGCCGCTCGCGCTGGCCGACGGGACGCTGCTCGCCTGGTGGACGCTGCGCCCGGACAATCTGACAATCGATCACCCGGCAGACGCGCCATCCGACATCGACGTGCGATTCATCGGCTGGACGCTGCGCGGCGACCCCACTCCAGGCGAGACCGTCTCTCTGGACACGTTCTGGCGGGTGGAGACGCTCCATTCCGAGCGCGGGACATGGGCCTTCGCCCCGTTCGCGCACCTGCTCGACGCGGACGGCGCGCGGCTGGCGATTGCGGACGGCAACGTCATCCCTGCGCTGGACTGGGCAGCAGGCGACATCCTGGTGCAGCGGCACACGATCACGATCCCGGCGGAAGCGGCGGGGCCGTTCGCCTTCGACGTGGGGCTATTCGACGCGGTCCGTCCGCGCGAAGACGGCACGCCAGGCGTAAACGCGATCTTTCGGGTGGCGGACGGCGGCGAAACGCGCTTCACGCCCGTTCTGCGGCTCCAACCGTAAGCGAGTATATGACCATCGGGTGAGTTGACAAGGCCCGCGCCCGTCGCGATAATCGCGCCCATGCCCAGACAACGCCTGACCCCACGCCTGACTGTCCGCACGCTTGTCCTTGTCGTCGCGGCGCTCGCGCTGGTCGCGCTGGCTCCGGCATGTAACATGTCCGGTGAGACTGAGGTCGTCCGCATCACCGCCACGCCCCAGCCGGTCGCGGAGGTCGCCACCCGCCCGTATGTCACACCCACCCCACCCCCTGTGCCGACCCCAACCGTCGAGCCGCACGCCGCCATCGGCGACGCGCGGCGCTCGCTGCGCAACGGCGATTTCGTCTCGGCGGTCACGTCGTTCGAGGCGGTCGTCGAGCAGACGGATGCCGATCCAGACTTGCGCGCCTCGGCGGCGTATGGCCTCGGCGAGGCGAACCTGCGCGAAGGACTGTACGAAGCCGCTGCCGCCGCGCTGACCCGTTTTCTGGACGAGTTCCCGGACGACGCGCGCGTGCCGCAGGCGCACTTCTTGCGCGGGGACGCCTATCTCGGCCTCAGCCAGTGGCAGCGTGCCATCGACGATTTCAACGCGTACCTGTCGCTGCGCCCAGGCCTGATCGACAGCTACGCTTACGAGCGGATCGGCGACGCCTATCTCGCGCTCGGCCAGCCGGAGCAGTCGCTTGGCGCCTACGCTAAAGCCGCCGACGCCACCCGCGAACTCACCTCGCTCGTGGCGCTGCGCGAGCGGCTGGCGGCCAGCTACCTGAACGCCGGGCAGCCGGCTCAGGCGGTCGCGCAGTACGACGCGATCCTCAACGACGCGCGTAACGGTCCCTACCGCGCCAGCATCCTGCTCCAGGCAGCTCAGGTGCAGATCGGCGCGGGCAACACGAACGCGGGTTACGCCCGCCTCCAGCAGATCGTCGAGAACTATCCCGACACGTATCCGGCCTACCAGGCGATGGGCATCCTGCTCGACGCCGGGCTGCCGGTCGATACCTACGAGCGCGCGGTGATCAGCTTCAACAACGAAGATTACCAGTCCGCGATCCAGTTGTTCAACGAGCACACCAGCCAGAGCGGGACCGCGCCGGTCGAGCTGCTGATGATGCTGGGCCGGGCCTACCGCGAGATCGGCAACGCGCAGGCGGCGACGACCACTTTCCAGACCGTGATCGACACCTACCCCACCGACCCGGCGTTCGGGCAGGCGCACCTGGAACAGGGCCGCACGCTGTTTGTCGGCGGGGACACCAACGGCGCGATCGAGAAATATCTCGCGTTCGCGAGCGCGCACCCGGACGTGCCTGAAGCCGCCGAGGCGCTATGGCGCGCCGGGTATCTCTACAGCACGCAGAACAACCTGGAGCGCGCGCTGGCGACCTTCGATACGCTCGGGCAGAACCATCCCGGCTCGACGTGGGCGCAAGAAGGGCTGTTCATGGGCGCGACGCTGGCCGTCAACCAGGGCAACACCGGCATGGCGGCGCAGTTGTTCAGCCGGTTGGCGACGATCGGCACGGGCGAGAACAAGGCCGCCGCCTTCTTGTGGGTCGGGCGCCTCTACCAGCGCGACGGCAAAGAAGAGCTTGCCCGCCAGGCGTTCCAGGCCGCCGCAGCCGCCGACCCTGGCGGGTACTACAGCCTGCGCGCCGATGACCTGCTCCACGGGCGCGCGCCGTTCACTCCGCCCCCCAGCGTCAATTTCGAGTCGAACGAAGCCGCCGAGATCGCCGAGGCGGAAGCGTGGCTGCGCGCGACGTTCTCGATCACGCAGGAAGGCGCGCTCTACCCGCTCGGCGAAGCGCTCAAGGCGGACCCGCGTCTGATTCGCGGGCAGGAGCTGATGGCCGTGGCGGACTATTCCGCCGCCGAGGACGAGTTCGAGGCGCTGCGCGTGGACAAGCGCGACGACCCGCTGGCGACCTATCAGCTCGCGATGTACTTCCGCGAGATGGGGCTGAACAAGCTCTCGATCACGGCGGCGGCGACGCTGCTGACCGACGCGAAGGTGGACGACCAGGCCGCGCCGCGCCTGCTCGCGCGGCTGCGCTATCCCGTCTACTTCAAGGACCTGGTGCTGCCCGAAGCAGAAGCGAATAATCTCGACCCGCTGCTGGTCTTCGCGCTGATCCGCCAGGAAAGCCTGTTCGAGGGGCTGGCGACCTCGTTTGCCACCGCGCAGGGCCTGATGCAGATCATCCCGGACACCGGCGAGTGGATCGCGCTGAAAATGGGCTGGCCGAACTACCAGAACAGCGACGTGTACCGCCCGTACATTAACGTCAAGTTCGGCACGTTCTACCTGCGCTGGGTGCTGGACCAGGTCGATGATCTGCCCTACGTCGCGCTGGCGGGCTACAACGGCGGCCCTGCTAACGCGATGCAGTGGCTCGGCATTTCGGGGCCGGACCTCGACCTGTTCGTGCAAACGATCACCTACGACGAGACGCGCACCTATGTCCGGCGCATCTACGAACAGTACAGCGTCTACCGCTGGTTGTACGGCGCCGAGGCGGTGGGCTAGCGCCCCGCCATGAGGCCGCGCTCTGGCGCGGCGCGGTTAAGCTGCGTCGCCAGCGCCGCCGACGACGTGACCGGCGCGGCGCACACGAAATTCTCGCAGACATACGCCGCCGGGCTGCCGTCGCGCAGCGTCCGCCCGCGCAGCAGCGCGGGGATCGCGTCCGGCCCGGCGTTGCCTGGCGAGAGCGCGACCAGCGCGCGCGGGCGGTATGGCTCGCGCACGACGCGCAGCATCGCCCCAATCTCCGGCTGGGCCGGATCGCCCACCAGCGCGATCTCGACCGGGCGCCGCAGAGTCAGGTCCGCCCCGATCAACATCATCCCGAACGCCATCGGATACTCGCCCAGCGCCGCGCCGAGCGTGCGGTAGACGCCAAGCGCCGCGTCCTCGTAGCGCGTCTCGCCAGTCCAGCCGGTCAGCCGCAGCAGGTTATACACCATCTGCGCGCTGCCGGACGGCATGACGCTGTCTTGCAGGCTGCGCGGGCGCATCACCAGCGCGTCGTGATCGTCGCTGGTGTCGTAGAACCCGCCTTCGTCGGCGCGGAAGTGCGCGAGCACGGTATCCGCCAGCCGCTGCGCCTCGGCGAACCAGCGCGTCTCAAACGTCGTCATGTACAATTCCAGCAGCCCGTCGATCACATGCGCGTAGTCTTCGAGATACCCGTTAATCTTGCTGGTGCCGTCCTTATGCGTGCGCCACAGCCGCCCATCGGAGGTCGTCATCTCGCGCAGCAGGAAGCTCGCGCTGCGGACCGCCGCCTCGCGGTAGTCGTCGCGGCCCAGGACGCGCGCCGCCTCAGCCAGCGCCGCGAGCGTCATGCCGTTCCACGCCGCCAGAATCTTCTCGTCGCGCGCCGGGGGCACGCGCCGCTTGCGCAGCGTGAACAACACCGTCTTCGCGGCGGCCACATCCTCGCGCATCCGCTCAACCGTCAGCCCGTGCCGCACCGCGACGCGCTCCAGCATGTCCGCCACGTGCAGGATGTTCCTGCCCTCGAAGTTGCCCGCCGCGCTGACGCCCCAGTAGACCAGCAGCGCGTCCAGATGCTCGGCCACCCCCTCAAGCGCCTCGCGGAGTTCCGGCAGCGTCCAGACGTAGAACTTGCCTTCTTCGCCCTCGGAGTCGGCGTCCTGCGCGCTGTAGAAGCCCCCGGCGGGCGAGGTCATCTCGCGCAGGATGAAGTCGAGCGTGTCCTCGGCCACCTCGCGGAAGAAAAGATCGCCGGAAATCTGGAAGGCGTGCAGGTAAACCCGCGCCAGCAGCGCGTTGTCGTAGAGCATCTTCTCGAAGTGTGGCACCAGCCAGCGCTCGTCCACGCTGTAGCGGTGGAATCCGCCGCCCAGCTGGTCGTTCAGCCCGCCGTCGGCCATTTTTCGGAGCGCCAACAGGACGACCTGCAGCGCCGGCTCGCTGCCCGTCGCGTGGTGGAAGCGCAGCAGATATTCGAGGTTGACCGGGTTCGGGAACTTGGGCTTGTCGCGTGTCAGGCCGCCGTGAACCGGGTCGGCGCGACGAATGAGCGCGTCCGCCGCATCGTCCAGCAGATCGGTCGTCAGCAGGTCGGCCCCCCCCGGCGATCCGATCAGCTCGCGCGACAGCTCGGCGATGATGCCGCGCCCGGTCTGCTCGACCTCGTCGCGCTTGTTGCGGAACACGTCCACGACCGCTTCCATCACCTGGCGGAAGCTCGGCATCCCATAGCGCGGCTCCGGCGGATAATACGTCCCGGCGTGGAACGGGTGCGCGTCCGGCGTGAGGAAGACGGTCATCGGCCAGCCGCCCTGCCCCCGGTTGAAAGCCAGCGTCGCTTGCATGTAGATGTCGTCTACGTCGGGGCGCTCTTCGCGGTCAACCTTGATCGCGACGAAATGCTGGTTCATGTAGGCGGCGGTCTTGGGGTCCTCGAAGCTTTCGTGCGCCATGACATGGCACCAGTGGCAGGCCGAATAGCCGATGCTGAGCAGCACCGGCTTGTCCTGCTTGCGCGCTACCTCGAATGCTTCGTCGCCCCAGGGGTACCAGTCCACCGGGTTATCGGCGTGCTGCAACAGGTACGGGCTGGTCTCGTGCTGTAAATGATTCGCCATGCCTGCGATCCCTCTCTCCGGCTCCACTTGCCTGAACCACCCGGAATAAAACGCCGGGCAGGGGCCGCCCGGCGAGTTGTAACGCTGATGCGCCAGCCGCGCTAGCTTTCAAGCTGCGCGTCGAGCGTGATCTCCGCGCCCTGGAAAAGCTGCGACACCGGGCAGCCCTTCTTGGCCGCTTCCGCGTGCTCCATGAACTTATCGCGGTCAATGCCGGGGATGCGCGCCCGCGTCTTGAGGTCCACGCGCGTCACCCGGTAGCCGCTCTCGCCGCGCTCGATATGGACATCGGCGGTCGTGCGGATCTCTTCCGGCTCAAATCCCGCGCGGTTGAGGCCCAGCGCGAAGGCCATCGAGAAGCAGCCAGCGTGCGCCGCCCCCAACAGCTCTTCGGGATTGGTTCCGGCTTCTTCTTCGAAGCGCGACCCGGCGGAATAGGGGCCTTCGAACGCCCCACCGCCGAACTTCATTGTGCCGCTGCCTTCACGAAACGAGCCGTTCCAAACCGCTTCTGCATGACGTACAGGCATTCTGAACCCTCCAAAAAAGGCGTGATGTGGACACAATTCAGATTGTAGCAAAGACAGCCGGAAACAGCGCCGCGATTGGCGCTACGGATCGCGTGGTGGCCGCGCGAGGCTTGCCGCCGCCGGACGCGCGATTCTGCTACAATAAAAAAACCCCGACGATTACATGGAACCTGCCGCCGATGCCCTCTGCCCCGGCTTCCCTCACCGTGATATTCGATGGCGACTGCGGCGTCTGCCAGCGGCTCGCGCAGTTCGCCGCCGACCGCGACCCGGCCCGGCGGCTGCGTTTCACCGCCTACCAGCGCGCCGATCTCGCCGCGCTCTCGCCCGGCCTGACGCGCGAGATGACCGCGCGCTCGGTCTATGTGGTCGAGCCAGACGGCACGCGCTGGCGCGGCGCGCGCGCCGTCTTCGAGATCATGCGCCGGATGCCGGGGCTGTGGGCCTGGATCGGGCGCGCCGGGGCGCTGCCGCCGGTCAGCCTGCTGGCCGAACCGTTCTACCGGCTGGCGGCGCGTCACCGCACGCGCATCTCGCGCTGGCTGGGGCTGACGCAGTGCCGGCTTGACACTTCGCACCGCCCGTAAGAGCCACGCGCATCCAGCTTGTGACCGGCCTCCGGCTTTTTGCTAAAATCGCGCTAGACCACCCGGTAGCGCCGCGAGCCTCGCCTCCGCTGACACTGTCGCCCCGGCTTGTGCGCTGCCGGATCGGACCATCGTCGTACACGTAGAGAGCTTTTGTGTTCAAAGCCATTCAAGGAGGCATGAGTTGAAGGACTACGGGTTGTACATTAACGGCGAGTGGGTGGCGTCGGAAAGCGACCAGCGCTTCGAGACGCGCAGCCCGATCGACGGGCGCGTGCTCGCCACCTTCCCGCAGGGCACGCCCGGCGATGTCGAGCGCGCGATCGACGCCGCCGAAGCCGCCTTCCCCGCCTGGAAGCGCACGCCCGCGCCCCGGCGCGGCGAGATCCTGCTGCGCGCGGCCCAGATCATGCGCGCCCGCAAGCAAGAGCTGGGCGAGCTGGTCACGACCGAAATGGGCAAGGTGATCGCCGAGGGCAGAGGCGACGTGCAGGAAGCGATTGACTTTCTCGAATACATCTCCGGCGAAGGCCGCCGCCTGCTCGGCGAGACGACGCCCTCCGAGCTGCCCAACAAGTTCTGCATGACGGTGCGCCAGCCAATCGGCGTGGTAGGCTGCATCACGCCCTGGAACTTCCCGACCGCAATCCCGATCTGGAAGATCGGCGCGGCGCTGATCAGCGGCAACACCATCGTCTTCAAGCCTGCCAGCCTGACGCCGCTGTGCGTCGCGCGGCTGGTCGAAATTTTCGAGGAAGCCGGCCTGCCGCCCGGCGTGCTGAACTTCGTGACCGGCGGGGGCCGCTCGGTCGGCATGAGCATCGTCGAAAGCCCGCGCGTCCAGGCGATCTCGTTCACCGGCGGCGTGCCCGCCGGGCGCGAGATTTACCAGGCCGCGGCCAAGTACCTCAAGTCGGTCGAGCTGGAGCTGGGCGGCAAGAACCCGCAGATCGTGATGCCCGACGCCAACCTCGACCTCGCGCTGGAAGGTGTTCTTTTCGGCGCATTCGGGACGGCCGGGCAACGCTGCACCGCCACCAGCCGCCTGATCCTGCACAGTGACGTGTACGACAAGTTCCTGGGAATGCTCGACGATCGGCTGGCGAAGTTCACGGTCGGCAACCCGCTCGACCCGGCGACTGGCGTCGGGCCGGTGGTCGATCAGCCCGCCGGTGAAGGAATCATGGAGTACATCGAGATCGGCAAGCGCGAAGCCAAGCTGCGCTTTGGCGGCGAGCGCCTGACCGGCGGTTTGTACGACCAGGGCTTCTACATCCAGCCGACCGTGTTCGAGACCGAGCACGGCTCGCGCATTAGCTGCGAGGAAATCTTCGGCCCGGTGCTGAGCGTGATCAAGGTCAACAGCTACGAGGAAGCGGTCCATGTCGCCAACGACGTGGAGTACGGGTTGTCGTCGTCGATCTACACGAAAGACATCAACCTGGCCTTCCGCGCGATCGACGATTTGGTGACGGGGATCACCTACATCAACGCGCCGACGATTGGCGCGGAAGTGCACCTGCCTTTCGGCGGCACCAAGAACACCGGCAACGGCGGACGCGAGGCGGGCACCAGCGCCATCGACGAGTTCACCGAGATCAAGACGGTCTTCGTGGACTACAGCAACCGCCTGCAAAAAGCGCAGATCGACAACGCGTAAGCCGAGAGCAGCGGTTAGCGGTTAGCAAGGAGCGCGAGAGGTCAAGCACTAAGGAAACAGCGCGAGACCATTCAGGTCGCACAAAGGTTTTCTCGCAGTGAGGCTAACCGCTAACCGCTCATTGCTATGTGAACTATCGAAAGTCATTGGCGTATCAGCCCGGCGTGGGAAACCTCACCCCTCAATCCCCTCTCCGC
>DAOKYY010000004.1:0-89903 GCA_035325905.1 Aggregatilineaceae bacterium | reverse complement strand
CACGGCGACGTAGCTCAGCGGTAGAGCAGGGGACTCATAAGCCCTGGGTCGTGTGTTCAAATCACACCGTCGCCACCTTCTGGACCTCTCGCACGCTGGCGAGAGGTTTTTTGTTGGTCGATCCGTTTCCCCGTCCTGGCAATCTGGCGTACACTTAAGGCAGGCTCTTTCGGCCAAGCCGTGTTCCATGTGCCTGGGTGCAAAGGGAGACTGTCGATGACCCGGCGACCGGACCTCTTCAATCAAGCCAACCTGGAGCAAGTGCTCCGCGAGCAAGGCTGTCCGGAGTCGTTCATCTCGACGGCGGTCAGCAACTTCCGGCTGTTCGTGCCCCTGCTTTTCGCGCAGTTGGGCGAAGACCGTGTGTTTGACCTGCTCTACGCCGCGCACGGCGATCTCGGCCTCGGCCAGCAGAAGTCCGCATGGCGCTCCAGCGCGAAATACCTCGTCGCGTGGGCGGAGCGCGAACTGGAGCTGTACAAGACCCGGCGCGGCCTCGACGGTGCGGACGCCGAGCGCGCGGGAGAAAGCCTGGAAAAGGTTCAGCCGCGCCTGCTCTAGCGACCTGCCCATCCGCACCGGCGCGGTGTTGTCCACACGGCAGGAACGGGTACAATCCACCAGGTTGGCCTTTTGCGCGCACTGACGAGGTGACTGTATGAGACGCGCGTTCATCGTTTTCTTCGGCCCGCCCGGCTCCGGCAAGGGGACGCAGGCCAAGCTGGCCGTCGAGGAGCTGGGGCTGGCTCAGATTTCGACCGGCGAGCTGTTCCGCAAACATCTTGGCGAAAAGACGGCGCTTGGCCTCAAGGCGCAGGAATTCATGGCACGCGGGGCGCTGGTGCCTGACGAGATCACGATCGACATGGTGCGCGAGCGCCTCAAGCAGCCGGACTGCGCTCGCGGCGCGATCTTCGACGGGTTCCCGCGCACGCGCGAACAGGCCATCGCGCTCGACAATCTACTGACCGAGCTAAGCGCGGAGCTGTGCATGGTCGTCGATTTTGTTCTACCGCTGGACGTCTCCCGCGCGCGTCTGCTCGCCCGCCAGGAAGGGCGCGCGGACGACAAGCCGGAAGTGATCGAGAAGCGCCTGTCCGATCATGCGCGGGTCGAGGCGAGCGTCATGCCGCACTATCGCGCGCGGCCCGGCCTGGTGCACGCGATCGACGGCAACCGGCCGGTCGAAGTCATTTACGGCGACGTGCTCGCGCTCGTGAGAAGCTGCCTCGACTGACGCTGGAGCGTGACAGTCCAGCGTAGATCGCGGATGGTGGGATGGGCATCACGAAACCGCTGTCGCAGTTAAGCCCCGGTCAGCGCATCGGGGCTTATACGATCCAGCGGCTGATCGCGCGGGGGCGCCGGGCCGAGATTTACCAGGCGACGCGGACCGGCGCGCCGGACACCTACGCCGTCAAGGTATATCTACCAGGCGTCATCCGGGGGCCAGCGCATGCCGCGCAGTTCACCGCCGAAGCGGCGCGGCTGGCGGCCTTCGTTCACCCGCACGTCGCGCGGATCGTCGATTATGGCTGCGAGACCGGCAGCGAGCTGTGCTATTTAGTGTTGGAGCATGTCGAGGGGAGCACGCTGCGCGACAGTATCGCCGCGCACCCCAGCGGCTACCCGCGTGATGAGTTGTGGCGCGTGTTCGAGCCACTCGCGGACGCGCTCGCCAGCGCCCACGAGCGCGGCATTGTGCACGGCAGCCTGCGGCCCGATCACGTCCTGCTGGGGCCACATAGCCGCCCGGCCCTGATCGATTTCTGCATCCCGTGTCTGGGGGACGACACGCCCGGAAGCCATACCGCCCCGCCGGGCGTCGTGGCGTATTGGGCGCCGGAGCAGGCCGCGCTGCTTGCGCCAAGCCCCGCGATGGACGTTTACGCGCTGGGGATCATGCTCTACGAGCTGGCGGTCGGCGACGTGCCGTTTAAGGCTCCCACGCGAGACGCTCTCGTCGCGCAGCACCTTTACGAAATGCCTATCCCGCCGGGCCAGCGCCAGCCCGGCCTCGACCCCAGGATCGAGCGCGCGATCCTGATCGCGCTGCGTAAGAACCCGGCGGAACGCTTTCTCTCAGTGCGCGAAATGCTCGCCATCTTGCGCAGCGCGGACGCCGACGATTACGCCACGCTAACGCTCGACAAGCGCCTCGCGCGGGAAGTGCGCCGCCGCTCACACGCCAGCGCCCTTCGCGACGCGCGCGATGAAGCGCCAGCTCCCGAATCCGCGCCCCGCCCTGCCCCGCCCCACCGCACGATTCGCTGGTGGTGGATCGCCGCCGCGCTGGCTTTATCCGTCCTGGCGGCGGCTGTGCTATTCTAGCGCGCCTTCACTCGCCCGAGCGCCTTCCCATCTTCGAGAATCAGCACGTGCCCGTTGCCGAGGCGCACGTCGAACGACAGCATTTCGACGCTGCGGAACGGGTGCTCCGTCCCCCACAGCGGAGTCAGCTCATATTCCGTGACGGGCACATGCGCACGCCCGCTCTCGACCGTTTCCATGCTGGAGCTAGCGACCGCGATCAGCGCGTGCTCGTGGTTGCGGCGCACAAACACGATTAGATTTGGATTGTCGCCATAGCCCAGCGCGGCGGTCGCCGGATCAGGGTTGCTCAGCAGCGCGTCGTATTTCTTACGCAGGCCAAACGCGTAGCGGATCGACCCGACGAGGTTGTCGCGCCGCGTCCAGTCAAACGCCCAGGGGCTGAACAACGGCAGCGTGTCGGTTGGGTTCGCGCGCAGGGCCTCGCGGCTGAAGTTCAGCCCGGTGTTGATTGGCTTGGTCTCCATCAACTCAAAACCGCTGTGGATGTACGGGATACCAGGCAGCATGACGCTGATCGCCAGCGCGTAATGCACGAATTCCAGCGGAAACGGGCGGCTATAGGCGCGCGGCGTATTGTGGTTTTCAGCAGTGGCGAAGAATGGAACTGGCAGCCGCTCGATCGTTACCTTCCGCAAAAACTCGCGCAGACGGTCTGGCTGGTGAAGATCGAACAACAGAAAGCCAACGACGGCGTTGTATCCCTCGGCGGCGCTGTGCGAATCGATCGAAAAGTCTTCACCCCAGAAGGCAAAGTCCGGGTTGATCTCGCGCGCCGAGCGGAGCACACGCTGGCGCAGCGCCGGGGGCAGCGCGTGCCCCATGTCGATCATCACGCCGTCGATGCCAAACCGCTGCTGATAGTGTGGAATGACGCCCGCGACGGCGTCCCACAGCGCCGAGACAGCGTGCTCTGGTTTCGCCAGCCGCCGGTCATACATGCGGATCGTGTTGTACGCCATGTAGTTAAAATCAGGATGGTCGTACAGCCGCAGGTAGGTCACGTCCGTCCACGGCGGCTGTGTATCGTCCGGCGGATAGTCCGAAAACGCGCCGGGCACGCGCACCCGCGTCCCGTCGTCCAGCGCGCCGATCCAGCGCCCGTCCTCGCGGCGGACATTCTCTGGGCGCGGCGGATGGGTGAACATCGCCCGGTAGGCTTTGGGCGGCGCGGGCAGCGCGGTGAAGTCGTGCGCGTAGACCTTAGCCTTCGCGCGGTGCAGGTCGTCCGGCGGGAAAATCGGCGCGCCGTAGACGCTGGCGTCGAGCGACCCGGCGCGGCGGTCAGGGATATCGGCTCGAATCCAGTAGAACCAGTCGGGATGCTGCGCGATCCAGTCCGAGTCTTTCGCCGCCGTGCGGAGCACGAATTCCATCACGACGCGTATGCCGAGCCGGTGCGCCGCCTCGACAAACCCGGCGAACAGGGTGTCGACATCCAGCCCCAACGCTGGCTCGTCGAGGTTCTCGTCCAGCCGGTAGGGGTCGCGGATGGCGTAAGGCGAGCCGAGCGAGCCTTTGCGGCCGTCTTGCCCGACTGCGCTGATCGGCAGCAGGTGGATGGCATTGATCTCCATGCTCTGCAAATAGGGCAGCAGCGCGATGCACTTGAGCAGCGTGCCGGTGTCGCGCCAGCCGTCCGCCGAGGGGCCGATCGCCAGCCGGCCGTCCTGCTCGTGGTCAAAAGCCGTCGTCACGCGCGGAAACAGGTTGTAGGCGCGCGCGTGGCGGGACCATTCCCCGCCGCCTTCGCCCTGCACCAGCGGAACTGGCTCGGCTTGCTGGATTTCGCGCAGCCGCCCGGCGTAGAACGCATAGGGGTCGACCGGCTGGGCGGCAGTGCTGGCCGCGTCGACCCACAACCCCGGCACGTAATACGGCTGCGCGAGGGCGCGCCTGCGCTGTTGGAGCGCGGCGATAATGGTCTCAAGTGCAGACATGGACAATGGAATCTCCCTGCGCCACGACAAAGGCGAGCGCCGGCTCCGCGCGGAGCGACGCTCGTCACCCTACCTAAAACTGAAACCTCACGCACGAAAGCCTTGCAATCGAAAACACGAGGGACAGCGATCGGCGCCCCCCTCGTGACGCGCCATCATGACAACTCACTGATTATAGTCCGGGCCGAAGACCGTGACCATGAGCTGGCTGAGCTTCTCGCGGTTCGGCACAAGGATATCCATCCCCTGCCAGTTCGTCGGAATCACGTGCTCCCAGCCAACCACGCCCCGGCTAAAGTTCTCCGCCGGAATGTCCTTGACGTACCACGCGAGCTGCAACATCTGATCGAGCGACAGGCCGGTGCGGATGCCGTCTTTCAGCTCCGCCCACAGGGTGAACGCCTGCGGCGCGAGCGACGCGATCATATCGTAGGCCAGGACGCGATCGCGGATCGCGTAGATCACTTCCTGCTGGCGGCGCTGCCGGTCGATATCGTCTGAGTTGTGGCGGCTACGCGCGTATTTGAGCGCCGTTTCCCCGTCAAGGTGCTGCCATCCGGCAGGCAGATAGAACGGGTCGTACCCGTAATTCATGTCGGGATACGTCGGGTGGTTGATCGGCTCGCGCACCTCAACGTCGATCCCGCCGATCAGATCGATGATCTTGATAAACGTCGTGAAGTCGACGATGGCGTAGTCGTTGACCGGGATGCCGAAGTTGTACTGGACCGTCTGCATCGCCAGGCGCGGGCCGCCCCCGGGCTCCTCGATTTCGCCGTTCGCGTAGGCTGCGTTGATGCGGTCCAGCCCATAGCCTGGAATATCCACGTACAGGTCGCGCGGGATGTTCAACATGCCAACACGCTTGCTTACCGGGTCGAGGCTGATCAGGATCATCGTGTCGGTGCGGTAGCCGCCGCCCGCTTCGCCGGGGCGCCGGTCCATCCCCATCACCAGGACGTTAAACCGCTCCTGCCCGTCCCACGGGCGAATGACCATGCTCTGGCCGTCGCCAAGCAGCCCGCCCGCCTCTCCGGCTGAGCTGGCTTCGAGAATACCGCCCGGCCCATACAGCACCGAGGTTGGCTCGACCGGCACGCTGGTCGAGACCGCGCTGTTGCGGCCGGGCCGAGCCGTGTCCAGCACCAGGAAGATAGCGATGCTCATGACGGCGGTCACACCCAGCAGCGCCGCCGCGATGACGACCCATGCCCAGTCATCGGGCGCGCCCAGCTGCCGCCGCACCTTGCGCCGCTGGACACGGTCACGCGCGGTATGGCCCTGCGCCCGCCAGCCGTTTTCCGTTGGCGGCGTCGGGGATGTTTGAGACGGCGCCTTTTGCCCCGGATAGCTGTACCAATGCCCGGAGGTGAGCGCCGCCCCTGGATCGCGCGGGGTGTCCCCCTCCGGGCGCTGCGCTGGTTCGTTCTGCTGCTGCGTCGGAAGTCCGTGCTCCGGCATCCTTCACTCCACGCCCACTCTGTTAACCACCCGCTATTTTGCCAATAAACACCAGGGGCTTCAATGTGTTAAACTCCGGCTGTTATCCACCGGCTGGCCTACGAAGGAGACCCACCCGCGATGACTGCTCACCCCTGGCGGCTGTTGATCAGCGGCAGCGCGACAGGCGCCGAGAATATGGCAATCGATCAGGCGATCATGGAAGCGGTCGCCGAGGGGCGCGCCGCCCCGACCCTGCGCTTCTACGCCTGGGACCCGCCCTGTCTTTCTCTGGGCTACACCCAGCCCCTCGCCGATGTCGATGCAGAGCGGCTGTCTGCGCTCGGCTGGGACGTCGTGCGCCGCCTGACCGGCGGGCGCGCGATCCTGCACACCGACGAGCTGACGTACAGCGTCACCGTTGCCGCAGACGCTCCGATCGTCTCCGGCGATATCGTCGCCAGCTACCGGCGCATCAGCAGCGCCTTTGTCGAGGCGCTGCGCCGGTTGGGCGCCCAGCCGGAAGCCGGCAAGCGCGCCGAGGCGTCGACGGGCGCAAAGGGGCCGGTTTGCTTCGAAGTGCCGAGCCATTACGAGATCACGCTGGATGGCAAGAAACTCATTGGCAGCGCGCAGGTCCGCAAGTTCGGCGCAGTCCTCCAGCACGGCACCCTGCCGCTGACCGGCGACATCGCCCGCATCTGCGACGCGCTGAGCTTTGACGACGACGCTCAGCGCGCGACTGCCCGCGCCCGCGTCTACGAGCGCGCCACGACGCTTGAGGGCGCCCTGGGCCGCGCCGTTGGCTGGCGCGAGGCCGCCGCGATCGTCGGCGCGGCGTTCGCCGAGACGTTCGGGCTGGCCTTCGAGACGGCGACGGCGCTGACGCCCGGCGAAGCAGCCCGCGCCGAAACGCTGGCTGCGGAGCAATACGCCACCGCCGCGTGGAACGGGCGCTTCTGAGGCGGCTACGGCTCGCAACTCGGATCAGCCGCCGCTTCGGCGGTGCTGCGCGCAAACTGAATGGACTCAAAGCCGAGGTCGGTCAACAGCGCGCTGATGGCGCCTTCGGCGGCGTCATACGCCTGCTCGACGAGCGTCAGCTCGCTTGCCATGTCGATCAGGTCTTCTTTGGCGCGGCGCTGGGCGACCTGCTGAAGCTGATTGATCTTATCGGTACAGCTTGTCAGCCCCAGGAAGGTTGTGCCGCAGCTGGCGTCAAGCTGGACCGCGTTTTCCAGGAAGCAGCCGGTCAGGTGCGCGGGCGGCAGCGTCACGCGCACGCTATCCGCCGACTCGACCACGATATCGCCCTCGTTGATCGCGCCCAGGTCAATGCCGGCCGTGATACGCCCGATGTAGCGCATTTTGACGAACGGGTCTTTGCGCAGCGGCTGGTCCTCGACCACTTCCTTCTCGATCAGCAGGTCGCCGCTCGTGGTCTGGAGCAGCGCCATCGTGCGGATGCCGAGCACGATAATCTGCGTATCGACGACTTCGGGCGTCGCGTCTTCAAGCCCCAGGAAGGTGCGCAAGTCGTCGCCAAAATCGGTGAGCTGATCGGTAAACGCCAGCGCCATGATTCCGAGCACAATCGCGCCGACAATCGCCACGACCGCCGTGCCCAGCGCGCAGGTGCTCATACAGCCGCGCTGCTCCTGCACAACCACCGTCTGCGGCGGCACCGGTGGGCGCGGATGGCGCTTGCGCGGCGCAGGGGCCTCGCCCTCGCGTTTCGCCGGCGGAAGCGCGGCCTGTCGCGGCACGCTGAGCGAGCGTGGCGTATCGTCCGACGCGTCGGACGGCTCAGGCACAGCGCCCCCTAGCGGCGGGCGCTCTAAATCATCGGGCATACCAGTTACTCTCCTCGCGGCCAAACGCCCGGCTCACTGGCATCACTTATATCCTGATTCGGTGTTTGGCGCATGTTCTGCGGGCAGCGTTGCGCCAGGCGAAAGGTCGCGCAGCTGGTACAGCGCGCCGTCATAAAAACCCCGCTTGCGGTAGTAGGCGCGCGTGCCTACCGCCGAGATGACCGCCAGGCGCTCGTAGCCGCGCCCGGCAGCGATCGCGGCGGCTTCCTCGATCAGGCGCGCGCCGAGGCCGCTGTGCTGCGCGCGACCGGGCGCCTCGTCGCCTACGGCGAGCGACTGCCCGTAGACGTGCACCTCGCGGATCATTGCCGCCCCGGCCAGCTCCGGCAGCAGGAGCGGCTCGGCGGGCAGCGAAAGTCGCAGAAACGCCACAATGCGCCGGTCCGGCGTGATGAATTGCAGGAACAGCTCGTCCCCGACGCTGCTGGTGTATTCAAGGATGTCGAGCGCGAGCACCTCCGGCTCCACCGGGCGCTGGCGGATTTCGCGAGCGCGGATGTCAGCGCTGCGCTGTCCCTGCGCCTCGAGCGCCGCCTCGACCACCTGGCGGAAGTTCGTCGTCATCTCGCCGGTCACGATGTCGGTCGAGGGGATGTCGCGCACGACGCGCGTCAGGCGGCAGTACTCCGGCGTCGCCAGGAAGCACGCGCTGAGCACGCGCACCAGCTCGTCGTGCGTGTAGGGTCGCCACACGCCTGACTCGTAATGGCGCATCAGCTCCGCGCTCTCGATCAGCGAACAGGGGTAAATTTTTAGCTCGTCCGGGCGGAAGTCCGGGTCTGCGAACAGGCGGCGATAGTCGTCAATATCGGCGTCGGGCGACGAGCCGTACAGGTTCGCCATCCAGTGCGCGTAGATTTTGAAGCCCGCCAGCCGCAGCAGCCGGATCGCGCGCCGCGTGGCCTCGACCGTGTGCCCGCGCCGGTTGAGCCGCAGCACCTCGTCGCTCAGGCTCTGGATGCCAATCTGCACCTTCGTCGCGCCCAGGCGGCGGATGCGGATCACTTCGTCCGGCGTGATATTGTCCGGGCGCGTCTCGATCACCAGCCCGACGCAGCGGCAGGCGGCGTGCTCGTTGGCGCGCTGCGCCGCCTCCAGCTCGTTCCAGGTCGCATACTCGTCGACGGGCGTGCGCTCGCGCTCGCCGCGCGCGATCGCCTGGGCGCGCTCGCGGGAGCGGCGCATTTCGTCGCGGTAGAGCGACTGGACAAGCTGGTTGTACGTCCGCTCCAGGTGGGCGCCATGCACCGGCGCGCTCGCCGTGTTGTGTTCCGGGTGAAGCTGCGACGCGCCGCGCAGCGCCGCCCAGACTTCCGCCCGCCCGTCAATCCCGTCGCCGAAGTCGTGCAGCGCATCGAAGACCCGCTTGACGAACCAGACCTGGTACGTTTCGGGGTAGAACGACCATGTCCCGCCGAGGATGATCAGCTCAATCTTATTGGTCGGGTGGCCGGTGTTGCGCAGCGCCGCCAGGCGCGAATAGGTTTGCAGGTAGGGGTCGAAGCTGTTCTGCTCCGCCCGCTGCGCGCCCGGCTCGTTGCTGAGATAGCTCTTGGGCATCCTCACGTCGTTCGGGCAGAAGACGCACTCGCCAGGGCACGGGTACGGCTTGGTCAGCACAGTGACCGGCGTCACGCCGGACAGCGTGCGTACCGGCTTCATCCGCAGGCGCTCGACCACCGCCTCGTCGTAAGGCGGCACGCCAGCGGTGCCTGCCAGCGCGCGATAGGCGGCGATCAGCTCATCCTTGCTGAACAGGCCGCGCCCGTCCTTCGGGTGGCGCTTCAGGACACGCGCCAGCCGCTGCCGCGAGAGGTTGGGTTCCGCCGCCACAGCCGCTAAAATCTGCGCCAGCGGCTGGCGATAGCGCGCCAGGTCGAGCGCCGGCCGGGTTCGTTTCGACATCCGTCCTCAACCATCTACTAGGCTCACGATACGGGGTTGTTCCCAATACTAACATGGATGACCGCACAATAGAACGCCTGATCGCGCTGAACCGGGCGTTTTACGAAACGACCGCCGGCGCCTTCGACCAGACGCGCGGCGCTCCCTGGCCCGGCTGGCGCGCCGCGCTACCGTACCTACCTCCGGTGATACATGTGCTCGACGCCGGATGCGGCAACGGGCGCTTTGGGCGGTTTCTGGCGCGCGAAAGCGCTTCGGAGGTCGTCTACACCGGCCTGGACAGCAGCCCGGCGCTCCTGGAGCGTGCTCGCGCCGCACTGCCGCCTAGCGCGATCCTGTTGGAGCGCGACCTCCTGCGCGACCCGCTGCCGGACGGCCCATTCGACCTTGTCGCGCTGTTCGGCGTGCTGCATCACGTCCCCGGCGAGGCCACTCGCTGCCAGTTGATCCGCGAACTGGCGGAGCGGCTCGCGCCGGGCGGTCTGTTGTTCTTCTCGGCCTGGCGCTTCGCGGAATTTGAGCGATACCGCCGCCGCATCGTCCCCTGGCCCGCTGACCTTTCCGCCGAGCCGGGCGACTACCTGCTTGATTGGCGGCGCGGCGAGCGGGCGCTGCGCTACTGCCATTTCGTAGACGAGACTGAGCACGCCGCGCTGGTCGCGGCCAGCGGTCTGCGCGAGATCACGACCTTCTGCGCTGACGGCGAGAGCGACCAGAGCAATCGTTATTCCCTGCTGCGGCGGGAGCTGTGACGATGGGACTCGATGTCCGGCCGTCCATGCTGCACAGCCTTCTGCTGGCGTGGTTCGAGGGGGAGAGCGAAGACCTGCCCTGGCGCCAGGACCGCCACCCCTACCGGGTGTGGCTCTCGGAGATCATGCTCCAGCAGACGCAGGTAGCGACCGTTATCCCGTATTTCAAACGCTTCCTGGAACGTTTTCCGACGGTCGAGGACCTCGCTCGCGCGCCGCTGGACGACGTGCTCAAGATATGGGAAGGGCTGGGCTACTACAGCCGGGCGCGCAACCTGCATCGCACCGCGCAGATCGTCGCCAAGGAGTATGGCGGGAATTTTCCGGCCTCACCCGAAGAACTGCAAAAGCTCCCCGGCATCGGGCGCTACACGGCCGGAGCGATCGCCAGCATCGCATACGGAGTAAACGCGCCGGTGCTGGACGGCAATGTGATCCGCGTCCTGTCACGCATCTACGACATCGCGGACGACGTGACGCAGCCCGCGACGCAGCGCGCGCTCTGGGCGCTGGCCGAGCGGCTGGTGCCCCCTGGGCAAGCCGGGGCCTGGAACGAGGCGCTGATGGACCTGGGGCGGCGCATCTGCACCCCGCGCGACCCGCGCTGCGCCGAGTGCCCGGTCAACACATGGTGCGACGCGTTCCAGGCCGGCACGCAGCGCCAGCGCCCGGTCAGACCGCAGCGGGTGAAAACGCCGCACTTCGACGTGACCGCCGCCGTGATCCGCCGCGCCGACGGACAGGTGCTGATCGCGCAGCGCCCGCCGGACGCAATGCTCGGCGGGCTGTGGGAATTCCCCGGCGGCAAGCGCGAGCCAGGCGAAACGCTGCGCGACTGCCTGGCGCGCGAGATCCGCGAGGAACTGGGGATCGAAATCCGCGTCGGGGAGCAGATCGGCGTGGTGCGGCACGGCTACACGCATTTCCGCATTACGCTCTATGCGTTTTACGGCGAGATCGCGAGCGGCGAGCCGCGGGCCATTGGCTGCGCCGCCTGGACCTGGGCCACGCTTGACGACCTCGACCGCTACGCCTTCCCAGTCACCGACCGCAAGATCATCGCGCTGCTGCGCGACGGCGGCAGCCAGCTTGGGCTGGACCTGGAGACCTGACTTCCGGCTGCGTCTTGGCAGCGGCGAGCCGCTGTGGTATAGATTCCCGGCGCAGTCGATGCCGCTGAAACCGTCGAGCGAGGACCACATGCCGAGCGATCCCCACAGCCGCCGCCGCGAAGAAGACGCTATGAAAGCTGCCGGCCGCATGCCGCCCGGCCAATCGTTGACGCAGAAATTCCCGGTGTTGCACTACGGCCCCGTGCCGCGCTTCGACCCGGCGACCTGGGATCTGCGCGTGTTCGGCGAGGTGCAGCGCGAGATGCGCTGGACCTGGGATGAGTTCCTGGCGCTGCCGACCGTGACGCTCAAGACCGACATCCACTGCGTCACGCGCTGGAGCATGTTTGACACGACCTGGGAAGGCGTGCGCTTCCGTGATTTCGTGGCGCTGTTCGGCCTGGCCCCGGCGGCGCGCTTCGTGATTGCGCACGCTGAAAACGACTACACCACGAACCTGCCCCTCGACGTGATGCTGGAAGACGACGTGCTGCTCGCCTATAAGTTCAACGGCGAATTCCTGGAGCCTGATCACGGTTTCCCGCTGCGGACGGTCGTCCCCTCCCGCTACTTCTGGAAAAGCGCCAAGTGGTTGCGCGCGCTGGAATTCAGCGCCGAGGACAAGCCCGGCTTCTGGGAGCAGGCCGGATACCACAACGAGGGCGACCCCTGGAAGGAAGAGCGCCACCAGCGCAACACGTTTTTCTAAGAGCAGCAGAAGACAGCCAAGAGCAGCGAGGAGCAGCCAAGAACAGCACAACCGATCAACTGCTTCCAGCTGTCCTTAGAGCTTGTTATGTACTTTACCCGGGTACAACCGGGCATCCGGTCTGTTTTCTCGTAGGGGCGCAGCAAGCTCCGCCCCTGCCCCGGACGCTGGATTGTTCTCTCGCGGTCCAGTCTGGAAAGTTCATAACAGCTTCTAGCTGCTTGTAGCTACCTTTGGCTGCACTACGGTCTCACGTGCCCCTCGCCCTCGATGATCCACTTGTAGGTGGTCAGCGCTTCCAGCCCCATCGGGCCGCGCGCGTGCAGCTTCTGCGTACTGACCGCGATCTCCGCGCCCAGCCCTAGTTGCCCGCCATCGGTGAAGCGCGTCGAGGCGTTGACGTACACAGCTGCGGAATCGACCTCATTGAGGAAACGCTCCGCCGCCGCCGAATTCGAGGTGATGATGCCGTCCGAGTGCGACGTGCTATGCCGGTCGATATGCTCGATCGCCGCGTCAAGGCTCGGCACGACGCGAATCCCCAGCACGAGGCTGAGCCACTCGATGTCCCAATCGTCCAGCCCGGCGGGCTTGACGTTCTCGGCAGCCGGTGCGACCGCCGCCGCCTGCTCGTCCACGCGGAACTCCACCCCGTCCTGCGCCAGCCGCTCGATCACGCGCGGGATGAAGCGATCGGCGATCGCCTGGTTGACCAGCAGCGTATCGAGCGCGTTGCAGACTGAAGGGCGCTGCACCTTGGCGTTCTGCACGATCCGCTCCGCCGCGTCGAGGTCCGCCGTCTCATCCACGTAGAGGTGGCAGATGCCGATTCCGCCGGTGATGACCGGGATCGTGCTGTTTTCGCGGCAGAAGGTGTGCAGCGCGTTCCCGCCGCGCGGGATGATCATGTCCACGTAGTCGCTCAGCCGCAGCAGCTCGCGCACGTAGCGCCGGTCCGTGTCCCGGATCAACTGCACCGCATCCGGCGAGACGCCCTGCCCCGCCAGCGCGTGTTGGATGATGTCGACCAACGCGCGGTTGCTGCGCAGCGTCTCGGAGCCACCGCGCAGGATGACCGCGTTGCCGGTCTTCAGCGCCAGCGCCGCGACATCCGCCGTGACGTTGGGCCGCGATTCGTAGATCACCCCCAGCACGCCGATCGGGACGCGCCGCTTGCGGACGCGCAGGCCGTTCGGCAGCACCTGCTGATCGAACTCCTCGCCTACGGGATCAGGCAGGTCCGCGACGCGCCGCACATCCTGCGCGACTGCTTCCAGCCGCCCCGCCAGATTGAGCCGGTCGAGCAGGGCCTCGCTCAACCCGGCCGCGCGCCCGTCCGCCACGTCCGCCGCATTGGCGTCCAGGATTTCCGGGCGGCGGGCGTCAATCGCGTCCGCGATCGCCCGCAGCAGGGTGTTTTTCGCCGCCGTGTCGAGCTGCCGTAGCGTCCGCGACGCCGCTTTCGCCTGCCGGCCAAGCAGCTGCATGTCAACCGTCATCATGCGCCTCCTGTATTAGACGAGCACCAAGTTATCGCGGTGAATCGCCTCGTCGCCATAGGTATAGCCCAGCAGCTCGACGATCTGCGGCGAGCGATGGCCGCGCAGCCGGTCCAGCTCGTCGCGGCTGTAGTTGACCAGCCCCTGCGCCAGCAGCCGGTCGTTTTCGTCCACCACCTGCACGACCGCGCCGCGCTCGAAGCGGCCTTTCAGGCTCCGCACGCCGATGGGCAGCAAGCTCGCGCCCTGCTCGCGCAGCACGCGGGCCGCGCCGGCGTCGATCCGCAGCGCGCCCTGCGGTCGCTCCGCCAGCAGCCAGCGCTTGCGGCTCTCAATATGGCCGACGCCCGGCGTGAACATCGTACCCAGCCGCTCGCCATGCGCCAGCCGCAGCAGCACGTCCGGGGCCGTGCCGCGCGCGATGAAGGTGCGCGTTCCGCTGCGGGTCGCCAGCCGCGCCGCCTGAATCTTGGTCGTCATCCCGCCAACGCCCAGGCCGGAAACGCTCGCCCCGGCCAGCGCCTCGACCTCGCCATCAATCACCGCGACTTCCTCGATCAGGCGAGCGTCAGCGTGCAGGCGCGGGTCGCGGTCGTACAGACCGTCCTGGTCTGTCAGCAGGATCAGCGTCGCGGCATTCAGCAGCACAGCGATCAGCGCCGAGAGATTGTCGTTGTCGCCGACCTTGATCTCATCGACCGCTACCGTGTCGTTTTCGTTGACGATGGGCACAATCCCGAAATCAAGCAGCGTGCTGAGCGTAGCGCGCGCGTTGAGATAGCGCGTGCGGTGCGACAGATCGTCGTGCGTCAGCAGCACCTGCCCGATCGGCACGTCGTACAGGTCAAACAGCACGCGGTAAACCTGCATCAGGTAGCTCTGGCCCACGGCGCTAAGCATCTGCTTGGCCGGGAGGTGATTGGGCAGCGCCGGGTCCTTCAGCACCTCGCGCCCGGCGGCAATCGCGCCGGACGAAACGATGGCGACGCGCAGCCCCTCCGCGCGCAGCGCGGTGATCTGCCGCACGATCTCAATCATATGCGGGCGCGACAGGCGGCGCGTCCCGCCGGTGAGCGTGGACGTGCCCAGCTTGACGACAATTGTCTGTGGTTGACCGGGATGATGATTCATAGGGCGGATACGCGACGCGCTCCTCGGCTTAGCGACGCAGAATTGTATCCACGGCGAGCGAGCCGGCTGATCATGGCGCAGGCATCCAGCCTGCCCCGCAGGCCAGGCTGAGCGTTGCGCCCTTTATACAGGGCTTTAAGCGAAATAACAATGAGGACAATGCGACAAATGGTGACAAATGGAACAAATATGATACGATCCGGATCAGGGTCGCCTGGTTCGCTGGCGCCATATGCGACCGGCGCCCGCACCAGCGCATCCTATCACGAGATAGCCGGCGTTGGAAAGTGATTTTTAGGAGTCCACACGATCGCTTATGGCTCATCTTGACGTCAACTCCCCTACTCCCCTGCGGGTCGCCATCATCGGGTCGGGGCCATCCGCCTTCTACGCCGCCGACTTCTTGCTGCGCCAGCCGACGATCAGCGTCGAGATCGACATGTTCGAGCGGCTCCCCACCCCGTTCGGACTGGTGCGCGGCGGGGTCGCACCGGATCACCCGAAGATCCGGGCGGTGACACGCGCCTACGAGCGGACCGCCCGCGACCCCCGGCTGCGCTTTTTCGGCAACGTCGAATACGGGCGGGACATCCACCACGTCGATCTGATCCGCCACTACCATGCGATCATCTACGCTGTCGGCGCGCAGACCGATCGTCGCCTGGACATCCCTGGCGAAGACCTGCCCGGCAGCCACGCCGCAACCGAATTTGTCGGCTGGTACAACGGGCACCCGGATTACTGCGATCTTGAGTTCGACCTGAGCCAGGAAAGCGCGGTCGTAGTCGGCAACGGTAACGTGGCGATGGATGTGGCACGTATCCTCGCGCGGACCTACGACGAGCTGCACACCACGGATATTGCGCCGCACGCGCTGGAGGCGCTGCGCCACAGCCGGATCAAGACGATCTACGTGCTGGGGCGTCGCGGGCCTGCCCAGGCGGCGTTCACGAACCCCGAAATCAAGGAGCTGGACGAGCTGGCCGGGGCCGATGTGATCGTACCGCCTGAGGACGCCGCGCTCGATCCGCTCAGCCAGGCCGCGCTGGACCATGCCGACCGGGCGACCGTTCGCAATGTCGAGATTTTGAAAGGCTACGCGGGGCGCGAACCGTCCGGCAAGCCGCGCCAGATCATCATGCGCTTTCTCGTCTCGCCGGTGGAAATTCTGGGGACGGAGCGCGTCGAAGCCGTCCGCATTGGCAAGAATGCGCTCTACGCGTCAGCCGACGGGACCTTGCGCCCGCGACCAACCGGCGAGACGGAAGTGATCTCCGCCGGGCTGGTGTTCCGGTCCATCGGCTATCACGGCATCGCCCTGCCGGATGTCCCGTTCGACGCGGTGACGGGGGTCATTCCCAACGTGGAAGGGCGCATCCTGGAGCCGAACGGCGCTTTCCGCACCGGCGAGTACGCGGCCGGCTGGATCAAGCGCGGCCCGACCGGGATTATCGGTACGAACAAGCCCGATGCGCTGGAAACGGTCGAGCGGCTGCTCGAAGACGCGGTCGCCGGGCGGCTGCTGAACCCGCCTCAGCCGAAACGCGCGCAGATCGAAAAGCTGCTCGCGCGGCGCAACGTGCGCGTCGTGACTTTCGATGACTGGCACGTCATCGACCAACTCGAGCGCGAGCGCGGGCAGGCCATCGGGCGCGAGCGCGTCAAATTCACCCACGTCGAGGAGATGCTGGCGGCGCTGGCCGACTATCGCGGCGAGCTAGCGCCGGGCTAGTCGCTGGCCGGCAGCGAGCGCAGAAGTCGCACCGGGTAGCGGCCCCCCGCCGGGACGTGGCGTAACCCTTCGGGGATGATCATCAGCCCGTCCGCCTGGGCAAGCGCCAGCAACTCTGCCGAGCTTTGCATGCCGATCGTGTGTGCGACCCAGCCCCCGGCGTCGCGGTCTAGCCGGACCCGCAGATAGCTGCGCCGTCCATCGGAAGGCAGATCATGGCCGAGGGATGCCATGATCACCGGTCGCCCCTCGCCGGACAGCCCGCGCAGCCGGTCGAGCGCCGGACGCACGAAGACCTCGAACGTGACCATCGCCGAGACCGGGTTGCCGGGCAGGCCAAAGAACGGCACGCCGCCCACATCCCCATACGCGAGCGGCTTGCCCGGCCGGATATTGACGCGCCACAATTCGAGGCGCCCCAGCGACTCAATGACAGTCCGCACGACATCATGTGTCCCGACCGACACGCCCGCCGAGCTGATCAGGATGTCGGGCTGCTGCGCCAGCGCGTCGTCAAAGCAGCCGCGCACCTCGGACACAGTGTCACGGGCGGCCGGCAGCACGATCGGCTCGCCGCCCGCCTCAGTCACCAGCGCGGCCAGCATCACGCCGTTGCTGTTATAAATTTGGCCCTGGCGCAGCGACTGCCCCGGCTCGACCAGCTCGGTCCCGGTCGACAGAACCGCCACGCGCGGGCGGCGCGTCACCGGAGCCGCCGCATAGCCGAGCGACGCCAAAAGGCCGAGGTCCTGCGCGCGCAACACGGCTCCACGCGCCAGCACCAACGCCCCGGCGCGCACGGTCTCACCCGGCTGGCGGACATCTGTGCCCGGCCTCGCCGCGACAAACACATCGACCGTCTCCGGCAGCGCCGCCAGCCCGTCCGACACCCACCGGTCGCCGGTGTCTTCGACGCGGATGACAGCGTCGGCCCCTTCCGGCAGCGGCGCGCCGGTCATAATCCGCGCCGCCTCGCCTGGGCCAAGCTGCATGTCGGGCTGCACCCCGGCGGGAATATCGGCCACCACGCGTAATCGCGCCGGGCGCTCGTGGCTGGCTCCGGCCACATCCGCCGCCCGGACTGCGTAGCCATCCATCGCGGAGCTGGCGAAAGCCGGAACGTCTTGCCCGGCGTGAACGTCCTCCGCCAACGCGCGCCCCAGCGCCTCGAGCAGGGGCACCGGGTCGGCCGGAAGCGGCAGCATGTCCCTCAAAATCCGGGCAATCACATCGTCCACGTTCAGGAGTTCGGTCACGATCCTATCACCTCACCATACCGGCAGCGCCCGTCTCCGGTACGCTGGCGCGAGCCGCGCGCACGAAAATGCCGCTCATGCGGACATGAACGGCACGAATAGGCCACGATCAGAGCAGCTATCGGGAAATCCAGCTACCACCAGCAGTTCGCGTCCGGCTTGACGTGCAAGTCGAACATATCTGAGATGATCGGCAGATCATCCCACAGGCACGCGCCATCCACGATGATCCCGCCAATGACCGAGCTAACGATGCACAGCACCAGGAAACACCCGCAGCCAAGCACGATCCAGCGGCTGGCGCCCTCCTGATACGGCTCTTCCTGGTAGTCGTACTCGTAATCCATCGGCGGCTGCGCTGCGGGCTGCTGGTACGGCTCGGGGGCGGCGTATCCTGGGGCTGCCGGGCGATATTCTTCCGGCACGCTTGGGTAGCGCCCCGGCGGGGCGAACTGAGCGTCTTGCGGCGCCGAGGGGCCGGGCATCGTCACGGCCTGGCCAGCGTCGATCCCCGCGACCAGTCCCTCGTAGGCCAGCGTAACCGTCTCGCCCAGCCCGACCATGTCGTTGTGCGTGAGGAGGCGCGGGCCGGTCAGTCGCTGTCCATTGACGAAGGTCCCGTTGGTGGACCCCAAATCCTCAATCGTGTAGCCCGCCCCGCCCTGCGTCAGGCGGCAGTGGTGACGGCTGACTTCGGGATCGTTGATCACAATATCGTTCGTGATGTCACGCCCCAGCGTCACGATGCCTTTGTTCAGCTCATACACCTGGTTGGGCTGCGGACCGCGCCGGACAATCAGCCGGAAGCTGCTGGCTTGCATGAAGAATGCCTCCTCGCGCGACGAGAGAGTGAGATCGCGCCACCTCGGTTCGGAGTATACGGTCATTGGAATTGGATGTCAACACAGGCGCAAGCCGCGCGCACATAACACAGACGCCGGATGTTTTCGGCGTCTGTTCAGTGCTTCGGTATGGTAAAAATCGAATTTTACTGAGCGCGGCGTGAGCGAGTTATTGCGTGAAATCTCGCAATTGGCGCGAGCGCCGGGGGTGCCGCAGGCGGCGCAGCGCCTTGCCCTCGATCTGCCGGATGCGCTCGCGCGTCAGCCCGAATTTCTGCCCGACTTCTTCAAGCGTATAGCTGCGGCCGTTTTGCAGCCCGAAGCGCAGCCGCAGAATTCGCGCCTCGCGCGCAGTGAGCGTGCTCAGCACTTCTTCGACCTTCTCGCGCAGCAAATTCTGATACGCGCTTTGCGTTGGCGTAGGCGTCGTGAGGTCTTCGATGAAGCTTCCTAGCTCGCTGTCCTCTTCTTCGCCAACCGGGCGCTCCAGGCTCATCGGGCGCCAGCTCACCTTGAGCATCCACTGGACTTTGCGCGGCTCAAGGTCCATCGCGAAGGCGATTTCTTCGGGCGTAGGCTTGCGGCCCATTTCCTGCTCCAGCTGGCGCGCCGTCTTGTACAAGCGGCGGATGCGGTCGCTCATGTGAACCGGCACGCGGATCGTGCGGCCCTGGTCGGCGATGGCGCGGGTGATGGTTTGGCGAATCCACCAGGTGGCGTAGGTGCTGAAGCGAAAGCCGCGCGTGTAGTCGAATTTCTCGACCGCCTTCATCAGCCCCAGATTGCCTTCCTGGATCAGGTCGAGAAAATGAACGCCCCGCCCCATGTATTTCTTGGCGATGCTGACCACCAGCCGCGTGTTCGCCTTGATCAGGTGGTCGCGCGCAGCCTTGCCATCTTCGATCAGGTCGTTGAGCTGCGCGATTCGCTCCGGCGAGGCGCTGTCGCCCAGGCGCATCAGCTCCGCGCGCGCCTCGTTGCCCAGCTCCAGGCGGCGCGCCAGATCGACTTCCTCATCGTTCGAAAGCAGCGGGACGCGCGCCATTTCTTTCAGGTACAGGCCGACCGTGTCATCAGACGACACGCCGCTGAGGTCAAAGGCTTCGTCGTCGTCCGCCTCCAGGTCCTCGTCGTCGGCCCGCGCCAGATCGTCGTCACCGAGGCGGTCTTCATAGACTTCGACGCCCACACGCTGGAGCCAGCGCAGCACGTCGCCCAGCCGCTCGACGGCGTCGTCGCCATCTGGAATCGCTTCAAGAATGTCGTCAGTGGTGAGAAAGCCCTGGCTATCGGCGCGCTCTAGAAGCGCAGCCAGGAGACCCGTCGCTTGTTGGGTGTCGGTATCGCTGTAGTCTTTCAACGTGAACCCCCCTGTTTCATCATCTAAGATACAGCTATACGGTGCCAAACGAACTAACGAACGCGTAGCGCGGCTCAGCCTGCCTCGCTGTCGTCCAGCAACGAGCGCAGACTCGCGAGCCGGGGATCAATCGTCTCCTGCGGGCAATCGCAAGGGCCTTCATTCCAGTTCTGCCCGCACTGCGGGCACAGCCCCGCGCAGTCCGGGCGGCACAGAATCGTCATCGGCACAGCCAGGATCACCTCTTCGCGCAGCAGCGGCCCCAGGTCGAGGTTGCCCGTTTCCTCGACGGCGTATGGCGCATCCGGGCTGGGCGGATAGGTGAATAGCTCCTCAAGCTCAATTGAGACGGGAACTTGCGTCGCTTCGAGGCAGCGGGCACACTCGCCGACCAGCGCGGTTCCAAGCGTCCCCTGGACCAGCACGCCGCGCGAGTTGCGGCTCAAGCGCAGCGCGCCGCGCACGTAATCCAGCTCCAGATCGCCGCCAATCCGCACGCGCGGCAGGTCCAGCTCCATCGTGCGCTGGTACCCGGCGCTCTCTGCCAGGATGAAGCCGACGTTGATTTTCAGGACACGGGGGTTTACAAACTCAGGAAACTGGGACTCGGTCACAGTACACGGCCTTTAGACTACGGTCAAGCCTACCTACTAAAAAAGCAAGCCGCGTATCTCCCGGTAGCATCAACAGGGGCGGCTCAAGAATGAACATCTTTCGCATTCAGTGTCCTGATTATAACGATTCCTGTAGGTTGTGTCAAGAACTTTTACGCTTCCTTAACTCAACAGGCGGCTAAACCGTGTGTCTTACAAGTCAGCGACCGGCCATGCGCGTCCGTTGCGCGTGAGGAAGCTGCGGGCTGGGCGGCGGTTTACCCACCGGGGCTGTTCCGGTATAATCGCGGACGTGTTCCTGCCGGCTTGCCTGGAGCAGGCCGCGGCCCGTTGAACTCGGATGGCGTGTATGCGAATTCTGGTGACAGGCGCGGACGGCCGGCTCGGCAGCCGGTTTGTCGAGGTGCTGGCCGCGCGCGGCCACAGCGTCACGGGATACGACCTGTCCGGCATGGACATCACCGACTGGGCAGCCGTCGAAGCGGCGTTCGACCAGACCGCGCCGGAAATAACTGTCCATTGCGCGGCAATGACCGCCGTCGATCGCTGCGCCGAGCAGCCTGACTTGGCGCTGGCGGTCAACGGC
Organism: Aggregatilineaceae bacterium; assembly: GCA_035325905.1. Classification (GTDB taxonomy): domain Bacteria; phylum Chloroflexota; class Anaerolineae; order Aggregatilineales; family Aggregatilineaceae; genus DYGX01. Next base: position 68,820 of record DAOKYY010000004.1, on the reverse strand, counting down.
CTGGGCACGCAGAACATCGCGCAGGCGTGCCAGCAGCGCGGCGCGGCGCTGGTGTACCTGAGCACCAACGAGGTCTTCGACGGGCGCGGCAACCGCGCGTACCTGGAATACGACCGCCCCAACCCGATCAACCCGTATGGCTACAGCAAATGGGTCGGTGAGCAGGTTGTGCGCGATCTCGTCGCGCGGCACATGATCGTGCGCACGGCGTGGCTCTACGCCCACGGCGGGACGAACTTCGTGCACGCGATTCTGCGCGCCGCCCGCGAGGGTCGCCCCTTGCGCGTCGTGACCAATGAAGTCAGCTCGCCAACCTACGCGGAGGACTTAGCCAGCGCGCTGGCGAGTTTGGTGGAAAGCGGACGCTTCGGCATCTACCATCTGGTCAACGAAGGGCAGGTCTCGCGCTACAGCTTCGCCCGGCACGTGCTCGATCTGGCGGGCTTCAAGGAGACTCCGGTGACGCCGATCGCGCTGGCCGAATATCGCCGCGCCTCGCGACCGCCGGAATACGCGCCGCTGCGCAACGTCGCCGCCGCGCGCCTGGGGATTCGCCTCCGCCCGTGGCAGGAGGCCGCCGCCGAGTTTATCGCGGCAGAAGGGCTGCGTCAGGTGTAACGCATGGCTCCCGACGCCGCTCCCGCGCTCGTCTCGGTCGTCATTCCGAACTGGAACGGCGCACAGCACCTGCCCACCTGCCTCGACGCCCTGCGCGCGCAGACCTACGCGCCGGTCGAGGTCATCGTCGCCGACAACGCTTCGACGGATGGATCGCTGGCGCTGCTGGCGGAACGGTATCCTGAAGTACGCGTGGTCGCGCTGCCGGAGAATCGAGGCTTTACCGGCGCGTGCAATGCTGGCATGCAGGCGGCGGGCGGGGAAATCGTCGCGCTGCTCAACAACGACACCGAGGCCGATCCCGCCTGGCTGAGCGAAGTTGTCGCCGCGCTGCGCCGTCACCCGGAAGCCGGTTTTGTCGCCTCGAAAATGCTCCTCTTTGACGACCGCACGCGCTTCCACACCGCGGGCGATCTCTACCGGGTCGACGGGCGGCTGGTCAATCGCGGCGTGTGGCAGCAGGACACCGGGCAGTACGACCGCGAGGAATACGTCTTCAGCGCGTGCGGCGGCGCGGCGGCCTACCGGCGCGCCATGCTCGATGAGATTGGCTTGCTGGACGACGATTTCTTTTTCTCCGCCGAGGACATGGATCTCGCGTGGCGCGCCCAGCTTGCGGGCTACCGCTGCGTTTACGCGCCGCGCGCGGTGGTCTATCACCGGCTGGCGGCGACTGGCGGCGGCGTCACGGCCAGCTTCTACGACGGGCGCAACATGATCTGGATCCTGGTCAAGGACTATCCGGCGGCGCTGTGGCGCAAGCATTGGCGCAAGATCATCCGCGCGCAACACTCGCTGGCGTGGGAGGCGCTGCGCGCCTGGCGGGGCGCGGCGGCGCGGGCGCGGCTGCGCGGGATGGCCGCCAGCTTGCTCGGCCTGCCGAAGATGTTGCGCAAACGCCGCGCCATTCAGCGCGGTCGCCGTGTATCTATCGCCTATCTTGAGTCGATCCTGACGCCCGTGCCCGCCGACGGCACGGACCCGGCTTAACCAGAGGAGTCCCTGGTGGCATCTCAACCGCTGCCCCACGACGCAAGCCAGCCTTTTGTGTCGATTGTCATCCCGGCCTACAACGAGGAAGCGCGCCTGCCGCACAGTCTGGAGCTGATCGCCGCCTTCGCCCAGGCGCAGCCCTATGCCGTCGAAGTGGTGGTCGTCGATAACAATTCCTCCGATCGCACCAGCGCGATCGTCGAAGCGTTCGCGGCGGAGGCGCCTTACGTCCGCGCGCTGTTCGAGGGCACGCAGGGCAAAGGCGCCGCCGTCCGCACCGGGATGCTAGCGGCGCGCGGCGAATATCGCTTCATCTGCGACGCCGACCTCTCCATGCCGATTGACGAGGTGGTGCGCTTTCTGCCGCCCGCGCTGACCGATTTTGACATCGCCATCGGCTCGCGCGAGGCGCCGGGCGCGGTCCGCTACGACGAACCCTGGCACCGGCACGTCATGGGCCGGGTCTTCAATACCATCGTGCGGCTGTTCGCGGTGCATGGCTTTCAGGACACGCAGGCAGGCTTCAAGATGTTCCGCGCCGAGGCCGCCGAGGCGCTCTTCCCGCTGCAAACTCTCAACGGCTGGAGCTTCGATGTCGAGGTGCTGTTCATCGCCCAGCAGCGCGGCTATCGCATCGTCGAGGTCCCAATCCACTGGTACTACCGGGCGAACACGCGCATCCAGCCGGTGCGCGATTCGATTGACATGTTCGCAGATGTGCTGCGCATCCGCTGGAACGCGCTGCGCGGGCGCTACCGCCCATGATCGCGCCGCCTGATCTGCGTTTTGAGCACCGGCTGGCGGAACAGGGATTCCGCCGCGTGGCCGGGCTGGACGAGGCTGGACGAGGCGCCTGGGCCGGACCGGTCGTCGCAGGCGCGGTCGTGCTCCCGATCACACGGTTCGACCTGGCGCGCGCGCTGGAGGGCGTCCATGACTCGAAGCTGCTTTCGCCTGCCCAGCGCGAGGCGTTGCTGCCGCGTATTCTCGACGCGGCGCAAGCGACCGGCGTCGGGTATGCCACGCAGGACGAGATCGACCACCTGGGAATTGTTCCGGCTACGCGTCTCGCCATGCGGCGCGCGCTCGACGCGCTTGGCGCCCCGCCTGACGCGCTGCTGGTCGATGCGCTCGACCTGGCGGAGTCCGGCCTGCCGTGCACGTCGCTGGTGCGCGGCGACCAGCAATCGCTCAGCATCTCGGCGGCGAGCATCCTCGCCAAAGTCGTCCGCGACCAGTACATGGACGCGCTCGACGAGCAGCACCCGCAATACGGCTTCCGCGAGCACAAGGGGTACGGGACCGCGCTGCACCGCAGCGCCCTGCGCCAGTACGGGCCATGCGCGGCGCACCGCCTGACCTTCGCGCCGCTGCGAGCCGCGCATGACTCCGTTTCCGAGGCCGAGCGCCGATGAAGCTGGCTCTGGTCCACGACTGGCTCAACCAGAACGGCGGCGCCGAAGACGTGCTCGAAACTCTGCACGATCTTTATCCAGCGGCTCCCATTTACACCAGCATTTACGCGCCAGACCTGCTGCCCGACGACTACCGCGCCTGGGACATTCGCGCCAGCTGGCTGGATCGGCTGCCCGGCATCCACCGCCATCACCAGCGTTATCTGCCGCTCTATCCACTGGCCTTTGACCGGCTCGATCTCTCCGGCTACGGCGTGGTGTTGAGCAACAAAAGCGGCTTCTGCCACGGCGTCCGCACCGGGCCGGAGACGGTTCACATCTGTTACTGCCTGACGCCGACGCGCTACATCTGGGACCTGGCGAGCTACCTCGCGCGCGAGAACTTTAGCGCGCCGGTCCGCGCGCTGGCGCGGCTGGTGGCGCGCGCTTACCGCCGCTGGGACTACGCCGCCGCCCAGCGCGTCGATCACTTCGTCGCGATCAGCACCGAAGTCCAGGCGCGGATCAAGCGTTTCTATCACCGCGATTCGGTTATCATCTACCCGCCGGTCGAAGCCGCCGAGCGTTTTACTCCGGCGCCCGCCTATGACGACTACTTCCTCGTGCTGTCGCGCCTGATCCCCTACAAGCGCATCGATCTGGCGGTCGAAGCGTGCACGCGGCTCGGTTTGCCACTACTGGTCGGCGGAACGGGGCGCGACCGCGCGCGGCTGGAAGCCCTGGCCGGGCCGACCGTCCAGTTCCTGGGCTACGTGCCCGACGAAGACCTGCCGGAGTTGTTCGCGCGCTGCCGGGCGTTTATTTTCCCCGGTCTGGAAGATTTCGGAATCGTGCCGGTTCAGGCCCAGGCCGCCGGGCGCCCGGTGATCGCGTACCGGGGCGGCGGCTCGCTGGATACGGTTATCCCCGGCAAGACCGGCGCCTTCTTTGACGCGCCGGCGGTCGAGTCGCTGATAGAAGTCCTCCGCTCTTTTGACGAGCGCGCCTACGACCCGGCCGAGATCCGCGCCCACGCCTTGCGCTTCGACACGTCCGTTTTCACCCGGCAACTGGCCGAGTACGTCGAGCGCGCATGGGACCAGCGCCCGGCAGGCGGCGGGTGATCGCCCTTCGCAGGCTCCCTATGGCTGCGCTATAATCTCGGAAGGCAACCCCAGGAAGCGAAAAGGCCCACACGTCATGAATGTCGTTCAAACCGTCGGCGAGCGCATCGTCGAAAACGTCGCCCAGGTGATTATTGGCAAGCGCAACGAGATCCGGCTCACCGTGCTGGGCCTGCTTTGCCAGGGGCACATTCTGATCGAGGACGTTCCCGGCGTCGGCAAGACGATGCTGGCGCGGGCGCTGGCGCGCTCGATTGGCGCCTCGTTCAGCCGCATCCAGTTCACGCCCGATATGCTGCCGTCGGATGTGACCGGCGTGTCGGTCTTCAACCAGAGCACGCGTGAATTTGAGTTCCGGCCCGGCCCGATCATGTCGCAAATCGTGCTGACCGACGAGATCAACCGCGCCACGCCGAAGACGCAGGCGGCGCTGCTCGAAGCGATGGAGGAGCGCCAGGTCACGGTCGATGGCAACACCTATCCGTTGGACGACCCGTTCCTGGTGATCGCGACGCAAAACCCGATCGAGTACGAAGGGACCTTTCCGCTGCCCGAAGCGCAACTCGACCGCTTTATGCTGCGCATCCGCCTCGGCTACCCCAGCCCGCAGGAGGAGATCGCCATGCTGGACTCGCAGCAGTACGAGCACCCGCTGCGGAGCATCCAACAGATTATCAGCCTGGACGACCTGCTCGCGGCGCAGCGCGCCGTGCGCGAGGTCTACCTCAACCACGACATCAAAAACTACATCGTGAACCTGGTGACGACCTCGCGCCAGCACCCCGATGTCTACCTCGGCGCCAGCCCGCGCGGCGCGCTCGCGCTCTACCGCACGACGCAGGCGCGCGCCGCCCTCGCCGGGCGGGACTACGTGATCCCGGACGACGTGAAAGCCCTGGCCGAGTCTACCCTGGCGCACCGCATCATCGTCGGCCCGAACGCCCGCATCAAGGACATCTCGGCCAGCAGCATCATTCACAACATCCTGAACACCGTGCCGGTGCCCGGCGCGACGGTCGGCGCGCGCTTCTAGCGCGGCTGCTGGCGGGAGTCATGGCGAACCGGCGCAACGCGTTTTACGCCCTGCTGATCGTCTTCCTGGTGGCGGGCGCGCTGACCGAGCGGTCGTTCTTCTTCCACCTGTCCTACGCGCTCGTCGCGCTGCTGGCCGGGTCGTTCCTGTGGTCATGGACGGCGGTCAACTTTATGCGCCTCGGGCGCTACACGCAGGCGCGCCGGGCGCAGGTCGGGCGGACGCTGGAAGAATCATTCGCGGTACACAACACGAGCATCCTGCCCAAGCTGTGGCTCGAAGTCCGCGATCATTCCGATCTGCCCAACCACAATGCCAGTCACGTCGTCCCGGCGCTGCTGCCACGACAGCGGTACCGGTGGGACGTGCGGACGCTCTGCACGCGGCGGGGGCAGTACACGCTCGGTCCGATGACGGTTCTCAGCGGCGATCCCTTCGGCCTGTTCCAGTTCCCGCGCAAAATCGCGGCGGTGTCCAGCATCATCGTCTACCCGCCGACCGTGCCGGTGCACCGCTTCGCGACGCCGGTCGGGACGCTTTCGGGCGGGGAAGCAGTGCGCCGCCGCGCGCATTTTATCACCACCAACGCGGCAGGCGTGCGCGATTACGAGCCGGGCGACAGCTTCAACCGCATCCACTGGCGCAGCACGGCGCGCAAGGACCGGCTGCTCGTCAAGGAGTTCGAGCTGGACCCGCTGGCCGACGTGTGGATCATCCTCGACCTGTCGCGCGAGTCGCTGGTCGAGCGCCCGGAGGCGCGCGCCAACGGCGCGGCCATCTTCGCGCCGCCGCCGAACCTTCCGCCTTCGACCGAGGAATACGGCGTGACCATTGCCGCGTCGCTGGCGGCGTACTTCGTCGACAAAGGGCGCGCGCTGGGCTTCGTCACCTACGTGCCGCACCGCGAGATCGTCCAGCCCGATCGCGGGCCGCGCCAGCTCACGCGGATACTCGAAATCCTGGCCGTGGCGCGCAGCGCCAGCAATCTCACGCTGGACCAGCTGCTCTCGCTCGAATCGGGCCACCTGGCGCGCGGCACCACGCTCGTTCTGATCAGCGCGACCCAGGCTGACGACTGGATCGCGGAGGTCGATACGCTCCAGCGGCGCGGCATCCGCGTCATCCCGGTGCTGATCGACCCGGTCAGCTTCGGCGCGCCCGGCCGCTCAGCGTATCGCCTGAGCGAGTTAATCGAGAACACCGGAGCGACAGTCTACACGATCCGCCAGGACGACGACCTGACCGCCGCGCTCAGCTATCGCACCGGCTTCAAAGCGCGCATCGTGTGATGGTGCAACGCGCCAATGACACCCGACGCCTGTTCTCTGCCGCCAGGACCGCACCCGTGAGCCAGCCGCTACCTTCCGCTCGGACACAGTATCGCTTTCTGTATCTGGCCGTGTTCACCGCCGGGATGACCACGCTCGGCGTCGAGTTCGCGGCGTCACGCCTGCTCGGCAGCATCTACGGCAGCTCGAACATCGTCTGGGCCAACATCATTGGCCTGATTCTGATCTACCTGACCATCGGCTACTTCATCGGCGGGCGCTGGGCGGACCGTTCCCCCTACTACACGACGTTCTACCGGCTGATCGCGTGGGCGGCCTTTCTGAGCGGGATGGTCCCGCTGGTGGCGCACCCGATCCTGACCGCCGCCGCCCGCGCCGTGCAGGACTTCGACGCCGCGCTGACGGTCGGATCGTTCGTCAGCGTGCTGGTGCTCTTTTCGCTGCCGATCACGCTGCTCGGCTGCGTCTCCCCGTTTTCGATCCGGCTGGCGCTCTCGGACGTGCAGAAGGCCGGGGGCGTCAGCGGACGGATGTACGCGATCTCGACGCTCGGCTCGATCATCGGCACGTTTTCGCCGGTCCTGCTGCTGATCCCGCAGCTTGGAACCGCGCGCACGTTTCTGTTCTTCGCGGGGATATTGCTGGCCGTCGGGCTGACCGGCCTGGCGCTGCACGATCGCCGCGCCGCGCTCAAGCTGGCCTGGATGCCGCTGGTGCTGGTCGCAGGCGCGATCGTGGCGCTGCGCCCGCCGATCCGCCCTGCCCCGGAAGGCATGACCCTGCGGTTCGAGGACGAGTCCGCCTACAACCTGATTCAGGTGGTCGAGGACGGCAACGGCTACCGCTATCTGCTGCTCAACGAGGGCCAGGGCGTCCACTCGCAGTGGCACCCGGACCAGCTCTATTACCGGCGGACGTGGGGCTTCTTCCTGGCCGGACCGTATTTCAACGCGCCGCCCTACACGCCGGATCGCATGAAGCGGATCGCGATCATCGGATTGGCGGCGGGCACGATCGCGCGCCAGCACGAGGCGGTCTATCCCGGCCTGCCGATGGACGGCATCGAGATCGATCCGGGCATTGTCGAAGCCGGGCGGCGCTACATGGGCATGACGCAGCCCGGCCTGCGCGTGATCGCGGAAGATGGCCGCTTCGCGCTCAACCGGCTGGAGCACACCTACACCATGATCGGAATCGACGCCTATCGCGTGCCGTACGTGCCCTGGCACCTGACGACCGTCGAGTTCTTCGAGGAAGTGCGCGCGCGGCTGGACGAGGACGGCGTGCTGATCATGAACGTGGGCCGCACCAGCGCCGACCGCCGCCTGATTGGGGCGCTGACCGGCACGCTTTACCAGGTGTTCCCCAGCGTGCACACGCTCGACGTGCCGAACTCGTACAACACCATCCTGGTCGCGACCGTCCAGCCCACCGCGCCCGAAAATCTCGCCGCCAACCTCGCCGCCCTGCCACCTGACGCGCATCCGATCCTGCGCGAGGCGCTGGCGGACGCGGTCGCCGCGATCCGGCCTACCGTCGTCGGCAAGCCGGTTCTCACCGACGATCACGCGCCGGTCGAGTCGATCGTGGACAGCATGGTGATCGAGTTCCTGCTCGGCGGCGGGCTGAGCGAGTTCACGAACTGAGGCGGGCAGGGTGACAGGCGATCTCCGTCCCGACGAGACAACGTTGGACAGCGGGCGCGGCGCAAGCTGGCTGCCGGGCTGGCTGGTGGCCGTCTGCCGTGCGCTGATCGTGCTGGCGCTGCCGCCTTTCCTGGTGCTGACCGCCGTCCGGCTGGTCATGAGCGAGGCGTTCATCCGGCTCGAATACAGCCGTCCGGGGTTCCCCGCTGACCGCTACGGCTTCACGGCGGAGGAGCGGCTGCGCTACGCGCCTCATACCGTGCATTACCTGCTCGACAACGAGCCAATCGACTATCTCGCCGCGCTGGAGCACGATGGGGCGCCGCTGTTCACGCCAAAGGAGCTGCGCCACATGCACGATGTGCAGGGCGTTACACGGGCGGCGTTCCGCGTGCACCTGCTCGCGACCGCGCTTTTGCTGCTAGCCGCGCTCGCGCTAGGCTCGCGGCGTGAGAACCGGCGGACCTTGCGCCAGGGGGTCTTCGAAGGCGGGGTGCTGACCCTGCTGCTGATGCTAACCGCGATTGTGCTCGCCCTCGCCAACTGGGACTTCTTCTTCACTGGTTTTCACCGGCTGTTCTTCGAAGGCGACTCATGGCTGTTCAGCACGCGCTCGACGCTGATCCGCCTGTTCCCGGAACGCTTCTGGTTCGACGCGGCGCTGGCGATCGGCGGGCTGACGTTCGCGGGCGCGCTGAGCGCCATCCTCGCGTCGAGACTCGCCCGCCCGCGCGCGAGGTAAGCGGGCGTCCGGCAGCAAAAACGGGGCGTCGCGGCCCCGTTTGCGATCCCTGCGCGCCGGGCAATCAGGCGCCGTACTTCACCAGGCGCCTGGCGTGCGCCAGCGCCAGCATCATCAGATCAGGCGCGGGGAACTGGCCGAGCGCGCCGTAGAGGCACTCGCGCTCGCCGAACGACTGCGCGCGATCCGGCATGTGCGTCTCCGGCGCCCAGAGCAGCGTCGGGACCGGGTGCCAGCTATGTGCGCGATACTTGGCCGGCGTCGAGTGGTCGCCCGTGACGATCAGCACGTCCGGCTTGAGGTCAAGCAGCACCGGCAGCGCCTCGTCCACACCTTCGATCACCTTGACCTTTGCGTCGAAATCGCCGTCTTCGCCCCGGCTGTCCGTGTACTTGACGTGGCAGAAGACGAAATCGTAGTCGTTCCAGATGCGCGCCACGTGCTCGAACTCGTCGCGCGTGGAGTCGGTGCCGGAAGTCTGGATCACATCCATGCCGACCAGCTTCGAGACGCCCTTATACATGGGGTAGACCGCCACGCAGGCCGCCTTAAGCTGGTACACGTCGCCATATTTCGGCAGGCCTGGCTCCATCGCGAAGCCGCGCAGCGTGACCATGTTGGCTGGCTCGTGCCCGCGCAGCACTTCGCGCGCCTGGGCGAGCCACTGGTTGACCAGGTCGGCGGTGTGCTCGGCAGCCGGGTCGAGGGCCGCCGCCGCGAGCGGCGCGACGCCGGTGATCTGCGGGTCGGTGTCCGCGATGGCGTCGTGCAGGTTATCGCCGCGCAGCACCATCGCGAAGCGGTACTCCTTCGCGATCTCGATATCGATCGCCACGCCGGGGATCGTGATCTGGCGCAGCAGCTCAACGCGCTTGGCCCCCTCTTCGGTCGGGATGCGCCCGGCGCGGCGGTCGGTGATCAGGCCCTCGTCGTCGACCGTGCAGAAGTTGCCGCGAATCGCCACGTCGCCCGGATTGACCTCCAGCCCGATGCCGGTCGCCTCGAGCACGCCGCGCCCGATCTCGTATTCAAGAGGGTCATAGCCAAAGAGCGCCAGGTGCGCCGGGCCGCTGCCGGGAGCCACCCCGCGCGCCACCGGGATGCTCAACCCGACGCTGCCCTCGCGCGCCAGCCGGTCAAGGTTGGGCGTATGCGCCGCTTCAAGCTCGGTCAGGCCGTCCTGCGTCATCGGCAGGCCGCCCAGCCCGTCCATCACCAGCAGAAGGATCTTGCCCCCCTGCGCCGTCGTAAGCTGGCGGGTCAGGTGGAAATTAGCCATAGGAAACCTTCCTGTCCGTCCGGCCAGATGGGCGCCGATTGCCATCGGCTGCCGCTCTCGGCCGCTAAGGTGCGCCCAAGCGCACGCCGCGTCACACTGCGTCGCTGCGCCATAGTTGTAACACGCCCGCCCGATCCGTCAAGTGATTCTCAGCGACGATTTCATTGCCGAACGGAGTGTGAAAGACCGCGCCAACCGCGTTAAAATCCTTGGACAGGATGGGGCCGCGCGCAGAATGAGGACGTCTCGCCGCCATGCAGCGCCAACGCCACACGGTCAAGAAATGGCTGACCCCCGGCCTGCGCCTCAAGCGCTGGCTGGTGCTGCTGATGTTCGGAATCACCGTGCTCGGCCTCGGCGTCGCCCAGGTGATTCTCACGCTTGCCCGCTCATCGGACTTCCCGCCCCTGCTCGCCCTGGTAACGCTGCGGTTCCTCTCGCCCTGGGCGCGAGTCGGGCTGTCGGTTGCCGTCGGCGCCGCCGCGATCGCGATCGCCTTTTACCAGCTTAATCGCTCGATCATGGCCCCCTTTGCGCTACGCCGCCACGAATCGCTGATCGACGTGATGTACGCGCACAGCCGGCGCCAGCGTGGCCTGAAGGTCGTCGCCATCGGCGGCGGGACCGGCCTGCCGAGCGTCCTGCGCGGGCTGAAGCGCACGACCGGCAACATCACGGCGATCGTCACCGCCGCCGACGACGGCGGCAGCTCCGGGCGTCTGCGGCGCGAGATGGGCGTGCTGCCGCCGGGCGACCTGCGCAACAACATCGCGGCGCTCGCCAACGACGAAGACCTGATGACCCAGCTTTTCCAGTATCGCTTCGCGCATGGCGGGCTGGGCGGGCATAACTTTGGGAACCTGTTTCTCACCGCGATGGCCGACATCACCGGCAGCATGGACCGCGCGCTGGCCGAAACGGCGCAGGTGCTGGCGGTCGAGGGCCGGGTCCTGCCCTCGACGCTGCAAGACGACGTGGTGCTGATGGCCGAGGTGCGCATCCCCGGCGAAACCCGGCTGCGCCGCGTCAGCGGTGAATCGCAAATTCCCGGATCAGGTGGTAAGATCGAGCGCGTCTTTTTGCACCCGGACCGGATCCGCGCCTATCCTGAGGCGTTGCGCGCGATCCTCGGCGCGGACCTGATCGTGATCGGGCCAGGCAGCCTGTACACGAGCATCCTGCCAAACCTGCTCGTTCCGGGAATTGTCGAAGCGATCCGGGCCAGCGGCGCCTGCTGTGTGTATATTTGTAATGTGGCAACGCAGGCCGGAGAGACCGACGGGTACACGGTGGCCGATCACATACGGGCGTTGGAAGCGCATGTCGGCGGCGGCGTCTTTCGGACGGTGATTGCCAACAATCACTATCCGACCAAAAACGCCGGCGAAAACACGCGTTACGTGCGCCCCGCCGCTGGCGACCCGATCACGCAGCGCTACGACGTGCAGTGGGCCGATCTCACCGACGCAGAACAGCCCTGGCGCCACGACCCGCAGAAACTCACCCAGGCGTTGTTCGCAGCCTACGAGCGTGCCATGGCGGGCGTGCCAGCCCCGCACGCAGCGTCCATCGCGGGTTGAGCGGCGGGCAAACAAGACGGCAAGCAAGACCGGACAGGCTGCCCAACCGCAGCCTGTCACCAGGATACTGGGTCATCCGAACGAACTCTAGTAAGGAGCGAAGAACCATGGCAACACGTGTCGGTATCAATGGCTTTGGTCGCATCGGGCGCCAGGTCATGAAGATCATCATGGACAAGTATCCCAACGATCTGGAAGTCGTCGCGTTCAACGACCTCGGCGACCTCCCGACGATGGCTCACTTGTACAAGTACGACTCCTCGTACGGCATCACGGACGACGAAGTCGTGGTGGGCGAAGGCACGCTGACCATCAACGGCAAGCCGGTCAAGGCCCTCGCCGAGCGCGAGCCGGGCAAGCTGCCCTGGGGTGACTTGGGCGTGGACATCGTGGTCGAGAGCACCGGCGTTTTTCGCAGCCGCGAGAAAGTGCAGCCGCACATCGACGCCGGGGCCAAGAAGGTCATCATCTCGGCTCCGGCCAAGGGCGAAGTCGACCTGACGATCGTGCTCGGCGTGAACGACGACAAGTACGACAGCGCCAAGCACCACATCATCTCGAACGCTTCCTGCACCACCAACTGCCTGGCCCCGGTCGCCAAAATCGTGCATGACTCATACGGGATCAAGCGCGGCCTGATGACCACGATTCACTCATACACCAACGACCAGCGTATCCTCGACCTGCCTCACAGCGACCTGCGCCGCGCGCGCGCCGCTGCCCTGAGCATGATCCCAACCACCACCGGCGCGGCCAAAGCCGTCGCCCTGGTGATCCCGGAGCTAAAGGGCAAGTTCGACGGCATCTCGATCCGCGTTCCGACTCCAACCGTGTCACTGGTGGACTTCGTGGCCGAGATCGAGCGTGAGACGACGACCGAGGAGCTGCTCGGCAAGTTCCGCGAGGCCGCGAACGGCTCGATGAAGGGCATCCTGGGCGTGAGCGACGAGCCGCTGGTATCGATGGACTTCAAGGGCGACGATCGCTCGAGCATCGTCGACGCCGAGTTCACGACCGTCTTCCAGGGCACGATGGTCAAGGTCCTGGCCTGGTACGACAACGAGTGGGGGTACTCGGCCCGCACGGCTGACCTCGCCAAGATGATGGCGGACGCTCTCTAAAACCGGAGCGTCGCGACCAGTCCGTTTGACATTCGCGCGAGGGCAGGGCCGGTGCAGGTCCGGCCCTCGCTTTGCTGAGAAGACCCAGACAAGGAGTTTCGGATGGACAAGAAGACGGTTCGCGATATTGACCTTACCGGCAAGCGCGTGCTGGTCCGCGTCGACTTCAACGTGCCGATCGACGAGAACGGCAAGGTGACGGACGATACGCGCATCCGCGCCGCGATCCCGACCCTGAAATACATTCTCGACCAGCGCCCGCGCTACGTCGCCCTGATGTCGCACCTGGGCCGCCCGAAAGACGAGCCAGATCCCAAGTATTCGCTGCGTCCGGTTGTGCCCGTGTTGTCCGACCTGCTCGGCGTGGATGTGGCCTTCTCGGAAGACAGCGTCGGCGAGATCGCGAAGAAGGCCGCCGAAGCCGTGCCGGAAGGCGGCGTGCTGCTGCTGGAAAACACGCGCTTCTACAAAGCCGAGAAGAAGAACGATGAAGCCTACGCCCGCCAGCTCGCGGAGCTGGGCGACGTGTACGTCAACGACGCGTTTGGCTCGGCGCACCGCGCGCACGCCTCAACCGAGGGTGTGGCGCGCTTCTTGCCGGCGGTCGCCGGCTTCCTGATGGAAAAAGAGCTGACTTACCTGGCGAACGCGATCGCCAGCCCGGAGCGGCCCTTCGTCGCGATTCTGGGCGGCGCGAAAGTGTCCGACAAAATCGGCGTGATCGAGGCGCTGCTGGGCAAGTGTGACCGGCTGCTGATCGGCGGCGGAATGGCAAACACCTTCTTCAAGGCGAAGGGTTACGAGATGGGCGACTCGCTGGTCGAGGTCGAGGCGCTTGACACGGCCAAGAGCCTGCTGGCGAAAGGCGGCGACAAATTGGTGCTGCCGGAGGAAGTCGTGATCGCGGACGCCTTCGACAACGGCGCGAACACCCGCACAATCGATCCCGCCGACGGCGTGCCCGCTGGCTGGCGCGTGCTGGACATCGGGCCGGGCGCGGTCGAGCAGTTCCGCGCGATCCTGCGCGACGCGCGCACGGTCGTCTGGAACGGGCCAATGGGCGTCTTCGAGATGCCGAGCTTTGCGAAGGGCACGTTTCAGATTGCCGAGATTCTGGCCGAGTCCAACGCGACGACGATCATCGGCGGTGGCGATTCGGCTGCAGCTGTGCAGCAGGCGGGTCTGGCCGGCCGCATGTCCCACATCTCCACGGGCGGCGGTGCCAGCCTGGAGCTTCTGGAAGGGCAGGAGCTGCCGGGCGTCGTCGCGCTGAACGACAAGTAAGCCGATTCGCCCGCGCCACGCGGCGGGAGGCTGACGCGATCCCGCCGCGTCTGTTGTTTGGCCGCGCCGCACACAGTGTCGGACCGTTTATAATGGAAGAAACCGGCCCGGTTATTCCACCTCATGAGGGGAGATCGATTCATGCGCACGCCGATCATCGCCGGCAACTGGAAGATGTACAAGACCCCCCAGCAAGCCGTCGAGTTTGCCAACGCACTTAAGGAACCTCTGAAAAACCTGACCGCCGCCGAGCGAGTCGTCTGCCCGCCGTATGTCGCGCTGCCTGCCGTCGCCGAGGCGCTGGCAGGCACCGAGATCGCGGTCGGCGCCCAGGATGTTCATTGGGAAGAAGAAGGCGCCTACACCAGCCAGATCGCGCCGGGGATGCTGGCCGGGCTGGTGAAGTACGTGATCATCGGGCACTCCGAGACGCGCCAGTACCAGGGCGTCACCGACGAGATGGTCAACCGCAAAATCAAAGCCACGCTGCGCCACGACCTGCGCCCGATCGTCGCGGTCGGCGAAAGCCTGGCGATCAACGAGGCCGGGCAGACGCGCGACTTCGTCGCCAACCAGATTCGGGCCGCCTTTGACGGCGTGCCCGCCGAAGATCTGGCCCACATCGTGATCGCGTATGAGCCGATCTGGGCGATTGGAACCGGCAAGAACGCCAGCGCCGAGCAGGCCAACACAATCATCGGCGCGGTGCGCGCCACGCTGGCCGAGCTGTACGGCGAAGCGCACGCCGAGCAGATGCGTATCCAATACGGCGGCAGCGTCAAGCCGGACAACATGGCCGACTATATGCGCCAGCCGCACATCGACGGCGCGCTGGTCGGCGGCGCGTCGCTCAAGGTCGATTCGTTCGTCGCGCTGGTGCGCGCCGCGATCGAGGCTAAGGGACTGAGCTAACCGGCCGGAGATGGACCTCAGCAACCTGCTCACGCCGTGGCTGGCGCTGGCGGCGGTCCTTTACCCGCTGGCCTACGCGGAGAGGTGGATCCACAGCCATCTCTACGGTGTGGGCTGGTTGCTGACCAACGAGCCGCGCAGCGCCACCGCGCTGTACTACCTGTTCCTCTCGCCAGGGGTGTTCGTTCACGAAGTCGTGCAATGGCTGGTCGCCGGGGCGCTCAACGTCGAGACCCAGCGCGTTATGGCCTGGCCGGAAGCGCAGGAAGATGGCACGCTGCGCCTCGATTTCGTGCAGATCAAGAACGCCGGGCGGCTGGCGACCGCGATCATCGGCGCCGCGCCGCTGATCGTTGGCCTCGGCCTGCTCGCCTTCATCAGCACCTCGATTCTTGATCTCGACGCGTTCCTGAGCGCCGTGCAAAGCGGCGACATCCGGGTGATCGGCCCGGCGGCGCGCGAGCTGGCGAGCACCGCCGATTTCTACCTCTGGCTCTACCTGATGTTCGCCATCGCTAACGCCATGCTGCCCACCCCGGAAGAGCGCAGCGGCTGGCTGATCGTGATCGGGTTGTTCGCCGTCGTGCTAGCCTTCCTGGTGATCATTGGCGTGGGCGATGTGCTGGTTGAGACCTTCACCGGGCCAGTTGCGCACGCCGTCAATCTGCTGACGACCGCGTTCGGCACGATCCTCGCCGTCGAAATCGGCGCGATCCTGGTGATCGGGCTGATCGAGGAGATGCTGGAGCGGATCACCAAGCGTAAGTTCGTGTATGCGACCGCCGAGCCGGAGCAAACCGTCCGCGAGCCGGGGTCGAACCTGCCGCTCGCGCCCGGCGAGCCGTTTCCGTCGATCTACAACCTGAGCCTGCCGCTGCCCGACCCGGCGATCCAGGCCGAACTGGACGCTAAGAAACGCCGCGCCGCCGCGACCCCGCGCCCGCCCGCGCCTGAGAGCCGCCCGGCCCCCGCGCCGTCCGGCCTGACGCCGCTGCGTGAGAGCGCGGCTTCACCGGGTGAGGCGCCGCGCCGTGACCTGGCGGGAGGCGTGCGCCCCGCGCCCGGCATGGCGGACGACCGCCGCACGCCCGCTCTCGCTGGCCGCATCGAACCGCCCCAGCGCGCCCAGCCGCCTGCGACACCGGGCACCCCACCCCGTCGCGAGCCATCTGCCGCACCGGCCCGCACCTTGCCCGGTGAGCGGCCCGCGCCTGAGCGCCCGGCGCGGCCAGCCGAGTCCGGCTCTGCGAAGCCCACGGAGCGGCCCGCCACTGGCCCGTTCGCCAGCCGGCCGCTGCCCGGCGCGCCAGCCTCCGTAGACCGCGTGCGACCGGCTGCGCCCGGCGGCTTCCCGTTCAAGCCGCCGGACAGCGCGCCGCGCCGCCCGATCGACGCGGATGAAACCGCTGAGCCGGGGCGCACGCCAACGGCCCCGGCTGACGGCGACGAGGATGAGATCGAGTACGTGGACTTTGACGATCTTTAGTCCGGCGGCGCAGCGTCCGGCGTGCGGGGTGCGCGACGGCTGACGAGAAACACCCCCAGCGCCACAACAGCCGCCATCACGATCAGCGCAATCAGTTTGAAGACACGGCTCGCTGTCACCAGCGCGATTCCGCCGAACAGCGCGCAGAACAAATAGTAGCCGAGCACGATCTGCCGCTGGGAGAAGCCCGCGTCCAGCAGGCGGTAATGGACGTGCCCGCGATCGCCGTAAACCGGATTCCCGCCTGACCGCGCGCGACGCACGATCTGCCACGCCACATCGACCAGCGGCAGGCCCATCACCAGCAGCACGGTCGCCATCTTCGCGCCGCCGATGATGCTCAGCACGCCGACCGTGAAGCCGAGAAACAACGCGCCGTTGCTGCCCATGAACACCCGCGCCGGATGGAAATTGAACGGCAGAAAACCGAGCGTTGCGCCTAGCAGCGCCAGCGGCAGCAGGCTGACGCTGGTCTGGTTCAGCTCGAATGCCGCGTGCAGAAAGATCATCAGCGACGCGACCGCGCAGACCCCTGCCGCCAGCCCGTCCAGCCCGTCCAGCCAGTTGACCGTGTTCATCATCAGCCCCAGCCAGAACAGGCTGATCGTGATGGTCACGACGTAGGGCCATTCGGGCGTGCGCTGGCCGGTCAGCGGGTTGTTGAACTGCTCGATGAAGATCAGGAACGCGACCGCGATCGCAGCGGCGACCAGTTGGGCGGCGTATTGCGGCAGCGGCCCAAAGTTCCGCCGGTCGTCGAGGATGCCGAACAGCCAGATGAAGGTCCCGCCGAGCAGCAGACCTATCAGCCGGATGATTTCCTTCTCGTCGGTGCGCTCGACCGGCAGAAACTGCGCGACCACGACCGCCACCACGAACGCGACGAACATCGCCAGCCCGCCGAATTTCGAGGTGACACGAGGGTGCAGATGCCGGTCGCGCGGGACATCGACGATCCCCAGCCGAACGCCGAGCCGCTGAGCGAGCGGGGTGAGCAGGAAGGAAAGCCCAAAGGACAGCCCCAGCACGATCGCGAAGGACAGCAGGTGCCCGGCAGGAACGTCGCTCATGGCGTGGTCGCTTTCCGGCGGCGCGGAATCCCGGCGGCCATCGCGCCTAGCCCGTACCGAACTGCCGGTCTCCGGCGTCGCCCAGCCCCGGCACGATGAAGCCGCGCTCGTTGAGGTGATCGTCCACCGCCGCGAGATGAATGTGTAGGTCCGGGTGCGCCGCCGAGAGGGTCTGGATGCCTTCCGGCGCGGCGATCAGCCCGACGAACTTGATGCGCGAGACGCCCCATTCCTTGAGGACCTGCACCGCCGCCGTCGCTGAGCCGCCCGTCGCCAGCATCGGGTCCAGCACGAGGCAAAGCTGGACGGTTGGCTCGACCGGCAGTTTGTTGTAATACGAGACCGGGCGCAGCGTCTTCTCGTCGCGGTAAATCCCCAGGTGCCAGACCTGCGCTCCTGGGATCATCTCATGAATACCTTCGACCATGCCCAGCCCGGCGCGCAAGATCGGGACCAGGCCGACGGCCTCTCGCAAGCGATGGCCCGGCGCGACCGCCATCGGCGTCTCGACCGTCGTCTCATTCAGCATCAGGTCGGCGGTCGCCTCATAGCCCAGCAGCATCGCCAGCTCGCGGATCAGCTCGCGGAACTTCTTGTGCTCGGTTGTCACGTCGCGTAAGAGGGTCAGCTTGTGCTTGACGAGCGGGTGCTCAGAGATGTGCACCGGGGACATTCGGACTTCTCCTTCGGGATGCCGCGCACGCCCGATTGTAGCGTGAGGAAGCGGCGTGTCAACGACGCCCGCGCCGGAGCAAATCGGCCCAGGCCCTTTTGTTTTCCGGCTGCGCCTCCGGTATACTCTCACACACTTGTTCGATGCCACGGAGCACACGATGACCGACCAGGACCGCCTCGTCAGCGCCGGAAAGCGCGCCGAGGATCGCCTTGATTACGCGCTGCGCCCAGCACGCCTGGACGAGATGACCGGGCAGGCGCGGGTCGTGGAGAACCTGCGCATTCTGATCGAAGCGGCGAAGGGGCGCGGCGAGGCGCTTGACCACGTCCTGCTCTACGGGCCGCCCGGCCTGGGCAAGACGACCTTCGCGCACGTGATCGCCAACGAGATGGGCGTCAACATCCGCATCACCGCCGGTCCGTCGATTGAGCGCGCCGGCGATCTGGCGGCGATCCTGACCCACCTGCGCAAAGGCGATGTGCTGTTCATCGACGAGATTCACCGCCTGGGGCGCGCGGTCGAAGAAGTCTTGTACCCAGCGATGGAAGACTTCGCGCTCGACATCGTAATCGGCAAGGGGCCGTCGGCCAAGAACGTGCGGCTGGATCTGCCGCGCTTCACCGTGATCGGCGCGACGACCCGCCTCGCCCTGCTGACCGCCCCGCTCCGCTCGCGCTTCGGCGCGGTGTACCGCCTCGACTTCTATGACATTGAGGCCATTTCACGCATCATCGAGCGGGCGGCGCAACTGCTTAAGGTGCGGATTGAGCCGGACGGTCTGGCCGAGATCGCCAGCCGGGCGCGCGGCACGCCGCGTATTGCGCTGCGCCTGCTCAAGCGCGTGCGAGACTTCGCCCAGGTGCGCGCCGATGGCGTCATCACCGCCGAGGTCGCCGCCGAAGCACTGGGTTTGCTGGACATCGACCCGCTTGGCCTGGATGACATTGACCGCCGTGTGTTGTTCTCGATCATGGAGAAGTTTGGCGGCGGGCCGGTCGGGCTGGACACGATCGCCGCGTCGATCAGCGAAGAGTCCGATACGATCATGGACGTTTACGAGCCATACCTGCTACAGCTCGGATTTATCGCACGCACGCCTCGAGGCCGGGTTGTCACGCGCCCGGCTTACGATTATTTCCAGGTGCCCTATCCGCAACGGTTGGCGTACCAAGAACCGCTGTTCCAGACGGAAGAAGACGAGTAGCCGCGTATGGACATGAACTCGGTTGGACGCCTGCTGCTGTTCGCCGGGGCGATTCTGATTGCCGCCGGGCTGCTGTTTCTGGCACTGGGACGCGTTCCGGGGCTGCGGCTCGGTCATCTGCCCGGCGATATTCGGGTCGAGCGCGACGGTTTTTCGTGCTTCTTTCCGCTGGCGACCATGCTCATCCTCAGCCTCGTGCTGACGCTGGCGCTCAACCTGCTGATCCGCCTGATCAACCGCTGAGTCATATTCCCTATGCGCCTGTCCGATTTCGACTACGACCTGCCGCCGGAGCGCATCGCGCAGCACCCGGTCGAGCCACGCGACGCTTCGCGCCTGCTGGTGCTGCACCGCGACACCGGCGCAATCGAGCACCGGATGTTCCGCGATCTGAGCGAGTATCTACGGCCGGGCGATGTGCTGGTGCTCAACCAGACGCGCGTGATCCCCGCTCGTCTACCGGCGCGCAAGCTGCCGTCCGGCGGCGCCGCCGAGATTCTGCTGCTGCGTCAGTTGGGCGAGCGGCGCTGGCTGGTTGTCGTCGGCGGCAAGCGCATCGGCCACGGCACGCAGCTCGAAGTCGGGCGGGCGGGCGGCTCCGGCGTGATCGCGACGGTGATCGAGGCGCGCGACGAAAACGAGCGCGTCGTCGAGTTTGACCGCCCGATCAACCCCTACCTGAAAGAGTTTGGCGAGACGCCGCTGCCGCCATACATCACCGTGCCGCTGGACGACCCGGAGCGGTACCAGACCGTCTTCGCCCGCTACGAGGGGTCCGCCGCCGCGCCGACCGCCGGGCTGCATTTCACCGGCCAGTATTTGATCGAGCTACAGCGGGCCGGGATCCAGCTTGCCTATTGCACGCTGCACATCGGGTTGGACACCTTCGCCCCGGTCCGCGAGGAGAACATCGCCGATCATAAGATGCACACCGAGCGCGCCGTGCTGAAGTCCGAAGATGCCGAGATCATCAACAACGCGCGGTTGCGCGGCGGGCGGATCGTCGCGGTCGGCACGACGGCCGTGCGCACGCTCGAAACCGCCGCGATCCGCTCGCTGGCGTATGGCTCGCCTGCCAATGACCCGGCCAGCGTCCAGCGCACGCTTGAGAACTTCCCTGCCGACGCCTGCCCGTGGCGTCCCGTGATCGCGATCGATGAAGACTCGGACCTGTTCATCACGCCGGGATTCCGCTTCCGCGCCGTTGACATTCTGCTGACGAACTTCCACCTGCCGCGCTCCACCCTGCTGATGCTGGTCAGCGCCTTCGCCGGGCGCGAGCGCATCCTGAGCGCCTATCGCGAGGCAATCGCGCGCGACTACCGCTTCTATAGCCTGGGCGACGCGTGTTTGCTGCTGTGAGTCAATGACAGCGGAGAACAGCACAGAACGGCGGCGAGCAGCAAAGAATTAGGTCAATCGATCTTGCTGCTTTTCGCTGCCCTTCGCTGCTCTTAGCTGTATCTGGTGTTACAATGGGCCGCGCGACACCTGCGCCAGGGCGCTTTCCCAGGGAGTATTGCATGGACCCGTCTCTCAGCATTCCACTTGAGCACTACCACGAAGCCGCCGCCGCCGTCCGCGAGCGCACGAGCCAGCAGCCGGAGGCCGGCCTGATCCTCGGCTCCGGCCTGGGCACGCTCGTCGAAGAGATCACGAATGCCGATATCATTCCCTATGCCGAGATTCCGCACTGGCCGCGCTCGACGGTAGTCGGGCACGCCGGCAGACTGGTGATCGGCGAGTTGGAAGGGCGCACCGTCCTGGCGATGCAGGGCCGCTCGCATTTCTACGAGGGCTACCCGATGTCCCTGGTGACGCTGCCGGTGCGGGTGATGCGCCTGCTCGGCATCGACACGCTGATCGTGACGAACGCGGCGGGCGGTCTCAACCCGAGTTTCCACGCGGGCGATATCATGGTGATCGAGGATCACATCAACATCGTGGGGATGGCGGGCAACAGCCCCCTGCGCGGCCCGAACCTGGGCGAGTTCGGCCCACGCTTCACGATCAATACGCGCGCGTACAACCCAACCCTGCGCCGGCTGGCGCATCGTGTCGCGCAGGAAAAAGGCATCACGCTGCGCGAAGGGGTGTATGTCGCGCTGGCAGGCCCCGCCTTCGAAACGCCTGCCGAGGTGCGTATGCTGCGCGCCTGGGGCGGGGACTCGGTCGGCATGTCGACCGCGCACGAGGTGATGGTCGCTTACCACGCCGGAATGCGCGTCCTGGGCTTTTCGAGCATCACCAATCTCTCGCTGGACAGCACCGAGGCGCGCGATGAAGTGAGCCATGAAGAGGTGTTGCGCCTGGGCCGCGAGATCGTCCCCCGGCTGGCCGCCATTCTGCGCGGCGTGCTGGCCGAGCTACCGCTCTACGACCCGGCAGAAATGGAAAACCAGCCCGAAGCATGACCAGCCTGGCGTTTTTTGTCGAGAGCATCGCGACCGGCCTGTACATCATCGGCGCGGGCGGTATTCTGTGGATGGCGTACCGCTTCCTGCGCGCCCGGCGCGAGCTGGCCGTGGCGCAGTTTAAGCTGGAGCGCGAGCACGCTCTCGTCCGCCGGGCCAGCGCGATCACGTTCGGCGGCCTGCTGATCGAGTTCGTAATGGGGGTCTGGGCGATCAGCACGCTGGTCGCCCCGACGCTGCGCGATATCCGCGTGGGCGAAGGCGGCGGCGACTCCAGCGCGCCGCGCGCCTTCATCACCAGCACGCCGGTAGCGAACGCCCCGGTCAATCTGAACGTCAACCCGCTGGAGCAGCAAGGGGAGATTATCTTCGCCACGCCGCCGCCGACCGCCACACCGGTCGGGACGATCATCCCGGACATGCCCGCCCCGGTTGGCTGCGCGGAAGACGCCGCCTGGATCTTTATCCCCGGCAACGGCCAGCTTCTGTTTGAAGCGACGACCGTGTGGGGTACGGCAAGCGTCAGCAACTTCTCGTTCTATCGCTTCGAGATCAAACCGGCCCAGCCAGGCGCAGAGTTTGCGCCAATCGGCGAGTACACCGAGCCGGTCATCGATGGACCGCTCGGCGACCTGCTGCCGATCAACTTCCCGCAGGGGGATTACCGCTTCCGCCTGACCGTCTTCGACAACACGCTGACGATGATCGCGCTGTGTGAAATTTCGATCCGCATCAGCGAGCCGCCGCCTACACCCACCCCGCTCGCACCGGCCGGAGCGATCGTCTCGCCCACTCCGGGCGGCTCGTAGACGCAGACCGCTCTACGCCAGCCCAGCGAGCAGCCGCGCCCGCCGGTACTGCTCCGGCGTATCAATGTCGGTCAGGATGCTGTCACTGCTGACCTCGACCAGCGCCAGGTCGCCGGGGTAGCGGCGGATCACATCGCGCGGAGCGCCCTGCTCCAGCGCCAGTAGCTCCGGCCAGAAACGCCGGTCGAACAGCACCGGGTGCCCGCGCTCGCCACGATACACCGGCGCGACAATCGCCCCTCGTCCCTCGGCGTAGGCGGCCAGCACGTCGCGGATGACGCGCCCGTCCAGCGTTGGCTGATCGCCGAGCACGACCAGCGCCCCGGCAGTTGTCTCAGGCAGCGCGCCAAGCCCGGCTTGCAGCGAAGAAATCATCTCGCCCACCGCGTAATCCTCGTTCTCGACAAACGTCACCGGCAGAGGCTCCAGCACACGCCGTACCGCCCCGCCCCGGTACCCGGTCACGACCACGATCTCCGCCAGGCGGAACATCAGCAGCCGCCGCACGATCGTCTCGATCACGGTCTGGCCCTCGCTCCAGGGCAGCAGCGGCTTGGAGCGGCCCATCCGCCGCGACTGGCCCGCCGCCAGCACAACCGCCGAGACGCGCTGCTGCACCTCGTGAATCGGGTCGGTCGGGGACTGCACCGCGCCGAGTGCAACCGCCTCGATCCGCGTCGAGCGCAGCATGATCTGCGCGACCAGCCGCGCCCGCGCTCGCTCATACCCGTTGAGCGGAACCTTGTTTAGCAGCACCACCACGCGCGCCGTCTCCGGCACGCCGCGTAGCCCCAGCTCCGGGTCGCGCAGCGTCAGCGCCATCCAGGGGGGCAACAGCGGCTCGCCTTCCGGGAAGCCGTACCGCTCGATGATGCGCTCGACGTTAAAGACGTGTTCGGCGTCGAGCGGCTGGCCGAGCGCGTCGATCCCGGCGACCGGCACGACCAGCGACACGTCGGTAGGGAGGACCGGCTCGTTGCCGCGCGGCGCCTTGAGCGGCAGCCGCCGCGACCCGTCCGCCTCGATCAGCAGCGCATCGGAGTTGACCGCATCCATCAGGCGCGAGAGCGCCTCCGGCGCCAGGCCGATCACCTTGTCCCGGCGGCTGTCCACGTGGCTGTAGAGGAAGACAAATCCGTGCGCGTCAAGACACTCGCGTACCACGGCTGGCTTCATTCCCGCCCCGACTGCGAGCGCGCACGGGACGTTCAGAATTTCGTGGCGCGCCAGGCGCGTCGTCGTCGTGCCGATCACGCGCCAGCCGTCGGCTTGAAGCTCGTGCGCAAGGCGAAACAGAGCTGACGTTTTGCCGCCAGCTCCAACAAAACCCACCATATCGCCACGCTGTACCCGCAGCGCGTCGGCTAGTCGCATCGCTTAGTCCCTATTCAGCGTTGGGGCGATTGTGACGCTTACCGGGTTTGATGGCGCGCTACCAGCAACATCGACGCGGTCTGTGGCGCGCTCAACACGGCTTCCACCACACCGCCGCCAATCGCCAGCGCCTTCTCCGAGATCTCGAAGCAGAACGCCCGCTCACCGCGCGGGTCCACGTCGCCAATCTTCATCCCGGTTGTAACAAAAACAGACGGGTGGATCAACCCGCGCAGCACGCCGCCAAACGGCGCGAGGACCGGCGCGCCGCTCACCGTCGCCACGACGTCCCCCGCCGCCAGCCGGTCGCCGATCACGGCGCGCGGCTCGACCGTGCCGTCCGCCGGGGCGCGCAGCACGCGCTCCCCCTGCTTGCCCTGAACCGCGCCGGGGCGGCCCGTGTCCGGCTCGGCGCGGCCATGCCAGATCACCCGGCCGAGCCGGTGCCCGCGATTAGTCTCGATCACGGCGTGGCAGTCGTCGCCCGCGCTGAAGCCCGGTCCGAGCGCGATCACCAGGGGCGCGCCGGCGCGGCGCGTGCCGAGGTTGCGCTTCGCCATGCGCGCATCGACAATCACCGCCGGGCGCAGCGCGGTCAGGCTCTCAGCGTCGGGATCGACCAGTACCGGGATCTGCCCCTCAGTTGCCAGCGCGCGCGCTTCCGCGCTGCCGGCGGCGCGACACACGCGCAGCCCCTCGATCTCGATCGCGCCGTCGAACACCGCCGACGAGACGGCGACCGCCCGCCGGATGGCGAGCGGTCGAGCCAGCTCCGTCACGATGACGGGGAAACCGGCTTTCGACAGACGGTAGATCACGCCGGTCGCCAGGTCGCCGCCGCCACGCACGACAACCAACACATCGCTAAAAAGCATCGATGCCATGCTCTCGCAGCTTGAACACGACGCGTTCCGGCGTAAGCGGAATTTCGTCGAACCAGATACCGGTCGCGTCGTGCAGCGCTGCCGCGACCGCTGGCGCCAGCGTCATGAACGGCATCTCGGCCATACCGCGCGCGCCCCAGGGGCCGCGCGGGTCGGCGTATTCGAGGATCACCGGCTGCACCTCGTGCGGGATGTCCAGCACAGTCGGGATCAGATACGTCGAAAGATACGGGTTCAGGATGCGGCCATCGCGGCTGATCAGGTTCTCCATCACAGCGTAACCGGCCGCCTGGACGATCGCGCCTTCGACTTGGCCGACGATCTGCTGCGGGTTGATCGCCTTGCCCACATCATGCGCCGACACGACTCGTAGAATCGTGATGTGCCCAGTCTCGACATCGACCTCGACGTCGGCGATCTGCGCCATATACCCGTAAGCAAAGTTCGGGTTGGCGTGGCCGGTTTCTTTATCGTACGGCGTGGTCTTGGGCGGCACGTACTTGTACGTCGCGATCGCCGGGCGCTCCTCAGCGCGCCATTTCTCCAGCGCCAGCTCCGCCGCGCCCTTGATCGCGTTGCCCGCCATGAAGGTCATGCGCGAGGCCGACGTGCTGCCGGAGTTGCCCGTCTCGGCGGTGTCATGCCCGATCAGCTCAACTCTCTCAACCGGCACGCCCGCGCCCTCGGCGGCCATCTGGCGAAAAACCGTGTGCGCGCCCTGGCCGACATCCGCGCCCGCCTGGCGCACCACCACGCGCTCGATCTCCGCCGCGCCATAAAGCTCGACCGTCGCCCAGTTGTGCTCCGGCGCGCCGAAGCTGAACCCGACGTTTTTGAAGCCGATAGCCAGGCCGGTCCCGCGCCGCCGGCGGGATCGCGTGGGCGGCGCGCCGTTGGCGCGCTGCCAGCCCTGCGCGGTCTGCGCCCACGCGCCACTCTGCGCGACGCCCTCGGCCAGCACCTTCGCCAGCGTGACGCCGGGCGGCAGCGGTGTTCCAAGCACGGTGATACTGTCGTCGTGCAGCACGTTCTTCAGCCGCAACTCGACCGGGTCCATGCCCAGCGCCTCGGCCAGCTTGTTCATCTGGCCTTCCGCCGCGAAACAGCCCTGCGGCCCGCCAAACCCTCGGAAAGCGCCCGATGGGATGTTGTTGGTGTAGACGCCGTAGGTATCGACTTTGGCGTTCGGAATCTCGTATGGGCCGGACACCATGAAGTGCGCGTTGCCCATCACTTTGGGCGTGGTGTAGGCGTAGGCGCCGGAATCTCCGATCACGGTCGCTTCCGCCGCGACCAGCTTGCCCTGGCGCGTGGCACCCCACCGGGCGCGGATAATCGTCGGGTGCCGCTTGTGGTGCCCGATAATTGACTCCTCGCGCGTCCAGATGATCTTGACCGGGCGCCGCAGCTTCCACGCGGCCAGCGCGAGCACGATCTGGACCGACATATCCTCGCGCCCGCCAAACGCGCCGCCAATGGCCGGGTAGATGATGCGCACCTGTTCTTCGGGCAGGTCCAGCGCGTGCGCGACCTGCTCGCGATCCTTGTGCACCCACTGCCCCGCGACCACCACTGCGACGCGTCCCTCGTCATCGATGAAGCCAAGCCCGGCCTCCGGCTGGAGGTACGCATGCTCCTGATAGCCGGTGCGATACTCGCCCTCTACCACGACCTCGGCCTGCCGCCAGCCGGCTTCGATGTCACCGTGGCGAATCCTGTAATGACACAGAATGTTCCGCTCGACGCCAGTGTGCACCTGTGGCGCGCCGTCTTCCATTGCCGCCAGAACGTCAGTGACGGCTGGCAGGTCCTCATAGGTGATCTGGATCAGGTCACGCGCCGCCGCCGCCGCTTCTTCCGATTCCGCCACGACCAGCGCGACCTGGTCGCTGATGCAGCGCACGATGTCCGCGCCCGGCTTGCCGCTGCCCGGCCCGCACAGCACGGGCTGATCCGGGATACCGAGGCCGTACTCGTTGACAGGAACGTCGCGCGCTGTGAACACCGCCACCACGCCGGGATACGCTTCCGCCAGGCTCGTGTCGAGCGCAGTGATCCGCGCGTGCACACGGTCCGAAAAACGAATCTTCATCCAAAGCTGGCCGTCCAGGTCAATATCGCCGGGATACGGCGTCTCGCCGGTCACTTTGCCGATGGCGTCAACCCGGAGCATGCTCTGCCCGATCGAACTGGTCCGTTCTTCCACGCTCGATTCGCTCCTCACGCACGAAAGTATCGTTACGCCTGGCGTTGCCGCTCAGGACGATTTGTGCTGTTTCTCGCGCCGCTTCGCTTCTTTGAGTTCGCGCCGGAGCTGCTTGACCCGCTTGTCGCGGTCAGCAGGCGAGGGTCCCATGTATTTGAAGACTTCCTTCTCGGGGTCCTGGCCGATCGTGGCCGCCGCCGTGAACGCGAGGATCGCCAGCATGACGATCCACAACAGGAACGCGGCCACATAGTCTGGGGCGCGCTCGCCATAATCAACCCGGAACTGGGCGAGCTGGCGGGCGATATCCTCGCTCCGGTCTTCCAACAGCTCAACGCCATACGGCGCCACGATGTAGGCGATGATGCCGAGCATGATCGCCAGGACCAGACCGAACAGCGGAATCAACCCTTTCTTGCGACGTTTCTTCGTGGCCTCGACCGGCCTGTACGTGCGCGGCATGGCCTGTTCTCCCCGCGTGCCCGCTATCGCTAGTCCGCCGCCTGATCGGTAACTGCTTCCGCCGCCGGAGCGGCGCGCTCGGCGGCTTTCTCAAAGGCCTCGATGATCTTGTAGTAGCCCGTGCAGCGGCACAGATTGCCGGTGATGCTGTGCACGATCTGCTCATGTGTCGGCTGAGGATGTTCTTCAAGCAGCTTCGCGCCGGACATCAGAAAGCCGGGCGTGCAGTACCCGCACTGCACCGCGCCGGTCTCCACGAACGCGGACTGGATCGGGTGCAGCTCGCCATTCTGCGCCAGCCCCTCGACCGTCACGATCTCGGCGCCGTGCGCGCGCGGCGCGGGCACCAGGCAGGCCATCACTGCCACGCCATCGAGGAACACGGTACACGCGCCGCACTCACCTTCAGCGCAGCCTTCCTTCGTGCCCGGCAGCCCGATATCCTCGCGCAGGAAGCGCAGCAACGTCTTGTTGACGCCCCCCGTGCGGGTGTACGTCTGCCCATTGACCGTCGTTACGATTGTGTCAGCCGCGTCGTCTTCGTGGCGAACCATCTCTGGCAACGGGCGGCGCACGCGGCCCCGATCCTTGCCCCACAGCATCGGCGGCTCCTGCGGCCAGTCAGCGCGCTCGGTCCCGTCGCGCAGCGCCTGCAGCGCCCGCCCGACCAGGATACGGACCATCTCCGTGCGGTACGCCGCCGAGCCGCGCACGTCGTCAATCGGCCTCGCCGCGCCAGCCGCCAGCCGCGCCGCCTCTCGAATCACCGCGTCATCCAGCGACTTCCCGACGAGGAAGTCTTCGCAGCCGGGCGCGCGGGTGATCGTCGGCGCCACGCTGCCGAGCGTGATCTTGGCCGACGTTACCGCGTCGCCGTCGAAGCCGAGGATCGCCGCCGCGTTCACCACCGCGATCGCCTGCGCCTGCCGCAAGCCGAGCTTGAGAAAGATACCGCGCTCGTGCGCTGCCAGCGCCGGGAACGTGATGGCCGTCAGCAGCTCGTCGGACTGCATCGCGGTGCGCCGCACGCCCTGGTAAAACGCCGGAAAGCTCAGGGTGCGCTCGCCGCTGACCGACGTGAGCGTGACTTCCGCGCCCAGCGCCCACAGCGGCGTGATCGTGTCGTTCGCCGGGCTGGCCGTGATGAGGTTGCCTGCAACGGTCCCGCGATTGCGAATCTGCGGCGCGCCGACCTGCCACGCCGCCTGGGCGAGCGGCAGCGCGCGCGCCTGGATCACCCGGCTGTCCACGACGTGATTGTGCGTCACCAGCGGCCCGAGCCGGATCGTATCGCCGAAGGCGGCGATCTGATCCAGGCCGGGGACGCGCGTCAGATCGATCAGCGTGTCGACACCGGGGCGCTGGCCGCGCTCAAATTCGATGACCAGGTCGGTCCCACCCGCGACGATTCGCGCCCCGGCGCGATGCTCGCTCAGCAGGCTAAGCGCTTCTTCAAGGGAGGTCACACTGTAGTAGTTTCGCCACATGATCTTTCGCCACGTCATCTGGTCGAGAAACAAAGTGATGGTCGACGTTCCGCAGAAATGGTATCACACACGGCGAGCCGGTGCGAGTGCGTTCGAGCCTCATCCGGCGCCGCCGGGCGGCTCTTCCAGCGCCACCACGCGCGACGGGTTGATGTTAATAACCCGTGTGCCAAAATGGACAGTTTCGACCGTCTGGCGGTTGTCCCAGGTATCCACGTGTCCGTGTAACAGGTAGCGCGGCCTGCCCCACTCGATCAGGGTGCGGAACGCGCTGAATCCGCGATGCGCGCGATCGCCCGGCAGGTCGTGAATACCACGCGGGGGCGAATGCGCCACCACCACATCAACGCTGTACCCGCGCACCGAGCGCAGCACCAACAGCCGGGGCATCAGCCGCAGCACCATCGAAAACATCTCGGAGTCGGTGTACTGCACGCGCCCCCGGTTGTAGCGAATGGACCCTTCCAGCCCCAGGAACGAGAAGCGGCCAAAGCGGAGGATGCGCCGGTGGAGATCGTCGCCGCCCGGCTGGCGCTCCACGTAATTCTCGTCGTGGTTGCCCCGCACGAAATAAAGCGAGACATTCAGCACCGAGCTGATGTAGTCGAGATAGCTGGCGGGCATATCGCCGCAGCTTACCAGCAGCCCGATATCCTCGAAGGTCCGGCAAAGATACGTCGAGTCCTGAAGCTGCGGCAGCGCCACGTCACTGACCGCGAGCAGCTTGAGCGTCACACCCGGTCCTTTACGGCTTGCCTCGCCGGCGCGCGAGGCTTATGCCTCGCCCACCTGCGCGATTCCATCACGCTTCATCCCTGTCCCGGCCACTGCATCGGCTGGCCGGTGCCCTGCCGCAGGACCATGATGATTTCGGCCAGGATGCTGACGGCGATTTCTTTAGGCGTCTCGGCGCCGATCTCCAGGCCGATCGGCGCGCGCACGCGGCTGATCTGCTCGCGCGGCAGGCCCTGCGCTTCCAGCGCCTCGATCGTCAGCGCCCAGCGCCGCCGGCTGCCGATCAGGCCAATGTAGGGCGCCTCGGTGGAGAGCAGGACTGGCAACAGGCCCTCGTCGACCGGCAGGCCCCGTGTCACGGCGGCAACTGCCGTGCGGGGCGTAATCGTCACGTGATCGAGCAGCTCCGCCGTCGCGACGGTATGGTAGCCGTCCATGCCGGGGATCGCGTCGGGCGTCGCGTAGCCGGGCCGGTCATCGACCACGACCACGCGCAACTCCAGCCACTTCGCCAGCTCGGCGACGGCCTTCCCGACGTGCCCGCAGCCGATCACAACCAGCGTGATCGGCGTCAGCAGCGGCTCGACGAAGACGCGCACGGTCCCGCCGCACACGCCCGGGTCGCCCGCGCCCAGGTCGCTCAGGTTATACGTCAGCACGCGGGTTGAGCCATCGCGCAGCGCGGCCTGCGCCTCGCCGATGACATACGCTTCCATCTGCCCGCCGCCGACTGTGCCGACGATCAGACCGTCCGGCCAGACCAGCATCTTGCTCCCGGCCTGGCGCGGCACGGAGCCTTGCGTCTCGATCACGGTCGCCAGCGCGGCGGGCTTGTTCTCGCGCTGGGCCGTTACCACCGCTTCAAACACAGCGCGATCGTCATTCATCGGGCGGCCCATTCCTCACCCGCGCCAGATGCCTGCGCGCGCAGCGCCCGCCAGACCTTCTCCGGCAGCAGAGGCGCGTCAAGAATCCGCACGCCCACAGCATCGTACACGGCGTTTGCCAGCGCCGGCCCGACCCCGTCGAGCGGGATCTCGGCCACCGCTTTCGCGCCGAACGGCCCGGTCGGCTCGTACGTCTCGACGAAGATCACGCCCATCTCCGGCATCTCGTCCGCGCGGTAGATTTTGTACGGTCCAAAGCGCGGATTGAGCATCTGGCCCTCGGCGTCGAAGACCATCTCCTCGGCGTGCCCATAGCCGAGCGCCTGGACCATGCCCCCTTCGACCTGCCCGCTGGCTGTGACCGGGTTGATGATCACGCCGCCATCGACCGCCATCACCATTTCATCGACGGTGATCTGCCCCGTTTCGGTGTCCACCGTGCAGGTCACGAAT
Source organism: Aggregatilineaceae bacterium (assembly GCA_035325905.1). Taxonomy (GTDB): domain Bacteria; phylum Chloroflexota; class Anaerolineae; order Aggregatilineales; family Aggregatilineaceae; genus DYGX01. The sequence goes on along the minus strand of DAOKYY010000004.1, from coordinate 37,658 downwards.
TGCGCGGCGAAGGGCGGCGGCGAGTCCGGGCTGACCCAGCTTCCGACCGCCATGATCTGGTGCTGATCCTCGGCGTGCAGGCTGTGGAGCGCGATTTCGCGGTGCGTGATCGCGCGGCCATCGGGCGCGTGCGCGGCCCGGTCACGCAAGGCGATGTCGCCCGGCTCAACCGGCTCATACGCCGCATCCTTGTTGAACATCTTGGCGGCAACTTCGCGCATCTGCCCGGCCACGCGCTCCGCCGCGACAACCGTCGCGCGCCCGGAGATGTACGTCGTGCTGGACGCATACGCGCCCTTGTCGAACGGCGTGAAGTCGGTATCGGACGAGTAGGTGATGAAGTCATCGGGCGCGCAGCCCAGCACCTCGGCGGCCATCTGAGTTAGCACCGTGTCGGAGCCAGTGCCCAGATCGGTCGCCCCGACCAGCAGGTTGAATGAGCCGTCGTCGTTGATCTTGATGCTGGCCGCGCCCATGTCCAGCCGGGGGATCGCCGTGCCCTGCATGACCGCCGCAACGCCGATCCCGCGCCGCAAGTGCGGCTTGCCCGGCACGCGGTGCCAGTCCGGGTTGCCGAACTTGTCCGCCCAGCCGATCGCCGCCGCCCCCTGCTCGATGCAGTCTTCCAGCCCGCACGACAGGATATACTCTGGCGCGCCCTCGCGGCCCTCGCTCCACGCCTTGCTGACCGGGTGCTCGTCGCCGGACTTGATCGCGTTCTTCAGGCGGAACTCCAGCGGGTCAAAGCCCATCTCGCGCGCGATCCACTCGATATGCGGCTCCAGCGCCCAGAAGCCCTGCGGGACGCCGTAGCCACGATACGCGCCGCTCGGCGGCGTGTTGGTGTAAACTACGTCCGCGTGGAACTTGATGTTCGGCGCGTTGTAGAGCGCCATTGCCTTGTGGCCGGTGTTTCCGGCGACCGTCATGGCGTGGCTGCCGGTCGCGCCGGTGTCGCTGAGCGTGGTAAGCTGGTTGGCGACGATCCGCCCATCGTTCGTCACGCCGGTTTTCAGCGTCAGATACATCGGGTGGCGCGAGCGGCTGGCGAAGAACTCTTCGGCGCGGGTATATTCCAGCCGGACGGGGCGCCCGGTCACGATCGTCAGGTGCGCGCAGATGTCTTCGAGCAGCACTTCCTGCTTGACGCCAAACCCGCCGCCAATGCGCGGCTTGATCACGCGGATACGCTTCTCCGGCAAGCCGAGCACCGGCGCCAGAATCCGCCGCGCGTGGAACGGGACCTGCGTGCTGGTGCGGATCACCAGCCGGTCGTCCTCGTCCCACCACGTCACGACCACGTGCGGCTCAATCGGCGTTTGCTGGACTTTCGGGCTGTAGTAGGTCGCCTCGAAGATGCGATCCGCCTGCGCGAAGCCATCCTCGACGTTGCCCACTTCCCACTCGATCACGGCGGCGAGGTTGCGCTGCGGATCCTCGATCCGCCAGCTTTCCGGCTCATCGTGCAGGATCGGCGCGCCAGGCTCCATGCTGTCGCGCGGGTCGAAGATGGCCGGCAGGTCCTCATACTCGACCTCGATCAGTTCCAGCGCCCGCTGCGCGATAGCCTCCGTCTCCGCCGCGACCGCCGCGACGCGGTCCCCGACGAAGCGCACTTTGTAGTCGAGGCTGTAGTTGTCGTGCGGCCCTGGCTCTGGATGGCTCTGCCCGGCGGTGGTATAGGCCACGCGCGGGATGTCGTGGTGCGTCAGCACGGCGTGAACGCCCGGCAGCGCGCGCGCCCGGCTGGCGTCGATCCGCTTGATCAGCGCGTGCGGGCGCGGGCTGAGCAGCAGCTTCCCGACGAGCATCCCGCGATGTTCGATGTCATCGGTAAACGCCGGGTTGCCCTGCGCCAGCTTGCGCGCGTCCACCTTCGGCGAGGGCTTGCCGACCTGATGCAGCGTATCGACCTCCGGCGCGACAATCATCACCGGCAGCGCGCGCGTGCGGAGTCCGGTCGCGCCGCCATCTCTGCTCGTTTCCGGCGGGAGCGTGTCGTCGCCTTCGCCCGGCGGGGTGAACAGGTCCGGCGGCGCAGGAATCGCCTCTACCGGCTGGATTGGGGGCACGCTCTCCCCACGCAGCACCGCCGCCGCGCGCAGCACGGCTTCGACCGGCTTGACATACCCGGTGCAGCGGCACAGGACGCCCGCCAGCGCCTCGCGCACTTGCGCCTCAGTCGGGCGGTCCGTGCGCTCCAGCAGCGCCGTCGCCGCCAGGATCATGCCCGGCGTGCAATAACCGCACTGAATCGCGCCGGTCTCGATAAAGGCAACCTGCAGCGCGTGCAGCGGCTCAGAGCCGCGCCAGCCGCGCTCCTGCGCCCCGCCGATCCCCTCAATCGTGGTGATTGCGCGGCCGCTCGCCTGCGCGGCCAGCATGACGCACGAGGTCTTCGGCGCGCCGTCGACCAGCACCAGGCATGCGCCACACTCGCCCGTCTCGCAGCCATGCTTGACCCCAAACACGCCGTTGCGGCGCAGCATCATCAGCAACGTCTCGTTCGCGGCGGCCTCAAGCGACACCGCCTCACCATTCAGCGTAAAATCGACTATCACGAGTCTGACTCCTCGATCAGCACGTCCCCAATAAATAACCGTCCAGAAGCATCCGCGCCCGCGCCGGACGCGGGAAGGCGGAGACCGGTGGCCGCGTCGTACAGCCCGATCGCGAGCGCGTACTCACCCGGCGCCAGGTCTGGCGGCAGCCGCAGCGTGACGACGTCGCGCCGCACACCTGGCAGCCAGTTGCCCGGCGGCAATGCCCCGCCTCCAGGCCGCGCGTCATCGGCCTGCGCGACCGGCGGAGCCTCCCTATCATTATACAGGTGAACGAACAACATCGCGTCGCCCGCGCCCGGCGCAGGGCCGAGCCACGTGAGGTGCACGTCGATCTCGTCTGCCCGCTGCTCGATCTCCGCCGCCAGCAGCCGCACCTGCTGCTGCGTCCCGAACTGCGCGATCGGCTCCTGGTTACTGCCTTCCGGCGAAAACGCGCCCTGATAGGCCCAATGATAGTACGGCTGGTAAGCGCCGCTACCGGGCGCATCGACCGCAATCTGCACGCGCGTCTCGGCGCTAACCTGCTCGCCGGGGACCCAGGTAGCAAACTCCACCCAGCGACCCGGCACCGCTGGCTGCACCCGCGACGCCCCCCTCTCGCCGTTGACCTCGACCGCCAGCGAGACGCTCTCCCGGCCATGCGCGCGCGTCACCAGCAGCAGGTCTTCACCGGGCCGCGTGCGCAAGGTAAACGTTTCGTCCCCGGTCAGAACGCGCCCACCGTCGGTGGCTAAGCAGGTTGCGCCAGGCCCGCAGTTCTGGTAATCGAGCCGGTACGCCTCGGTGACAAAGCCTTCCGGCCGAAACGAGCCTTGTTGCCACACATAGCCGTGCGCGGCCTCGCTTTCCAGGTCGGCCACATCCACCACGTCGACCAACGCCAGCCCCTCGACTGCGCGCAGCGTGTCCGTCTGGGCGACAGCTTCCGCATCAGGCACGCCCGACCAGTCCGCGCGGCTGATGATCTGCCGCCCGGTCGCCGCCGCGACGTTGTGCGGTGGCAGGTCAATCGCGAACTCGGCCAGCATAGCGCCGAAAACCCCGGCGTCCACCAGATAGGTCAGCCCCTGCACGTCGGGATAAATCGCGAAATACTCTGGCCGGTATTCGCTCTGCGCCATGTGCTCGAAAATCGCGCCAGGTCCCTGCCGCCACGATTCCGCCGGGCCGGGCGTCGTCAGGCCGACGACATCGTACAGCGGCAGGCCGGAGAAGTAGCCCATCAGCCCCACGTCGTGCACGCCGACGCGCACGCCTTCGGGCAAGTGCTCCGCTGCCCAGCGCGCCATCGGAACCTGTTGATCGCGCACGACCTGCACATTCTCGGCGTAGTTACGGGCAAAGGTGACGGTCGTCAGCCCGGCAGGCAGCAGGATCGCCAGCGGCAGAATCCAGCGTGTCCAGCTTAGCCAGCCGCGCTCCGCAAAGCGATCCGCCAGCGCCGCGCAAGTCCACGCCGCAGCCGGGAACAACAGCGCCATCACCGGCACCTGGTAGCGCTTGAACTGCCAGAACGCCGTGTCGAGCGTCGACGCGGCGCCGGTCAGCGCCAACAGCCACAGCAACGCCAGCGCGGGGATCGCACCCTCGCGGCGGCGGCGCATGATCCACACGCCGTACAGCAACCCGCCGAGCGCCACGCCCGCCAGCACCGGCGACGTGAACAGGCCCCAATCGCGGCTGACGCCGGTCAGCAGCTCCAGCCACATCCGGCCAAACGTCTCGACGGTCTTAAGCAGGCGTTCGGCCAGCGGCACGCTCTCGTTCGTCAGGTGCGACTTCGCCGCGTTGCCCGATGAGGACAGGCTGCCCGTTGCCACGAAGTTAATCAGCGGCTGGATCGCCCCGGCCAGGATCGGCAGGCTGAGCAGGAACAACCGTCGCGCCTGTTCCGCCCTGGCGCGCGGCCACGTGTCACGCGCGGCCAGCGCCAGCGATCCGAGCGCGGAAAGGAACAACCCTTCAGGCCGTACCAGCGGCAGCACAGCCAGCGCCGCAATCGCTGCCGGCAGCCGCGCGCGAAGCACGGCGTCGAACGCCAGCAGCGCCAGCAGCAGAAAGAGCGCGGTTTCCATCCCGCTCAGCGCCGCCCAGAGGAACGGACCGGTCAGCGCGAAGGCGACTGCGATCACGAATGCGATCTCCCGATGCGACGTTTCGGCGTCCGCGAGCGGATTATCCAGCCCAAGACGGTAGACCAGCCCCGCCGAGCCAACAAACGCCAGCGCGCCGAGTGTTACGGCCCAGTACGCCAGGCTCCACCCGGTGAAGCCAAGCCGGTAGCCGAGCGCGAGCGCGGTGGGATAAAGCAGGCTGGTTCCGCCCGAAGTCGCAGGCGCGCCGGGCGAGTAGGAAAACGGCTCTCCGGCGGCCATCTGCCGGGCATACTGGAAGTGAATGTAGGTGTCGTCGAGCGGCATCAGCAGCGGGTCGCGACTGACTGCCAGGCTCACGCTCAGATACAGCAGCGTCCCCAGGCCGGCGACGCCGCACAGAGCCGCCCATGCCCGCAGCGACTGGCGGCGTGACACCGCCGGTCCGTGAAGATTTGACTCCCGGCGCGTAGGGGACGCGCCGGGCCGGGCCGGCTCAGCCATGAGCACACGCGCGCGGCATCAGGCCGAGTAGCCGCCGGCGAAGGTGTCGATCATCAGGCGCACGTCGTCGCCCAGCGGGTAGAGCACCGGGCAGGTGCACCCGGCGGCGACGTACTCGCGGACCTTGGCGCGCACCTCGTCGGGCGTGCCGGACGCCGTGATCAACTGCACCACGTCGTCGGGAACCAGCTCCATCGCGCGCTCGATCTGCTCCTCAGTTGCGGGCCAGGTCAGCACCTGGTGGATCTCGTCGAGCAGCTCCGCGCTAACGCCGCTGGCCTTCATGATGTGCGGCTGCTGGCCGAGATACTGCGTGACCAGCTTGCGCGCGCCGTCGAGCGCCCGTTTGCGATCCGAGTCCACCGAGCACACCACAAGCTGCGGGCGGTCAATGTCGTCCACCATCCGGCCGGATAGCTTCGCGCCTTTCTCAAGCTGCTCCAGCGCCTGGACGTTGTAAGCGGGCGACACGAGGTAATTGAGCAGCGCGCCGTCACCGATTTCGCCGGTGAGCGCCATCATCTGCGGACCGGTCGCGCCGATGTAGATCGGGACATTACGCGGCTCGCGGCGGCCATGCACGATGTCCAGCTCTATCCCGTCAACATGGACAAACTCGCCGTGGAAAGTCACATTCTTCATCGCCAGCAGATCGCGCACGACGGTCACGTGCTCGCGCATTGCCAGCAACGGCTTGCGCCGCTCGATTCCGACGTTCTTGGCGAGCGGGTCCCACCACGCGCCAATGCCGAGGATGATCCGGTCGGGCGCCAGGTCGTCGAGCGTCAGGAAGGTCGCCGCCGTCAGGGCAGCGTTGCGCGTCCAGTTGTTGATCACGCCGGAGCCGACTTTGATCCGCCGGGTCGTGGCGGCGAAGGCGGCCATCGGCACAATCGCGTCGCGGACCAGGCGGCTCTCCGCCTGCCACACCGCCTCGAAGCCACGATCTTCAGCGTATTGCACGTACTCGATCGCATCTGCCAGCGGGTGCGCGTCCTGCAAATAAAGGGCAACGCGGTCGGCCATAAAACAATCCTCCGATCAGCTAAGGAACAAGAATTCTCGCGAGCCGGGAGCAGCGGGCTAGCCGTCGGGATGCGCCAGCCGGCTGAGCAGCGATTCCTCTGGCCGGTTGTGCTCCACAACCGGCTCGTTGGACAGCTCCGCCCGCCGGTAATACGTGAACAGATCGTCCGGCGTATCCAGGTCCAGGCCAACGCGCTCCGAGCGGAAGATATGCAGCGTGGCGTTCGCCTCGCGCGCCAGCCGCTGGTGCTCGTCAAAACTCGGCCCGCCGAAAGCGTAGGGAATCAGGCCGGGCGGCCGCACAAACAGCAAGTTGGTGCCTTCCTCACGGCGGTCTGGCGCCAGGACAACGGTATGGTGGAATTTTCCGAGCGCGACGACAGCCGAGATGTCCTCTGGCTGAAGCAGCGGCAGGTCCGCCGGGACGACGAGCGCCGCTTCCGCGCCCCACGCCGGAAGCGCGTTGGTGGCCCGGTAGAGCGCCGTATTTAGCTCCGGGTTCCCGCTCTCTTGCACGGTCTGCGCGCCTAGCTCGCGCACTAACGACAGCGCCTTCGTATCGCGGCTGATGACCAGCACACCGTGAATTTCGGGCATCGGCACCAGCAGGCGCACGGTTCGCTCCAGCAGCCCGGCGGCAAGCTGCTCGCGGTCCTCTGGTGGCAGCACGTCGGCCAGCCGGCTTTTCGCTCGATTCAGCGGCTTCACCGGAACAATCGCCCACACGTTCATTTCGTCAAGTTGCCTCCGAAAGCCAACGCTTCCCCCGCCAGCCTCACCTTGTCCGCCCCGGTCATCATCAGAGTGTCCGTGACCAGGACCGGAATGTCGCCGGGTTGGGGAGCATCGGCGTCCTTCCGATCGATCACCAGCCCGTCGATCAGGCCAGCGTAAAACTGCGCGACGCCGCGTGGGGAGTTTTCGAGCGACAACTCGCGCATCAGCTTGTCAGCCGGACCCTTCACGGCCCGGCCCGCGACAAACGGACTAATGACTATACACGGTCCGCGTCGTTTTGTCAGAAGATCGCGCATCCCGTCCACCGCCAGAATTGGGCCGATCGACAACACCGGGTTGGACGGCGCGATCAAGATCAGATCGGCGGAGTCGAGCGCCGCCCGGACCTGCTCCGTAACACGGCAAGACTCACCGCGCCGGAACCACACGCGCTCGACCACCGGCTGCCAGCGGTGCCGGACGAAGTATTCCTGGAAGCCGAGCGTGCCCATCTCGCGTGTGTCGATCATCGTGCGCAGCAGATCGTCGGTCGCGGGGAGCAGCCGGCAGCCGACACCCAGCGCCGCCACGAGCCGCGCGGTGACAGCGGTCAGCGTCGCGCCGCCAGCCAGCCAGCTTGTGCGCAGCAGGTGCGTCGCCAGGTCGCGGTCGCCCAGCCCGAACCAGGGTGTCTCGCCGAAGCAGGCCAGCATATCGAGCATCTGGCGCGTGTCGCCTTCCACGCCCCACCCGGTCGCCGGGTTAGCGACGCCCGCCAGCGTGTACATCAGCGTATCGAGGTCGGGGGAAATATGCAGGCCGTATAGCTCAAAATCGTCCGCGACATTGCCGACGATCGCCAGCCTTTCCGGTGCGACCAGCCCGGAAACACCATAGGCGAGCTTGGCCCCCCCCACCCCGCCAGCCAGCACGATAACCTGACGATCAGCTTGTTTCGCGTCTAGTACCATCGCACACGCGGTTCAAGTGGCTCCCGGCTTTTCTGGCGCTCCTCGGCAGGATACCCGGCCGTTAACAGCCCCTGCGCGATCCAGTCAGCCGGAAGGTTTAGCTCAGCGCGTACTACGTCCGGGCAAAACAGCGGCGCGCACATCCAGCACGCGCCCAGCCCTTCGGCGTGAGCTTGAAGCAGCATGTTTTGGGCGGCCAGCGCCACGCTTTGCACCGCCATAAGATGCTCGGCCTCCTGGCGAGCCGGATCGGGATACCGATCCATGTCCGCCAGACTCAGAAAGAACACGATCACCAGCGGCGCGGACGAAATGCGCTCATATGACCGCCGCACCTGCCGCTCGATGGCGTCGGCCTCCAGCCCATCCGCCGCGAGGTCGGCGCGCAAGCACTCGCCCATCGCCGCTGCCAGCCGCCCGCGCCACGCCACAGATTCGATCACCGCGAAGCGCCAGGGCTGGCGGTTATGCGCCGAAGGCGCCCAGCGCGCTGCTTCAAGCAGGCGCTCGATCACGCGGTGCGGCACCGGCCGATCAAGCGTGCGCCGGATTGAGCGCCGCGCCTGAATCAGCGCCAGTAGCGCCTGTTCACTTTCCATTATAGGCCCGCCTCGCCGCCCACGCTCAACGATACAGGTCCAGTTCCGGCGGGCGAACCAGCTCCGCCGCCGCGCTCTCCATGGCGGGCAACGTCAGGCCGCGCACCAGCACAACCGGCCGGCTTTCGGCGCCCTGCCCGCTGAGCAGCCCCGCCGCCGCCGCGATCTCATCGGCCAGCCCGGTGACTGTCACCCGCAGCGTGCGGCCGAACAGGTCCCGCGCCCCGCGCATGTCGGCCAGCGCCGGTATGCCTGCCAGCCCGATCGCGACGCCGACCGTGCCCAGGCGGAACGGGCGGCCGTGCGAGTCGCTGATCACGACGCCGGGCGCGACGCCGGTTTGCTCGGCCAGCGCCGACCGCAGCCGGCGAGCCGAAGCGTCCGGGTCCTCCGGCAGCAGCAGCACCCAGTCCTCGCCGTCCGGGCTGACATTCGAATGATCGATCCCGGCGTTCGCGAGCGTGAAGCCGAGCCGGTGCCGCACGATCAGCACGTCGGCGCGCAGGCGCGAAATCTCCGTCGCTTCGCGCAGGATCAGCTCGACGAGGCGCGGGTCCTTGCCGATCTGAGCGGCGATTTCGACGGCGCGAACGGACGGAGTCACAGTTTCCAGGTCAACAAAGCGACCCTCCGCTTTCGACACCAGCTTCGACGTGACCACCAGCACATCGCGTGCGTCGAGCGCGATCTCCGCCTCTAGCAGGCTGGCGGCGATCAGCGCGGCCAGATCGTCGCCCGGCTGCACGAGCGGGATATTCGGCAGCGCGATCAGGCGCAGTTGAGCGAGGTCAGCCCGCATCGCGCGTCACGCATCCAGGCCGGTAATGCGAATCCCCGCGCCCGGAGCCTTGTACCGCTTGTTGATGTAGAGAATCACCGGCGTCAGCGCCTCGGCGGCGATCGCGTTCGCCAGCGGCCCGATGTCGATCGCGCGCATGCCGGGAATCGCCTCGATCAGCCGTGCGACCTCGTGCTTCGCCTCGTCGTCATCCGATGCCATGAGCACGTCGCTGTCAACCGGGTCGTCAAGGTCTTTCAGGTGCGTGTGGCTGATATTCTGGAAGGCCGCCACAACGCGCACCTCTGGGCCAAGCAGCGCCTGCGCCTCCAGCGAGGCAGCCTTGCCCTCGGGAATGTGAACGGTGCGGATAGCCGGGGGTTGCAGCGGGACCGTCACATCCACCAGGATTTTGCCCTGCGCCGCTTCCTTGATCGACTCCAGAATCGGCTTGTGCGCCTGGTAGGGCACGGTCAGCACGACCAGCTCGGCGGCGGCGGCGGCGCTCGCGTTATCCAGCCCGCGTAGCACAGTCTTGCCGAGCACCCGGTTCAATTCGTCTGCTTTCTCGGCGGCGCGCTCCGCGTCGCGCGAGCCGATTAGCACCTCGTAGCCGCTGTGCGCCCAGCGCAGCGCCAGCCCGGACCCTTCTTTGCCGGTCCCGCCGATCACCGCGATCGCCGGGCGCCGTTCCGCGTGTTCTCCCACCAGTCCCCTCTCCTAACCGTGTAGCGCCCGCTCAGCATGGCGCTGGTAGGCCGCCCAAACGACCGGCGCGTAATCGCGCGCCTCGGCGGCGATGGCCGCCTCGTCCAGCGTCAGCAGCGCCCGATCACGCATCAGCACGCGCCCTCCTGCGATCGTCGTCGTGACCATGGACGCCTCGAACCCAAACAGAATATGCCAGGGTAGATTCCCGGCTGCCAGGGGCGTGAACGGGTGATAGTCGACCAGAATCACGTCCGCCGCCGCGCCCGGAGCCAGGCGCCCGATTGTCTCGCCAGGGAAAAAGACTTCCGCCAGGCGGGCGTTGGTCTGGGTTGCCATCTGCGCGATGAAATCGCCGGGCGCGCGGCGCGGGTCGCGGTGAGTCACTTTGTGCAGCAGATACGCCGCCTTCCATTCCGCCCACATGTTGTTCGAAAAACCGTCGTTGCCCAGCGCCAGGCGAATGCCTTCCTCGCGCATACGGTCAATCGGCGCCGCGCCGACGCCGTTGTTCATGTTGGAGCGCGGCTGGTGCGAGACCCACGTCCCCGTGTCGCGCAGGATCGCGCGCTCGGCTTCGTCGGTGTGGACCGCGTGCGCGACGATTGTCTTCGGACCGAGGATACCGAGCCGCTGCAAGCGCGGCACGACGCGCTGCCTGCTCTTGCGCAGGCTGTCTTCTTCGTCGGCTTCGTGCTCTGCGACATGAATGTGGAACCCGGCGTCCAGCGGCGCGCCCGCCGTCGCGCAGGCTTCGAGCGTCGCGTCGGACAGCGTCAGGCTGGCGTGCAGGCCGAATGTCCCGCGCACCATCGGGCGCCCGCGCGCGGCTCGCATGAATCGCACGTTCTCCGCGATCCCGGCCTGGGCCTTCTCAGGTCCGTCACGGTCGGTGACTTCGTAGCACAGCACGGCGCGCAGCCCCGCCTCGTCCACGGCGTCGGCAATCACGTCCAGGCTGCCGTCGATGAAGTTCGGGCTGGCGTGATGGTCGATCAACGTCGTCGTGCCGTGCTTAATCGCATCCACCAGGCAGACCAGCGCGCTGTGGCGCACCGAGCGCTCGTCCAGCGCCTTGTCGAGCGGCCACCACAGCCGCTGCAAGATTTCGGGAAAATCCCTCGGCGCGGGACCGGGAATCGCCAGCCCGCGCGCGTAGGCCCCGTAGAAATGCGTGTGCGCGCAGATGTTGCCCGGCATGGCGAGCTGCCCGCGCGCGTCGAGGCGCTCGGCATCGGGATACTGCGCTTCCAGCTCGCGGGACACGCCAGCCGCCGCGATCGTCGCGCCGTCGATCAACAGCGCGCCATCTTCGATAAGGCGGTTCGGCTCTTCCCAGGTGACAACGCGCGCATTCGTGATCAATAACGCCATGAGGATTTATCCTTCCGGTCGTGGCTCGTTTGGCTCTGCTATCTCTTGCGGTGGGCTGCCTTTCGACGCGCGACCCCGGCGCGCCCGCGCCGTGACCGGTCCGCCCTGCGCTCGGACCGCATCCAGCACCGAGGCGACCCCAGCCTTAACCGCGTCAGGCGAGCCGCCCACCGCCAGCGGAAGCGCGCCGGCGGAGGGCGAGGTCGAGGCGATGACCGTCCCGCGTGCGCAGGGCAAGCGCAGCTCTGCGCCACCCGTTCCCGCCGGGCGCGACGCTTCCCAGGTGCGCTCCGGGCGCAGCCCTGCCTGCTGGAGCGCGTGATACACCCGGTCCACAAACTGATCGGCGTCGCTGTACAGATCCGCCAGGGTGCGCGCCGCGCAGAAGCGGTCCCAGGTGGTGAAGATGAACGCCACGCTGCGGCGCGTCGGGTTGAGAATCGGCGGCTCTTTGCGGCGCAGCTCGCCGAACTGAAGCTTGTGATACAGGCCGTCAGCGCGGGGGTGGCTGGCCTCGTCGGGCAGCAGATCGCGCCGCCGGGCCAGCTCCACCCCCGTCCGCCGTGCGTAGTAGCGCACCCCGCCGTTCTGCTCCTTGAACGCCCGGCTCAGAAAGAAGGCGATATACTCCGCGTAGACCCCGTTGGGCGCTTGCTGGACCGGGACGCGATACCAGTGCTCGCGCTGGGCGATCGCCAGGTCGCGCTCGCGGTTGATCACAGCGACCAGCACGCGGTCCTCAGGGTACACGGCGTTCGCCTGCTAAGCAGTCACCGGGTGAGCGGCGCGATACTCGACCAGGCGCTCGTCGATCTGGCTGACGCGCTGCTGGTGCTCTTCCCACCAGGCCGGGTCACGCTGCGCGTCAAGCTCCTCGACCGTGCGCCCCTGCTGCTCGACCCAGGTGTAGTATTTGAGGTTATGCCAGCGCGCGCGGTTTTCGGCGGTGCCATCCCAGATCAGGTCGGTCTTCTGGCCGTGGAACAGGCTGCGGACGCGCGCGACCGCCTCGGTCCGGCCGATTGCGCCATAGGTCCGCTGCATGGCGCCCATGACGCTCCAGTAGCGGTCGAGGCCGTCGGTGGCGACCGTCACGACCAGGTCGTCCGGTCCGAAGCCATAGTGCTTGACGGTCTTGATCGCGCCGTAGATGTTGCAGAGGCTGCTGATCCCCAGCCGGGTTGACAGATAATCGACGCTTTCCTGCGGTATGCCGAGGTCATCGACCAGCGCGCGCTTGGCGTCCTCTTCCGCGAAGAGCTGCAAGCCCTTCTTGCACTCCAGGTCATCGATCAGCATAATGGCGTCCATGTTCGTGACATGATGAATCCAGGTCACGTGCTTGTCGCCGATGCCCTGGATGTCGTGCGCGCCGTAACCGTTCAGCGCCAGCGTCGGGCACTGAACCGGCTCAAGGCCGACGATCTTGTGATCGGGCCATTCCTGCTTCAGGCGGTCGCCGGCGGCGATGGTGCCCGCGCTGCCCATCGACGAAACGAACGCGGAGACCCGGCCCCGGCCAACCCCCTGCTCCGCCAGCTCGCGCGCCAGATCAACGACGGTGTTTCCGGTGACATAGTAGTGGAACCGGTAGTTGCCCATTTCCTCGAACTGATTCATGTTGCGCATCATCGGGTCCGAGGCCAGCAGTTCCTTGACCTGGTCGTAAATCTCTTTGACGTTGCTCTCGCTGCCCGGCGTCTTGATGACCTGCGCGCCGAAGCGCTCGATCATCTCGAAGCGTTCCTTGCTCATATCCTGCGGTAGCACCACGACGCTGCGCACGCCCATGCGCCCGGCGACATACGCCCCGCCGATGCCGTAGTTCCCGGTCGAGGGCCAGATCAGCGTGTGCTTCCAGGGATCGACATCGCCAAACAGCTCTTTCTCGATCAGCACGGAATATGTCGCGCCGACCTTATGGCTGCGCGTCGGGAAATGGATGCTCGTCAGCAGCGCAATCGGCGTATCGACCCCGGTCAGCGCCGGCGGGAGCACATGGTACTGAATGCGATCGTCGATGTCGCGCCAGGTGATGTTGAAGAGGTTGATCGACGCCAGGGGGTCGCTCGTGCGCGCTTCATGCGCTTTGCGCCGAATCGCAGGATCAATCAGATGAGGGTGTAGCATTTCATTGAAAGTCGGGCCGGTGATGAGTTGTCTGTCTAGCACGAGATAGGCTCCTAACAAACGGGATAATACGCAGGATGTCAATCGGCTGAAGGGTTTGCGCGGCAGTGCGCGGCCGGAAACACCTCACTGAATCTATCAGGCAGTGCCGCCGCCGGTTTCTTCGTCCAGCCGAATCTGGCTTTCAAGCATCTTCATCTGGTTGTAGAGAAAATCTCGCCGGTGTGCGAGCGCCCGGTACCGCTCAAAGTCTTCGTCGGACATATGTTCCGTCGCGCCGCGATGCCGCGCCAGCAGCGCGTCGATCTCCTCGTCCAGAGCCTCATACTCCAGCACGAGAGCGCGATACCGCTGGATGCGCTCCATATCGTCGGGGGTGCGATCGCTGGGCTGGCCTGGGTCCATCACGAAAGCGTCTCCTTTCTTCGCTCGGCGGGCGATGGTCCTTCCGCGAGCGGATTGCCGTCGCTCGGCGCGGCAGGGACAGGCGCGCTCCCTTCAGGCGTTTTCTGAGCCGGCGAGGCGTCCCAAACCTCCGACACGATGTACAGCGGGCGCTGGCGCACTTCGTCGTAGATGCGGGCCACGTATTGGCCCATGATGAAAAAGAAGAACAACTGGAAAGAGCTGAGCAGCAACAGCACCGCCAGCGTCGTCGCCTGGCCCTCGAAAATCGCTTTGCCGGTCGAGAGCCGCAACACCGCCACGATCGGCACGGCCAGCACCGCGATGAGCGCCAGGACCAGGCTGGCGTAGATCATGACCTGGAGCGGAAAGTACGAGAAGCCCGTGATCGCGTCGAGCGCAAAGCGCATCATCTTGCGCAGCGGGTACTTCGTCTGCCCGGCGAAGCGCTCGTGCCGGACGTACTGCACGCCCGTCTGCCGGAAGCCGACCCAACTGGTCATGCCCCGGATGAAACGGTTGTGCTCGCGCATGGTCTTGACCGCGTCCACCACCTGGCGATCCATCAGCCGGAAGTCCCCGGTATCGAGCGGAATATCGACATCCGTGATGCGGTAGATCACGCGATAGAACAGCTTGGCGGTCATCTGCTTGAACCACGTTTCGCCGCGCCGCTCGGAACGCACGGCATATACCACGTGATAGCCTTCGCGCCACTTGGCGATCAGGTCCAGGATCACCGAAGGAGGGTCTTGCAGGTCCGCGTCGATGATCACAATCGCCTGTCCGCGCGCGTAGTCCATACCGGCAGTCACCGCGTTCTGGTGCCCGAAGTTGCGCGCGAAGTGAATCACGCGCACGCGCGGGTCGCGCTCCTGAAGCGCGCGCATCTCGCGGGCGGAGCCGTCGCTGCTGCCATCGTTGATCATCACCAGTTCCCACGGCTCGCCGGTCGAGTCCATGACTTCGGCCACGCGCCGGTACAGCTCAGCGATGATCGGCTCCTCGTTGAACACTGGCGCAATGATCGAGAAAACAGGTGTCGCGAGCATGACCGCTCCCCTGATGTGCGTAACTGGCGACGCTGCTGCAAATTGTAGCGGATTCCGATACAGGGCGCGATTAACGCCGCGCCTCTCGTGCTGCGCCATATCGCTATTTCAGGGCTGGCAAGCCGAGCGCCACCCTGACTTTCTCGACTTCCTCAGGATCGGGCGCGACCGGGTAGCCCGACCCGGCCACGCGCATCGCGCTGCGGATATCCTTCAGGCCGCTGCCGGTAACGATCAGCGCAACGCGGTCGGAGGCGCTCAGCACGCCGCTTTCGAGCGCGGCCAGCGCGCCCGCGTAGGCCGCCGCGCCCGCTGGCTCGGCGAACACACCGCTCTGCCGGGCCAGCAGCGGGATCGCCGCCAGAATCGCGTCGTCCGGCACGCCCACAAACGCGCCCTCCGTCTCGCGGACCGCCCGCACCGCCTTGACCCGGTCGCGCGGGAGATCGGCGGCAATGCTGTCCGCCACCGTCTCGGCGTGGATCGGGGCCATCGTCGCCGGGTCGGCGCCGGTCTTCCACGCCTGGTAACACGCCGCGCTCCCCTCGGCCTGCACGCCGATCAACCGAGGGATGCGGTCGATCCAACCCAGCGCGCGCAGGTCGCGGAAGCCTTTATGGACCGCGCTGATGATGTTGCCATCGCCCACGCTGACCACGACCGCATCCGGCATCCGCCAGCCAAGCTGCTCCGCGATCTCGAAGGCGACCGTCTTCTTGCCTTCGATGGTGTAGGGATTCATTCCCGTATTGCGGTTGTACCAGCCATAACGTTCGGCGGCAGCGACCGCCAAGTCAAAGGCGTTGTCGTAATTGCCCTTGACCAGCAGGACGATCGCGCCGTAGGTCAGCAGTTGCGCGATCTTGGCTTCGGGCGCGGCCTCCGGCACGAAAATCACGGCCAGCAGGCCCACGCTCGCCGCCAGACCAGCCAGGGCTGCTGCCGCGTTGCCGGTGCTGGCGGTCGTCACCACCCGAATACCCTCGGCCACCGCGCGCGCCACGATCAGGGCGCTGGCGCGGTCCTTGAGCGAGCCGGTCGGGTTGCGTCCGTCGTCCTTGATCCACACCTGCGCGCAGCCCAGCGCCGCCGCCACACGCGGCGCAGCGTAGAGCGGCGTCCCGCCGGCCACCAGCGGCGGCACTGCCGCGCCGGGGCGGAGCGGCAGCAGCGCGCGATAACGCCACATCGACGGCTCGGCGCTGGACGCCAGATCGTCGCGCGAGATGGCCCGCCGCAGCGCATCGTAGTCGTAGAGCACGTCGAGCGTGCCCGCCTGCCCGCAGGCCGGACAGGTGTACTCCACTTCGCCGGGCCGATAGCTGCGCCCGCAAACAGCGCATCGTAGCTCGGCGATCGTCGCGTCGGCTGGTACCATCAGCGCCTCTTTTCCACGCTAGACCGGAACAACGGTCGTTCCGGTCTCGCCGCGCAACGCCCGGCTGATGCTGGCTGGATCGGTGATGATCGCCTGCGGGCCGCCGTTTTCGATGAAGCTGATAATTGCCTCGATCTTGGGCGCCATACTGCCCGGCGCAAAGTGACCTTCCGCGAGATATTGCTTGGCCTCGGCCAGCGTCATCCGATCAAGCCACTTCTGATCGGGCTTGTTGAAGTTGATCGCCACCTTCTCGACGGCGGTCGAGATCACGAACAAGTCAGCCTTCAGGCCGCTCGCCAGCAGGCTGGAGCCGCGATCCTTGTCGATCACCGCGTTGACGCCGCGCACGTCGCCCTGCTCGTCACGGATCACCGGGATGCCGCCGCCGCCCGTGCAGATCACGATCACCTCGCTCGTGACCAGCGTGTTGATCGGGTCCAGCTCCAGAATCTCGACCGGGATGGGCGACGCCACCACGCGCCGGTAGCCCCGGCCTGCGTCCTCGACGACGGCCCAGCCCTCGGCCTCGAACTTCTCGCCCTGCTCTTTCGACATGAACCCGCCGATCGGCTTGTTCGGGCGCTGAAACGCCGGATCGTTACGGTCAACCAGCGTCTGGGTGATGACGGTGCAGATGTTACGCGTGATACCTCGCTCGCGCAGGCAGTTGCCGAGCGCCTGTTGAAGCATGTAGCCAATCGATCCTTGCGTATCCGCGCCGATCAGGTCCATCGGCGTGGTGTGGACTTCATGCGCGGCCAGCTCGTTGCGGCGCAGAATAAACCCCACCTGCGGCCCGTTGCCGTGCGTAAGCACCACGCGCCAGCCTTCGGCGATCATGTCGGCGATATGGCGAGCGGTCTCGTAGGTCGCTTCCCACTGGCGCTCCACCTGCGGCTGGTTCTTGTCCAGAATCAGGGAGTTGCCGCCGATGGCAATTACTGCGGTTTTGGGCGCCATTGCTCAGAGTCCTTGTCCTGTAAATTCAGATGATGCGCCGGTAAAAGATACTGCTTCCAGTCATAGGGGAGAGAAAAGCCGATCCCCCGCCGGTTCTGGTTGATCGGCTTTTGTGTACAATCTACGCCACAGGCTGCGCGGCGCGGGCTAACCGCGCATCGTCAGCGCCATGACCGCCTTCTGGACGTGCAGGCGATTTTCTGCCTCGTCATAGACGGCGCTCTGGCGCCCATCGATCACGGCGTCGGTCACTTCGATATTGCGGTCGGCAGGCAGGCAGTGCATGTAGATCGCGTCTTTGTCCGCCAGGGCCATGCGCTGCTCGTCCGTGATCCAGTCCTGATATTTGTCGCCGATGCGCTTCGATTCCACCATGTCGGTCGTCGTCATGGTTGCGCCCCAGCTCTTGGGATAGCAGATATGCGCGCCCTCGAAGCCCTTGTCGAAATCGTCGTAAATCTCGAAGCTGCCGCCCGATTTCTGCGCGTTCTCTTTGGCGAGGTCGAGAATTTCGGGCATCAGCTTGAACTCCGGCGGGTGCGTCAGGCGCACGTTCATGCCAAAGCGCGTGCAAAGCGTGATCAGGCTCTGCGGCACGGAGAGCGGCTTCTGGTAGCTCGAGGCGTAAGCCCACGACACGTTGATCGTCTTGCCGCGCACGTCGCGCCCAAACCGCTCAAAGATGGTCATCATATCCGCCAGCGCCTGGAACGGGTGGTACCAGTCGCACTGCATATTCAGCACCGGCACGCGGCTGGCCTCAGCTACCGCGCGGATATAGTCGTTGCCCACGCCCCAGTCACACTGCCGGATCGCGATTCCGTCGCAGTAGCGCCCGACGATCTCGCCGATTTCTTTGGCCGTGTCGCCATGCGAGATCTGGGTCGTCGTGCTGTCGATGAACTGCGCGTGCCCGCCAAGCTGCGCCATGCCCGCCTCGAAGCTGACGCGGGTGCGCGTGCTGGTGAAGAAGAACAGCATCGCCAGCACCTTGTCGCGCAGCAGCGCGTGTGGCTCGCCCAGCGCGCGCTTGCGCTTGAGGTCGAATGCAACTTCGAAGATGGTATTGACTTCGTCGTCGGTCCACTCGTCGGGCGTGATCATGTCCCGCCCAATCAACCGTGTCTGCATGTCTCAATTCCCCTTTTCGTCGCTGAGTAGCGCAGGCAAAAGCGCGTAGAACTCGGTGGCGCGGACTACATCGTCAAGCGGCACCTGGTCCAGGTTGCCGTGAGCGGTTTTCTCATCACCGGCGGCAAACCCGATCGACGGGATGCCGGCTTTGCCGTTCCAGTAAATGCCGTTGGTCGAAAAGTCCCACTTCCCGGCCGGGGTGGTCTGGTTCCACAGCAGCCCGCAGGCGGCTAGGCCCGCCTGCACCAGCGGGTGGTCCTCACCGATGGCCCAGGCGGGGAAGTACTTTTCGACGGGATACTGGTATCCGGTGTAGCTGGGCGTGTCGTAGTGCAGGATTTCGACATGGATCGCGTCCGCGTGTTCCGAGGGAATAAGCGCCTGAACCTGCGCGACAGCCTCTTCTTTGCTCTCGCCAAAGGTCAAGCGGCGGTCGATGTAGATCGTGCACTCGTCCGGGACGGCGTTAATCGACGGCGTCTGGCATTCGATCTTGCTGACGGTGATCCGCCCCTGGCCCAGGAAGGGGTCGGTGTGCAGCCGGTCGTTCAAATCCCTGACCCCGGCGATCACCGGAAGCATCTTGTAGATCGCGTTGTCGCCCAGCTGGTTGGACGCGGCATGAATTGACCGCCCTTTGGCGACGACCTTCAGCTCGACACGCCCCTTGTGGCCGCGATAGACCTGCATCCGCGTCGGCTCGCCGATCACCACGAAATCGGGCCGGAGGCCCTCGACCTCGACCAGCACGTTGGACGCGATGCCGTCGCAATCCTCTTCCATGTTGCCAAAATAATAGAGCGTAAATCCATCCAGGAGACCCAAATCGCGTGCCAGCGCCATGCCATAGATCATGCCCGGCGTGGACTGCTTCTCATCGCCCGCGCCCCGCGCGTAGAAGATGCCATCCTCGACCTTGCCCTGGAACGGGTCCCAGCCCCAGGCAGATGCATCGCCGACGTCAACTGTGTCAAGATGGCTGTCGTAGAGGAGGATGCGCGGCCCGTTCCCAACGCGCCCCAGAACATTGCCCATCCGGTCGAAGCGGACGTCCTCAAAGCCCAGGCGCTCCATCTCTGCCGCGACGCGCACGCCGACGTCGCGAATCTGCCCCATCACGCTTGGGATAGCGACTATCTCGCGGAAAAAACCTAAGATCGAGTCCCGCTGGTTGGCAACGCTAGACCGGATCGACTCCACGAGCGCGGAGTCAACTTTCACTGGCATTTTGTCCTCTCCGTTTGTGTTATGAACGCGGGTTATCACGCGCACTGGTTAAGAAGTCTATGTGGAATCCTGTTCCGCTGCTTCCCCTCTTCCAAGCTTAAGTCAGGCAGCGCGGCACTCGTGCCCATCCATACTAAACACGGATGCTCGCTAGAGGTGTCGCCGGCACGGCTTTATTCTACCCTTGAAGACCGGCTGTTTCCACCCCTCCGAGCGAATGTCGCTGCTTGTACGCGAAAAAGCTGCGAAAGACGCTCAGGGGCGGGCTGGCGGCAGCGCGAATGGCGCGCCGCGCAGGAACCGCCCGCGTCCTGGCGACGCATGAAGCGCGCCATCGTCAACGATTACCTCGCCCCGGCTGATGACCGTCCGCGCCCGGCCCTGCACCGTGATTCCCTCGAAAGGTGTATAGCCCGCGATCGTATGCTGATCGGCGGCGCGGATGGTCACTTGCGGCGCAGGGTCGTAAATCATCAGGTCGGCGTCGCTGCCGGGCAGGATCGCGCCCTTTTTCGGCCACAGCCCGAACAGCCGCGCGGGGTCGCCTGCCATCAGCCGCGCAAGCTCCGGCAAAGAGAGCGGGCGAACCGGCTCCCCGGCCTGCTGGCGCTCTTGCGCGCGGCGCACACCCAGCGTGTACGTCAGCGCGAACGAGGTCTCCAGCCCCGGCAGGCCACCCGGTGTCTGTGTGAAGGTGGTGAATTCCTGCTTTTGCGCCAGCGTGTAGTCGCAGTGATCGGTCGAGACCGCGCTTAGCGCCGGGGCGGCTTCGAGCAGATCGACCTGCCAGGCCGTCGGGCGCAGCGGCGGCTGAAGGACGAAGTGTTCGGCGTTCGCGGCGGCGTAGCGACTGTCGTCCAGCCAGACATACTGCGGGCAGGTCTCGCAGAACACCCTGGTCGCTCCGTCGCGGCGCGCCGCTTCTAGCACCCGCACCGACTCGCCGGTCGAGCAGTGGACGATGTACACCGCCGCGCCCGCCACCTGCGCCAGGTAGAGCACACGCCGGATGGCCTCGACCTCAGCTTCCGGCGGACGCGCCTGGCCGTGAAAGGCCCAGCCGGTCCGCCCGGCCTCGACTAGCCGCGCCGTCGCGTCAGACACCAGCGCGTCGTTCTCGCAGTGAATCATGGCGAGCATATCGGGCGGCATGGCGCGAAAGGTATGCAGCAGCGTGGCGTCGTCGGCGTAGTAGTTCGGGCGATAGGTCGTGTAAAGCTTGATGCTCGGCACGCCGCTGTCGCGCAAGACCTCCAGCCAGCGCCGCGCCTCGGCGGGATCAGCCGGCAGATCAGTGACCATCATATGCAGGCCGTAATCGATCAGCGCCGGAGCGCACTCCTCCAGCCGCGCCCCCAGCGCCTGCTCGAAGGTCATGCCCGGGAATTGCGTCGCGAAATCGACGACGGTCGTCACGCCGCCGAACGCCGCGCTGCGCGTGCCAATCTCCCAATCGTCCGCCGTCCGGTAAATGCCGGTGTCCAACTGAATATGGGTGTGAGGGTCCACCAGACCGGGGAAGACCAGGCAGCCCGCCGCGTCGATCACTCGCGCGCCGAAAGGCGCCTCCACGCCGGGCGCGAGCACCGCCGCGATTGTCTCACCGGCGATCCACACATCCGCATCGACTACCGCCTGTGGCAGCACCACTTGCCCGCCGCGCACCACCAGCAAATCGCGCATCTTCCTGCTCCCGTCAGTCAGTCACCGCTGAGGAGCGCCCGCGCCAGAGCGTTGTGCCGCTCGATCAGCGGCTCGATCTCCAGCGACGCCAGCCGGCCCTCGCGCACGATCACGCGCCCATGGGTCACGTTGAATGCGGCGTTGGTCGAGGCGCAGAACAGCAGCGCCGCGACCGGGTCGTGCAGCGCCCCGGCGTAGTCGATCCCGCGCACATCAAAAGCGACAAAGTCTGCCGCCATGCCTGGCTTGAGCGCGCCGATATCGTCACGGCCCAACACGCGCGCCCCGCCGAGCGTCGCCAGCTCCAGCGCCTGGCGCGCCGTCAGCGCCGCCGGGTCGCCCTTGACGCGCTGAAACAGCATCGCCAGCCGCGCTTCGTTGAGCAGGTGCGAGCTATCATTACTGGCCGACCCGTCAACGCCCAGCCCCACCGGAACCCCTGCTCGCAGCATCTCGACCACCGGGGAGATGCCGCTCGCCAGGCGCGCGTTGCTGCCGGGGCAGTGCGCGACGCCGGTCCCGGTGCGCCCGAAGAGCGCGATCGCGTCCGGCGAGAGGTGAACGCAGTGGGCGTGCCAGCAGTCGTCGCCGATCCACCCGACATCCTCGGCGTACTCGCCCGGCAGCAGCCCGAACTGATCGAGGCTGTACTGCACGTCCGGCCTGGTCTCGGCCAGATGGGTATGTAGCCGCACACCGGGATACGCGCGGGCCAGCGCCGCCGCCTCGCGCATCAGGTCCTGCGTGACGCTGAACGGCGAGCACGGCGCGACTGTGATACGCAGCATAGCGTAGCGCGCGTTATCGTGATAGGTCTCGATCACGCGCTGGCAGTCGGCCAGGATCGCATCCTCGTCTTCGACCAGGCTGTCCGGCGGCAGACCGCCGTGACTCGCGCCCAGGCTCATGCTCCCCCGGCTGGCGTGAAAGCGCAGGCCGACTTCCTGCACCGCCTCGATCTCGTCGTCCAGCCGGGAGCCATTCGGAAACAGGTACAGATGATCGCTGGCCGTCGTGCAGCCGGAAAGCGCCAACTCCGCCGCAGCCAGCTTGGCGCTGACGCGAATCCCTTCGGGCGTGATCCTGGCCCAGATGGGATAGAGCGTCACCAGCCAGTCGAACAATTCCTTGTTTTGCGCGTCAGGCACCGCGCGGGTCAGGGTCTGGTAAAAATGGTGATGCGTGTTCACCAGCCCAGGGATCACGACGTGCCCGGTGAGGTCGAGCACCTCGTCGGCGGTCTGCGGCAGGCTGACGCTTGGCCCGACCTGCTCGATAACTCCGTCGCGCGCGAAGATCGCGCCATCAGGGATTTCGCGGCGCTCGTCGTCCAGCGTGGCGACGACGAGCGCGTTTTTCGCCAGGAGTGTCGGCATGAAGCACTCTCCGCTCGATAATCCAAAGGCGTCCCGGGGCAGAGCACAGTCTGAGGAGTGTAGCACGCGCGGGGACGCTCTCACAAGCGCCTCCCGCGCGTGAAGAAAAACCCGCGCCGATCAGCGCCTGATCGTCAGCGCCGCGCCGCGCAGCGTGTTGCGCAGCAGCATCGCGATCGTCATCGGCCCGACGCCGCCGGGGACCGGGGTAATCGCACCCGCGACTTCCTTCGCCTCGTCGAACGCCACGTCGCCCACCAGCCGGTAGCCGCGCTTGGCGGCCGGGTCGTCTACGCGGTTCGTCCCCACGTCGATCACGATCGCCCCCGGCTTGATCCAGTCCCCCTTGACCATCTCGGCGCGGCCTACCGCCGCGACCAAAATATCCGCGCGGCGGCAGACTTCGGGCAGGTCCTTCGTCCGGCTGTGGCAGATCGTCACGGTCGCGTTGCGGTGCACGAGCAACATGGCGGTCGGCAGGCCGACGATATTGCTGCGGCCTAGCACGACGGCGTTGGCGCCCTCGAATTTCGCGCCGGCCTCTTCGAGCAGCACGATGACGCCGTAGGGCGTGCAGGGGATAAACAGCGGGTCGCGGCCTTTCATCGCCAGCCGGCCGATGTTGACCGGGTGGAAACCGTCCACGTCCTTTTCAAGACTGATCGCGTTGAGAATCGGCTCTTCTTTGAGATGATCTGGCAGGGGAAGCTGGACGAGAATACCGTGAATGGCCGGGTTGGCGTTCAGCTCGCGGACAAGGGCCTCCGCCTCCTGCTGGCTGGTGGTGGCCGGGAGATCGTACCCGAACGACTGGATGCCGACTTCGGCGCAAGCCTTCTGCTTCATGCGGACATACGACTGGGACGCCGGGTTGTCGCCGATCAGAACCGTCGCCAGCCCCGGCCGCACGCCGTGCTCCGCGACCATCTTCTCCACATCTTGAGCGGTTTCCGCGCGCAGCCGGGCGGCGACCGCGCTCCCATCAATGATCGTTGCAGACATCTGAGGAAAAATCCTTTCGCAAAATATGAGGGCAAGTGCAGCCGTTGCAGAATAGCAGAATAGTCGTGAGCCTGGACTGAGGCTATCACGAGCCGCTCTAGATAGCCAGTGACGCCTTGCAACTTTGTCACTGGTCATTTGTCAATGGTTTCCGACAACTCCCCTACAAAACATAAACCCCGCGCCAAGCAGAGTCAGGTACTATTAGAAATGAGAGGTTCAGGCTGTTTTCAGGCCGTTTTGGCGCGCCACAGCCCCGCATCTCGCTGGCGCAAAGTCTCAGCGCGAACCGGGAGCCGCCGTTTTTCATGATCGGCGCAGCAGGAGAGGATGTCAACGATGTCCGACCGCAGAAGATGCCAGTCGCACTCCTTCAGCGGGCGCTCGCACGCTTCGCCGCCAACAAACCGTCCCGGCGGGCAGGCGCTGGCCGAGTACGTGCTGATCCTCGCCCTGGTCGCTATCGCGCTGATCGCCGTCCTGACGATCACCGGCCCGGCCGTTGGCAATGTCTTCAGCAACGCAGTTTACAACCTGCTGGGCGGGACGATTGTCCCGCGCGAGACGCTGCCCGCCGACGACTTCTGGACGCAGGTCGCAGCCGTCGCGTCGTACACGCCTGAGAATCCGCTCTCGATCACGAACACGTCCGGACCGCCTCCGTCCGAAACGGAAACCGTGGAGCCGCCGGGGCCGACCGAGCCGCCGGGGACGGCTGAGCCAACTGAGCCGCCGGGGCCGACCGAAACAGCCGAGCCGACCGAGCCGCCGGAGCCGACCGAGCCGCCCCCGCCCCCAGACCAGGAATTCAGCTATCCGTTCAACGATCCCGCGAGCGATCCGGACCTGTGGGAGCGGGATTTCACCGATCTGCTCGGCGCGTGGCAGGCGGAGTTCTGGAACTGGACCAGCCCAACGCGCCCCGATATGTCCACCATGCCGCCCGGCAGCGGAGTCTGGCAGACATCCTACGCCACACTTGACCAAACCTGGGCAGGGTCGCCCGGCGGAACGGTCGCGCAGAACTTCTATGCGCGCTTCACGACAACTGAATATCTGCTCGATGGGGCGTACACACTGCGCCTGCGCAAGGACGATGGCATGCGCGTGTGGGTCGGCGGCGTGCTGGTCTTTGACGGGTGGGCGTGGGACCACGCCAATTGGCGCCAAGTGACGTTCACGCCGGTTGCTGGCCCGAACGATATCGTCGTCGAGATGTTCGACAGCGGTAGCACGGCGATCGCCAGCGTCGCTATGGCGCGCCTGTTCGACACCGGCGCCTGCAATTGGGAGCTTTCCACCGAGGCCTATTTCAGCGCGCCAACCGCCTGGTCCGACAGCCCTGGCGGCAATTCGGCGGCGAACTCGACCTGCCATCTGCGCTTGCGCGGCACCATCGATCTGACCGGCGCAGTCAGCCCGCAGCTTCAGTTCTACGATCGTTACGCGCTCGCTTCAGGCGCTTCTGCCCGCGTCGGCGTATCCATCGCTGGCAGCGGCACGTGGACCGAAGTCCCGGCCCACAGCGGCGCAGGGACCAACCTCGGCTGGTCGCGCCAGGTCTATGATCTGACCAACTTCGGCGGGCAGGATTTCACGGATCAGGTCATCGAGCTGCGCTTCACGATGATCACCGGGTCAACAACCGCCGACGGCTGGTGGATCGACGAGATCGCAGTCGAGAATCTGGACCAGAACGTCTACACGGTCGGGTTCTCGGACAACATGGAAGGCGCGCTACACTGGTATGCGGATGGCACCTGGGCGCGCACCAACGAGCAGGCTCACAGCCCCGGCAACGCCTGGTCCGACAGCCCCGGCACAACCTACTCGCGTTCGACGGATAACTTCCTCGAACTCGACGGCAAGATCGTGCTCGACAACGCGCTGCTCGAAGGCGACCCTGTAGTCGAGCCGGAACTGGTCTTCTGGCACCGGTACGAGCTGGGCAGCGGCGCCGCTGCGTACGCCGAGATTTCTCTGGACAACCGCCAGACCTGGACTCGCCTGACGGGGAGCTATCTTGCCAGCGGGACGACCAACCGCGCCTACACGCAGGTCGTGATCCCGCTCGACGCCTTCGTCGGGCAATCGTTCTACTTCCGCTTCCGGCTGACGGTCTCGTCCAGCGCGACCATGAAGGATGGCTGGTATATCGACGATTTCGCGCTGCGCAACCGCTACAACGGCCTGATCCACCTGAACTGGTGCGACAACGTCGAGGGCGGCGGCGGGTCGTGGCTGCCGATGGGACGCTGGGCGGTGATCGACGGCGCGGACTTCAACTCCAGCCAGAACCAGAGCATCGCCGCGCGCAGTGGCTCGCGCTTTTTCTCGGACAGCCCAGGGGCCAACTACGACGACCTCACCAGCAGCGTCCTTCAGCTTGTGCCCCGGCTCAATCTGACCTCGGCGACGCGCCCGGAGCTAACGTTCTGGCACCAGTGGGACGTCGATCGCGACGAGACGCTGAACGTCGATGTGTCGACCAACCTCGGCCAGACGTGGACGACAATCTGGACCAAGACGCGAAACGCCCGGCCGCCCGGTTACGGTAGCTCAACCCGCCCCAGCAGCGGCTATGACCACATCCGTTCGTGGACGCGCGAGGCGGTGAGCCTGTCCGCCTACACCGGCGCGGAAGTCATGCTGCGTTTCCGGCTCGACGCGCTGACCCACAGCAATGTTGACGACGGCTGGTGGCTGGACGACATCTGCGTCCAGGAACGCAGCGAGCCAGTCTATACCCTGCCCTTCTCCGAAGGCTTCGAAAGCCCCAACGATCGCTGGCACTGGGGCGGCAGCTGGGCGCGGGTGAGCGCCGAAAAACACAGCGGCAGCTTCTCCGCGCATGACAGCCCCGGCGGGGATTACCAGCACGAGTCAAACGGCATCCTAGAGCTACGCGGCGCAATCGATCTGTTCGGCACGGTAAAGCCAACGCTCTATATCTGGGAGCGCCTCAAGCTGGCGGACGACAATGATGCCGCGCTGGTGGAAGTTAGAGCTTCCGCCGACGGCGGGCTGACCTGGGGCAGTTGGGAACAGCTCAATCGGGTATACGGGACAGGCTCAACCACGACCTCGTGGAATCGGCGACAGATCGGCACGACGGCGTCGCTGGAAAGCTATGCCGGTAAGCTGATCCAGGTCCGTTTCCGGCTCTACGGGGAGTTGACCTCCACCGTTGCCGACGGCTGGTACATCGACGACATCGCGGTCATCGAGCGCGACGGGGCTGAGCCAATCTTCACTTTACCCTTCTCGGATAATGCCGAAAGCGACAACGACAACTGGGTCTTCGACGGGACATGGGGGCGGGTGCTGGCCGCGCGAACGGTCAGCACGACCGGCCTCGGCCCAGGCGGCTGGACCGGCGAGTATTTCCGGGACGGTAACTGGAACCAGCAGTTCGACGCTGGTGAGTATCGTGGGACGCGCATCGACACGGCGATTGACTTCAACTGGGGAACGGGCGGACCGGGATCCGCGGTTGGATTGAGCGGGGTCAGCGACGGGTTCCTGGTACGCTGGACCCGCACGATCAACGTGCTTGAGGACGGTACGGCATACGAGATCCTGGCGCGTTCTGACGACGGCATCCGGGTGATCGTGGACGGCGCAACCGTGATCGACGCCTGGGAGAACCGCAGCTACAACAGCAGCACACCGAACACGGCGCTGGTCACACTGAGCGCGGGCGCGCATACCATCGTGGTCGAATACTACGAGAGCGGCGGCGATGCCCGTGTCCGGGTCGAGTTCGGCGTGCCATCGCAGGTGTATCACGACAGCCCAGCGGGGAGCTACGAGCATCAGAACAATATGGCGATGACGCTGGAAGGTATGATCGACCTGAGAAGCGCCACCGCGCCGTACCTGACCTTCTGGCACAGACGGCAGTTCGGCCAGGATGACGCCGGCAGAGTCGAGGTCTCGACCGATCAGGGGTACACCTGGACCCAGGTCGCCGGCACAAGCGGAGCTTCAGGCTCCTGGGAGAGAGTCGACGTCCCTCTGAGCGGGTACGCGGGCCAGCTTATCAACATCCGCTTCCGGCTCGACGCGCGCACCAGCCCTGGCGTTGGCGATGGATGGTACATCGACGAGATCCAGGTATACGAGTCGTAGTCTTGCGCAGCAGCGCGCTTTCAGGGGCTGCCGGTTGCGGCAGCCTCTTTTCGTTTCACCTCGCCTCGTGCGCGGGTCCGAACGACCCATATAGACGATCAGGCTGGGCCGTGTTAAACTTCGGGAACATCCGGCCGTGGATTCTCCTGCGCGTGAAAGGACCGCGATGACAGGCGACGGTATCTTCTATGTGCTGGTTGGGCCGTCCGGGGCGGGCAAGAACACCTTGATGCGGCGCGTCAAGACGTTCATCCCGGACCTGACCCAGGTGCCGACCATGACCACGCGTGAAATGCGCGACAACGAGCAAGAAGGGCGCGAGCACCGGTTTGTCACCCCTGAGCGCTTCCAGCAGGCGATTGACCACAACGAGTTGGTTGAGTGGCAGCGCGTCCATAACGACGATCTCTACGGCACGCCGCGCGACGTGGTGGAAACCTCGGTGGCGCTCGGCACCGACCTGATCGCGGATATTGAGTTTCTCGGTGCCGAACAGCTACGCGAGGCGTTTCCACAGCACACGGTTCTGATCTTCGTCACGCCGTCCGATTTGCGTATTCTGGCCGAGCGGATCATGCAGCGCGGCGATATCGCCCCCGAAGAACTCGCCGGGCGGCTCAACCGCGCCCGCTTCGAGATGACGTTCGCGCCTGAGTGCGAGTATCTCGTGATCAACAACGTGCGCGAAGCAGCAGCAGAGGCCCTGCGTAGAATCGTCGCCACCGAGCGCAGCAAGCGCCGCAACCAGGCGATTGATCCTTCGGAGCGCGAGCCTGTGCACCGCATCGACGCCACGTGCACAGCGATCATTCAGCGCGACGGCGAGCTTTTGCTGCGCGACGGCGCGCTGCCGCAGTTCCGGCTGGACCCGCGCGGCGCTCGCTTCGACATCGCCGCACGCGATTACCTAGAAAGAACGCTCGGCGTGCCGCTGGAAGTCACAGGCCCGCGGGACGAGCGGTTCGCCTACCCGGCGCCTTCGCACGTCACGGTCTCAGGCGCTGCGCCGTACTTCAGCCTGAACTACTACTACCGGCTCCTCTTTCCCGCCGCCGAGCATCCTGTGCCGCCCGGCTGGGAATGGGCGCCGCTCGCCAGCGTCCAGCTGCCCGATATGCTGAGCGAGCTGGTCACGCCATAATTCGCCATTCCGCCCCGCCAACCGCCTGCCCTGGCCGCGTTGCCGGGGCATTTTTTGCGACAGGCGCGGGCGGCGGATGTCCGAATACTGTCAGAATCCACGCGCTCGCGCCTGCAACGGGTGGCGCCCGACCGGCAAACCACTAGAATACAGGCTGTTTGGTTGCCGGCACGCCGCGCAGCACTCGACACAAATCACTTCAGACGAGTCGCCGTCCGATGATCGACGTTCAGAACCTGAGCAAGCGTTACGGCCGCTTCCTGGCGCTCGACGCGGTCAGCTTTCACGCTGCCGAGGGCGAGGTCCTGGGCTTCCTGGGGCCAAACGGTGCCGGGAAGACAACCACCCTGCGGATTCTGACCGGTTACACGCCGCCCACGTCCGGGACCGCGCGCGTAGCCGGTTTCGACGTGCTCGAAGACTCGCTTGAGATGCGCCGCCATGTCGGCTATCTGCCCGAAACCGTGCCGCTCTATCGTGACATGACCGTGCGCGGCTATGTCGACTACATCGCGCAGCTTCACGGCGTGGCGAGCCGCCGCCAGCGGGTCGACGACGTGCTGGAGCGCGTCGGCATGTACGAGCGCAGGCGCAGCCTGATCCGGTCGCTGTCGAAAGGCATGCGCCAGCGCGTCGGCCTGGCCCAGGCGCTGGTTCATGACCCGCCTGTCCTGATTCTTGACGAGCCGACCATCGGTCTCGATCCGCACCAGGTCCAGGACGTGCGCGCGCTCATTCAGGAGATCGGCGCCCGCCGGACGGTGCTGCTCAGCACGCATATCCTGTCCGAAGCGGAGCAGATATGCGACCGGATCGCTATCCTCGATCGCGGGCGGATCATCGCCGCTGGCACGCCCGCCGAGCTTCAGGCGCAGTTGCAGCGCGGAGGCCGGTTGTTCGTGCGAGTCGGGGGCAGCCCGGCCCCGCGCGAGGTCATCCGGCTGCTCGAAGGGGTTCGGGGCGTCGAGCGCGCAATACCGGAGCGGGACGGCTACCTGATCGGCGCCCAGAACAACGCGGATGTGCGCGCGGCGCTGGCCGCGGCCGTCGTCGGGCATGGCCTGGAGCTGCTAGAGCTGCGCCCCTGGGCGCTGACGCTGGAGGAAATCTTCCTGGAACTGACCGCGCGTCTCGAATCGCCCGCGCGGCAGCCGAGGTAGCCATGCGAAGCCTGCGAATCATCGCCCGCCGCGAGCTGGCGCAGTTCTTCACCTCGCCCATCGCGTATCTGGTAGCCTTCGCGATCCTGGTGCTGACCGGCTTTCTGTTCAATACCGATCTCGCGCAGCGCGCCGGGCAGGCGCCGCCCGACGGGACTTACGTGCTGGGCGTGTTCGGCTTCTTCACGGTGTTCTTCGCGCCGCTGCTGACGATGCGGCTGTTCGCCGAGGAAGCGCGCGAAGGCACACTGGAATTGATGATGACCATGCCGGTGCGCGACAGCGACCTGGTGCTCGGCAAATTCCTCGGCGCGTGGGCGTACTACAGCGCGATCCTCGCCCTGACCCTGGTCTATCAAGCCATCCTCGTTGCCATCACGCAACCGACGCCCTACGAAGCGGTCGCAACGCTGGACGTCGGCCCGGTCATCAGCGCCTATCTCGGCATCTGGCTGTTCGGCGGCGCGGCGCTGGCCGTCAGCCTGGTGTTCTCGGCGCTCACGGAGAATCAGGTCGTCGCGGGCTTCCTGGGCATCGCGACGCTGTTTGTGCTGTGGCTCGGAGACTTCGCCGGGCAGGTCGTGCAGCACCGGCCCGCCGCCGAAGCGATCCGTGCGCTCAGCCTGCAAGCGCATTACTCGACGTCGTTTCTTATCGGCGTGATCCGTTTCGAAGACGCCGTGTTCTTCATCGGCCTGATCGCCGTGATGCTGTTCGTGGCGACGCGCGTGCTTGAGTCGCGCAGGTGGCGTTGATGGAGCCAGAGATGTCTTCCCGGCGGTTGGCGCTCGCGAGCGCGGCCAGCGTGGCTGGCAGCCTCGCCCTGGTCGCCGCCGCCGTGATCTACCTGCTGACCGGCGAAGTCTCGACTGCGGTCTTCCTGTGCGTTCTGATCGGCGTCGGCGGGCTTGGCCTGTGGATGGCATGGGCGCCCGGCGAGTTCCGCGCCTGGATCGGCGGGCGACAGACGCGCTACGGCACGACCAGCGTCTTCGTGACGATCCTGTTCGCGGGGCTGGTGATCGCCGTGACCATGCTGGCCGGCCGGGCCAACCTCACCGCCGACCTGACCGGCGTCCAACGATACACGCTCAACCGCCCCACCCTTGACACTATCGAGCAGGTTGCGGCGCGCGGCTTCCGGGTGCGGCTGGTCGGCTTCTTCAGCGGGCGGACCCTGCGCGAGCGCGAGCAGGCCGATCTGCTGCTGCGGCAGTATGACGCGCGCGGCGGCGATACGATCCAGGTTCAATACGTGGACCCCGACGAGCGCCCCGAAGTGGCGCGCGCCTATGGCTACCAAGCCGGTCAGGATGGCAGCATCTTCCTGGTTCTGCTCGGCGCTGACGGGCAGCCGCTGCCTACCGCGTCGCCACGCCTGATCGGACCGGCCAGCGAGCGCGACATCACGACCGCGCTGCGCACCCTGGTCAGCGCGGGCCGGTTCAAAATCTACTTCACGACCGGGCATGGCGAGCTGGACATCCGCCGCACCGACGACGCCAGCATCTCGCGGCTGGCGGTCAGTCTGATCGATGCCGGGATCGCGGCGGAACAACTGAGCCTGCTCGATGTGCTGAACACGGGGATACCCGAAGACGCCAGCGCCGTCATGATCGCCGGCGCACGGGCGCGCTTCACGGATGAGGAAGTTGCGCTGCTTGACGACTACCTCCAGCGCGGCGGGCGCCTGGCGATCTTCACCGATCCGCCGCTGGTCGATGAGGGAGCAGCGCTGACCAACACCTTTCTTGAAGAGGGCAGCCCATTCAGCGACTATTTGTGGAATGAGTTTGGCGTGCGCCCCAGGGACGCGTTGCTGATCCAGAGCGCGCCGTACTACACCAATGAGTTCACCCCGGTCATCAGCGCCACTCTCCCCCACCCGTTGCTGGCGCTCGCCCAGGATCAGCAGGTGATCATGAGCTGGGTCCGCCCCTTCGATCTCGTTGCCGAGCCATCCGAGCGGCAGCGGCTTTACTTGCGCGAGCCGCTGTTCGCCAGCTCGAGCGATTCTTATGGCGAGACGGCCCTCCAAGAACTCGCCGACACCTACCGGATCGAGTACAATGCTGGCCGCGATCTGTCCGGCCCCCTGGTCGTCGGCGTGACTGTGCGGCGCGCGGGCGAAAGCCAGCTTGACGCCTCGCCTCGGCTCGTCCTGATCGGGGACTCGGACATCGTCAGCAACCGGTTCGTGCAGAACCTGCCCGGTAACGTCTGGTTCTGGACCGATCTGGTGGACTGGCTGACCGGGTACGTGCAGGCGGTCAGCTTCACGCCAGTCAGCGATACGAGCTTGCTCAATCTGGTCGTCTCGGACCAACAGCGCAGCACGATCGCGGTGATCACGATGCTTGTGCTCCCCGGCTTCGTGCTGGCGCTAGGGGCGGCAGTTTGGTGGTATCGGCGGCGTTAGGTTACACTTACTTAGGAAGCTTTCTGACAGCAGGACCCCGTCATGCTGCGTCGATCGATGATGCTCTTCCTGCTGGCCTTGTTCGGCGGCGTGATGGTCCTGCTTCTGATGCTCGATGATCCTTCCGTGGTCGACCGCCGTCAGGCGCCGCTGCGGCTGTTTCCGCAGCTTAACCGGGCGGAGCACGTCAACCGCATAGAAGTGCAGAATGTCACTGAAGGGACAGGCGTATTGCTCGTTCGTGACGAGGCCGGAGTGTGGTACGCTGCACAAACGCCTCAAACCGGGCCAAGCCTGTCTGCCGGCACGATCGATCAAGCCGCCGTCGACGCGCTCGCGCTGTCGATCACGCGGTTGGCCGCTGCGCAGTGGTTCGAGGCGACTCCCGACAACCTGGTGAGGTTTGGCCTGCGGCCAGAGCCGGCGTACTCACTTCAATTTGCAGGCCGCGACACCGCTGGGCGCGCGTTTGAGTCAGTCGTGTTCGAAGTCGGGGACCGAAACCCAGACCAGGTGGCCCGCTACGTGTGGCCGCGCGACGGGCAGCAGGTGTACTTGTTGACCATCGATTTCTTGCTCGAACCGCTGCCCTCGGTGACGACGGATGCGCCCCCCGTGCCCTGACCAGGCTGCTTTGCAGCGCGGATGTCAAGGGCACCCTGCCGTCTGTGGTAGGGTGTCTTTACGTGTGGATGATTAGCGATAACGCACCATGACGGTTTCGAAGAACGACCCGATCGCACCCCTGACGGCGGACGCCGAAGCCCTGCCGCGCCTGATCGCGCTTGGCGCCCAACAGGGATATGTGACCTATGACGACATCCTGGCGCTGCTGCCCACGCTTGAGAGCCATCTGGAAGACCTTGAGGAGCTTCTCGACGCGCTAAGCCAGGCGGGGATCGACGTGGTCCCCACGCCGCCGGAAGAGAGCCGCCCGGAAGAGGCGGCGGAAGCGCCGGGGCCGGATACGCTGGTGGATGAGGGCGAGGAAGAAGAGGAGCACGAGGTCACGCTCGACCCCAGCGCGCTGTACGAGGACCTCGTCGCCGACGCCGGGTACCAGCAGGCGCTGGATACCGACGACGTAGTCGGCCTCTACCTCAAAGAAGCGGGCCGCGTGCCGCTCCTCACCGGCGAGGAAGAAGTCGCGCTCGCCAAACGCATGGAAGCCGGGCGGCTGGCGCAGGAGCAGATCGACGAATATGGCGACAGCCTGTCGCCCGAAGACCTTTACGAGCTACGCGCGATTGTGGATGACGCCGACGCCGCGCAGGAATACCTGGTCCGCGCCAACTCGCGCCTGGTCATCAGCGTCGCCAAGAAGTACATCGGGCGCGGCGTGCCATTTCTGGACCTGATCCAGGAAGGGAACATCGGCCTGATTCGCGCCGCGCGCAAGTTCGAGTGGCAGCGCGGGCACAAGTTCAGCACCTACGCGACCTGGTGGATTCGTCAAGCCGTCAGCCGCGCCGTCGCGGACCAGGGCCGCACGATCCGCGTGCCCGTTCACATGGGCGACCAGATTAACCGGCTGCGCCGCGTCTCGACGCAGATGACGCAGGAGCTAGGGCGCGAGCCGTCGATGGAAGAAATGGCGATCGAGCTGGACACGACGCCCGACAAGATCGCCAACCTGATCGAAATCTCGCGCCGGCCGATCAGCCTTGAAACGCCGATCGAGGAAGACGCGGATTCGGAGTATGGCGATTTCATCGAGGATGAGACTACGCCTCAGCCCACAGAGGTCGTGACGCACAACCTGCTGCGCGAGCACCTGGCGCAGGTGCTCAGCCGCCTGCCCCAGCGCGAAGCGCATATCTTGCGGCTGCGCTACGGCCTGTTCGACGGCGAGACGCACACGCTGGAAGAAGTGGGGCGCGAAATCGGCGTCACGCGCGAGCGCGTGCGTCAGCTTGAGGCTCAGGCGCTCAACCGGCTGCGTCACTCTTCGGCGCACCAGCTTTTGCAGGATTACCTGTTGGAGGTCTGACGGAGGTCTGACAACCATGCGTGCCCAGTCGAAGCGCACCGTTTGGCTGCTCCCCCTGCTCCTGCTCGGCGTGGGGACGATCCTGCTCCTCGATAACTTCCTGCTGATTGACGTGGACCCCGCGCCGTACTGGCCCTGGCTCCTGGTGCTGGCCGGGCTGATGGTGCTTGTCAAAGGCGATATCGCGCTGAGCTGGCAGGCGCATAGCTTCGGGATCACGCGCGGCAGCGTGCAGTCCGGCACGCTAGAGATTGAGAGCGGCGAGATCGACGTGCAAATCCGCGCGCTGCGCAAGCCGGGCCGCCTGATCGCCGGCCAGTACACGGCGCGCTCACGGCCGGGCCTCGCCGTGCGGAACAACCACGCCACGCTCCAGCTGCAGCGCGGCCAGACGTGGCTGCTCTCGCTGGCCGATTGGGATCTGGGCTTGACCGGCGATCTGCCCTGGGGGCTGCTGGCGAGCAGCTCGCTCGGCAACCTGGACATCGACCTGCGCGGCCTGCTAATTGAGCGGGCGGTTGTCGCATCCGGCATGGGCGCCGTGACGGTGGTCTGTTCTGATCGCGCTGGGGGGCCGATTTCGGCACGGTCCACGTTCGGCGATGTGCGCATCGCGATCCCGGAAGACATGCGCGCCAGCGTGACGATCAAAGCGGGGCCGTTTGCGCGCCTGCGCGTCGACGAGCGGCGCTACGAGGCGCTGGACAACAAGCGGTATCTCACCCGCGACACGGGCACAGCGTCACCCGACACGGTAGAAGTTACGGTCGGCACAGTCTTCGGCACGATCTACGTCAGCTAACAACAGCGAAGAAACAGCAGAAAAGCAGTTTAGAACAGCCGTAACGCAGCCTGAGGCGGACAACTGGCTCTTGGCTGCTTGTGGCCGTCTTTTAGCTGCTCTTGGCTGTGCTTGGCCGCTACTTAATTGAGTCGAGCGTGATCACCGCCGGGGCGGCCCGGCGGCGCTCGCCACGCGGCTTGACCGGCGGGCATTCCCAGGCATCGGCGGGGGTCTCCATCCGCGTCTGCGTGAACTTGGGCAGAATTCCGCAGGCGAAACACCCGTTCCGGCAATCGTCGCGCGTGTCACCCGCTTGTGACATCAGGTAATCCTCGACGAGGAATTTCTTCCTGACCGCGATATCGAGGTGATCCCAGGGGAAAACCTCGTCAACAGGACGGAGCCGGTGCGTATAGAACGCCATATCTAGCCCGCACTCGTCAAACGCGCGCTGCCACGCCAGGTGATCGTGATGCTCCTGCCAGGCGTCAAACTTGGTGCCAAGTTGCCAGGCGCGCTCGATCACTGCCCCCAGCCGCCGGTCTCCCCGGCTGAGAAACGCTTCCAGCAGCGTTTCTTCGGGCTTGTTCCAGCGCAGATTCAGCCCCTGCCCGCGCACCTGCTGCCGCAGCAGGGCCTGCTTGGCGCGGATCTGTTCGACGGTGTCCAGCGGGACCCACTGGAACGGCGTATGCGGCTTCGGAACGAAAGTGCTGACGCCGACGTTGACCGTCGCCTTCTTACCGTGAATGCGGCGCCCTTCGGCCAGCACCGCTTTCGCCAGGTCGATGATCGCCTGCACATCTTCTAGCGTCTCGCTGGGGTGCCCGATCATGAAATAGAGCTTGATCGTCACCCAGCCACGCGCATAGACCTCGCGCGCCGTGTCGATCACCTGCTGATCGGGCACCGCCTTGTTGATGGTGCGCCGCATCCGCTCGGTGGCCGCTTCGGGCGCGAAGGTGAAGCCGCTGCGCCGGGTGTCTTGTAGCGCGTCCATCAGGTCCACGCTGACCGACTCGATCCGCAGGCTCGGCAGGCCGACGCTCAGGCTCTGCCCCGCGAATCGCGCGCTGATCGCCTGCACCAGCTCCTTGACCCGCGAGTAGTCCGATGACGACAGGCTGAGCAGGCCCAGCTCCTCGAACCCGGTGTTGCGGACAATTGCCTCCGCTGCGGCCAGCACTTCTTCCACCGGGCGCTCGCGCACGGGACGCGTGACCATCCCGGCGTGACAGAAACGGCAGCCGCGCGTGCAGCCGCGCATAATCTCGATTGGGGCACGGTTGTGTACCGTGTCGACATGCGGGACGAGAAAGCGCGTGAACGGCGCCGGGAGCACTGGCACGATCCGCTTCAGGACGCGCGGCGGAACACCGGGCCGGTTCGGCTCGACGCTGGCGATGGTGCCATCGCCGTGATAGCGCACGTCGTAGAAGCGCGGCACGTACACGCCCTCGATCTCGGCCAGCGCGCGCAACTGGGCGTCTCGCGGCGCGCCGCGCATCTGCTGAATAGCCCGCGCGATGTCGATGATCGCTTCTTCGCCCTCGCCGATCACGAATGCGTCGATAAAGCCGGACATCGGCTCCGGGTTGTAGCAGGCGTGGCCGCCCGCGATCACGAGCGGATAACGCTCGTCGCGCTCGGCGGCGCGAACCGGCATCCCGGCCAGATCGAGCATATTCAGCGCGTTCGTGTACAGCTGCTCGTACGGCAGGCTGATCGCCAGCAAGTCAAAGTCGGTGATGGGCCGCTTGCTCTCCAGCCCGTAAAGCGGAAGGCCCGCGCCACGCATCGCGGCTTCCATATCGGTCCAGGGGCTGAACACGCGGTCGGCGAACATGTCCGGCTGGTCGTTCAGCAGACCATAGAGGATCATCCAGCCCAGATTCGACATGCCGAGATCGTACAAGTCAGGGAACGCCATCGCCGCGCGCAGCGTCACCTGATCCCAGTCTTTGCGGACGCTATTGAACTCTCCGCCGACGTACCGCCCCGGTTTTTGAATCGAGAGCAGCACCTGCTCCAGGGTCTGTTCGATGTGCTCTGGCGTAGGGTGCATGGGTCGAACTCCACCTTGGCTCGTCATCCAGCGATTCGCATCACGAGACTGGCATTATAGCATGGCGCGCAGCTGTTTCGAGCCAGATAGGATCATCGGCAGGCGAAACGGTGCCCTTCGGTGCCCGTTCGTTAAGCCGAAAACCGCGACGGTTTCGCCATTCCTGCCGTTGACATACCGGCGCAATCCGCTACAATAAAGTCCGTGCGCCGAGGTAGCTCAGTTGGTAGAGCACTTGACTGAAAATCAAGGAGTCCCCAGTTCAAGTCTGGGCCTCGGCACTG
>DAOKYY010000003.1:0-97553 GCA_035325905.1 Aggregatilineaceae bacterium | reverse complement strand
TGCCGCCTGAAGCCGGACCGGGCTTTTACCAGAGCCGATCAGCACTTGCGCGCCACGCGGCGTCTCGATCAGCGCCGCGCTCCCGTCGCCCACGTCGAGAAACCAGACATGCAGCCGCCCATCTGGCTGGCGTAGCGCCGCCTGCCACACCAGCAGCGCGACGATCAACCCAGCGCCACCGGCTGCATAGGCCGGGATCGCGGCCCGGACTTTTGCCCACAGCGCAGCGCGATCGCCCGGGTGCATGGTGCGGCTCACGCCCCACAACAGCAACCCCACGTAGATCAGCCACACCGCCCCGGCGGACAGCCGCACTTCCGCCGAACTCCACGAAAACCGCGCTAGCGTCTCGATCACGCGCAACATATACGTCAGCGGCAGCCACACACCCCACGCCAGGACTTCGCCGAGAGCAATCGAAGCATGTCCGGCCACGAGCGCCAGCCAGCCCGCAATCATGATGTATGGCTGAACTGGCACAATCAGCAGATTGGTCAGCAACGACGCGATGGATAGGCGGCCAAAGGCGTACACAATCAGCGGGGTGGTGGCGATCTGCGCCGCGACACTCACAACCAGCGGCTCAGAAAGCCAGCCGAGAAGCCGTTGCGCGGTTGCAGCAGGGAAGACGCGCCCCAGCACGCGCCCGAACAGCGCGGTCAGGTCGTCGGTGAACAGCACCAACCCAAGCGTCGCGGCAACGCTGAGCTGGAACCCGATGTCCCACAACACCTCCGGGTCGTAGGCGGACAGCACCCAGACGGCGAACGCCAGCGAAGTCAGCCCGTGGGCGCGGCGCCCGGTGCGAGACGCGACAAGCGCCAGAACACCCATGAACACTGCGCGCAGCACACCCGGATCGCCACCCACCAGCACGGCGTAGACGGCGACGCCCACGCTTGCCAGCAGCGCCGCCCGGTCTTTACCTGCCAGCGGCGTAAGAAGCCCCATCAGGGCGCGCAGCAGGACGGCGATATTCGCGCCGGAGATCGCGATCACGTGTGATGCGCCAGTACGGTTAAACGCCTCGCGCACGTCCTTTGGGATACCGCTTTCGTCGCCGAGCAAGATGCCCGCCAGCACCGGCGCCTGCGGGCTAGGCAATACTTCCTCAATGATCGCCGCCGAGCGCTCGCGCAGGGCGTAGATCGCACGCAGCCAGGGACGCCCACCGCGCCCGACGACCTCGACCGATTCGGCGCGCAGCAAGGCGTGAATCCCACGCCGGGCGAGATAATCCCGGTACGAGAAGTCGTCATACGCAGGCGGCAGAGTCAGCGCGCCCGTGATCTGCACCCGATCGCCATAGCGGTACCGACCGCTCAGAGGCGCCTGAACCAGCACGCGCCCGCTAGCAGGCTCGGCTGTCGCACCCTGCCGGGCGGAGTCTACGCTGACACGCAGGTTTACATACGTAGCGCGCGGGTCGGGGAGCGAATCCACGAGGCCGCTGATCACCAGTCTGCCATCACCGATCCGGCGCGCGATGTGATCCGCCGCGAGCGGACGCTGCGCGAGATCCAACCGCGCGGCTCCGAGCGCAAACAGACACAAACATGCCAGCGCCCGCCGATCGCGCCGCGACGCGCGCAGCAACACTCCGGCCAGCGCAGAAGCCCCCGCGATGGCAAGCCACAACGAGACCGATCCGGCGGCCCGCGACGCCACCAGCACGCCCGCGACCCACGCCACGACGAGGTACACCAGAGTCATCACGCCTGTCCCCCCGGTCCACCGGTTTGAGGCTCGGCTTAACGCTGGCTTAATTATAGTGAGCTATGGTCTTCGCGGGAAATTGCGCCTGCGGGCGGCAGGCTAGCCGGAGTGTAACGCGGGATGCCAGGAGCGGATAATCTCCAGCGCCGCGCTGATAGATTCCTCCAGCGAGAGCAGCGTGGTGTCGAGATAGACCGCATCGGGCGCGCGCAGCAGGGGCGCTGTCTCCCGCCCCGAATCGAGCGCATCACGCTCGGCCAGGCCGCGCCGGATCGCCCCCAAATCGGCTGGCTCGCCTTTGGCGACGCGCTGGGCATAGCGCCGCTCAGCGCGTTTGTCGAGGCTGGCATCGAGGTAAATCTTGAGATCGGCGTCAGGCAGCACCACGGTACCGATATCGCGTCCGGCGACGATCACCCGCCCGCGCGCCGCGATCCGCCGCTGCGCATCCAGCAGCGCGGTCCGCACACCAGTCGACGCCGCCACGATCGAAACGTGCGCGTCGACTTCCGGCGAATGCAGGCAGGGAGTGATATCGCGCCCGTCCGCGAGCAGCGTGTACTGCCGCCCATCCGCAGCGAGGTCGGGAGTCATGTCGAGCTGGGCGCGGCGCGCCAGGCGTTCCAACCCCTCCGAGTCATCAAAGGACAGACCTTGCTCCAGGGCCAGGAACGTCACCGCGCGATAGAACGCCCCGGTATCGACAAAGAGATACCCCAGACGTTGCGCCACGGCGAACGAGACCGCGCTTTTCCCCGATCCGGCGGGGCCATCGACTGCAATGGTGCTGGGCAAGGTGTTCTGTCGCTCCACATCGCGATTCCTGGCAGGCTGACCAGGGTCTTACTATACCGCAATCGCCAGGGCGCGTATACCCGCAACCGCGCGCGTCCGAACAGCTTGCGACGCGACCAGCCGTACCGTACAATGGCAGCAGTCTAATGGGAGGCGCACGTCGGAGCGCAAACATGATCGCGAGAGCAACGTGGCGCGTGGGTCGGATTTTGGTCTTCATCGGTCTTGTCTACCTGGGGTGGGCGGGGCGAGCAGACGCGCAGGCAGAGCCAACCGTACTGGTCTACGGCCAGATGGTTGAGGGCGAGATTTCGCCCAATGCGCCAAGCCAGAGCTACCTCTTCGACGCGCAGACCAACGACGTCGTCACGATCGCCATGATCGCGACTGGCGGCGCGCTCGATCCGTTCATCACGCTCACGGACGCGCAGGGCGTGCAACTTGCGACCGACGACGACAGCGGCGGCGAGAGCAACGCCCGGCTCGCGTTCGTCATCCCGGTGGCCGGGCGCTATCGCATCCAGGCGTCGGACGCGGGCGGCCTATTGACCACAGTCACCGGCACGTACAGTCTGAGCGTGAGCGCCACCGGCGAAGGCGGCGTGATCGTCGAGCGGACACCGCTGTCCGAACCCACACCCACACCGGATACCGCCACGCCCGCCGGAGAGCTGGGCAACCAGCAGGGGCAGGCGACCCGGCTGCTATCGATTACGCCGGGCATAGCGCAGCCTGGCGAGCTTACCCGGCAAGTAGCGTTTCATCTGCGCTGGTTCCGCGCCGAAGCCGGAGACGAGGTCACGCTCGTCGCTACCGGAGCCGGCGCCTTCACGCCGAGGCTGACGCTGTATGACGCCAGTTTCGAAACGATACAGCAAGGCGAGACGAGCGAGCCACTCAGCGCGCGGCTTGACGAAGCCGGAGTGTACTTCGCCGGCGTGTCTCTGCCCGAAGCAGGCAGCACCGGAGGGCCGTACACGCTGGCGCTGGAGGTAGCCGGAATGACCGGAGGCGCCACGCCTGAGCCAGGCGAGCTGCCAACCCTGCCGCAAGACTTCGCCGAGCTGCCAGCTATCGCGCCCGGCGACACGCTGCAAGGCGCGCTCGGAAACGAACGCTTCATGGACATCTACACGTTCCTCGGCGAAGCGGGCCAGCGCGTCGTGATCGAGATGAACAGCCTGAACCCCGAAACGCTAAACGGGCTAGATCCGTTTCTGCTGCTGCTGGACGACGCGCGCATCCCGCTTGAGGAGGATGACGACATCGTCGACGGTGTGGAGCGCGACGCGCGGATCGAGCACACGCTGCCACGCACCGCTTACTACGCCATCGTCGCTACTCGCTTCGACCAGGAAGCAGGCACGTCCAGTGGCCCCTACGAACTGTCGCTGAGCCTCGCGTCTGGCGCGGGCGATACCCTGCTGCTGCCGGACAGCGC
Source organism: Aggregatilineaceae bacterium (assembly GCA_035325905.1). Lineage (GTDB taxonomy): Bacteria > Chloroflexota > Anaerolineae > Aggregatilineales > Aggregatilineaceae > DYGX01. The sequence goes on along the minus strand of DAOKYY010000003.1, from coordinate 93,601 downwards.
GCCGCTCCAGCCAAACGCGCCGGTGCAGGCGGTGTTCGATGGCACGCCGGATGCTTACCGCTTCGAGGCGCAGGCGGGCGAGCTGATCGATCTGTCGATTACCGCAGACCCCGGCCTCGATCCGGTGTTGATTCTCGCAACCGATTCGCTGCGCGAGATCGTGTCCAGTGGCACCGGCGCGCTTACCGCGCTGCGCACGCCCGCCGCCGGGACTTACTACCTCATCGTAACGACGCGCTTCGGCGCCGTGGGCGGAACCGGCGGCTACATTCTCGTGTTCAACCAGCCGGATCGAGCCACCGCGCTCGACGCCGGAGAGTCAGGCGAAGCGCCAACATCCCCGGCTGAGATCGAGACCATCGCCCCTGGGCAGACGCTGTCCGGCGTTATCGACGACGCGACACCAAGTCGCGCCTACACCCTAAGCGGGACCGCCGAACAGCGCGTGCGCCTGACGTTGCGCGCCGCGCCCGGCTCAAGCTTGGACCCGTATCTTGAACTGCGCGACGAGGCGGGCACGGTGATCGACGCCAACGACGACACCGATCCCGGCGTGATCCGCGACTCGCAGATCGTCGCGACGCTGCCGCAGGACGGCGCGTATCAGGTATTGGTCTCCCGCTATGTCGGCCCGGACGCCGAGCCGACGACTGGCGCCTACGAACTGACCGTCGAGCTGGCCGGAGAGGATGAGGCAGCGCCCGCCGCCGCTGATACAGTTGTCACGCCGATCAGCTACGGGCAGACGCAGGTCGGCGCAATTGACAACGACAACTACCTGCTGTTCTACGTGTTCACCGGCGCGGCGGGCGACACGATCACGATTGAGGTGGATCAGCTTAGCGGCAACGTCGACGCGATTCTGCATCTCTACCAGGCAGCCGGCGGAAGCTGGACGCAGATCGCGTATAACGACGACAGCCCGATCGGTGGCACCTACGACCCGCTCTTGAGCGATGTCACGCTACCTGCCAGCGGCACCTACCTGATCGCCGTGGGCCGTTACGGGCTGGACAAAGAAGTGAGCATGGCTGGAACGTTCTCGATCACGCTGCTGCGACAGCCGTGAGGCCCCACTCCTGCCGCCTGGCCGGGCAACTCCGAGCGATGATATGACCCGGTTCATACGACTCTGCCTGACGCTGGCGGTCGTTGCCGCCAGCCTGCTCGACGGATCGGTCGGGTTCGGCGGCCCGCCGGGGCAGGCGGGCGCGGAGACGATCAACTACGGCCAGAGCGCCCTGGGACAGATCACCCGCTCAAGCCGTGTCGTGTTCTACTTCCTGCGCGCTCAGCGCGGTGATGTCGTCAATATCACGATGCGCCGGGTATCGGGCAGCCTCGACCCGCATCTCGACTTCGCCACGGCGGAAGGCGGCATCCTGGCCTCGAACGACGACGACCCGCTGTCCGAGGGGACGCTCAACGCTGCGATCCGTGATTTCACCATCCAGAAAACCGGCGTCTACCTGATCCAGGCGACGGGTTACGGCCAGTCCGAGGGCAGCTTTACGCTCGCGGTCACGCGGATTCCGCCTGAGGAACTGGGCCTCACACCTGAGCGCGCGCTGCTGATCGACTATGGCGCGACGGTCCAGAGCACGTGGACCGAGGAATCTCCCGCACGCTATTTTCGCTTCCACGCCGAGGCTGGCGATCTGCTGACGGTCACGGTCCGGTCGAGCGATGCTCCGCCCACCATCGCGATTCTGGATCAAACCGCCAACGAGCTAGCGCGCGCCTCAGACGATGGGACCGGACAGGCGCGCATTACGGCGTTTGGCGTGCCCGCGCCGGGCGCGTACATGCTGGCCGCCAGCGCAGCCCGGATTGGAGCAGACGAGGACGCGGCGCGGTTCGACTTGCAGCTCTCCGGCCGCGTGGCTCCGCGCGCAGGGCAGCCGGTCGAAATTCTGTACGGGGATGCGTTGAGCGGGACGATCTCGGACGCAAGCCCCGTCGAGGAATACGTGTTCCAGGGACGCGCCGGGGATGTTGTGCGCGTCTCGATGGAGCGCGCGTCTGGCGATCTGGACGCGCTCGTGACCATTTACGACCAGGCGCGCAAGCAGATCGCCTTCGACGACGACGGGGCAGGGGAGAAGGACGCGCTGATCGACGGCTTCACGCTCCCCTACGATGGCCCGTACATCATCGCGGCGTCGCGCTATCAGCGCGGCCAGGGGCTGACCGGCGGCGCCTATATCTTGCGCCTTGAGCAAATCGGGCCGGGCCAGTAACATAGGTGGCCGCGCAGGCTCCCTGGAAGGAGATGGAGTGGCCGATCACGCCCTAGAGCGCGCGGCGGAAAGCGCACGCGCCAGCCAGCCCACGAAGCGCGTGCCCCTCTGGCGCACGTTGTTTTATTCGCTCGGCAACGCCGCCGGTCTGCTGACCTACAGCACGTTCAACACCTTTATCCAGTATTTCTACACGACGGTGATGGGCCTGCCGCCGGAATGGGTCGGGCGTGGCTGGTTCGCGTTTGGCTTCTGGAACGCTGTCAACGACCCGGTTGCCGGGTGGCTGTCGGATCGGACCGCGACGCGCTGGGGGCGGCGTCGCTTCTTCATCGGCCTGCTGGCGATTCCCACCGCGATCGCCTTCGCGCTGGTGTGGCTGCCGCCGTTCGACCGCGACAACTCGTCCGCGCTGCTGGTCTACTTCCTGGTGATCATCAGCCTCTACGACCTGCTGCAAACGATCATCACGCTCAACCAGGACGCGCTGTTCCCCGAAATGTATTCGTCCACCGGCGAGCGCGCTCAGGCGGCGAGCATTCGCCAGTTGATCGGCTTTGCGGCCGGCAATGGCCTGGCGGTCGCTCTGACGCCCATCGTCTACGAGAACCTGGGCTGGAGCGCGCTCGCGCTGATGTGGGGCGCTGCCGCTGCCGGGCTGCACCTTCTGTCGTTGATCGGCATCCAGGAAAATCCGGCTTTCGCCAAGCGGCGAACCGTCTCCTTTCGCGATCAGCTCCGCGTAGTGACAGGCAATCGCACCTTCGCGATCGTGCTGGGCATCAACTTCACGACGCGCTTCATCATCGGCGTGTTCGTGCTCGTTATGCCCTTCTATGCAGACTATGTCCTGCGCATCGAGGGGTACCAGCTGACGCAACTGCTGCTGGTGCTGTTTGCCTCGGCGGGCCTGTCGCTCCTGATCTGGCAGCGCATCATCCGGCAGATCGGCTCGCGCGCCGCGATGATCATCTCGATGATCGGCACCGCGATCCTGGCGCTGCCGCTGATCTTCGTCAGCAGCCTGACGACCATGGCGATCGCGCTGGGCGTGCTGGGGCTGGTCGTCGGCGGCTCGGCGCTGGGGCCGGATATGCTGTTCGCCGAAGTGGTCGATGATGACTACGTGCGGACCGGCCAGCGGCGCGAGGGGATGTATCGCGGCATTCTGGGGTTCATCTTCCGCTTTCCGCCTGCGCTGGCCGGGTTGATTCTGGGCGAGGGCCTGGCGGCGGCCGGGTTCGACGCCGACGTAGCCGCCGCCGCCCAGCCTGAGGCCGTCGTGACAGCGATCCGCGCTTTCGCGGTTGTGCTGCCGCTGCTAGCGGTCGCGGCGGGCGTCGCGCTGCTGTTCGCGTACCCGCTTTACGGCCACAGATTGGCTGCCATTCAAGAAAAAGCTGCTGCAATGCGCCAGGATGCCGACGACGCGCTGGCGCAGGAGAACAGCGCGCCCGCATGACCTCTCCGAGAAAAGAAACCGGACGCGCGAGGCGTCCGACTTCGTTCAGCAGGAATGATTGCGGCTCGTAGCGCGTCCGCGCGCCTGGGCTTAAGGCTCCTGGTCGTCGCTGGGCGCCGTCGGAATCTCGGAGCGGACCACGTCCTCGTAGTAGACCTCGTTCTTCTGCTTGGACTTGCGCTTGCCTTCTGGCGCCTCAGGCACGACCAGCCACAGAATGATGTAGATGATCAGCCCAGGGCCGCCCATCAGGGTCAGCGCGACGAAGGCCAGGCGAACGAGCGTCGGGTCAACCTCAAGATACTCCGCAATCCCGCCGCACACTCCGGCGACATGTGAGTCCGTAGTCGAGCGGTAGAGGCGTTTTTGAGTGTTCACGTGCCTTCTCCACGGTTGCGAAATCGGTTCTATCCCTATTTACGCACCCGGTAAGCCGGAGTTTCGCGCGGCGGTGTTCTCGGTCTGCAGATAGGCCATGCTGGCCGCGTGAGCCTTCAGCGTTTCAAGCTGCTGCCGGAACATCAAAAAGCAGGCAATCTCGTCTACGGCGTTGCAAGCCAGCCCCAGCAGGCCGTAGCTGTAGGCGCGGCGGCGGACCAGCAGCCGGGTGCTACCGTCCGGGCGGCGCTCCAGCAGGTACAGCCAAGTGACATCCTGGGTGACGCCCAGCGGGCGCCGCAGGCTAAACCCGCCGAACAGCAGCTTGCGGTTCGGCTCCAGCTCCATGATGTGATAGCCACCATCCATCTCCGCGCCAACGGTGGGCGGATCGATGTCCTGCCGCAAGAAGGTGACGCTTGGAATGCCCCAGTTGGTGAGCAGGTCCTGCGCATAATAGCCGGTGCGCTCGCGCCCCATCTGCGCCAGCCAGGGCCACAGCGCCTCGGGCGGAGCGTCGATGTTGATCGCCTGGGTCATCTGGAAGTTCGGCTGCGGGATGATGTCATCGCCGGGCAGGCGGCGCTGCGACTCGCCCAGGCGCGTGCTCCATTTGATCATCTGCGGGCGCAGAAACAGGACATAGCCCGCGACGCCAGCGCCCAGTAGAAAACGGAGCGGCGACGGCGCTTGCTTCTTTTTGGTGCGCATAGTTTCTCCCCTGAAGGGTCGATCCTCACGCCGCGAACTATACCGCTCCGATCCCTGTGGCGCAAACCGGCTCCTCCATCGCGCGTCTCGCGCCGCCAGCATCTGACATTTAGTAGGTAATCATCTATAATATTCGGTGTGACCGTCACATAGACCACTTTCGCGTGGCCCTGAACGCCCCACTACGACGCGCCCGGCGCGCAGCATAACCATGCCGGTAGGAGAATGCAGCATGTCAGAAAAGCCGTCTGAGACACTTGATTTGACGCAACGCGGCTATACACACGCCGAGGTTCTGGTCTCCACGCAGTGGGTCGCGGAACATCTGGACGATCCCGACGTGCGGATCATTGAATCGAACGAAGACCCGCTGCTGTATGCGTCGGGGCACATCCCTGGCGCGGTCGAGGTCGATTGGACACACGACCTCAACAACCCTTTACGGCGCGACTACCTGGATCAGCGCGAGTTCGAGCAGTTGATGTCCCGGCTCGGCGCGACACCGCAGACGACGCTGGTGTTTTATGGCGACAAGAATAACTGGTGGGCGACCTACGCCTTCTGGGTTTTCCAGCTTTTCGGGCACGATCGCGCGCGGATTATGGACGGCGGGCGCACCAAGTGGCAGGCCGAAGGGCGCCCGCTGACCCGCGAAGTGCCGCACTACGAGCCAACCCGCTACAAAGCATTGCCGCGCGACGACCGGCACATCCGCGCGTTCCGCGATCAGGTCTATCAGCATGTCCAGGCTAATCTGCCGCTGGTCGATGTGCGCAGCCCGGAGGAATATCGCGGCGAGCGCCTGCACATGCCCGACTACCCAAACGAGGGCGCGCTGCGCGGCGGACACATTCCCGGCGCGGTCAACGTCCCGTGGAGCAGGGCGATCAACCCGGACGGTACCTTCAAATCTGCCGACGAACTGCGCCAGATCTACGAGGGGGAGCAGAAGCTATCGCCGGACAACGAGATTATCACCTACTGCCGGATCGGCGAGCGCAGCAGCCACACCTGGTTTGTGCTCAAATACCTGCTGGGCTACGATCGCGTGCGCAACTACGACGGTAGCTGGACAGAGTGGGGCAACCTGGTGAATGTCCCGATCGAGCGCTGATACGGAGCGCGGTCAGGCCCCGGCAGCGCGCAGAACGCGAGAGGTTATGGCTGAGTACCCCGAAAAACTGAAGGAAATGCTGGCTGATTTCGACTTTGTGACAACCCGCAGCGAGCGCACCGAGCTGCTGCTCGACATCGCCGGGCGCTTTGAGACGGTCCCAGCCCGGATTGCGACCCGCCCTTACGCGCCGGAGCATCGCGTCCCAGCGTGCGAGTCCGATGCGTATGTTTGGTCCGAGCCGCAGCCGGACGGCACGCTGAAGTTTCATTTCGCGGTCGAAAATCCACAGGGGCTATCAGCCCAGGCGATGGCGGTCATCCTCGACGAAACGCTTTCCGGCGCCCCACTGGAGCAAGTCGCCGCCGTGACGCCCGACATCGTGCTGAGGATTTTCGGCCATGAGATCTCGATGGGCAAAGGGCAGGGGCTGATGGAAATGGTGCGCGCCATTCAGCACCACGCCCGGCGCGCTCTGGCGGAGAAAACGAGCTAGCGACAGCCAAGAGCAGCCAGGAACAGCGAAAAGCAGCCTCTTCTCTCTGTTGCTTTTCGCTGCTCTTTGCCTAGAACCGATTTCGCATCGTCCCGTGATAGCCGGTTAGTTCGGCGTAGCCATAGCCGGTCGCATCGCCGCTGATCCGCACTGCGCCTTCCCAATACACGATTCCCTCGCGCAATTCTTGATCGGCCAGCAACGGCTCCACCTCCAGCGTCAGCGACTTGCCTTCGTCCAGCATAACGGCGATTGTCCACCCGGCGGGGTAGGTCGCGCCGGTGTGCGGGCTGGTCCACCAGCGCGTCGCTTCGATACCGAACGCCGACGCGGACAGGTAGCGCGCCGCGCCGTCCGCCTCGACCAGCAAGCCGCCGAACGCGGGTTCGATCTCACCGTCTACCAGCCTGATCTGGCCGAGCATTAGCTCGCGGTTATCGCCCAGCTGCAAGCCGAACCAGTCCCACCCCTGGGCATCCGGGCCGAGCGCGCTGGTGCTGAACTCATGGTCCATCCAGCTCGCGCCGGTCACGGCGAACATCTCCGCGCCAATACGGATCGTCCCACTGGTCAGCAAGCGGGTCAGCGAATAGTAGTAGCTCGCGTTGCCCGGCTCGTCGCTCTTGGGGCTGAGGCCACGGTCGCCTTGCAGGGCAGGGGGCTTGGCCTGCTCCAGCGTCAAGTCCACCGCAACCTCTGGCGAAGCGGCGGCCAGCCTCAATGACGTGGCCGCGTCGTCGCTGGCTTCGACGGCCCAATCGTCCAGCCAGACGCGGTAGCGCGGCTCCGCCGCCGCGCCTGCCAATCCCGCCGCGCCCCGGCTAAAACGCTGCGCCTGGTAAAACGCGGCACCCTCGACATCCGTCACGGTGAAGTGCGCCATGTACGCCTGCGTAGAGCGCCATTCCGAACCAGACTCGCCCGCTTCCGGCGTCAGGGCGCGGCGGAACACAGTGAACTGATAGCCAAAGCGCCGCCCGTCTTCCGTGGCGAGGTTGCCGGTGTAGTACCACCACTCGGTCTGAAACTCAGGATGCGCGCCGTGATCGGCCGGGAAGGACCACGCGCGCGGCTCGATTGCGCGGGCGAACGACTCCACGCCTGGCGCGGCGACGACCGGCAGCGCGACAGTCTGACCCGCCGGGGACTTCGCCGTCTCGCGCGTCGCCAGCACCGACGACACGATCAGCGCGACCGACGCCACGAATACCCCCACCAACGCCAGCCGGATTACCGTTCGAGCCATCGCCCCGCGTCCTTTCATCGCCTGGCGGCTACCATCCGAGCGCCGCGATGATCTCGTCCGCCGCCCCGGCGCGGCGTAGCATCCCGCACGCCTGCAAGCGCCGGATCAGGTCCGTCCACTCAGCGCGGCGCGGATCGTGTTCGAAGGCCGGGCGCAGCAGATCGACCGCTACCGCCACATCAGCCCGCTCGTCGGCGAGAGTCATCGCCTGCCAGAAGGGCAGCTCCTCCATTTCCGGCGCGATCGTGCGCGCTTCGCGCCAGAGCGCCAGCGCCTCGTCGATTTGGCCCGCGTCAAACGCGTGGAATCCGTGCTCGTCGAGCAGCGCCGCGCGCCGCAGCCGGACCAGCCGCGCCAGCTCCTCCACCGGGCTGTCGTGCTCGTCCACACGCAGGTCATAGAGCGCGTCCCAGGCGGGCTTGGCGCGGTCGCCCGGCACGACCTTGAGCGCCGCCGACTGCATCCCGCGAATGTCGCCGTCCTCAGCCTGGGCGGCCCTCAGCGCGGCGAGCATACGCGCCGCCAGATCGCCGGGCGCGCTCTCGAACGCCTGCGTCATCGCCGGAATGACGGTCGGGTTTGTCATCATATTGGCCTGGACGCTGTAGCCTTCGCCGGCATGATGTGATGCCTCCGGGATGCAGTTCTCGCCGGTCCAGGCCGCGGCGCGTCCTTGCGCGTCTACCACCGCCACCTGACGGCGATTCGCCCCGGCGTCGGAAGCGACCAGCGCCGCGATCACGCGGTCCGGCTCGATCCCCTCTGCGAGCAGGGCCAGGCCGAGCGGTCCGAACTTGATATTGGCGTGAGCCTGGGTCGCCAACGCGCCGAGGCCCGGCTTTATCCAGGGCACAACGCTCCCGACGCACATCTGGTGCGTCTGCACGGCTACGCCCAGCTCGCCGGTCGCCGGATCCTGCGCGACAATGCTATAGGTGCTGAACCGTTTCGAAAAATGCTCTTTCATCGCTTATTCGCTCCTCAATGCCTGCGCGGTCACGAGCCGGCTCAGGCGCCAGGCGGGGTACACTCCCGCCAGCAGCGCCGCGCCGAGCGCAACCGCAAACGCCTGCGCGAAATCCTGCCCGCCCAGCGCCAGGTCCATCGACCAGCCGAACGAGCGCACATTGATCACTTCGATCAGGATGATCGCCAGCGCAATGCCGAGCGGCAGCGCCAACGCCCCCGCCACTACGCCCATCAGCCCGGTTTGCAGCAGCGTGAAGACGCGAAGCTGGCGCGGGGTCATACCGTTGGCGCGCATCACGCCGTACTGCCGCGTATGCTCCAGCTGAAGCGCCAGCAGCGCGCTCAGAATGCCGATAAACGCGACAATCGTCGCCAGCAGGCGCAGCGCGACCGTGATGGCGAACGTGCGGTCGAAAACCTCGAGCGCGCCCGCCCGTAGCGAGCGGTTGCTCTGAGCGCGCAGGCCGGTGTCGACCAGCGTCTCGGTGCGCAGCGTGTCGAGCGTCGCCTCCACGCTCACGCCCGGCGCGAGGTCCAGCGCCAGCGCGGAGAGGTACGGATCGTCCCAATAGAGGTCGTAAACCTCGCGCGCGATCATGACGCTGCCCTGGTCCGTCGTGTAGTCGTAGTAGACGCCTGCGACCTCAAAAGTGATTGGACCCTGGTCGGTCAGCAGCGTGATCCGCGCGTTGTCCGGCGTGATACCGCGCCGGAACGCGAACGGCTCGCTGACGATGACCTGCCCGGCGCGCAGCGCGTCCCAATAGCTGCCCTCGACCCGTTTCCAGACGAAGCGCCGGGGCTTGCTCGTGATGTCGTCGCTTGGTACCGTCAGGTTCGCGGGCGGCTGATCGGGGTAATCGGGCGCGATCGCGGTAGTATTGCGCACCGTCGGCACGCGCACCACGCCCTTAACCCGCTCCAGGCGCGCCACGATAGCGGGATCGATATCCACATCAATTCCGCCGTCCACTTCGGCAAACGGCGAGATGAAGATATCCGCGCCCAGGGTGGTCGCCAGCCAATCGCTGACCGTGACGCGAAAGCTGCTGATCATGACGCTGACGCCCACGATTGCGCTTACAGCCAGGGTCAGCGCGGCCACGGCGACTGACGTGCGGCTCAACGAGCGCGTAATCGCGCGCGGCGCCATCCGCCCCAGCACGCCAAAGGCGTGCCCCATCCCCGGCCCGACGATCTGCATGGCGCCCACCAGCGCAACCGGCGTCAGCAGCGCGCCGCCGACCAGCACCATGAACAGCCCCGCGAAGCTGGTCATCAGGTCACGCGTATCAACTCGCAGCACGCCGATCCCGGCGCCGATCAGCAGCAGCGCGCCAAGCGTCAGCGCCGGGAGCAGCCGCCACGCTCGCTGCTCAACGTCCGAGCGTCGTAGCACCCCGGCGGGTGGCGTGCGCGTGGCTTCCAGCGACGGGATGATCGCCGCGATCACGCTCGCGCCTATGCCGATCAGCAGGCCGCGCAACAGCGTGCCAGGCGGCACGGCCACACGCTCGACGTTGACGCGGAAATACAGATCGTTGACCGTCTGCGCCACCAGCCCGACCACGCTGCGCCCCAGCACGATCCCCAGCCCCAGGCCGATCACCGTCCCGATGAAACCGAGCAGCACGGCTTCGGCCAGGATCAGCGCGAAGACCTGGCGCCGCGTCGTGCCGATCGCGCGCAGGATGCCGATCATCGGGCGGCGCTGCACCACGCTGAACGTCACCGTGTTGTAAATCAGGAACACGCCGATCAGCAGCGCCAGCAGACTGAGCGCCTGCAAATTCAGCTCAAACGCCTCGGTCATCTGCGCCAGCGCGTCGTTGCTCGCGGCGGTGCGGACCAGAGCCGCGCCCGGCGGCAGCAGCCCCTCAATCGCGCTCAGATCGGCGGCCTCTGGCAGAATCAAGTCGATTCGCGTCAGCGCGCCGGGCTGCCCCGCGATCTCCTGCGCCGTGGCGATATCGGCCACGATCAGATCGCTGAGCGCGCTGTCCGCTCCGTCCTGCTCCGTCGCCAGGAAGCCCGCCACCGTGACAGTCGCCGACTCACGCGTGCGGGTGCGCAACGTGATCGTGTCGCCCGGCGCAAGCTGCTCCTGCGCGGCGAGGTCGCGGCTGATCAGGACCGCGCCCGGCTCGGTCAAGAAGGCGAACAGCGCCGCGCCCGCGCTGGCGTCCGCCCCGGCCAGCGCATCGCTGGTCAGGTAGCTGCGGAAGGGCGCTTCGGCGAAGGGATCGACGCCCAGCAGCCGGAACGCGCGCCCGCCCAGGCTCTCAGCGCGAACCGTCGACTCGATCACCGGCGCAGCGCTTCGCACGCCTGCCTCGGCGCGCAGCGTGCGATAAAGCGCGGTCGGCACGCTGCCGGAGCTGCCGGCGATCTGGTGCGTCGTGCGCCCGGTGACGCTCTCCACGCTCAAGGAGAACGCGCGGCTCGCGGCCCCATTCGCCAGATCAATCGCGACGCCAACGGCCACGCCAAGCGCGATCCCGGCCACAAACAGCAGGCTCTGGAGCAGACGCCGGTCAACGTAGCGCCGCGTGAGGCGCAGCAGAATCAAGTTCATGGAGCGCGCCGTCTCATCGCCGGGAAGGGGCCGGTGGGCGGGCAGCCTCCGGCTCGCTCAGCACCGGCGCCAGACGCCCGCTCTGAATCCGCAGCACGCGGTCCGCCTGCGGGATGATCGACGCGTCGTGCGTCGCCATGAGCAGCGTCCGGCCCGCCTGCCGGGTCAGCTCCAGCAGCAGCGCCAGCACGGATCGGCCTGTCTCGGCGTCGAGGTTGCCAGTCGGCTCGTCGGCCAGCACCAGGCGCGGCTCGTGAACCAGCGCTCGCGCAATCGCGACGCGCTGCTGCTCGCCGCCGCTCAGCCGATCTGGGAAATCCGCCGCGCGATCGGCGAGGCCGACCCGCGCCAGCAGCGCCCGTCCGCGTTGCTCGCTCTGGCGGCGGTTCGCGCCGCGCAGCTCCAGCGGCAGCGTGACATTTTCGAGCACGGTTAGCGTCGGGATCAGGTTGAAGAACTGGAACACGATCCCGATCTGGTCGCGGCGGTGAAGCGTGCGCGCCTGTTCGTCCAGGCGCGTGACCTCGATCCCGTCGAGCAGGATCACCCCGCTGGACGGCTGGTCAATCCCGCTGATCAGGTTGAGCAGAGTGCTCTTGCCGCTGCCGCTGACCCCCAACAGAGCGACGAACTCGCCCTCGCCGATGGTCAGGTCGATCTCGTGCAGCACGGCGCAATCCGGGCAATCGGGCTGATACGTCTTGCTCAGGCCGCGGATGTCCACCAGCGGCCGGCCATTCGATCCGTTCGGTTTCATGCGCCTTCCGGGCTTGGGTACGAGTGAGAGTATTCGGCACCAACGCCGAACTGAAGTAGATTATACCAACTGGTTTCCGGCTTGTGAGACGTGGCGCTTGGCGCGGGTCCGGGCTGGCCGCCCGCCGCCAGCCCGGCGTTGTAGGAGAATAGCATGACCGGCTCAAGCATCCAGGCGATGCTGCACGACACGAAGTTGTTTCAGAAACTTGATGCAGACGCGCTGGCCTATATCGCCAGCCTGGTCACGGTGGTCGATTACCGCCCGGGCCAGTATCTCTTTCACGAGCGCGGCGCGCGTGAGTCCGTCCTCCTGATCGAGCTTGGCGATGTGATGATCACGCACGGCATCGGCCAGCAGCCCGCCGAGCTGGCGACGCTGGGGCCGGGCGCGATGCTTGGCGAGCGCCTGCTGCTCGGCAGCCCGACGCACGTCGCATCCGCCTACGCCCTGACGCCCGTGCGCGCGCTCTGCCTGACGCGTGAAGCGTTGGGCCGTATCCAGGCCGAGCGGCCGGGCATCTACCAGCAACTGGTGCTCGTCGCCTCCGAGACGCTGGCCGAGCGCCTCGAATATTCGGCCGGGCAGCTTGCCGGAACGCGCACGCCGCTCGCCACCGGGCGGGTGCGCGTCGAGCGCGACTCGCTGGGCGAGCGCACCCTTCCCGAAGAGGTCTACTACGGCATCCAGACGCAGCGCGCCGTCGAGAACTTCCCGATTTCGGACACGCCGATCAGCACCTACCCGTTTCTGATCGTGGCGCTCGGCTGCGTCAAGCAGGCGGCGGCGCTGGCGAACCGCGACCTCGGCCTGCTCGACCCGGCGATCGCCGATGCGATCATTGCGGCCTCGGAAGAAGTGCGGCGGGGCCAGTGGACCGATCAGTTCGTCGTGGACGCGATCCAGGGTGGGGCAGGGACCTCGACCAACATGAACGCCAACGAGGTTATCGCCAACCGCGCGCTGGAATTGCTAGGCCGCAAGCGCGGCGAATACGACGTGGTTCACCCACTCAATCACGTCAACCTGTCGCAGAGCACCAACGATGTGTACCCCACGGCGCTGAAGATCGCGCTGCGCTTCGCCATTGACCAACTGCTCGAAGCCATGCGCGAGCTACGCGACGCCTTCGCCGCCAAAGCGGACGAGTTCGCCGATGTGATCAAGATGGGGCGCACCCAGCTTCAGGACGCCGTCCCGATGACGCTCGGCCAGGAGTTCAGCACCTATGTCGTGATGCTCGACGAGGATATGGAACGGCTGCGCGAGGCGGCGCAGTTGATCGTCGAGATCAACATGGGCGCGACCGCGATCGGCACCGGCCTCAACGCGCATCCCGACTACGCGCCGGCCGTGCTGAAGCACCTGCGCGCCGTGACCGGCATCGACCTGATCACCGCGCCTAACCTGGTCGAGGCGACGCAGGATACCGGCGTGTTCGTCCAGCTTTCGGGCGTGCTGAAGCGGATCGCAGTCAAGCTCTCCAAGAGCGCCAACGACCTGCGCCTGCTTTCGTCTGGCCCGCGCGCGGGCCTGCGCGAGATCAATCTGCCGGCGGTGCAGCCCGGCTCGTCGATCATGCCCGGCAAGGTCAACCCGGTCATCCCCGAAGTCGTCAACCAGGTGGCGTTTGAGGTGATCGGCAATGACATGACCGTCACGATGGCCGCCCAGGCCGGGCAGCTTCAATTGAACGTGATGGAGCCGATCATCGCCTACGCGCTGTTCAACAGCCTGACGCACCTGCGCAACGCCTGCCGGACCTACGCCACCCGCTGCGTGAGTGGCATCACCGCCAACCGCGAGCACCTGCGCCGCATGGTCGAGAACTCGATTGGAATCGTGACTGCTCTCAACCCGTACATCGGCTACGACAACGCGGCCTCGGTCGCCAAAGAAGCCCTCGCTACCGGGCGCGGGGTGTACGAGCTGGTCTTGGAGCGGGGCTTGCTCAGCCAGGAGGCGCTGGACGACATCCTGCGGCCGGAGCGGATGACGCAGCCGCAGTGGGTCCCGCCGGTCACAAGCGACGGCAGCCGCGATCGCTAGCGCCAGGCCAGACGCTCGCAGAGTCCCGCCGATAGCGGGACTCTGTTGTTGATCCGGGCGGATGCGGGCGCAGCGTCAGCGGCGCAGGCTGAGGCCAAGCCGCCGCGCGTTGCCGTCGATATTCAGAATGCGCGCCCGGACGGTGTCGCCCTCGCGCACGACGTTGCGCGGGTGCAGGAAGTGCCCCTCGGCCAGCTCCGAGACGTGGATCAGCCCTTCGAGACCTTCTTCAATGCACGCGAAGGCGCCAAAATCGACGACATTGGTGATCACGCCTTCGACCATCTGTCCGACGGTGTAACGCGCCTCGACCGTCTTCCAGGGGTCCGGCCGCATACGCTTGAGGCTCAGCGCGACGCGGCCCTGGTCCTGATCAACCTGCATCACGTGAACCGTGACCGTATCGCCGCGCTTCAGCACGTCGCGCGGGTGCCCGACGCGCCCCCAGCTCAGCTCGCTGATGTGGATCAGGCCCTCCAGCCCGCCGAGATCGACAAACACGCCGAAATCGCACAGGTTCGTGACCTGGCCGGTGCAGGTATCGCCGGGCTGGATCGTGGTCAGGACGTTGGCCCGCGTGCCCGGCTCGACCTGCGCCGCGCGCTCGGACAGAATCAGCCGGTTCTGATCGCGGTCCAGCTCGATCACCCGCAGCCGGATCGTGTGCCCTACCCGCTGAGCCAGCGCCTCGCGCCGGGCGCGGTTGTCCGCCATCACTGGGAAATCAATCAGCTGGCTGGCCGGGATGAACCCGCGCAGGCTGTTCCACTCGACCAGCAAGCCACCCCGGTTGAAGCCCACCACACGTAGCTCGGTTGTTTCGTCAAAATCAAATATCCGCTGGACCTCGTCCCAGTCCGCCTCGGAGCCGGACGGCGTCGCGCCATTCGTCAGGCCGGGCGAGGCGTCGTGCAGTTCAAATTCATCCCAATCGAGGTCGCGCTGCCGAGGCATCCCCCCTACGACGGCGCTATCTCCTTCCTGGAGAAGCGCCTCCCAATACCCCTCGTCAGGAGGAAGCGGAGGCGAGGCGCTCGTGCTCTGAAACTCTGCTGACATAGTGATATATGCCTTCCTCAGCCGGTACGCCTGATGATACGGCCAGCTTTTCGCGTCGCCGACTACTAAGATTTACGGTACATCCGCAGTCATTATAGGAATGGGGAAAATCCTTGTCAAACGACCGGAAAAAAACCTCAGCGCGAGGCCGAAGCGGGGGGCTGCTCCGCGTGGGGTTCAGGAGCCAGATCAGAAGCGTGGCGATCCGATAATCCATTGGGCGCTTCGGCGAGCAAACCGCGCTCCATCTCGGCAATCTCGCGCGCGACTTCCTCGATCGCGATACGCTGCTTGCGGTACAGGTCGGACTCGCTCATCGCCAGCCGCAGCGCCACATCGCGGACCTTGCGCCCCTGCAAAAAGCGCATTTCGAGGATGTTGTACAACACCCACTCGGTCGTGGTCAGGCTGCGCTGGCCTTCTGGCTTCAGGTTTTCGATGGCGCGCGCCAGCACTGCCCGCAGCGCGCGAACCGGGTTGTTGTCGTTGGCCTGGGCCATTTCGCGCCAGACCACCTTGAGCTTAAGAAGCTCGCTGTCGGTCAGTTTCGGGCCGCCCCAGTAATCGCGCAGCGCGTCTTTGACCAGATCAGAGAACTGCGCCTGCGCCAGCAAGTCGCTGGACGGATACGGCTCCGGCTCGTCCGACAGATGCCCGAAGCGCGACACGCCGTGCAGCTTCTGCACGCGGTCCATCTGCGAGGCCAGCCCTTCCAGCACGAAAAACACCTCGGCCTGGCGCTGCATCTCTTCCAGCACCCGCGCCGCTTGCTCGACCAGCCGGAAGAACGCCGGGCGTTCCTCGTCGTCAAGATTCGGCTGCGGCGCCCGCGCCCATACGCCGAGAATTCCCAGCAGTGGCGCATCTGCCCCGTCCGCACCGCCGATGCTGGCGCGCAGCGGGACCAGCCAGTACGAGTGCCAGACAAACATACCATCGACGGGCTGAAGACCCGCTCCCTCACGGGCGCCGCCGTTCATCAGCGACGGCAGATCGGACGACTCCAGCGCATCGTGCGACGGCGCGAGCGACCCAACGACCTGCACCAGCCGCGCGCCGGAGGGATTAATTTCGGCGACGAAAGCGGTCGGCACGCGCAGCGAGTCGCAGATCGCGGCCAGAATTGACTCAAGGAGTTGCGAGGCGTCGGCCTGGGTCAGCAGGCGCTCGCTTAACCGCTCGATCGTCTGCGCCTGGGGCTGGTCCTCGGCGTAAACCAGCCAGCGCGTCAGCACTGGCAGGAGCAGGGTGATCGACCACTGCAAGAAAAGCAGCACGGCGACCGCCGCGAACGGCATGAACGCATCGCCGTCGATGCCAAGCAGATTGGTCGCGCGCGGCACAAACAAAATCACGGCCAGGATGGCGGCGCCCGTCAGCGGGCCGCGCAGCATAAATTCGAGCAGGCGTGACTTGACGACGCGGTCCGGCTGCTGCGCCCCGAAGAACGACAGCGGATACGCCATGAAAATCAACGTCAGCATGATCACCAGGTTCGAGGCGTTCAGGATGATCAGCAGCAGCGTCGTCTGCTCGTCGCCAAGCCGCCCAAAAAATAGCGAGTAGGGGAAGGTGCCGTAGACCGGCGTCAGGAACACCGCCAGCAGATACGTCATCCGGCGGCGCGTATAGCGTGTCAGGCAGCGCGCCCGCGCTCGCGCGACGTTAATTACCGACGCAGTACCGACGACCAGCAGATAAGCCGTGTACACCGCGAACCCAGCGGCGGGGCGCATCCGCGGCATATCCCCCAGCGCGGGGTTAGTTACGACGGCATCGGTAAACAGTGCCAACCCCAGAAAGACCGTGCTGATCAAATAGCTGATGCGGATCACCAGCCGGCGGCGCCCGCGCGAGGGCCGGCCGGTCGTCTCCAGCAGCGCGTCCGAGAGGTGGAAAAGCGCCGCCGGAATGTAGGCAATGCCGATCCATTGCAGGCGCAGGTACGCTTCGACGTAGTCGTTCCCGCCGGGGTCCAGCGACACGAACACGTCCGCAACATACGCTACCACAACCAGCCCCAGCACGATCGACGCCGCCCGTGTGACCCGGTCGTGCAGGCGGCGGCTCAGGTTGTAGAGCAGGATCGACGCCGCGACGATGACAATGGTCGTCGTCAGCGTCTCGTTGATCAGCTCAAGCGCGCCGTGAAGCAGATCGGGATCATCCATTGTGCGCGGGGTAGCTCACTCTATAAACCGGCTCGCCCAATTTCTTATACACACCGCTCAGACCGAACGCCCGAAAAACAGCGCGATATCCTGGTTGGCGTAGTAATGATCGTTGAACCCGTGAAACGCGAACCCATGCGCCCGGATGAAGCTAAGCGCCGGGTAATTCTTGGTCTGCACGTCGAGCGTGAGGTGCGTCAGGTCGTGCAGCCGTGCCCAGCGCAGCGCCTGCTCCATCAGCGCGCTGCCGATCTTGCGCCGCCGCACCCGCTGATCTACAACCAAATCGTGCACCCAGCCTTTGCCGCTCGGCCCCTCGACGCGCATGTTCACATAGCCGAGCACCACGTCGTCCACTGTCGCCACTAGAAAACAGTCGCGATCCTTCCACGAGCGCAGCAGCGTCTCGCGATCGCGCGGGTAGGTCACGCGGATCGTGCGTGGCAGGTGCACGACGCGGAATCGAACGGTCGTCTCGTCGCCGTCTTCGCGCAGATCGACCTGCCAGACATGCCCGGTCGTGTAGGTGTGATCGAGCTGGCTGCACGCGATCAGATCGGCCTCGGTTTGAGCCTGGCGGACGATAAACTGGTTGCGCTTGCGTGTGGACATCATAACTGCATTCTACCTGATAGGAAGGGCTGCCGGCAATGGAGCGTCCGCCCGCAACCCCGCCTGTGTCGGGGCGCGCTCTCTCTCAATTGATTTGTCTTGCGTTTCGTGTTCATGTACAATGCATCGCAGTGATACCGGTCCATAGGATACCCATCGCGCTGCCGCCCAGGCGGTAGCCCTCAGAGAAAGGCTAGGCCGTATGGGAAGCCTTGTTCCCCAGGTGAAGATCATGGCAAAACCCGTGCTAGGCTCGATGGCTCCGGCGTTGACTCGGCTCGGCTTTGTCTTGCTGGGCGTGATCATCGGGTTGGCCTGGACCTATTGGGGCGCGCCGATCAAGTTCTATGACGCCGAGCCGGTTCACCTCGCGGATGGTTACAAGGACCAGTGGATCAAGATGGCGGCCGTCGAGCTGGAGCAGTCAGGCGATACGGAAGAAGCCCGCTCCAAGATCGTGTCGGCGGGCGTCACGCCGGATATGATCCGCGCCTTGATCACCGAGAACCAGCAGACCGATCCAGAGCTTGCCACGCGGCTCGGACCGCTGCTAGAGATTGCCCAGGCGAACGAGGCCGCAGCAGCCGAACAGGCGGCGAAGATCGAGCGCAGCACGCTTCAGAGCGTGCTGGGACCGCTGGCCTGCCTCGGCGGCACGCTGGTGATCGGCTTGATCCTCGCGATTATCTTCTCCTTCTATTGGGCGCCCGGCAGCGGCGCGCCCCGTCCGGCGTCGGCGGCTCAGCCCGTATCGGCTTCTGCGCCGGGCGTAGCGCCCGGCACGCCGCCGCGTGTGACGGCCTCGACCGCGCACGTCGAGCGCGTCTCGGCCCAGCGCGCCGCCGTCGAGCAGAAGACCGACTTCTCCGCCGCCGGTGAAAAACCCCCGGTCGGCCAGTATATGTCCACCTACATCCTCGGCGATGACCTGTACGACGAGTCGTTCAGCATCGAGACGCCGTCAGGCGAGTTCCTGGGCGAGTGCGGCTCCGGCATCTCGGAGACGATCGGTGTGGGCGACCCGAAGAAAGTGACCGCGACCGAGGTCTGGCTCTTCGACAAGAACGACATCCGCACCGTGACGAAGGTCCTGATGAGCCGCCACGCCTTCAACGACGAGGCGCTGCGGACCAAGCTCGCGCCCAAAGGCGAAGCGGTGCTGGCCGAGCCGGGCCTGGTGACGACGCTTGAAACACAGACGCTACGGGTCCAGGTGCGGATTATCGACCTGCAATACGGGACAGGCGCGATGCCGCCGCAGAGCTTCTTCGAGCGCATTACGGTCGAGCTGGCGGCCTGGCCGAAAGAGGGCGGCGTGCCGCCCAGCCCCAAGGCCGACGCCGCGTTCGGCGACACAGCGGAGCTGCTGAACTACTAAGCCGCGCGCCATAGTACCTGACCAACAAGCGAGGCTCTGGACGCCGTGTCCAGAGCCTCGATGTGTCCTGGGGCAGGGCGGCGCGCAGCGGCTACCAGCGGATGTCCGTGATCTTGACCGACCAGGACCCGCCGGGCGTCTGAACCTCGACGACCTCGCCTTTGCGGCGCCCAAGCAGCGCCGCGCCGATCGGGCTTTCGTTCGAGATGCGCCCGTTGCGCGGATCGGCCTCGGCGGCGCCCACGATGCGGTACGTTTCAGGCGGCTCGCCCTCGGAAACAATCGTTACCTCGCAGCCCACCATGACCCGCTGCGGCGCCTTGCCGTTCCCCTCGTCGATGATCGTCGCGTGCCGCAGCAGCGTCTCAAGATAGAGAATCCGGCCTTCGAGAAACGCCTGCTGCTCTTTGGCGTCCGTGTAGTCGGCGTTCTCGGACAGGTCGCCCTGACCGATCGCCTCGCGCAGCCGCTCAGCTAACTGCGGTCGCTTGACTGTGATCAGATGCTCTAGCTCGGCCCGCAACTCCATGGCGCCTTCCGCGGTCAGAAATTGCTCTTCGCCCATGATGTATCCTTATCCTTCACCCCTGCGTTGCCTGACGATCTCCGAAAAACGGGAACAAGTTGTGACTGATCGCCTCTGGGCGGTCCCAGAGACCCTTCAAAGACCATCTCACGTGCCGCCGTTTGAGAGCTTACGGGAGCGTAAAAGGATCGTAGAGCCGCTGCCATTCTTCGAGCGCGAAACGGTCCGTCATCCCGGCGATGTAGTCGCACACCGCCCGGTGCAGCCCGCGCCCGTTGGCGACCTGCCGCACCGACGGCGGGAGCTGTTCCGGCTCGTTGAGGTACGTCTCAAACATCTGCGCAATGAACCGCTCGGCCTTCACCGCCATGCGCACGACGCGGTGATGCCGGTAGAGCTTGGTGTACAGAAAAGTCTTGAGCTGCTGATTGAGCGCCCCCACCGACTCCGAGTGCCCGACGACATTGCGCGGCAGGCGTTGCAGCGACCCAGGGTCGGGCAGATCGTACTGCGCCAGCGCCGCTCCCGTCGCCTGGATCACGTCGTCAATCTCGATCCCCAGCAGGCGGCGGATCAGGCGGTGCCGGACCTGCTCGGAGAAGTTCCGGCCGTCCCAGCCGATGCTTTCTTTCAGCATCTGCCACAGCTCGATCCCGTCCAGTTGCTCCGGCGCGATCAGCCCAGAGCGCAGGCCGTCGTCCAGGTCATGCGCGTTGTAGGCCAGCTCGTCGGCGACATTCGCGATCTGCGCCTCCAGACTGCCGCGCGTGTCCGGGTCGAAGCCTGCCGCCGTCGAATCGCTGAGATCGTACTCCGTCTCGTGCTTGACGATACCCTCGCGCACTTCATACGTCAGGTTGAGGCCGGGCCAGTTCGGATAGCGGCTCTCCAGCTTGGTGACGATCCGGTACGATTGCTTGTTGTGGTCGAACCCGCCGTGCCCGTCCATCAGCTTGTTGAGCACCGTCTCGCCTGAATGTCCAAAGGGGGGATGGCCCAGATCGTGACTCAGGCAGATCGCCTCGACCAGGTCCTCATTGGCGCCGAGCGCGCGCGCCAGGCTGCGCCCGATCTGCGCGACTTCGAGGGTGTGCGTCAGCCGCGTGCGATAATAGTCGCCCTCGTAGTTGATGAACACCTGCGTCTTGTATTCCAGGCGGCGAAAGGCGGTAGTGTGCAGCACGCGGTCCCGGTCGCGCTGAAACGCGGTCCGGTACTCGGCCTCCTCGTCGGGGTAGCTACGCCCCTTCGACTGGCCGCTTTTCAGCGCGTAGGGCGCCAGCGTCTGCTCCTCTATCGCTTCCTGGCGTTGGCGTGTGACAATCATACCTGTCCCTTGCCGCTGGGGGCGCACAAGACAGCACAAAAAACCGGCAAACACCGGGCTTGTTGTGATCAGGGTGAAACTAGAAGATAGCGCAACTCGCCGGAAGATGCAATCGCGCTCGAACGCGGCAGAGGGAGAGGGCAGGGGGGCGGGCTGACCCACCCCCGCGCTTACGGTGTTGGGCGCGGTCGCCGCCCGGAGCCGCTGACGAGGCTCAGGCTGGCGTCACGCTGCGTCTGATCCTTGAGCGCCATGACCTGCCGCAGTTCCAGAAGCTGGTCGCGCAGCGCCGCCGCTTTCTCGAATTCGAGCGCCTTGGCCGCGGCGCGCATCTCCTGTTCCAGCGTATCGATCAGGCGGCGTAGATCGGAGGGCGGCAGGTCCGCCGGGGAGGGGGCCTTCTCGGCGGCGGACTGCTTGGCCGCGTCGCTGATCGCGCGGACGCGCTGCGTCAGATCGCGGATCTCCTTGACGATGCTGGCTGGCTCGATGCCGTGTTCCGTATTGTACGCGATCTGAATTGCGCGGCGGCGCTCGGTCTCGTCGATCGCGCCGCGCATCGCGTCCGTCATCCGGTCGGCGTACATGATCACATGCCCGTTGATGTGGCGGGCCGCGCGCCCGATGGTCTGGATCAGCGCCTGCTCCGAGCGCAGGAACCCCTGCTTGTCGGCGTCGAGAATCGCCACCAATGAGACTTCGGGCAGGTCGATCCCCTCGCGCAGCAAGTTGATCCCGACCACCACGTCATACACGCCCAGGCGCAGGTCGCGCAGAATCTCGATCCGCTCGATCGTGTCGATCTCGGAGTGCAGGTAGTGCACCTTGATCCCCATTTCGAGCAGGTAATCGGCCAGGTCCTCGGCCATGCGCTTGGTCAGCGTCGTGACCAGCGCGCGCTCGCCGCGCTTGACCCGGCGGCTGATCTCGCCAAGCAGATCGTCGATCTGGCCCTGGATCGGGCGCACGTCGATCGAGGGATCGACCACGCCGGTCGGGCGGATGATCTGCTGGACGACGCGCTCCGCGTGCGCGTCCTCGTACGGGCCGGGCGTCGCGCTCATGAAGACCGTCTGGCCGATGCGCTGCTCGAACTCCTCGAAGCTCAGCGGCCGGTTGTCCATCGCGCTCGGCAGGCGGAACCCGTACTCGATCAGAATCTCCTTGCGCGACCGGTCGCCGCCCCACATCCCGCGCACCTGCGGGATCGTCATGTGGCTTTCGTCAATGACGTACAGCGCGTCGGCGGGGAAGTAGTCCAGCAGCGTCCAGGGGGGGCTGCCCGGCGGGCGCTGGTCGAGATGGCGCGAGTAGTTTTCGATCCCGCCGGTGTAGCCTAACTCGCGGATCATTTCCAGGTCGTAGCGCGTGCGCTGCTCCAGCCGCTGCGCTTCGAGCAGCTTTCCGGCGCGCTGGAACTCGCCCAGGCGCTGCTCCAATTCCTGCTCGATGTCGATCAGCGCCTGCTTCATCTTTTCTTCTTCGGTGATGAAGTGCTTGGCCGGGAAGATGCGAACTTCGCGGTGCTCTTCCAGAATCTCGCCGGTCAGCGGGTCGAACTCCACCAGCCGCTCGATCTCGTCGCCGAACATCTGGACCCGGTACGCCGTCTCGCGGTAGGCAGGCGCGATTTCGAGCGTATCGCCGCGCACGCGGAAGGTGCCCGGCTTCAGCTCCAGGTCGTTGCGCCCGTACTGGATGCCGACCAGATGCCGCAGGATCAGATCGCGGCGGTGAAGGTTCCCGGCCTTCAGCTCCAGAATGACCTTGCCCCACGCCGCCGGGTTGCCGATGCCGTAGATGCACGACACCGACGCGACGATGATCACGTCGCGTCGGCTGAGCAGCGCCGCCGTCGCCGAGAGGCGCAGCCGGTCGATGTCCTCGTTGATGTCTGTTTCTTTCTCGATGTACAGGTCGTGCCGGGGGACGTAGGCTTCCGGCTGGTAGTAGTCGTAGTAGCTGACGAAGTATTCGACGGCGTTGCGCGGAAAGAACTCCTTGAACTCCGCATAGAGCTGCGCGGCGAGCGTCTTGTTGTGCGCCAGGACCAGCGTGGGCCGCTGGATTTGCGCGATGACGTTGGCGATCGTATAGGTCTTGCCCGTGCCGGTCGCCCCCAGCAACGTCTGAAAGCGAGCGCCGGTCGCGATCCCTTCGATCAGCTCCATAATCGCCTGCGGCTGATCGCCAGTCGGACGGTAATCCGAAATCAGCTCAAACTGCGGCATCGCGTCTCTCCCTGGTTAGGTCGAACGGGCGTTCTGACTAAAAGAGGATTATAGCGTATCGGCGCAATGCCGTCGAGAAACGGGACAGCGGGTTATGAGGCCGACTCAGGCGTAGAAGCGCGCCGAATTGGACGAGACGTAGATCGGGTTGCTGATGATCCACACGCGCTCAATCCCCTTATACTCGCGCCACGCCTCGACGCGATACGCCCCGGTCTGGCGAACCACATGCGTCAGGTTCTCAACGTTCGACTCTTCCGCGACGACCTCGCCCTCGCATAGCAGCCGGATCCGCGCCCGGCCCGGCGCGAGGGCCTGGAGCGTCACGCCGTGGCCGAGTCGAATCTGCTCGCCCATCGTGGCCGAGGCGTTCTGTCCTTGCGCGGTGAAGCGAAAGCCGCGCGTCTCGCCGGGGATGTCGTAGCCGATGAAAGCGCGCCCATGACGCAGCGCCTGGTAGATTAGCCGCGCGTCGGATTCGGCGTCGCCGCTCAGCGGGGCTTTCGCCAGGACATGCGTGTTAACGCAGCTAAACAGAAAGTCGTAGGGGAACACCGTGTGCGCGATCGGCCCCAGCGAATAGCGCGTGCCGTGCGCGTCCGCCCCGCCGATGCCGACCACACGCTGCCCGCGCGCCAGCAGTTGGTCCCACAACGCCAGGGTGCGCGGGCTGGGGCCGACCATGATCTCCTCAGGCCGGAAGACGTGCCGCACCGCGTCCTGCCGCGTGTGCAGGTAGTCTTTGAAGCGCGACATGTAGTTCCACAGCTCCAGCCCGGTGAACCCTTCGGCGCGGCGATCCAGCCAGGGGATCGCCGGCTCGCCGAGCCAGGGCACGGCGTGATCGTCGGGATGGGCGATAAAGCTGAGACCGCCCGCCACGCTCACCGCTTCAAGCAGCGCCTCCAGATCGGGCGCGTGCGAGGCCATCTCGCGCCCTGCGCCGTAGATCAGCACATGGTTGCACTGGGGCAGGCGGGTCGTGTCGTGCACTTCCTCCCCGGCTAGCAGCAGCACGTACCCGCGCTCCTCGTCGCCATACCAGCCGTCGATCCCGCTTACGAGCAGGTTGTGATCGGTGAAGACGACGAAGTCCAGCCCGGCGAGCAGCGCCGCTTCTGCCACCTCCTGATGCGTCCCTTCGCCATCGGAGTAGGGGGTGTGGACGTGGAGATTGCCGGCGTATTCGTAATAGGGCATGATGCGTATCTTCGGACTGCGCCACTAAGTGTTGTTGCGCCGCGCCGGTCGAGCCAGCGGACACGGGCTAGCGTACTTCAGGCGGCGCGCGGCTGTCAAGAAATCCGCCGAGGAAAAAAGCTTGCGCTCACGAATCTGCGCCATGCGCCAGGCCGCCGCTGTGGTATACTCTGCGGCACATCACGCCGGGCGGGAGGTCCGCGCGGCGTTCCGGGCGTCAGACAAGCTGGAGAGCGATTTCGCATGGCAGCGCCACCGCCTGTTCCGCCGGAATCGGAGACAGACTCGCCCCGCCGTGACGCGGGGATCGACGACACCGGGCGCATCGACGAGACGCGCGCGCTGCCCGCGTCGCCTATCCAGCCGCCGCCCCGGCCCGCGTCCGCTGCTGCCCGCGTCCGCCCATCGCCGAGCGCACCCGGCGCGCGCCCGCGCCCGCCCGCCGCCTCAGCCGGTCCGGTCATCCCGCAGCCACTCTATCCGGTTCAGCAGCCCGCCCGCCAGCCTGCGGCACGCCGCCGCGCGCCCGCGACCAGCGGCTGGTATCTGCCCTGGTGGTCGCTGGTCGTGCTGGTGCTGGCGGTCGGCGCGATCGCGCTCGCGCTGGTGCTGGCGCTGGCGCAGTTCAGCGCGCCCAATACGCCCGGCAACCAGCCCGCTCAGGTCCGCATCGTGACCTCGATGCCGACGCTCAGCAGTGATTTTCTCGGCGCGCCTGCCCGCAACCCCGGCCCGGCAGCCACGCCGATTGGAATCCCGGCCGGCGGCCCGGCGACCCCGCCCATCCTCCCGACGCCGAACCCCAGCCCTTCGCTCCCGCCCGGCGACTTCCAGATCGGGGCGACGGTGCGCGTGGTCGGAGTCGGCGCTAGCGGGCTGAACGTGCGCCCGGAGCCGGGCACCCGCAGCAACGCGCGCTTCCTGGCCTACGACGACGACGAATTCGTGCTGGTCGACGGCCCGCAAACCGTCGATAACCTGGAATGGTGGCGTATTGAAGACCCGGACGACGCCAACCGCTACGGTTGGGCCGCCCGCAACTATCTGACGGTCGTTTCGCCTTAGTGGGACTATGCAGACGCCGAGGGATTCCGTGACCGAACAGGGCCTTGCCGCACGCGCTGCCACGCTCCGGCGCGAGCTGAATGAGCACATTTACCGTTACTTTATCCTCAACCAGCCGGTCATCACCGATCCTGAATACGACGCGCTCTATCACGAGCTGAAGGCGATTGAGGCCGAGCACCCGGAATTGATCACGCCGGACTCGCCGACGCAGCGTGTCGGCAGCGATCTTCAGGCCGATCTGCCGAAGGTCCGCCACATCCGCCCGATGCTCAGCCTGGGCAACGCCTTCAGCGCCGAGGATGTCCGCGCCTGGCATGAGCGCATCCGCCGCCTGCTGCCGGCGGATACGCCGCTCGATTTTGTGGTGGAGCCGAAATTCGACGGGCTGACAGTCGTCCTGACGTACCGTGACGGTGTGCTGGAGCAGGGGGCGACGCGCGGCAACGGCGAGATCGGGGACGACGTGACGCCCAACGTGCGAACGGTGCGCTCGATCCCGCTGCGCGTGCCGGTGGACTCGTCGCTGCCGCCCGCGCCGCGCTATCTCGTCGTGCGCGGCGAGGTGCTGTTTCTCAAGAAAGATTTCGAGCGGCTCAACCAGCGCCAGATCGAAGAGGGGCTGTCGCCATACGCCAACCCGCGCAACACCGCCTCCGGTGCGCTCAAGCAGAAAGACGCGCGCGTGACCGCGTCCCGCCCGCTGACCGCCTTCTGCTATACGATCGTCGAAGCCGATGGCGACGTGCCCGATACGCAGTGGGAGACGCTACGCTATCTCCAGGCGCTCGGCTTCCACACCGCCGCCGACATCGCCCGCCACTTTGACAGCCTGGACGACGCGCTGGCCTATGTCGAGTCGTTCCAGGCGCGGCGCCACGATCTGCCCTACGAGACGGATGGGCTGGTGATCAAAGTCAACTCGCACGCGATCTACGAGGAGTTGGGCGTGGTCGGCAAGGACCCGCGCGGCGCGATCGCGTACAAGTTCCCCGCCGAAGAAGTCACGACGCGGCTGGTCGGCGTGACACACAACGTCGGGCGGACCGGCGTGCTGACCCCCGGTGCGGTGCTGGAGCCAGTCGCGGTCAGCGGCGTGATCGTCCGCCAGGCCAGCCTGCACAATTACGACCTGATCCGGCTCAAGGATATTCGCATTGGCGACACCGTGATCGTCAAACGCTCCGGCGAGGTGATCCCGTATGTCGTCGGGCCGGTGCTCGCGGCGCGCACCGGCGACGAGCGCCCGATCGAGCCGCCTTCGACCTGCCCGGTCTGCGGCGCGCCGGTGGAGCGGGTCGAGGGCGAGGTGGCATATTACTGCTCGAACCCGGCCTGCCCGGAGCGCGTCGCGCGCAACGTGGAGTATTTCGTCTCGCGCGGGGCGATGGACATCGTCGGGCTGGGCGAGCGTGGCGTGCGCCAGCTTCTGGCCGCCGGGCGCATCCGCGACGAAGCGGACCTGTTCACGCTGACCGCCGACGACCTGCTGCCGCTGGAAGGCTTCGCCGAGAAGAAGGTCGAGAACCTGCTGCGCGGCATCGAGGCAGCCAAAGACCGCCCGCTCGACCGGCTGATCGGCGCGCTGGGGATTCGCGGCGTCGGGACGACCATCGCGGCGCTGCTGGTCGATCACTTCGGCTCGGTGGACGCTATCGCGCACGCAACCCAGGACGAGCTGGAGCAGATCCCCGGCCTGGGACCCCAGATCGCGGGGGCCATCGTCGAGTGGTTCGGACAAGAGCGCAACCGCGCGCTGATCGAGAAGTTCCGCCGCGTCGGGGTCCGGCTGGAGCGCGAGCCAAGCGATGCGCCGGTCTCGAACGCGCTCGAAAGCATGACCTTCGTGCTGACTGGCACGCTGCCCACGCTGTCTCGCGCCGAGGCCGAGGCGCTGATCAAGCAGCACGGCGGGCGAGTGACCGGCAGCGTCAGCCAGAAGACGTCATATGTCGTCGCCGGCGCGGAGCCGGGCAGCAAGCTCCAGAAGGCGCAGCAGCTTGGCGTGCCGCTGCTTGACGAAAGCGGCTTGCTGGCGTTAATCGGAGCGAAACCATGAGCGAGGCGGTCGCCATCATTCACGAGCGCGGCCACAAAGCGATCCTGCGCCGCCACCCCTGGGTCTTCTCCGGTGCGCTCGCCTCGGTCGAGGGCGATCCGGCCGATGGCGACATCGTCGCGCTGCGCACCCGGCGCGGCGACTTTCTGGCGCGAGGCTACTGGAACAGCCAGTCCGCTATCCGGCTGCACCTGCTGTCATGGGACGAGAACGAAGCGATTGACGACGGCTTCTGGCGCGCGCGGCTCCAGCGTGCCATCGACGCCCGGCAGTTCGAGAACGACCGCAGCCGGACCGGGACGCCGAGCGCCTACCGGCTGGTCAACGCCGAAAACGACTGGCTGCCGGGGCTGGTGGTCGATCGCTACGCGGGGTGGCTCGTCGTCCAGGCGCTGACGCTGGGCATCGAGCGGCGCAAGGCGCTGCTGGCCGATCTGCTGGTCGAACTCCTGAGTCCGCAGGGCATTTACGAGCGCAGCGACGCCGACATCCGCGCCAAAGAGGGCCTGCCGCCCAGCACCGGCCTGTTGACCGGCGACGAGCCGCCCGACCTGATCGAGATTGACGAGAATGGGCGGCGCTTCCTGGTCGACGTGCGGCGCGGGCACAAGACCGGCTTCTACCTCGATCAGCGCGAGAACCGCGCCATCGTTGGCGACTGGTTCCGCTGGGAGGATGGCGCGCAGCCGCGCACCGTACTTAATTGCTTCGCGTTCACTGGCGGGTTCGCCGTCTATGCGCTTGGCAGCCTGGCGCAGCGCGTGATCAACGTCGATACCTCCGCCGAGGCGCTGGCGCTGGCGCGGCGCAATGTCGCGCTCAACGGGTTCGAGGTTAACGACGAGGACTATCTCCAGGGCGATGTCTTCGAGGTGCTGCGCGCCTACCGCGACGCGGGCCAGCAGTTCGATATGATCATCCTCGACCCGCCGCGCTTCGCCCAGTCCACCCGCCAGATCGAAGGCGCGGCGCGCGGTTACAAGGACATCAACCTGCTCGCGTTCCGGCTGGTGAAACCCGGCGGCGCGCTGGCGACGTTCTCATGCTCCGGGGCGATCAGCGCAGACCTGTTCCAGAAGATCGTTTTCGGCGCGCTGCTCGACTCCGGGCGCGAGGCGCAGATCCTCCGCCAGATGGCGCAGGCGTCTGATCACCCGGTCGCGCTGACCTTTCCCGAAGGCGCGTATCTCAAGGGGCTGCTGTGCCGTGTGTGGTAGGGCAGGGCGCTAACTGCTCTCTCGCTCGCGGCGCAGCACCGATAGCCGCTGGATTTTGTCGCTGGTCTCGCGCCAGCTAATGCGGCTCAAGCCGAACTTCTCGCGCAGCGTGTCGAGGTCCATCCCGCGCTCGTAATCGCGCACGCCGCACGTCCAGCGCAGCGTCTCGAACGAGACGCGCGTCGCCACCCCCGCCGCCTCGGCGACATCGGCCAGCACGTATTCGAGGTTGCGCGCCGTGCAGTCGAAGATCGCGTCTTCCGGCTGCTTCTGCGCCAGATACTCGTCCAGCACCTCCAGCCACGCCGGGTCGAGCGCGATCTTGCGCTCTTTGTACACGTCGCTGCGGCGCTTGTGCTTCACGACCAGCACCGGCTCGCGGGGGTTGCGGCGGTCGATATGCTCCAGCGTGAGCGCCATGCACTCGCCCTTCTTGATCCCGGTGTCGAGCAGCAGCCGCAGCAGCGTATCGGCGCGCGCGTCCGGCTCGTCGGCAGCGCGCAGAGCGTGCGTCTGCGCCAGCAGCCGCGTGATCTCGGCCTCGGTCAGCACCGGCTGGAGCGGCGCCGCGCCGGAGCGTTGGAGCAGGGCGGTCGCCGGGTTATCGGGCAGCACCTTTTCGCTGCGCAAGAAGGCGAAGAAGACTTTGAGCGTCGTCACGCGGCGCGCGTATGATTTGCGGCTGCACGGCACGCCGCGCCCGAACTCGATCCATTCCATGAACCGCTCCAGCTTGGGCGTGGTGAAGTCGTTCAGCACCATGTCGCCGCCGAAGAACTCGACCGCCAGCCGCAGATCGGATGAAAACGCGTCGATCGTGTGCTGGCTCCGCCCCTCGTGACGCAGGTGCTCCTGAAACGGCCCAATTGCGTCCGCAAGCGTGCTGCGCCGCGTCAGCGCGTGCTCGATATCGGACGAAAAGAGCGGTAACTGTCTGCCCGGCATCACCATGACGATTCCCTGCTTGCGCCCCAGTTGGTCCCGGTTGATTTTTTCCTCTAGAATCCGAATACTAATACTATACCTACTGTCACGATTGCAACAACTCTTTATCCGCGCCCGACTTACGATGAAAGGAGCACGCGCGACAGCGCACCGGAGTATGATTACCTATCAGGACAAGCCCTGGCTCCAGCACTACGATCCGCAGGTCCCGCATTCGCTCGCGCCGTATCCTGACTTTCCGTTGCACCAGTACCTCGTCGAAGCGGCGCAGCGTCACGGCGACGCGACGGCCACGATCACCTCGGCGCGGCTGCCCCTGGTCGGGCGAGTCAAGACGGCGCTCGACTACCGCACGCTCAACAGCCTGTCGGACGCTCTGGCCGCGGCGCTGGTCGATCACGGGCTGCGCAAAGGCGACCGCGTCGCGATCATCATGCCCAACTGCGCCCAGTTCGTGATCGCATTTTTCGCCATCCTGAAAGCGGGCGGAGTGGTCGTTGCCACGAACCCGACCTATCCGCCCCAGCGCCTGCAAGAGCAACTGATCGACTCCGGCGCGCGGGCCGCGATCGTGCTCAGCCTGTTCTACAACAACCTGAAAGCGGCTCAGCCCGGCACCCCGGTCGAGCACGTGATTGTGACGAACATCAAAGAGTATTTGCCCGGCTCGGCGCGCTTTCTGTTCGGCATCGCCAAAGAGAAAAAAGAAGGCCATCGCGTCGAGCTGCAAAGCGGCGACCACTGGCTGCAAGACATCCTGGCGCGTTACGCCGGCAAGCGGGCCGATGTACCAGTTTCCGGCGACGATCTCGCCATCTTCCAGTACACCGGGGGGACGACCGGCGTCCCGAAAGCGGCGATGTCCACCCATTCGGCGCTGGTCGCGAACACGCTCCAGTGCCGGGCGTGGCTGGCGCGCCCCGATCACGAAGAAGTCTTCCTGGCCGCGATCCCGCTCTTTCACGTCTTCGGCATGGTCGCGGTTATGAGCTTCGCCGTCGCCACGCACGCCGCGATGGTGCTCGTTCCCAACGCGCGCGATATTGACGACGTAGTGGATAACATCGATTGCTTCCATCCGACGCTGTTTATGGGGGTTCCGGCGCTGTTCAACGCGATCAACAATCACCCGCGCGTTCTGGCTGGCAAGAGCGACCTGTCCTCGATCTACGCCTGCATCAGCGGCTCGGCGCCACTCCCCCCGGCGACCAAGCGCCGCTTCGAGGAGCTATCGGGCGGGATGCTGCTCGAAGGCTTCGGCATGAGCGAGGCGCCGACCGCGTCCCACGTCAACCCGGTGCGCGGCGAAAACCGGACCGGCTCGATCGGGCTGCCACTGCCGGATATGGAGATGCGGATCGTCGATCTGGACGACGGGATCTCGGATGTACCGGTCGGGGAGGTGGGCGAGCTGCTGATGCGCGGGCCGCAACTGATGCGCGGCTATCACGGCATGCCGACCGAAACCGCGAACGCGCTGCGCGACGGGCCGGACGGGCAAAAGTGGCTTTACACCGGCGACATCGCGCGGATGGACGAGGACGGCTATTTCTACATCGTCGATCGCAAGAAGGACATGGCGCTGATCGGCGGCTTGAACGTCTACCCGCGCAATGTGGAGGACGTGCTGATGGAACATCCCGCCGTGCAGGAAGTCGGCGTGGCCGCCATTCCGCACCCAGACCCCGCCAAGGTCGGGCAGGAAGCGCTCAAAGCGTGGGTGGTGATCAAGCCGGGCGAAACGCTCACTGCCGATCAGCTTCGGGACTTCGCCGCGAAGAAGCTGGCGCGTTACGAAATCCCGTCGCGGATCGAGTTCGTCAGCGAGCTGCCGCGCACGACCGTTGGTAAGATTCTGCGGCGCGAGCTGGCCCGTATGGAGATGGAAGCGCGCGAGCGCGGCGAGCCATAAACCGCCGGTCGGCGTTTCCTGCGCCAGGCACAAAAAGAGCCTCGCCAATTCCGCGAGGCTCTTCGTTGTTGGTCCCTGTGTCCGCTTTCGCCTTTAGGCGGGCGAGGGCGCCGTGCCGAGCGGAGCAGGGGGCATATCGCTGTCGGGCTGCTTGCCGTCGCCCTTCGCGCTGGCCTCGGCCCGTGCGGCAGGCTCGCCCGGCGGCTCGCTCGCCGGGCCAGGAGGGCGGTCGCCCATCAGCTCAAGGAATTCCTCGCGGCCCAACGTCTCGACCTCGATCAGGCGTTCGGCCACCGCGTCGAGCTTGTCGCGGTTCTCGCGCAGCACGTCGAGCGCACGCGTGTACGCCGTCGAGACGATCTCGTGCACTTCCTCGTCGATCACCTCGGCCACGCTCTCGCTGTAGTCGCGCTGCTCGCCGATTTCGCGGCCCAGGAAGATCAATTCCTCCTTCTGGCCGAAAACGCGCGGCCCCAGCTTGGGACTCATGCCCCAGCGCGTGACCATCGTGCGGGCGATCCGCGTCACGTTCTCCAGGTCGCTCGACGCGCCGTTGGTCACGTCGCCAAAGACGATCTCCTCGGCGGCGCGCCCGCCCAGCGCGCCCGCGATCTGGTCGAAGTAGCGCTTGGTTGTGCCCAGCGCGCCATCGTTCTCCGGCATAGTCCACGTCACGCCGCCCGCCATGCCGCGCGCCACGATCGTCACCTTGCGAACCGGGTCGGTGTGCGGCAGCTTGTGGAAGACGATCGCGTGGCCGGCCTCGTGGTAGGCGATCAGCCGCTTCTCTTCTTCGGAGATCAGGCGGCTGCGGCGCTCTGGCCCCAGGACGACGCGCTCCAGCGCCTCTTCGAAGTCCCGCATGCTGATGCTTTTCTTGTTCTTGCGAGCGGCGACGATCGCCGCCTCGTTGACCAGGTTTTCCAGGTCAGCGCCCACAAACCCCGGTGAGGACTTCGCCAGCACGCTGAGATCGACATCCGAGGCCAGCGGCTTGCCGCGCGCGTGGACCTTGAGGATCGCCTCGCGCCCGCGCATGTCGGGCCGGTCGAGCACGACACGCCGGTCAAACCGGCCGGGGCGCAGCAGGGCCGGGTCGAGGATGTCCGGGCGGTTGGTGGCCGCGACGATAATCACGTTCGTATCGGTGTCGAAGCCGTCCATCTCGACCAGAATCTGGTTGAGCGTCTGCTCGCGCTCGTCGTGGCTGCCGCCCAATCCGGCGCCGCGCTGGCGACCGACCGCGTCGATTTCGTCCACAAAGATGATGCACGGGCTGTGGCGCTTGGCCTGGTCAAACAGGTCGCGGACGCGGCTGGCGCCCACGCCGACGAACATCTCGACGAATTCCGAGCCAGAAATGCTGAAGAACGGCACGCCCGCCTCGCCGCTGACCGCCTTCGCCAGCAGCGTCTTACCGGTGCCGGGGTGGCCGACCAGCAGCACACCCTTCGGGATGCGCGCGCCAAGCTGAATGAACCGCTCCGGGTCCTTCAGGAACTCGACCACTTCGCGCAGTTCTTCTTTCGCTTCGTCGGCGCCCGCCACGTCGTCGAACGTCACGGTCGGCTGGTCGCCGGTGAACATCCGCGCGCGGCTCTTGCCGAACGACATCGCCTGGTTGTTCGACCCCTGCGCCTGGCGCAGCATGAGGTAGATGAAGCCGCCGATCAACAGCAGCGGCAGAAATGTCCCGATCAGCCCGATCCAGTTGAACAGGTTGCTCGGCTTGGTGAACTCGAACTCGACGGTATTGAGCTGTTCCTTATCCGCCCCGAGCGACGCCAGAACCGAAACCGGATCCTCGGTGTTCGCGGGGATTTGCGCCGTCCGAATGTCGTTGTTGTCGTAGGTTGCCGTCAGCTCGCCTTCGTCCGAAGCCGAGATCGCGCTCACGCGGCCAGAGTTAATATCGCTGACGAGGCGACTGACGCTGATCTCGCGTGCGTTGGTGCTGTTGTTGCGCACGCCAAACACGATTGCAGCGATCGCCGCAATAATGAGGACGTACACAAATACATTTCGAGAGCGATTGTTCACTGCTAGCCTCCAGCCGTCGCCACGTCAAACATCACGCGCGCGGTCCGAATCATTTGAGCTTTTCGATTCACTTAATCACGGTCTGTGACAGAGTCTCGATAAGTCCGCTACCGAAATTATACCGGAAGGGATCGCGGAAAACCAACCGGCAGGCCGCCGAGAGACGTTAGGGTTGCATAAGAAAACCGGGGCGAAACCCGGCCCGGCCGGCGTCCATTAGCCAGCCCAGGCTTGGTAGACGGCGATCCACAGCGGGATGAGCAGCACGACCGCGATAAAAGCCAGGAACGCCAGCACGATCGTCACCAGGTCGAGCGGCTGCGGCGGCTCGGCGGCGCGATAGCGCGACTGGAGCATCGCATCCGGCGCGCGCGGCGGCTGGTACGGGCGCGGCGGCTCCCCGGCGCGGGGGATGACCGGCGCGGTCGCGCGGCTGCCATCCGGGTACGACCAGCCCGCCGTGCGACTGGTCGGCGCTTCGGTCGCGGCCTGCGCGCGCATCACCGCTGGAACCGTGCTCTGCGCCGCGCCATACCCCCCAGGCAGCGCGCTCGGTGGAGGCGTCGGCGGCAACGTCGCCGCCGTGTCCGCCGGGGGTAGGCGGTCCGGCACGCGCGGGATCTCGTCGGTCGCGGTGTGTCCCTGGCGCCGGTAGCTGATTAAGATGCGCCCAAGCTGGTCCGCCGTCCGGTAGCGCGCGCCCGGCTCCTTCGACAGCACCTTGTCGAGGATGCGATCCAGGTGCACCGGCACATTGGGGTTCAGGTCCGAGGCGTGCGGTGGCGTCTCGCGGATGTGCGCCAGCGCCAGCTCCTGCTGGTCCGCGCCAACGAACGGCAGCCGCCCGGTCAGCATCTCGAACAGCACGATGCCGATGGCGTACACGTCGGCGGCGGGGGTCGGCGGCTCGCCCTGGGCCTGCTCCGGCGAAAAGTAGTGCGGGCTGCCCCACACGATCCGCTGCCGTTCTAGCGGCTGCGTCGCGGAAAGCGCCTGCGCGATGCCAAAGTCCGTCACTTTGACTTTGTCGTTCTCAGTGACGAGCACGTTCTGCGGCTTGACGTCGGCGTGGACCAGACCGGCGCGGTGCGCGTAGCCGACGCCCGCGCAGATTTTGATCGCGATGCTCAGCGCGCGGTCAATCGAGAACGGCGCCCCGGCGCGGATCAGGCGCTTGAGGTCGTCGCCGTCGATGTACTCCATCACGATGTAGTGCGTGTTACCGTCCTGGCCGACGTCGTGGACGGTGACGATGTTCGGGTGCGAGAGGTTGGCGACATTGCGCGCTTCTTGCCGGAAACGCTTGAGGAACTCCGGGTCGTTCGTCAGGCTTGGGCGCAGAATCTTGACCGCGACCGTGCGGCCCAGCGCCAGGTCCTGCGCTTTATAAATGACCGCCATCCCGCCCGAACCCTGCTGGGCGATCAGGCGGTAGCGGTCATTTAGCAGCGTCTCTTGTGACGACATCCCGTTCTCGCTCATGCGGCGCCGGCAGCGGGTGCTTGTCGGCGCGACACCGACGGCCCGGCGCAATCCCGCCCCATCGAGTACCATTATACCAGGAACTGAGAGCGCGTCGAGGCGTGCGGCGCGGCTTCGTGATGCTGCCCGGCTGTAATACACGCCGCCAGGAAGAAGGGCTTACCGCGTGTTCCCGCCGAAAATGCCGGAATGGCCGGTAGACATCGCTTACGACGAGCTGCCCGCCTGGATGCGCCGCACGCGCCGGGCGGTGGACTGGCCGCTGGCGCTCGCCGGAGTCCTGGCGCTGGCGCTGATCGCGCCGCTGCTCTTGCGGGCGGGGCTGCCTCCGAGCGACGGGCTGCGGAGCGAAGCCGCCCGCGCGCTGGAAATGAGCGAGAGCATCCAGGCGGGCATCCTGTATCCGCGCTGGGCCGCCGATTTCAACCTGGGCTATGGCTCGCCGGTCTGGAGCCACCTGCCGCCGCTGCCGCACTACCTGGCGGGGCTGCATCGCGTCCTGGCGCAAACCAGCGCCGAGTACAGCGTCAAATTCACCCTGATCGGCGCGCAGATCGTGTTGGGGCTGGCGCTGTTCGGCTTCGCGCGGCGTCGCTGGGGCGCTTACGCCGGAGTGCTGGCGGCGGCGCTCGGCCTGTTCAGCCCGCAGGTCGCGCTGGTCAAGCCGCTGCTGCAAGCCGACCTCGGCGCGCTGTGGGCGGGCGGCCTGTTCCTCGCTAGCCTGTGGGCGCTCGACCGCCTGCGCGACTCCGGACGCGGGACGGACTTGCTGCTGGCGGCGGGTTCGTGCATGGCGCTCTGGCTGGCGCACCAGCCGCTGAATCTGATCTTCGGCGCGCTGATTCTGGCGTGGCTGTTGCTCCAGCGCGCTGCGCCCGCTGAAGAGCGCGCACATCACCGGCTCGCGCTCACGGCGTATGCGCTAGGCTTCCTGGCAAGCGCATTTTACTGGCTCCCCGCCTGGGCCGAGCGCGGCGCGGTGCGCTGGCTGCCTGTTGCGGACGCCCCGCTTACGGGTTTCGGCAGCCCATCCCCGGCGGACATCTTCGGCTGGAACGCGCCGCTCAATCGCGCCGCGATTAACTCGACGCCGGCCGCCGCGCTGGGCATCGCGCTGTGGGGCGCTGCGGCGCTGGCGCTGCTGATGGCCGTCGCGCCGCGCCTGATCAGAAGCGCACATGGAGCAGAGCGATCCGATCCTGCGGCGCGTGAAACAGGGCTGTTCGCGCTGGCCGGGGCGTTACTGCTGATCGGGGCGCTGCCGCCACTGGGCACCCGCTGGAGCGTGGAGTGGCCGCCTTTTGGCCCCCGCGACCTTGTCTTCCCAGCGGCGCTGTGCGGCGCGCTGGCAGGCGCTTCGCTGGGCCACCGGCTGCAACGTCGCCGCTCGGCGCGCGTCCGCGTCGCGGGGATACTCGCCCTAACCGCCGCGATCGCAGGGGGCGGGCTGCTGCCGCCGTCGCTCCCGGCCTGGTCCGGCGCCATGCCACCGCTGACGCCTGCCAGCCTGGTCCAGAGCGAGGCGGCAGGCGCGCCGCTCGTAGCACGGGAGGCGGGGTGGCTGCTGCCGCGCGCCGCGCCGGGGCCGCCCGCCGCCGAGCCGTCGCTGCTCGTGTCCTACGAGTCGGACACCGTGGACAAGATCGTGCGCGACCATCTTCCGGCGACGACGCTGGTCGACGTCATCGAGCACACCCCGCAGTCGGCGCGGATTCTGGTCCGCTCAGCGGGTGGGGCGGAGATCACGCTGCGTACGTTCATGGCTGAAGGCTGGCGAGCGCATCTCGATGGGCGCCCTGTGACGCTCCGCGCGACCGAGCCTGACGGCCTGATTGCCCTGTCCGTACCCGAAGGCCGTCACGAGTTGCAACTGAGCTATAGCGCGACTGGCGCTCGCCGGGCCGGCTGGGTGCTGACTGCCGCCGCGTTCGCGCTGGGGCTGAGGCTGGCCGCGCGCCGCGAGCGGGCCGGGACGAGACACGTTAGCGCCGAGCGGGGGTGAGGTGAACCGGTTGATACGCGATGAATTTGATGCGTTTTTCTGGTAGTCTACCGGGTTATCTTGCCAACTGCCTTGCCTAAGCTATAATGCTTGAGTGCGGTTTCATAGGGTCCAGCGTGCGGACCGGATGCCTGACAGCGGAGAAAACGATGACCGACAAAGACCTTGACGCCCGGATTGGCGCAGCGTGGAGCGCCCACTACAAAGGGCAGGACGATGCCGCAGTCCAGCAGTTTACTGAGATTGTACGAGGCAATCCGGCCAACATCGACGCTAACTGGGGGCTGGGCCTTGCCTATCGCGGCCTGAATCAGAACGACCAGGCGCGCGAGGTCTTCCTCAAGGTGAAGCAGCTCATCGAAAAAGAGCGCGTGAACGAGGACGTGACCACGCCGGGGCGCTACTTCATGCTCAACCGGATGGTGGAGCAACAGCTTGCCTATCTCGAGCAGTTCATCACCTGATCTTTTTCTGCGGCGCACAATCGTCAGGAGCCATCATGACGCTGACCAAACGCGAGCGGCTGGAAAAGACGATCGCCGGCCAGGAGGCCGATCGCGTGCCGGTCGCCCTGTGGCGACACTGGCCGGGCGATGACCAGCGCGCCGCCGATCTGGCCGAGGCGACCGTCGCTTTTCAGCGGCGGTGGGATTTTGACTTTGTCAAGGTGTCGCCGGCCAGCAGCTTCTGCGTGACCGATTACGGCGTCCAGGACCGCTGGGAAGGCGAGCTGGAAGGCACGCGCAAGTACGTCAAGCGCGCCGTTCACCGCTCGCTGGACTGGACCGAATTGCGCGTGCTCGACCCGACCAAAGGCGCGCTGGGTCGCCAGCTTGAGACTCTCCGCCTGCTCAAGGAAGCTTTCGGCGACGAGGTGCCCTATATCCAGACCGTCTTCAGCCCGCTGGCCCAGGCCAAGAACGTCGCGGGCACCGAGCGCCTGATCGAGCATATGCGCACCGCGCCTGACCGGCTGAAGACCGGCCTCAGCACGCTGACCGAAAGCACGCTACGTTTCATCGACGCCATGCGGCGCAGCGGCGTCGCGGGCATCTTCTACGCCATCCAGCACGCCTCCTACACGGTCATGAGCGAGAGCGAGTACCTGGAATTCGGGCGGCCCTACGATCTGCGCGTCCTGGAGGCGCTGCCGCCGGAGTGGTGGTTCAACCTGGGCCACCTGCATGGCCGCGCCCCGATGCTGAGCGCGGTTAAAGATTACCCGCTCCAGGCGCTGAACTGGCACGACCGCGAGAGCGACCCGGACCTCGCCAACGGCAAAGTGCTGTTCCCGGGCGCGGTCAGCGGCGGCATCGGGCGCATGGAGCCGATGCACACCGGCACGCCGGTCGAGGTCCGCGCCCAGGCGCGGGACGCGATCGAGCAGACGAACGCTCGCCGTTTCATTCTCTCCACCGGCTGCGTCATCATGACCACCACGCCGCAGTCCAATATCCGGGCCGCCCGCGAAGTCGTCGAGACGGGAAGCTGAGAGGCGCCGCGTGCCTATCCGCGTGATCGGAGGAACCGCCAAAGGCCGGCGGCTCAAGCTGGTACCAGGCGACACGACCCGGCCGGTGATGGATCGCGTCAAGGAGGCGCTGTTCAACATCCTCGGCACCGGGCTGCGAGACGCATCTTTCCTCGACCTGTTCGCGGGAACCGGCAGCGTCGGGATCGAAGCGCTCAGCCGGGGCGCGGCGTCGGCGCTGTTTATCGACAGCGACCGGATGGCGATCCGCACCATTCACGAAAACCTGGCGCTCACCGGCCTGGCGGACCGCGCGACAGTGCTGCGCGTCAGCGCGTTCGACTACCTGCGCCGCCGCCAGCCGCGCGCCTTCGACTACGTCTACATTGCCCCGCCGCAGTACAAAACGCTATGGAAAGACGCGCTGCTCTTGCTGGACGAAGCGCCGCACCACCTCAACCCGGACGGCGTGGTGATCGTGCAGATCGACCCCTCCGAGCAGCAGCCGGTTACTCTCAGCGCGCTGGAAGCCTATGACGAGCGGCGCTATGGCAAGACGCTGTTGTGGTTCTTCGAGCGGATCGAGCCAGAGCCGCCGGTGGGGTAGGGCGCTTCAGTTCCGCGACGCGCGTTCGAGAAAGCGGCGCACCCAACCCAAAGCCTCGTCCTGAGTCGAAACCTCACCGGCGGCCTGCGCCTCGCGCAGCCCTTCGAGGATCGCGCCGATCTCCGGCCCCGGCTCCAGCCCGAACTTGCGGATCAGGGTATGGCCGGTCAGCAGCGGCGCAGGCGCAACGGAATTGTCGTAATCGAGGAAATAGCGGTTCAGAAGCTGCTGCTGCGTCTCGACATACGCCAGCCAGTCGTCATGATCGAGCGCCGGACCAACCGTCGCCAGGTAATCCGCCAGCCCCAGCAAACAGATGTCCACCCCCGCCGCGCCGGTGTCGCGCCAGAAGCGATACGCAGCGCGCGCCGAAAGCTGCGGGCCATCGGCGAGCCAGTGCGGGCGCATGTGGTGCCCGACGATCTTCGCCAGCCGCCCGATCTCGTCCCGGCTCAGACGCAGCCGCTCGCCGACCGACAGAGCGACCGAGCGGCTGATTGTCTCGTGCCCGTAGAAATGCACCCGTCCGTCGCTGTCAACCTCGCGTGTCTGCGCTTTTCCGGCGTCATGTAGCAGCGCCGCCAGCAACAGCAGCGTCCGGTGTGACCGGCCGTTAGCCCACGTGACGCTCAGGTGCTCGGCAAGCTGCGGGCGCAGGTGCGCGACCGCGATCACGACCGCACCATACGCGATGTTGGCCGCGTCTCGCAGATCGCGCTGCGGGCCGACGATCCGCAGCAGGGCGTCGAGGCGCTCGACGGTCAGCAGCGTGTGTTTCCAGACATCGTACTGGTGCGGCGGACCTTGCTCGACAGCGTCCAGACCGCTTAGCTCAGGTAGGATCGGCGACAGCAGCTCCAGACGCGCGGCAGCAGCCAGCGCCGCGCCCGGCCGGGCCGAGCCGAGCAGTTGCAGGAACTCGTCGCGCACGCGCTCCGGCGAGGTGTCGACCAGGCGCGCGGCGTGCGCCCGCACGTCAGCCTGCGTCGCGCGCTCGATCCGCAGCCCGTAATCCACGCTGGCGCGCACAGCGCGCAGCCCGCGCACCGGATCGCTGGCAATCGACTGCGCGCCGCAGCGCCGCAGGACCTTGCGCCCCAGGTCGGCCATGCCGCCGAGCGGGTCGATCACGCGCGACCGGTCGCCCGAAACGGGCACGGCCAGCGCGTTGACCGTGAAATCGCGCAGGCGCAGGTCGGCCAGCAGGTCAGGGCCGCGAAAGCGAGCCACATCGACGATGATCTGATCGCCTTCCCAGGGGATCAGCGCCCGCCCGACGCCGCGCTCAGCGTCCAGCGGGTAATAATCGCCGCCCAGCGCGTCCGCAATGCGCCGCGCGATCGGGCCGCCATCGCCCGGCGTGGCGAGATCGATATCGTGGATGGGGCGGTGGAGAATCGCGTCGCGCACGACGCCGCCGACCAGGTAAGCGCCCGCGCCCGGTGGTACGGCGGCGCAGACCGCTTCGACAACCGGCGGCCAGATCAGCGGGCGAATCGGCGGCTGGGGGTCGAGCCTCACTCGGCTTCTCCGGCCACGGCGCCCGGCCGGCAGACGCCTACGAAGGGCAGGTTGCGGTACAGCTCGTCCAGGTCCAGCCCGTAGCCGAACACAAACTTGTCGGGGATCTCGAACCCAACGTAATCCAGCTGGATCGGGACCTGCCGGCGGCTCGGCTTGCTCAGCAGGGCGCAGATGCGGATGCTGGCGGGCTTGCGCGTGCTGAGCAGGCTGACGATGTAATCGAGGGTGTGGCCGCTGTCGACGATGTCTTCGACGACCAGGATGTTCTTGCCGGCGATGTCGTGGCTGAGGTCCATCTCGATACGCACCCGGCCGGACGACTCGCGCACCCCGGCGCCATAGCTGGAGATCGCCATGAAGTCGATGCTATGCGGCAGGTCGATATGGCGCGTCAGGTCCGCGAGGAACATGACGCCGCCCTTCAACACGCAGATCAGGTGCAGGTTGCTGACTTCGCGATAGTCGGCGGTGATCTGCGCCCCCATCTCGCGGATACGGGCTTGTAGCTCGTCTTCGGGGATCAGAATCTCGGCGAGATACCGCTCGTACGATTGGCCCATGCACTTCCCCATTTGCCTGTGAGTGACGCAGTTTGTCCGCCCGGACGTGGCTCCTGGCGCGCCCGCTCGCCGTGCAGCCTCAGTGCCACAGGTCGCGATGCTGTTTCCGGTCCACGAAGTAGTGACCGTAGCGGCGGGCGGTCGTGGCGTTGATCCCGTCGAGCCAATCCGCTAGCAGCCGGAAAACCTGCTGCGTCAGCTCGATCTTGCGCTGAAGCTCGGCGGCCTTGCCGAGCGAGGCTTCGACGACTCGCTGCAGCAATGGCGCATCGGCCTGCGCCTCCGGCCCTCCGGCGAGCACGCGCGCCATCACATCGACCACGCGCAGCGTGTGATACTGCTCGACCGCCTCGACTGGGGCCAGCGGCGTGATATCGACCGCGTACCCTTCCCAGAGCAGGCGGACGACCTGCTCGCGCGCGTCGAAACGATGCGCGTGCAGCAACGCCATGCGCTCTTCCAGGTCGGCGGCCAGCTCGCGCAGCAGCACCATCTGCGGCGGGGACTGCGCGATCTGGCGCTCGATGAAGCGCATCAGATCGGACACGTCATGGCTCGCCAGCCCCTGCTCAAAAATCTGGAGCGCCTCGAGCCGCAGATGCGCCACATCGGAGAGCGTCAAAAACGTCTGGCTGCCAAAATCCTCAAGCACGGCTCTTCTCCGCCGGGCATAGCCGGTAGAGGTAATCCCAGGTGTAAATCCCGGTATGGTGCCCGTCGTCCCAATGAAACTGAAGCGCGTAGTTGCCCACCTGCGCGACCTGCTCGACCTGGTACGGGCGGGTCGGCGTGACGCTCATGATGTCTTCCGGGTCGTAGGACGGCCCCATGCGCTCGTGCCCGCCCCGGCACTCCACGCACGGGCAGGCCAGCCGCAGGCGATCCAGCGGGTAGTGGCACACGCGCCCGCTGGCCCAGACGATCACCAGCTCGCCGTCGCGCTGGTTTAGCGTGATCTCGGTCGGAGTATGGGGCGCCATCAGGCTTTCGCGCGCGCTTTCGCCTGCCCGATCCAATCGAAATCCCGGATGCGCTGCGGCCGCACGCTGGCGTAAGGCGCCATTCGCTCGGCCAGGCTTTCGGGCGTCTCACCTGCCAGCGCGGCGAAGGTCATGATGCCGCCGTCGCGCAAAGCCTGTGCGAAACGCGGCCCAATGCCCCGAATCACGGTGAAGTCGTCCGCTCCGTCGGGCAGCGGCCCCGTTTCGACCTCGCCTTCCTCGTCCAGATCACCGGCGCTGGCCTCAAGCGCCTCGCGCGGCAGCACAATCGGCGGCATGTCCTCGGCCTGCCCGCCGCCCACCTGCGATTTGATCGTGACGGTTTGCGCGTCCTGCTTGCGCTTCGACTCGCGCAGGAACAGCCACCCGATGAGCGCGCTGACGCTCAGGCCCAACCCAAGAACCGTGGCGTTACGGACTGCTTTATACATAGCTCGCTCGCTCAATGCCCCTGTAAAGTGCTTATCATTGTAGTGCCGGGCGAGAGGACTGTCAAAGATCACGCGCCACAACATATTCGTAAGCGCCGGATACGCCCAGCTTAGCGTTTGCCTTATCGTGTTACTGCGCATATACTAGGAGATATCTATTCAGCGTGTTTACGATGAGGCCAGCGGCAACTATGAACCTCAACAATTTGATCGAAGCGTCCTACCAGGCATTCAAAGACCGGGGCCAGGGTGCGCGCGTCGTCTTGCTGCACCCGCAAAGCCGCTACCGGTCCGTACTCGTCGCGCAGTTGATGAACGATCCCGATACGCGCGTCTTCTACTACGCGATGGGGCCAGACGACGTCAATGTGCGGTCGTTCCTGTCCGGCATCACGCACGACCTGGCGAACCAGCATCCGACCTTCGGGCGACACCTCAACCAGATTCACTTCGAGTCGCAGAATGACGATGACGCGTTGCTTGAGGCGTTCGTGGCGGATGTCGGAGAATTGAGCGACGAGCCATTCCTGCTCATCCTCGACGAGTACGACCGCACGGACAGCGCCGACGATCTGCAAGCCTTCACCGAGCAGATGATCCTGCATCTGCCGCAGCACAGCCAGCTCGTGATCAACAGCCGCACGCTGCCCCGCCTGCCGTGGGTCTCGCTGATCGCGCAGCGCAAGGCGGTCATCCTGCTCGATGACCAGGTGGTCGCCAGCGACTTCTACGGCATGAAGGCCGAGGGGCCGAACCGGCTCGAAGTGTACGCGCTGGGGCCAGGCTATGTCCTGCTCAACGGCGAGCCGGTCGAGACCTGGGAAGGGCATCTGCCGCGCCTGCTGTTCTTCTTCGCGCTCGACCGCCCGGTGGTGACGCGCTCGGAGATCTGCCAGGCGTTCTGGCCGGATCTCGAAAATGACCAGGCCGTCAACGTCTTCCACGTCACCAAGCGCCGCCTGCACAAGGCGCTCGACTTCGATGTGCTGGTCCACGAAGACGGTTACTACCGCGTTAATCCCGACGTCTCGATTTACTACGACATCATGGCGTTCGTCGGCGCTTTGGTCCAGGGCCGCGCGCCTGAGACGGAAGACAAGACCGCCAGGTGGCAGGAAGCGATTGACCTGTATCGCGGCCCATTCTTGCAAGGGCACAGCGACAAGTGGATCGTCGAGCGCCGCCGTGACTATCAGACCGGGTACCTGGAGGCGCTCGGCCAGATGGCTCGCATCCGCCTGGAGGAGGGCCGCCAGGAAAACGCGCTCAACCTGCTGCAAAAGGCGTCGAGCGAAAATGACCGCTACGAGCCGATCCACCGCCAGATCATGCAGCTCTACGCGGACTTGGGCCGCCGCAGCGAAGCCGCCGCGCATTACCAGCGCCTCGTCGACCGGCTGAAAGGCGAGGGCGCCGTCCCGGAGAAAGAAACGCAGGAGCTTTACGCGGCAATCATGTCGTGAGCGGACGCCGCGCCGAAAAAACGAACGCCCACCAGCGTGGTGGGCGTTTTGTTTCGTGTGCGCCCCTGGAGGGACTCGAACCCGCGACCTCCCGCTTAGAAGGCGGTTGCTCTGTCCAACTGAGCTACAGGGGCCTGCTATCGAGAGGTAATTGTAAGAACCCGCGCAGAATGCGTCAAGCGCGAACCGCGCGGCGGCTAGTCCCCGTCGCCGACGACCGGGCGCAGGCCCTTATACACTGTCGCGCCGGACAGCGCGCGCAGGATCATGCGTGGATCGCGCCCGATCCGCTCGCCCAGCTCGACCGGGGTGAGGGGGGTGTT
Source organism: Aggregatilineaceae bacterium (assembly GCA_035325905.1). Lineage (GTDB taxonomy): Bacteria > Chloroflexota > Anaerolineae > Aggregatilineales > Aggregatilineaceae > DYGX01. The sequence goes on along the minus strand of DAOKYY010000003.1, from coordinate 48,998 downwards.
GCCGTTGGCGAGAAAGACGCGGAACACCGCGTCGACCAGCGACGTGCGATGGCCGATGAAGTCGGGACGCTGGCTCGCCTCGCGCAACGCTCGGTCCAGCGCATCAACCCGCGTCACCTCGGCGGTGACGGGATCGATCCAGTCCACCTCTTCGACGTCGCGGTTGTCGGAAAAGAACCGGCGCTGGTCCGGCTCCAGGTGGCTGAGCAGATACACGCGCAGGTCCTGACCTTCACGCTGCCACCAGTCGTAATCGATGTGAAAGCGCGTGTCCAGGGTGGGCTTGATGCGCTTGCTCGCGGTGCCAGAGGGCGTCGTCACGGGAAATCCTTCACTCGTTGGCCGCTCAACTCAGGCGCCAATACGGGCCGCCGACATGCGCGAACTCCGGGTAAGCGACCAGCGTCGCGAAAATCGGCCCCGGCGGGCAGCGGCGCACAATGTTCACGGCGCTGTACAACGTCTTGGCGTGGACGGTGCGCTGCGGGCTGAGCCGCGCCAGCTCGCCCATCATATGGCGCACGGTCGCCTGAAGCGTCTCGCGCGGGTGTTCGGGCGCCATCCACATCGCATCCACCGCTTTGAGGTCTTCCGCGCCCAGCGCCAGCAGCTCGTCGTATTCGGCGCCGATCATCCGCTTCTGGTTGTCGAAGCGCAGCCGGCCGTCCTCACCGACCACGGCCAGGCGCAGCCACTCCGAGCGCGGGCGGTGCCCCCGGAAGTCGATCCGCACGCGAGCCGGGTCGTCGGTACGCTCGACGGTCAGATACACGCCGACCGGAAGCTGGTGCCGCCGGTAAAAATCGCTCAGGCCGTAGACGTAGCGATGCTCGCGCACGACCCAGCCGTTCGACTCCTCGCCGGTCTGCCCGTCGATCAGCGTCACCAGGATGCGCGGCGCTTCGTAGGCCGTCGGGAACAACTGGCGCAGCTGCGAGTTTAAGGGCAGGGTGCCGGCCCGGCGATGCGGGAAATTCAGGCTGAACATCGCCGGCCCGTCCGAGCGCGGCGGCGTCCGCAGGTTCGACAGCTCGTCGTCAATCTCCCGCTCCAGCGCCAGCAGATCGTCGCTCAGCAGGTCACGCGGGTACTCGATCGGCTCGTAGCGCAGCTGAACCGGGACAGTCGTGACCCCGCTTGGCTCCAGCTCCTTAAGGCACCAGAGCACCTTACCTGCCGAGCCGACCTCGTCGAAGCGCTCGTCGTGGAACAGCGCGTAATCGAGCGAGAATGCCTGGAGCCGGGAATTGACTTCTTCCGGCAGGTCCAGCTCTTGCATGATCTGGCTCGTGGTCAGCGGCCCGCCGTCGTGCACGACGAGCACCGCCTCGGCCAGGTTGCGGTTCGCAACGCCAATGTCGACGAGCAGAGAGCGCAGGAACCAGCGCCCGGCGAAATAAACGACTTCGTCTTCTTCTTCGAGCCGCTGCTCCACCAGATAGACGATATCATCCCCATACCGCTCGAAGACCGCGTCGATATCGATCGCAGGCGTGGCAGCGTCATCGAGCGTGTCGATATTCAGCGCGTGCGGCGTCTGGAGCGCGCTGGCGAACTCGCGCGTCTTATCCGGCGCGAACCGCACCTTCAGCACGGTGAATTCCCCGTGCTCCGGGTTAAAGCCCGGACGCTGGTCGATGATCTCGCCGTCCCGGAAGTTCAGACTGGGGAAGACCAGAACCTGGCCGACCTGATAGGTATTGCGCGGCTGGAAAATCTCGCCGCGCGTGATCAGGCGGCGGAGTTTCTGGCTTTCTTGTTCGATGCGGTGCTGGACTAGGCGGCGCGCGATCTCCCGGCTAGAGAGCGGCTTCTCTTCTTCGAGGAAGACGTTGAACAGGAACTCGATGTCCTCGTCCGTGATCGAGAAGTCCTCGGTCCAGTATTGTTCAGTTTCGGTCTGATAGGGCAGCAATGTATTCCCTTACGCGCTATTACGCATTCAACCAGCCACCGCTGCGGCGTGACTCACTGACGGACGCCCGGCGGCCCGCAAACGACAATTATAAGCGAGCGCGGGCTAAGTCGCAAGGCTGCGCCTCGCTATGCTGACTTTGCAAAAGCCCTGTCCTGTAAGGCCGGGTCGCCTGCCGCTTCGCGAGAGAATTGGTATAATATTGAACAACTTTATCTTCGATCCTCTCGTCCGAGGGGGTTTCCGCCGCAGGACGCGCTCCCACGTTTCCGGCCCGCGATAGGCGAACAGAAAGGATCATGATGAGCAAGCTCACTCCCCACGATAGTTTTGGCGCGCGTGCCAGCTTTGAGGGTCCCACCGGCCAGGTGCATTACTACCGGCTCGCGGCGCTGGAGGAGCAGGGGATCGGGCAGGTTTCGCGCCTGCCATTCTCGATCAGAGTCCTGCTCGAAGCCGCGCTGCGCAACAACAACGGGTTCGAGATCACCGACGCCGACGTGATGCGCCTGGCGCAATGGTCGCCCCAGATGGACGAGGTGCAGGAGATTCCCTTCAAACCGGCGCGCGTGATTTTGCAGGACTTTACCGGCGTTCCCTCGCTGGTCGATCTTGCCGCGCTGCGCTCGGCCATGCAGCGCATGGGCGGCGATCCCAGCCTGATCCAGCCGTCGATCCCGGTCGATCTCGTCATTGACCACTCCGTGCAGGTGGATGTTTTCGGCTCGGAAGCCGCGCTGCTGATTAACGCCGAGCGCGAGTTCGAGCGCAACCGCGAGCGGTACGAGTTCCTGCGCTGGGGGCAGGGCGCTTTTAATAACTTCAGCGTCGTCCCTCCTGCGACCGGCATTGTGCACCAGGTAAACCTTGAGTTCCTGGCGCGCGGTGTGATGACCGCTCAGGACGGCGCCGGGACGGTGGTCTACCCCGACAGCCTGGTCGGCACCGACTCGCACACGACCATGATCAACGGCCTGGGGATTGTCGGCTGGGGCGTCGGCGGGATCGAAGCCGAAGCCGTCATGCTCGACCAGCCGATTTACATGGTCATGCCGGAGGTGATCGGGTTCAAGCTCACCAACCGGCTGCCGGAAGGGTCTACCGCGACCGACCTGGTCCTCGTCGTGACCCAGATGCTGCGCAAGAAAGGCGTGGTCGGCAAGTTTGTCGAGTTCTACGGCCCTGGCCTTAGCTCGCTGGGGTTGGCGGATCGCGCCACGATTGGCAACATGGCGCCTGAATACGGCGCGACGATGGGCTTCTTCCCGATGGACGCCGAGTCGATGCGCTACCTGCGCTACACGGGGCGCGACCCGCAACTGGTCGAGCTGGTCGAGCAGTACATGCGGCTGCAAGGGTTGTTCCGCACCGACGACACACCCGACCCGCTGTTCTCCGATACGCTGGAACTGGATATGAGCACCGTGAAGCCGAGCCTGGCCGGTCCCAAGCGCCCGCAGGACCGGGTGGAGCTGGGCGAGGTCAAGGACGCGTTCCGGCGCGCGCTGACCGCGCCGACCAGCGAGCGGGGCTACGCGCTGGAGAAAGACCGTCTCGGACGCCGCGCCACGATCCAGGCCGGACGGAACGGGTACCAGGAGGAGATCGAGCTGACACATGGCGCGGTCGCGATTGCGGCGATCACAAGCTGCACCAACACCTCGAACCCATCGGTCATGGTCGGCGCCGGGCTGCTGGCGAAGAAAGCGGTTGAGCGCGGGCTGAGCGTCGCCCCTTACGTCAAGACCAGCCTCGCGCCGGGGTCGAAGGTCGTGACCAGCTATTTGACCGCCGCCGGGCTGATGCCGTATCTAGAGGCGCTGGGCTTCTACGTCGTGGGCTACGGCTGCACGACCTGCATCGGCAACAGCGGCCCGCTGCCGGAACATGTCACGCAGGCGATCGAGCAGGCGAACCTGGTCGCGGCGGGCGTGCTGAGCGGCAACCGCAACTTCGAGGGCCGGATCAACCCGCACGTCCAGGCGAACTATCTCGCGTCGCCGCCGCTGGTCGTGGCCTATGCGATCGCCGGTACGGTCGACATCGATCTGGTCAACGAGCCGCTCGGCCAGGACCGCGACGGTAACGATGTGTATCTGCGCGACATCTGGCCGAGCCAGCGCGAGATCGCGGACACCATCGCCACGGCGCTGAAGCCGGAGATGTTCCACGAGCAGTACGGCAACGTCTACGACGGCAACGAGACCTGGAACGCGATCCCGCTGACGGGCAGCGAGGTCTACCCCTGGGACCCGAACTCGACTTACATCCAGGAGCCGCCGTTCTTCGTCGATCTGGCGCCGGACGCCAGCGCCCCGCAGCCGATTGAAGGCGCGCGCGTCCTGATCATGCTCGGCGACTCGGTCACGACCGACCACATCTCGCCGGCGGGGTCGATCGCGCTCAACAGCCCGGCGGCGCGCTACCTGATGGAGCGCGGCGTCGAGCCGCGTGACTTCAACTCGTATGGCTCGCGGCGCGGCAACGACCGGGTGATGGTGCGCGGCACCTTCGCCAACATCCGCATCAAAAACCTGCTGCTGCCCGGCACCGAAGGCGGCGTGACCGTCCACCTGCCGAGTGGCGAGCAGATGAGCGTGTTCGACGCCGCCGAACGGTATAAGGCCGAAGGCACGCCGCTGATCGTGATCGCGGGCAAGGAATACGGCTCCGGCAGCTCGCGCGACTGGGCGGCGAAGGGCGCGTTGCTGCTCGGCGTGCGGGCAGTGATCGCCGAGAGCTTCGAGCGCATCCACCGCAGCAACCTGATCGGGATGGGCGTCCTGCCGCTCCAGTTCATGCCCGGCGCCACCTGCGACGATCTTGGCCTGACCGGGCGCGAGACGTACAGTATCGAGATTCCTCCCGTTTTGCGCCCCGGCCAGGAAATCACGGTCCGCGCCACAGCACGCGATGGCTCGGTGAAGACGTTCCAGGTCCGCAGCCGGCTCGATACAGCGGTCGAGGTCAGCTATTATCGCAACGGGGGCATCCTGCACACCGTTCTGCGCAACCTGCTCAAAGCCTCGGTGGGCGGCGAGCAACCGGTCCAATAGTTGCAACCGCATTTCAGCGTGTATGGAGAGGGCGATCCTTTGGGGTCGCCCTTTTCGTGGTGTGAGATGCGCGAACCGGGGAATCGAGTAAGATTAAGGGGTGGGCGGCGCGCCTGCCGCCGGGTTGGGTTCATCTTCCGCGAGCGAGGTATCGATCTCATGGCCCGTATTGTCGTGGTGGGCAGCGCCAATGTCGATCTGGTGATTCAGACCCCGCATTTGCCGCAGCCGGGCGAAACGGTGCTCGGCGGCCAGTTTCTGACCGCGATGGGCGGCAAGGGCGCCAATCAGGCGGTCGGCGCGGCCCGGCTGGGCGCGGCGGTGACGTTCGTGGCGCGGGTCGGAGACGACGCGTTCGGGCAGCAGTGCCTGGCGGCGTACCAGAAAGAGCGCATCGACACGCAATACATCGGCGTCACGCCGGACACCGCGACCGGCATCGCCCTGATCGCCGTCGCCACCGGCGGCGAGAACACGATCATCGTAGCCTCCGGCGCGAACATGGCGCTGACGCCCGGCGATGTCGCCGCCGCCGAGCCTGCCTTCGGGGGCGCCGATATCCTGGTGCTTCAGCTTGAGGTGCCGCTGGAAACCAGCATTGCGGCGGCGCGCCTGGCGCACAAGCACGACCTGCGCGTCGTGCTCAATCCCGCGCCCGCGCAGCAGCTCCCGGACGCGCTGCTGGACGAAGTGGACATCATCACGCCCAACCGGATCGAGCTGGCGCAGATGATGCGCCTGTCCGCCGAGGCCGTGCAGGCCATGTCCGACGACGACCTGGCGCGCACGGCGCTCAAGCTGGGGCCGCCGTCGGCGGTGATCACGCTCGGCGCGGAAGGCGCGCTCGCCGCCGACCCAGGCGGCTGGACGCGCGTCCCGGCGTTTAGAGTCAACGCGGTCGACACCACTGCCGCCGGAGACTCATTCACCGCCGGGCTGGCGGTCGCCCTGGCGCGGGGCGAAACCCGGCTGGCCGACGCCGTGCGCTACGCCAGCGCGTGCGGCGCGCTGACCGCGACCAAGCTGGGCGCGCAGCCCTCGCTGCCGACCGCCGCCGAGGTGGAGCGCCTCTTGCGCGCTCAATCGACGGAGTAATCGACCAGGTGAGAGAGAGGGTGGGGGGAACCATGCCCGCGAAAGTCCTGCTGGTTGACGACGAACTCGCGATTCGCGACGCCCTGGGGCGCAAGCTCCAGCGCGAAGGGTTTCAGGTGGCGCTGGCCGGGAGCGGCCTCGAAGGGTTGCGCGCCTTCCACGCCGAGCGGCCCGATCTGGTCATTCTCGACATCGTGATGCCGGAGATGGACGGCTTGACGGTCTGCCAGCGCATCCGCGAGGTGGCCGAGACGCCGGTCATGATGCTCTCGGCGCAGGCTATCACCGAGAATGACATCGTCGAGGGGCTGAACGCGGGCGCGGACGAGTACCTGGTCAAGCCCGTGCGTCTCAACGAGTTCGTCGCGCGGGTCCAGGCGTTGCTGCGCCGCGCCCAGATGACCGCCGCCGAGGCCGAGTCCGGCTATAACGACGGCTACCTGTGCATCGACCTTCAGCGCCGCCACGTGTTCGTGGACAATCAGAAGGTCCATCTGACGCCCACCGAGTTCAAGCTGCTGGCCGTGCTGCACGAATACGCGGGCCGCGTCGTGCCCCAGCGCGAGCTGCTGGAGCAGGTCTGGGGGCCAGAGTACGCCGACGACGTGTATTACCCCCGCGTTTATATCAGCCAGCTCCGGCGCAAAATCGAGCCGGACCCGGCCAACCCGATCTACATCCTGACCGAGCACCGCGTCGGCTACCGCTTCGAGAAGCAGCCCAACCGCTAGCCCGGTCGCGCGGCCCGATCGCGCAGGCGCCCGCCGATGATCGCCAACAATCTCGCGCTGCTGTTTAACGGTCTGACGCTGGCCCTGGCGCTCGGCCTGCTGATCCTCGTCCTGTGGCAGGACCCGAACAGCACCGCCAACCGCTATTTCGCGCTGTTCCTGTTCTCGGCGCTGATCTGGGCGTCTGGCTCGCTGCTGAGCCGCGCGGCGGCCTATGTCAACGCCGGGCCAGGGACGATCCAGGCCGGGCTGCGCCTGCTCGACATGGGCTTCAGCGCGTCCACGCTGACGCTCTACACCTACAGCGCGGTGGCCGGCGGCGTGCGGGCGCGCTGGTTCCGCACGATCGCGCTGGTTGGGCTGGCGCTGGTCTTCAGCACGCAGCTTCTGCTATGGCTGTCCGGCGCGCCGCGCGCGTACCAGGTCGAGCCGGGCGGCGCGCTCTTGTACCGGTTTGACACGCCGAGCATCGCGCTCTACCTGACCTTTCTGCTCGCGACGATCGCGGTGATCTGGGGCAACCGGCGGCGGGTGCGCGCGCCCGCGCTGGTGAGCGGCGTGCTGCTGTTCTCCGTCGCGCAGCTATTCAGCCTGCTCAGCCCGCGCTTCCGCACGCTCGGCGTGCCGGAAATCGTCAGCGCGGTAGCCGTGCTCCTGATGAGCTACGCCATCGTCCGCCACCAGATCATGATACCCCTGCTGGGGCGCGCCAAGCAGCTTGAGGCCGTGCGCGATGTCGGCATCGCGATCACCAGCCGCCTGCGGCTGACCGAGACGCTGTCCACCATCACGGCGCAGGCGGTTGGCCTGCTGGAGGCGGACGGCGGGGCGATCTACCTGAAACACGATTCGGCGCTGCGGCTGGCAGCGGTCCACAACCTGCCGGAACAATACGTGGGCATCGAGATTCCGCTAGGGCAGGCGGTCGTTGGCACGGTCGCGCTGGAGCGGCGGGGCCGGCGCGTGGACAACTATCACGGCGAGTGGCAAGGCTCGCAAGATATGCCCTGGGCCAGCAAAGCGTTCGGGGCGGTGATCGCCGCGCCGCTGATGTTCGGCGGGGAAGTCGTCGGCGTGCTATTGGTGGCGCAGGGGCGGCAGGGGCGGCTGTTCAACCGCGACGACATGCACTTGTTGGAGCTGCTCGGTCCGCAGGCGGCGGTCGCGATCACCAACAGCCGGTTGTTCGAGGCGGAGCGCGAGCTGTCGTCCGATCTGGCAGGCGCGATGAGCCAGCTTGAGACGGTGCTGACCAGCACCGAGAACCCGGTGATCGCGATCGATCGCGGGCTGCGGGTGCTGTTCGCCAACCCGGCGGCGACGGCCTTGCTGGGGCAGGGGGGAAGCGATCCCGCCGGGCAGCCCCTGACCGCGCTGGCGCCGCGCGCGTTCCTCCCGCCGAACCTGCGCGAGGCGCTGCGATCCCTGCGCCGCCAGCGCGTGTTCATCTACGAGCTAAACGCGCAGGGGCGCACGTACCTCTGCCACGTGGCCGAGATCAACAAGCCGCGCGCCGCCGGCTGGGTCGGCGTGCTGAACGACGTGACGCAGCTTAAAGAGCTGGACCGGCTCAAAAGCCAGATGATCCAGATGACCAGCCACGACCTGAAGAACCCGCTTCAGGCGGCGATGAGCTACCTGGAGCTGCTGACCGAGGACGGCCAGCCGGTCTTCACCGACGACATGCGCGAATACATCAACACCATCTGGACGCAGCTGAACCGGATGTATCGCATCATCAGCGGCATCCTCAATCTGGAGCGTGCGCAGTCCGGCGCGCCCGCGCTGGAGCCGTGCGCTCTGGACGAAATCCTGCGGCGCGTCGTGCTCGAGATGGGCAGCCAGGCGCACACCAAGCGGCTGACGCTGCGGCTGGAGGTGCCGGAGCCGATTCCGCCGGTGCTGGGCGACGCGCAGCAGCTTGGGCAGGCGTTCGCCAACCTGGTCGATAACGCGCTCAAGTTTACGCCGCCGGGGGGGAGCGTCACCGTTCAGGCGCAGACAGCCGGGCGGTGCGCCGAGATCGTGATCGTGGACACCGGGATCGGGATCGCGCCGGAGGAGCTTCCGCGCGTCTTCGACCGGTTCTATCGCGGAAAACGCTCCGGCACCGGGCCGCTTGGCGGGTCGGGCCTGGGCCTCAGCCTGGTGCAGACGATCATCCGGTCGCACCACGGCACCGTCGCGCTCGAAAGCGCGCCGGAGCAGGGAACGACTGTCCGCGTGCGCCTGCCGCTGCTAATCGAGCCGGAGCTGGCCGGGACGAAACAGGAGGAGACACGATGAAGATCTACACCCGCAGCGGAGACGAAGGCGAAACCAGTCTGTTCGCCGGGGGACGTGTCAGCAAGAGCCACTTGCGGCTGCACGCCTACGGCACCGTCGACGAATTGAACGCCGTGCTCGGCCTCGCAGCCGCCGCGGGGGTAGGGGGATCGGTCGCCGTGCCGCTGATTCGCGTCCAGGCGGAGCTGTTTACCGTGGGGGCGGACCTCGCCACGCCGCTCGACGCGCAGCCGAAATGGCTGGTGCGCGTCACGCCGGAGATGACCGCGCGGCTGGAAGCGGAGATTGACGCGTGGCAGGCCGCGCTGCCCGAACTGCGCAACTTCATTCTGCCGGGAGGGGCGCTCGGCGGGGCGTTCCTGCACCAGGCGCGCGTGGTCTGCCGCCGCGCCGAGCGCTGGCTGGTGGCGCTCAGCGCGCAAGAAGCGTTGAACGACGAGACGCTGCGCTATCTCAACCGGCTTTCCGACTGGCTGTTCGTCGCGGCGCGCGTCGCGAATCAGGACGCCGGGGAGCCGGAGTCTCCCTGGCAGTCGCCTGAACGCTAGACAAAATCACATACTAAGCACATGTCATAGCGCAGTAAAAGACTCTTACATAGTGACCAATCGGCTCATCAGAGCGTATATCGGCCCGTCTCTGCGTGGTTTTCGAGGCAAACCAGCGTAGGGCTGGAGCCAGAGCACGGCCGGTAGCGCCTACCGACGTGGCGAACGCGGTCTCTAGGAGGATCGTGGCCGGGAGTGGCAACGCGCGAGAAACTAACGCGGCGCTACGAGACGCTAGGCAGGGCAGAGGGCGAGTCTTGCGCCTGAATCGATATAGATGTAACATAAGTTATCAAATGTAGTAGCCATGTTTCTTATGTTACAGAAATGAGGCGAGGATGGGCCAGATTATCATCGTCCACAGCGAGCTGGACACCCCATTAGCCCGGCATTACGCGCGGCGCCTGCACGATCGGACGGACAGCACGCCGCGCCTGATTTCTGACGAAGCATTCGAACCTGCTTCTGCCGATCTCGATCCGGCCGTCGTCTCCGCTGTCGTCGCGCTGATCAGCCCGCACAGCGCCGAGTCAGCCGCGATGCGGGATATTTGCCTGAGCGCGCGCCAGCGCGGCATCCGCCTTTTTCCGATCCTGGTCTACCCTACCCAGCCGATCCCCTGGTTCGTCCAGGCGTTGGAGGTGATCGACGCCACGCGGGATCACGGGATCGCGCTACAGAACATTCGTTCGCGTGCCGCATCGACCCCCATAGAACGCACGTTCGGAGCCGGGCGCGACGCCTATCTCCAGCGCGCAACGCTCAAATCGGCCAATACCATCGCCGCGTACGCCCGCGCGATCGAGCTGTTCCTCGATTTTCTGGGCGATCGGTCCCAGCGTGGACGCCTGCCAATCCATGGGCGCGTGCGTGTCGCCCCGGACGATACGCCATTAAACGCGCTGAGCGCCGAAGACGCGCCGATCTTCCTGCATTTCGCGGAATGGATGCTGTCCGAAAGCTCCGGCGCGCCCCGGGACAAGCGCCCCTATCAGGTCGCCACGGTCGAATTGCGGCTGGCGGGCATTCAGAACTGGTTCCAGTTCATGGACGATCACGGCTGGCTGCCGCCAGAGTTCCCACTCGCCAAAGCCAAGCGCATCGTGCGCGACGAGCTGCGCGGCCGGCCCCGGCGCAGCGGCCCGCCGCAGCCGCCCGATCACATCGAGGAACTGATCTATTACTTCGACCAGCAGCCGCGCCCGCCGCACCTGCAAAAACCCGACGCCGATCCGGACAGCATCCACCGCTGGGAGCTGACGCGCCTGCGCAACCGCGCCCTGCTGCACGCGCTGGCCGAGTCCGGCGGGCGCATCAGCGAGATTCTGAGCCTGGACGTGGACGACTTCCCGGTCCGCTACCTCGATCGCGGCGAGGTGTTGCGCGTCGAGGTCAGCGCCAAAGGCGGGCACACCTACCAGCTGCGCTTTCTGCACGCGCTGCCCGCCATCCGGCAGTATCTTGAGGCGCGCGGCGCGAGCCTGCGCGCCACCAAAGGCCGCGCCGCGCTGTTCGTCAGCCACGACCGGCGCTTCGACGGCGCGCGCATGGGCCGCACCGTCGCCTGGCGCGTGGTGCAGCGCGCCGCGCGCGCCCTGGGCCTGAAAAACATCACGCCGCACGACTTCCGGCACTGGCGCGCGACGCAGCTGATCAACGCCGGGACGCCGCTCGACGTGGTGCAGGACTATCTGGGGCACCGCTCGGTGGAGACAACACGGGCCTATTACGCGCACACCGACCCGCAGCGCGTGGACGAGGCCACGCGCCAGATCGGCCTGCCCGGCCCCGGCGACGAAGAGTAACGCGCGGACGCTACTTGTCCTTGTAGCCCTGGCCGAGCGGCGTGGCGAGCATGATCCCGACGAACCCGGCCAGCACGCCGAGGAACAGCAGCGCCGACGGCAGGCACAGCCAATACAAGGCGCTTGAATAGGCGTAGCGCGAGACTAGCAGCGCGATCACCAGCCCCTGCGCGGCGAAGCCAAGCGTGACGAGCACGGTCCCAACCAGCAGCAGCAGGCCGCGCTGCGTCGCCATCAGCGAGGATACGCGGTTGATCAGGCGGCTAAGCCGCCGTGAGGAGTCGATCCGGTGCGAAATCGGGCGAAACATGGCCGCAATCAGCCTTTCCGGGGCCTAACTATAAGAACTATAGACAATCTATAATATCGCGTTATAGCTTTCGGTAAGCATCCAGACGCCCCGCCAGCCGGGGCGGGACCAGCGCCTTCACCTCGACGCCACGCTCGGTGTGCGTCTCGCTCTGGACGACGCCCGCCTCGTGGATCGCCGCCAGCAACTCGCCCTGCGTGTAGGGGATCAGCGCCGTCAGCGCCACCAGCGCATCGCGCAACGTCTGGCCGATGGCTTCGAGTAGATCGTCCAGCCCCCTGCCCTTTGTGGCCGAGGTGCGGACAATGGCGCGATAGCCCAGGTCGTGCAACGAGGGCGGGAGCGCCTGCTCTCCACGATCAATCTTATTCAAGATCAGGATTTTGGGAATTCGCGTCGCGTCCAGCCCGGCCAGCGTGTCCTCGACCACGTCGATCTGGTCCCAGGCGTGCGGATCGCTGATGTCCACCACGTGCAGCAGCAAATCCGCCTCGACCACTTCTTCCAGCGTGGCGCGGAAGGCGGCGACGAGCGTGACCGGCAGCTTCTGGATGAACCCGACCGTGTCCGATAGCAGCACCACGCGCCCGCTCGGCAGCTCGATCCGGCGCGTGGTCGGGTCGAGCGTGGCGAACAGCTGGTTGGCGACATAAACATCCGCCCCGGACAACGCGTTCAACAAAGTGGACTTTCCGGCGTTGGTGTAGCCAGCCAGCGCGACGGTTGGGATTCCGGCCCGTGTGCGCTGCGTGCGATGGCGCTGGCGGTGCGCGCGGACCGCTTCAAGTTCTTCCTTCAAATGCGTGATGCGCTGGCGAATCTCGCGGCGGTCGACCTCAAGCTGCGTCTCGCCGGGGCCGCGCAGCCCGACGCCCGCCGCCCCGCCGCGCGCCGCTCCACCCCCGGCCTGGCGCGCCAGATGCGTCCACTGGCGGGTCAGGCGCGGCAGGCGGTACTCGTACTGCGCCAGCTCGACCTGGAGCGCGCCTTCGCGCGTGCGGGCGTGCTGCGAGAAGATTTCGAGGATCAGCGCCGAGCGGTCGATGACCTGCACCTCGTCGCCGAGCCGCTTCTCAAGCTCGCGCTGGTGGCGCGGCGAAAGCTCGTCGTCGAAGATCACCATGTCGGCGCCGGTCTCGGCGACCCGCTCGATCACTTCTTCGAGCTTGCCGGAGCCGATAAACGTCGCCGGGTCGATCTGCGCCACGCGCTGCACCACACGCCCGACGACGGTCACGCCGGCGGTGCTTGCCAGCAGCGCCAGCTCGTCCACGGAATCTTCGACCGCGAACAGCGGGCGGCTGCCGCGCACTTCGGCGCCGACCAGCAGCGCCCGGTTGGGAGTAGAGTTGGTCGTTTCCACGTCAGCCGGAGACAGTCCTTTCTTCGAGCGCCGCGCAGGGCTGACCGGCCAGAAACGCGTCGAGCGCCTCGGCGGCGCGCGCCGCATACGCCTGGGCGCGCTCGCGCTTGCCGCGCGGCGGGTTGTCGAGCGGCGGCAGGATGCCGAAATTCGCCTTCATCGGCTGGAAATCGCCCGGCGCGGCGTGCGTGACGTAATAGCACAGCGCGCCGAGCATGGTCTCGCGCGGCAGCGTCCACGGAGCGCACCCCGCGACCCGCCGCGCCGCGTTGATCCCGGCCAGCAGCCCGGTCCCGATGTTGCCCACGTAGCCTTCGACGCCGGTGATCTGCCCGGCGAAAAACAGGTCATCGCGGTCGCGAAATTGCAGCGTCGGGCGCAGGTGCAGCGGCGAGTTGATAAACGTGTTGCGGTGCATCTGCCCGTAGCGCGAGAATTCCGCGCGCTCCAGCCCCGGAATCAGGCGCAGCACGCGCTGCTGCTCGCCGTAGCGCAGGTTAGTCTGGAACCCGACGACGTTGTAGAGCGTCCCGGCCAGGTTGTCCTGCCTAAGCTGCACGACGGCATAGGGGCGCCGCCCGGTGCGCGGATCGCGCAGCCCGACCGGGCGCAGCGGCCCGAACGCCAGCGCCTCGCGCCCGCGCGCCGCCAGCCGCTCGACCGGCAGGCAGCCCTCGAAGAACAGCGGATCGTCGCGCTCGAAATCTTTCAGATCGATCAGCTCCGCCGCCAGCAGCGCGTCGACGAAGGTCTCGTACTCCTCGCGCGTCATCGGGCAGTTGATGTAATCCCCGGCGGCGTCCTCGCCGCGCCCGTAGCGGCTGGCGCGGAAAGCGATGTCCATGTTGATGGTATCCGCCTCGACCATCGGCGCGATGGCATCGTAGAAATACAGGTGTTCCTCGCCGACCAGCGCCGCGATCTCGGCGGCGAGCGCCGGCGCGGTCAGCGGGCCAGTTGCGATCACGGCCGGGCCAGCGGGGAGGCGCGTCACCTCTTCGCGGATCAGGCGGATGCGCGGGTGCGCGGCGATCTGTTCCGTTACCCGCCGGGCGAACAGGTCGCGGTCCACCGCCAGCGCCCCGCCCGCCGGAACCGCGGCTTCTTCGGCGCAGCGCAGCAGCAGCGAGCCGAGCCGCCGCAATTCAGCCTTGAGCACGCCCGGCGCGCGGTCGGGCAGGTCCGAGCCGAGCGAGTTGCTGCACACCAGCTCGCTCAGCCAGTCCGTCACATGCGCGGGGGTCGTGCGGACCGGGCGCATCTCATACAGCTCAACGTCCAGGCCGCGCGCGGCCAGCTGCCAGGCCGCTTCCGACCCGGCCAGCCCGCCGCCAATCACTTTAACAACGGCCAATGGGAACCCTCTTCTCTACCGTCGCATAGCACCCGGCCATTTTAACGGGCGGCGGCCTGCTTGTCTATGGCGCCGGAACGCGGCAGGTGGCGCAGCGCCCGCTCATGCGCGTCGAGCAGGGCCGCGCGCTCTGCGCCGCTCGACGGAATCAGCGCGATGGCCTGAGCGTAGGCGGCGGCTGCCTGCGGGTAGGCTGCCTGCGCGGCGTAGCTGTCCGCCAGCAGGCTGTACACCCGGTAATCGAGGATCATGTCGCCTTCGGACTCGGCGGCAGCGCACAGCGCCTCAAGCGTCTGCGCGGCGCGCGCGTAATCGCCGGAGTCGTAGCACGCGCGCGCGATCTGAAGCTGGAGCGTGTCGCCCAGCGGGTGCAACGGGTTATAGGCGAGCGCGGTATTGAACGCCTCGGCGGCAGGGCCGTAGCGCCCCAGCCGTAACGAAAGCGCGCCAATGGTCTCGTACACCCGGCCCCAAGTCACGTCCACGCCAAGCGGCTGGCGCCCCAGCTGGAGAAAGCGCACCAGGTGGTCGATGGCGTCTTCCTCGCGCGTGCGGAAGTGCGCCAGCGCCTCGCCGACCGCCAGGTGCGCCTCGGAATAGGCCAGCCGGTAATCCGGCGCGCGGCTGTCCACTGCGCGCAGCGCCTGGCGGGCGGCGCTCAGCGCGCCGGCGTAGTCCTTTTGCTCGCGGAGCGCCCTGCTCCGCAGGATGTGCAGCTGGACCAGCCAGCCGCTGTTCTCGCCCGCCGGATAGGCGTCGATCGCCTGGGCGAAGCAGGCCAGCGCCGCCGCCGGGTTGCGCCGCTCGAACAACTCGACAAATCCGAGGCGCTCGTAGCACAGCGAGCGCAGCGCGCCGACCCACGACGGCTCGTCGAGCGCGGCCTCAAACCGGCTGACGGCCTCGTCCACGCGGTTCGCGCTGAGCAGCACGCGCCCGGTCTGGTACGACACCCACCCCCGGTTCGGATACTCCGGCAGCTCGGCGGCCAGCGCGAGATAGTACGCCAGCGCCTGATCGGCGTCGGCACGGTCCGCGAACCCCAGCGGGGCCAGCTCGAAGCGGGCGAAGTGCACGTCCGCCAGCAGCTCGCGCACTTCCGGCTGCGACAGCAGGTCCGGCTCCAGCGCGAAGGCTTCGCGCAGGTCGGCCAGCGCGTCGTCCGGCTTCTCGCTGAACAGGCGCACCCGCGCGCGGCGCAGCAGCAGCGCGCTGCGCCCTTCTCCATCGACCGGCCCGCGCCGCAGCCGGCGGGCGATCATGATCTCCGCCTGCTTGATATCGCCCTGCTCCAACTGGCGGTCGATCTCGGCCAGAAGGGGCGCCAGGGAACCGGACGAGGACTCGCTCACGGGATCGTTGCTCCGCATTAAGACGCGCACGCGCTGACGTTCATGATCTTGATTATACCGGATAGCGCCCGGCTAAAACGGCGGATTTTGCGTTATGATTTGCGGCGATTTCTTAATGGAATATTATGGATTCTCTAATGCAGCCTTATTGACTCCGGGGGCGGATTAGGGTATTCTTAGGGTAGTCCAATCGGAACATCTGTTCTAATTTAGCCGGGAATCGATGAAACAACCGACCACCCAAACCGAACTGAAAAACCGCGCGGCGAAGGCCGCGCCGGAGCGTGAGCATCGCCGCCGCACGCTCGGCCCGCGCTGGCTGGGGCTGGCGATCGTGCTGATCGTGCTGTGCGCGATCATGGGCTTCACCGGCTCGTTCACCGGCGCGGCGCTTGTTCTGCCGGAGCCGGTGCAGAGCGTCAGCGTGGTGGACACCAACCGCCCGTTCTACGCGACCAGCGCCGTCGGCCCAGAGGCGGCGCAGTCTACCCTCTCTCCCGTCTTCACCCCTGAGGTGCAATACTGGGAGCCGATGATCCGCGCCTGGGGGCTGATCTATCAGGTCGATCCGAACGTGATCGCGACCGTGATCCAGATCGAAAGCTGCGGCGACCCGACCGTGTCGTCGTCCGCCGGAGCGCAAGGGTTGTTCCAGGTCATGCCGTTCCACTTCGCGCCCGGCGAAGACATGCTCGACGTGCAGACCAACGCGCTGCGCGGCATGAACTATCTGGCCGAGGGACTTCAGATCGCGGATGGGCACGTCGGGCTGGCCCTGGCCGGGTACAACGGCGGGCACGGCGTGATCAATCGCGGCTGGGCGACCTGGCATTCTGAGACGAAGCGTTATTACCAGTGGGGTTCGCAAATCTACACCGAGGCGACGTCTGGCGCGGAGACCAGCGCGGCGCTGCAAGACTGGCTGAACGCCGGGGGCCAATCGCTGTGCAACCGCGCACGGCAGACGCAGCAGCGCCTGGAAGCGCAATACCAGCAGCAGGTCGCCGTCGCGGCGCTGCCGGGCTAATCGCAGGCCAGCGTCTTCGGTGACAGAACGCACGACAAGCGCGGCGCGGGATTTGCGAACCCCCGCGCCGCGCGTCTGTTTCCAACCGGCACCCGTTCCCGGGCGCAATCGCGAGCTAGACGGCTCCAAAGATCACGCAGGCGTTCTGCCCGCCCAGCCCAAAGCTGTTCGACAGCGCGTAGCGGATGCCCTTCGCCTCACGCGCCTCGTTCGGCACGTAATCGAGATCGCACTCCGGGTCAGGCGTCTCATAGTTGATCGTCGGGTGGACCATCTTCTCGTAGAGGCTCATCACCGAGGCGATGCCTTCGACCGCGCCCGCGCCGCCCAGCAAATGGCCGATCATGCTCTTGGTCGAGTTCACCATGATGTCGTAGGCGTGCTCGCCAAAGACCTTCTTGATCGCGTTGGTCTCGATCACGTCGTTGAGCGGCGTGCTGGTGCCGTGCGCGTTGATATAGTCGATGTCTTCCGGGTTCAGCCCGGCGTCTTGCAGCGCCCACTTCATGGCGTTCTGCGCCCCGCGTCCATCGGGGTCCGGCGCAGCGACATGGTACGAGTCCGACGACGTGGACATGCCCACCACTTCGCCGTAGATGCGCGCGCCGCGCTTGATGGCGCGTTCCAGCGTCTCCAGGATCATGACGCCCGCGCCCTCGCCAAACACGAAGCCGTTGCGGTTGGCGTCGAAAGGACGGCTGGACTTCTCCGGCGCGTCGTTGTAGCCGGTTGCCAGCGCCGTCATCGAAATGAACCCGGCGATCGCGTAATCGAGGATCATCGCCTCCACCCCGCCAGCGAAAACCACGTCCGCCCGGCCGTGCCGGATCATGTCCAGCCCGTCGCCGATGCTGTGCGTGCCAGTCGCGCAGGCGGTGGACACACACACCAGCGGCCCCAGCGCGCCGGTCACGCGGCTGACATAGTGCGCCGGGATATTCGGCAGCGACTGGATCAGCGAGAACGGCCCCGGCCGGCGCCCCTTCGAGCGGTAGCCAAACGACGCCTGCTGCGCCAGGTCATGCCCGCCCATCGACGAGCCAAAATCGACGCCGACGCGGTCCTGGATCGGCTCCAGGTCGGCGACGGTCATGCCCGCGTCGGCCAGCGCGTCCAGCGCCGCCGTGACGCCGAACTGCGACGCGCGCGACATGCGGCGCGCCTCTTTCGGCTCGACGTACTCGGTCGGGTCGAAGTCCTGCACTTCTCCGGCGATCTGCACTTCGAGATCGGACGGATCGAACGCCTGGATGCGCCGGATACCCGACTCGCCGCGCTTCAGCCGCTCCCAAAAGGAGGGGAAACGGCCCAGGGGCGTGACCGCGCCCATCCCGGTAATGACCACACGTTTCCAACCATTGCGCGTGAATTCCATCATTCCTGTTCCTTTGCTTCTCCGCTCGAAGCCAGGCTAATCGTTCTCAACCGGCGCGCGGCCCAGCCCATCGCGGATGGCCTCGACAATGCCGCCACTGACCGCCGCGCGCGCCTGCCGGATCGCGTTTTTGACTGCCAGCGCGTTAGACCGCCCGTGCCCGATGATCACGACCCCGTTGACTCCCAGCAGCGGCGCCCCGCCGATCTCAAAGGGGTCGAGCTGGCGATAGGTCCGGCGCAGCGCGGGCTTGACCAGCAGCCCGCCGAGTTTTCCGCGACTGTCTGCGGTCAGCTCGCGCCGCAGCAGGCCGAAAATCGTCTGGCCGGTGGCTTCCATCGTCTTGATCATCACGTTGCCGGTGAAGCCGTCCATCACGGCGACATCCACCGCGCCGCCGAGCACTTCTTTCGGCTCGGCGTTGCCTATGAAGTTAACACCGGCGTCCCGCAAGAGTTCCGCCGCTTCCTGAACCAGCGTCGTTCCCTTGCCTGCCTCCTCGCCATTCGAGACCAGCGCCACGCGCGGCTGGCGCGTGCCGAGCGCCCGCTCGGCGTACAGGCTGCCCATCACGCCGTACTGCGCGAGCCACTCCGGGCGCGTGTCTGTGTTCGCGCCGATGTCCAGCAAGATAATCGACTGGCCGTTCAGCGCGAGGATGGTCGAGAGGGCGGGACGGTGCACGCCACGAATGCGCTTGAGCGTGTGCAGCGTCGCGATGGCGAGCGCCGCGCCGGTGTTGCCGGCGGTCACGAACGCGTCCGCCTCACCGTCCGCGACCAGGCGCATCCCCACGTGCATCGACGACTCCGGCTTGGTGCGGCCAACCGCGCCGGGCTTGTCGTCCATCGTGACAGCTTGCGGCGCGTGGATCACCTCCAGCGCCAGCCCGGCCGTGTCATGCTTCGCAAGCTCCGCGTTAACCCGCTCGCGATCGCCAGCCAGGACGATTATGTCGCCACACTCGCGCGCCGCCAGCACCGCCCCAGCAACATCCGGCGCAGGATGATTGTCGCTGCCCATTGCGTCTACAACAATCCGCATCGCGTGGTTGCTCGTCTGTGTGCCCGCCACCCAGGCTCTTGTCGAAGACTGTTCGCCTGATTGTACGCGGCTCGCCGCCTCCTGCCAACCCCGCGTGTGACCATTGACATCTCCCTCCCGGCGTGTATAATTTCGGGCAGCAAAGCCCTGGTGGCGGAATTGGCATACGCGGCAGGTTGAGGGCCTGTGCCCGTTCGGGCGTGGAGGTTCGAGTCCTCTCCAGGGCATACCCGTATCACTCGCGGCAAAACGAGCAGCGGACCCGACCGGGTCCGCTTTTTGTTACGTGGTGCACAGCGTCACCGGCTTCGGATAGCCCCTACTCGACCGGCGGCTCCGAAGACGCGTCGAGCGGCTGAAGCTGAAGCCGGTAGCGCAGCCCCAGCGCGCCATCGCGGGCCGTGATCACGACGGCGTACAGGCCCTCTTGCGGAAAGACCAGCAGCCCGCTGGTCAGCGCCGCCGCGCCGGGAGCAGACTCAGCTTCGAGCACCAGCGTCCCATCCGGCGCGAGCAGAGCGACCTGGACTGCGAGATTCCCCTCCAACCGGACGAGGCTCAAGACCGCGTGCTGCCCCGCATCGGCGCGCACCAACCAGGCGTGCGCCTGCGCGGGCGCGCTGAACTGGGCCTGGACTGGTGCGCCCGGCTTCAGCACGCCGCCTGGCGACTCCGCGCCGGGCGCGCTACCTTCAAGCAAAAGCTCTAGCTCGTAGGGGCTGAAGACGCCACGCGTATCGGAAGTCTGGCGTACTTCGAGCAGGTAGACGCCGGTATACGGCAGCGTCAGCCCCTCGATCACCGCCCGCCCACCGGCGCGCACGCCGCTGGCAAGCGCGGCCCCGGACGGGTCGAGCAGGGTCAGTACGAGCGGCGCGTCATCGGTCAAAAAGCGAACCCCGGCGAGGATTTCGTCGCCCTGCGCGCCTGCGAAGGCCCACACCTCGGCTGGCGTCTGATCATCGACAGTCCCGCTCACACGCTGGCCGTAGCCCACCATACGCTCAGCGCGCAACGGCGCGGCGCGGTAGACGCGATCGAGGGACAGCGCGTAGTTCCCCTGGGTCAGCCCGTAGGCACCGGCGGCCCGCGCCACCTCCAGCCGGAACATGCCGCTTGTCTCCAGCCGGGCGCGCAGGCGAGGCGCGACCCCTGCGTCGCGGTCGGTGGCGGCTAACTGCGCGCCGCCCGGACCAAAAAGCCGCAGCACCGGGTCGAGCGTCCCGCTCAGCACGCTCACTTCGGCCTCGATCACGTCGCCCGCTTCGCCTTCGAAGACCCATTCCTCGACCGGCGCCGAGGCGTTGATCCAGCTTCGCCCGACCTGCCCGTAGCGCAGCAAGCGCGTCGCGGGCGCGGGCGCAGGCTCCAACATCAGATCGACCCGGTAGCGCCCCTCAGTCCCGCCGAGTGGTCCCAGCCGCCGCGTGACCGAGAAGGTGTAAAGCCCGCTCTCCGGTAGCGCGTAGGGCTGAATCTGCGCTTCGCCTTCCGGCCCCGCCTGGGCGAGCGCCAGCGTTTCACCGCCCGGCGCGTACAGCGCCAGCGCCGGAGAAAGCGTGCCCCGGCTGTCACTCGCCACGCGCAGCGTCACGACGTCGCCCTGCTGTCCCGCAAAGGTCCACGCCTGGCGCAGAGTCGTGGACGAGAGTCGCCCTTCGACGGCGCCGCCGGGTGGCAGCGGAGCAGCGGGCAGCGCCCCGGCCGGCTCCGAGGCCAGGTGCACGATGTAGCCCGCCGGCGCGGCAGGCGGCGCGCTCAGGTCGATGGCGTAGACGCCGTCCGCGGGCAGCGCGACCGGGTCGAGCGCCAGCAGTCCGGCGTCGCTTCGCTCGGCAGAAGCCAGCGCGTCTGGCCGTCCGGCGGCGCTGGCGGCGTGCCAGTCCGTCGAGAGCAGGCTGGCAGCCAGGCCGCCTTCTCGGGCGATGACAACCACCTGCGCGAGATCGCCCTGCCGCCCCTCGAACAGCCAGACATCGCGGATGTCCGCGCTGCTCAGCGCGCCCGCGCCGCTCTGCTCCGGCTCCAACACAGCGCCCATCGAGCGCGCCTGGGTGCTTTCGAGCAGCGCGGTTAGCTCATACGTCAGCGCGCCGGTATACGCCGCGTCGAGGATACCCACCGCGATCGTGTAATGCCCGGTCACGGGCAGCAGGACCTGGGGCGCGACCGCCCGGCCGGACGCGTCGCCGCTGACGGTCGCTACCACGCCTCCGTTCTGCGTGCGAATCTGGAAGCTCAACGGGGATGGGTCGCCATGCGTGACACGCGCCTCGGCCGAAATCACGTCGCCTTCCGTCGCGGCGAAGGTCCAGACATCGAGCGTGTTGCTCGCGGTGAGGACCCGGCTGGTAGTCCGATTTAGCGGCAGGATGTGCTGGGCGTCGCTCAGACTGCTGAGGTCCCGCTCCAGGCGCAGGCGATAGGGGCCGCTCTCGCCGCGCGCCGCGCGCACGATCAACCGGTAGACGCCGGTGCGCGGCAGGCTAATTGCCTCCAGCGCCAATGTCTGAGCGCCGATCAGTGTCTCGCGCACCGCGAACGGCGTCCCGGCGGTGTCCGCCAGCTCGATGCGAAGCGGCAGCGCGCCGCCATCCGCCGGAGCAGCCGTGATCGTGACCCGCTCGCCGGATGCGGCCGCAAACAACCAGGTATCTGCTGAGTTTCCGTCGCCGAGCGCGCCGAAGACCTCGTCTTCCAGCCGCCCGCCGTCGCGTGTATTCGCGGTGCCAGAGCGAAGCGCCAGGTGCAGCGCATACTCGCCGGGCACGAATACCCCGTCGCCCGGCTGGACGACCAGCCGGTACAGGCCATCGTTGCCGATCCGGAAATCCAGCGCGACGCTGGCAGAATCGGGCGCGTCACTTGCGCCGGTCGCCAGCGCGCCGCCGCCAGCCGTTTCCAGCACCAGGGCGACTGCGCCAGCCGGACGCGTGACCTGGGCGCGGATCGCGTCGCCAGCATGGGCGTAGAAATACACATGCGCGGGAGTTCCCGGCTCAAGCAGCTCGCCGCGCAGCGTCTCGCCGGGCGCGATCACCTGTCCCGGCAGCACACCGCGCGCGCTCCGGTCAAGCGCGCCACGATCCTCGATCCGCAGCAGGTAACGCTCGCCGGATGCGTAGCGTGCCACGATGTACGCCCGCCCGGTCGACGTGAATTGGTGTAGCAACGTGTTGAGCGACCGCGCCGGAGAGAAGCGGCGCGCCAGGATCGCCCCCTGCTCGTCGAGCAGCGTCAGGTCCGGCGCGGGCCGGTCGCCCAGGCCAGCCGCCGTCAGCCCGACCAGCTGGCCGCTCTGCGCCTGGAATCGCCAGACCTGGTACTGCGCACCCGGCGGAATCGTCCCGCGCACGGTGGAGCCGATTGCCACCGGCTGCGCGCTCGCCAGAACGTCAAGGCCGGGGCGGGTCGCGGGCAGGATTTGCTCGCGCGGGTTCACCGCCAGCGGCTCCAGCGGTGGGCGCGGCGTGGCGATCAGGCGCTCGCGGGCGGCAGGGGAAATCGCCGGGGTGTCGCTACCCGGCGCGGAACTTGTCGTGACAGTGAGCTGGTAGGGGGTGTGCGTAGCGGTCCCAATGTCGCGGACCACCAGCCTATATTCGCCGCTTTCCCCGACGGACGCGAAGGTGGTCCCCGGCTGCGCCGCGCTCGCTCCAACCAGAGGGAGCAACGGCGCCACCAGGCCATCCGGCGCGACGAGCGCAAGCTCCGGCGGCGAGCCACCCGCGGCGGCGCTCAGGCTGACCTGGACGACCGCCGGAGCGGTGAGGTCAAAGGTCCAGCGGTGCTCAGGCTGCGTATCGATCAGCACGCCGCGCACCGGGCTTCCCGGCTGCAAAACGCCTCCTCCCGCCGGAACCGCGCGCAGCATGTACGACGCGGACCCTTCAGCCGCCGGGTTGAGCGCGACAATCTGGTACCGGCCAGGCACGGCGAAGCGCAGATCGGCGACGGCGCGCCCGCTGACCGGCAAGGTCAATCGCTCGGCGAGCGCCGCTCCGTCCGGCGCCTCAATCCGCAAACCGAGCGGCGCGGACTCTGGCGGCGCAAAAAGCTCAAAGGTCCACGCGCCCGGCTCAGCGATGTCGAGTGTCCAGACTTCGCCCTGGCGCGCGCCCACCTCGCCGGTCACTTCCGGTCCGGGTGTGGCGGGCAGCGGGCCGCGCAGCGTCCGATCCACGATCAGGTCGAAGGGGATGCCGCCCGCGCCCACCCGCATCAGCCCGAGGGTGTACGGCTCGCTGCCAATCGTGCGGATCAGCAGCTCGTAGACCCCCGTCTGTTCCAGCAGCAGCGGCTGAGCCAAGCCCGAATCGACCCGGCGCTGGAGCAGCAGATTTCCTGCCGGGCTGTAAAGCTGCACGACCCCGTCGGGCGACAGCACGTCCGGGCGCAGCGACAGCGCAATGTGATCGCCGGCCCGCGCGTCGAAGAACCAGGCGTCGGGATCGGGCGCTGGCTCAACACGCCGCGCGCGGTCAAAGCCGAGCGCGCGGGCGTCGCGGCGCGCCATACGCAGCGGGCTGGCCCGCACTTCAAAATCGAGCGGCCGATCCGGCGCGACATCCGCAGACGAGATTTCGAGCCAGAGGGCGCCCTGCCCGACCGGCGCGAGCGCGGCGCGCACCTGCCCAATCGCCGCGAAGGAGTCCAGCAGCGCGCGGTTCTCAGTCAGCACGGCGACGGCGACGCGCGCCTGCGGATCGGACAGGTCGAGCGACAAAGCCTGCGTCGCGTCTCCGCTGATACGATAACGGGCAGTGGGCGCATCCACCGTCAGCCGCCCGCGCGCCGGAACGCCCGGCTCCAGCGGCGCGACAACGAAACTGGTATCAATCGCCGGCGAGCTACGTAGCCGCAGATCAAGCCGGTACGTCCCGGCGGCGGACTCCGCCGCCCGCACGTCGATCGTGTAAATGCCGCCCATCGGCAGCCGCACAGCGGACAGCGCACGGCCCGCGGCGACCGCACTGCCGGTCGGGCTGACGAGCGTCACCCAGGGCTGGAAAGCGCCATCCTCCGGCGCAAGCGCAACGTCGACGACGTCGCCCGGCTCGCCCCGGAAGGACCACGCGGCCTGGGGTGACGCTTCGCTCAGGCTGCCCGCGACGGACTGGCCGTAACTCAGCGCGACATCCTGCCGCCCGGCTGCCGAGCCTGTCTGGGCCAGGATCAGGATCAGCGCGTAGCGCCCCGCCCCACCCGGCTGCGCCCGGATCTCGATCTCGTGCGCGCCGCCGTCGGCCAGGCGCAGGGTCGCCTCGGAGACCGGCGCGTCGGACTCCGGCCACGTCACGTCGAGCAGCGCCACGCCCTGCGGATCGCGAACCGTCAGCCCCGGAGCGAAATCGCCTTCCAGCCGCTCGACGCGGATCGTCACCCGATCGCCCGCGCCGCCGCTGAAGCGCCACACGTCCGCGGCGCCGCTCGCGCCGATCTCATCTTCGACGCGGTCGCCGTATTGGAGTCGAGGCTCCTGCGCGCCAGCGCGGTGCGCCAGCAGCAGCGCGCCACTCAGCAAGCCGAGCAGCGCCAGCAGAGCGCAGAGCCTGAGCGTCGTCTTGATCGGCATAATCCCCCGCATTCGGGATGCGCTAGTCCACCACGCGCAAAGACAAAGCGCCAGCGCCCAGAACGCGCTGCGCTCCATTTACGGCCTTCATTATAATCGAGCCGTGTGAATTAGCGACCGGGGCTGTTTGCGGGCCGGTCCGGTCCGGCTATAATGCAGGTATTGATTATGCAGGAACCATAAAGACGACACGAAAACAGACACGCGGCGGAACCGGCGTCCGACGGAGGGGCACGATGAGCACATACGAAGAGCTGCGGCGAGCCTACGCGCTGATCAAGCAGGAGCAAATCGACGAGGCGCTGGCGCTGTTGCGGCCGATTGTCGTCAATGAGCCGGAAAACGTGGATGCGTGGTGGTTGCTGGCGAACGCGGCGGTCGAGCCTGCTGAGGCGCGCGAGGCGTTGATCCAGGTGCTGCGGCTCGATCCGGGCTACGCCAACGCGCCGAAGGCCCGCGAGATGCTCGACAAGCTCAACGAGCAGTTCCCACCGGCGCCGGACGAGCTGGATCGCTTCCCGGAACTACGTCCCGCCGCCGTCGAGCTGCCCGAAGAAGAGGAGTTGTTCGGGATCGAGCTGAATGAGTCCTTCCCGGAGCCGGTCGCCAGCGCGCAACCGTTCTCTGAAGAAGCGTTTGACGACCCGTTCGCGCTGGGCAGCTTCGACGAGATTGATCTCGACGAAGAGCTGTTTGAAATGGGCGAAGACCCCTTCGCCACGCTGGACGAAGACCCCTTCGCGCTGGACATCGCCGAGACCCCGGTTGCGCCTGAGCGGCGCGAGCCAGCCCGCGTCGTCACGTTTGAGGAGCCAGAGCCGTTCGACGCCGAAGCGCGGGCCGCCGCCGAAGAACGGGCGGCGCGCCAGCAGGGGCGCGGCAGTCGCATCCTGGGCGCGCTGGTGGGCTTGCTCCTGGTCGCCGTGATGGTTGTCGCGCTGGTCTGGGCGCTGCTGCCCGCGCTGGAGCCGAAAGCGAAGGACCTCGCCGGTCTGAGCGCGGTGGACCTGGGCGTTGACCAGGCGGCAGTGATCCAGGCGGCGACCGATCAGCTTCAGGTCGCGGCTCTGCCAGCGGAAGCGAGAACCCCGCAGATCGTCCTCGCGAACAGCACCCACGGCCCGGCGCTCTTTGTCCAGGCGTGCGCGCGCCCTACCCCCGCGCTGCCGCAACTGATCGAGCAGATGATGCAGATCGCGGCGCAGCAAGCGGTGGGGCTGCAAGGGCAGGAAGCCGTTCGCGCCGTCGGGGTCAACATCACGCGCTGCGACAGCGACCCGGCGGACACGCTCTATCGCGCCGCCGCGCCGGTCAGCGACGCTGCGAATTACGCTGGACTCCAGCCGGGCGACCCGCGCTGGCCGGAGTTCCAGTCGCGCTGGGACTGATCGACGGTCGAGCGACCGCCCGGCGCGGCTAGCTGCTCGCGCCGGGCAGCCAGATCGTGAAGCGTGCGCCCTGGCCCGGCTGGCTCTCGACCTGAATCGTGCCGCCGTGCCCTTCGACGATGCCGTAGGTCACGGCCAGCCCCAGGCCGGTCCCTTCCCCTTTGGTCGAATAGAACGGGTCGAAGATCTGCGCGACCGTCTCAGCGTCCATCCCGATCCCCGTATCGCGCACGCTGATCACCGCGCCGCCGTTTTCCGCGTAAAGCATCACCTCAAGATCGCCTCCGTCCGGCATGGCTTCCATCGCGTTCAGCACAAGGTTGAGCAGCACCTGCTTGAGCTGCGTTGGGCTGCCGGGGATCATCGGCGCTGCGTACAACCGTTGCGCGATGCGAACCCCGGCGCGCTCCAGTTGCTTGGACGTCAACAGCAGAACCTCACCGACCAGCGCCGGCAGATCGACCAATGACTGGTCGGTGTTGCCGGGCCGCGCAAAATCGAGCAGGCGCGACACGATCGACTTGATGCGCTGCACTTCGTTCTCGGCCACCCGCAGAATCTCCGGGTCGGGCTGGGTCCCGTTCTCGGTATCCTCGATCGCCACTTCGAGGCAGTTCAGAATGGGTTGCAGCGGGTTGTTGACCTCGTGCGCGATCCCTGCCGCCATCCGCCCCAGCGCCGCGAGCTTCTCGGCGCGGATCAGCTCCGCCTGCGCCGCCTGTAGCTCCTGCGACCGGCGCTCGACCTTGTCCTCAAGCGTCTGCGCGTAGCTCTGTAGCTCGGCGTAAAGCTGCGCGTTACGGACGGCCAGCGCCGCCTGCTCGCCCATCGAGCGCAGCATCCGCAGGTCGGACTCGCTCAACCGGCGCTCCGATTCCAGGCCGACGCTCAGCGTGCCAAGCAGCTTGCCGTGATGTTTGAGCGGCGCGGCCATCGCCGGCGAGAGGCCGTCGCGGTTAGGCGCGCCGGGACCCGGAATCAGCAGCGGCTCGCCGGAGCGGTATACCTGCGCGACGAGCGATCCGGGATCGTCCAGCATCGCCAGCGCCTCGTCGGGATCGACCATTCCCTGCCGGCTGTTGCACAACAGAATAGGCGCGCCCTGCGGGTCGAACAGCACCAGCTCGGCGAACGCGGCGTGAAACTCCTGGCTGGCAATCTGTAGAATCAGCGTCGCCAGGTCTTCCAGCTCAAGCTGCTGGTTCAGCACGCCCCCAATGCGAACCAGCGCCTCAAGCTCCTCGCTGCGGCGCTGAAGCCGGTCCTCAAGCTGGCGCGCCCGCATCTTGCTCTGCGCCCGCGCCAGCAGCTCGTGATAGTTGTACGGCTTGCGGATGTAGTCGTCGGCGCCGAGCTTCAGGCCATGCGCCACGTCGGAAGGCTCGCGCGCGGCGGCGGTGACGAAGATCACCGGGATGCGCGCCGTCGCCGGGTCCTCGCGCAGTTGCCGCGTCACCTCGAACCCGTTGACTTTCGGCATTTGCACATCCATCAGGATGAGATCAGGCCGCAGGCGGCGCGCTTTTTCCAGCGCGATCTCCCCGTCGCGCGCGTTCTCGACGACGAAGCCGTCGCGCTCGAAGATGCGCGTCAGCAGCACAACCGCGTTTTGCTCGTCGTCCGCGATCAGCACCAAAGGCTTGCGCTCGGCCATCCTGACGCCCCCTGCGACCCCAATACGGCGACTCTACAACTGGAATCATAAACTGAGATCGGGGTTCGCGAAACTAAAGACGCTAAAATTCTGGTGTGGGATGTGCTAGAATGCGCATTCGTCGCAAACACACGAAGGATACGCTGAATGGGCGCAAACCGCAGTCGTAGATCGCGGCTGGCCCGCGCTACCGCGCGAGGGATGCTGGCCGGGCTGGTGCTGAGCGGCGTCTTCGTCGCCGGGTTCCTGCTGCGCGCGTGGATGCCGGTCGCCGCCAACGCGGACGAAGAAGGCGAGGCGTTCCCGCTGCTGGCGCAGGTCAAGGGACTGCTTGAAACGAACTACCTGCGGCCGCTGCCGGATGATCAGGCGATGGAATACGCGGCGGTGCGCGGCTATCTCTCCGAGCTGAAAGACCCGTACACGTTCTTCATCGATCCCCCGGTCGCGCAGAGCGAGTCCGACGTGCTGGCCGGAGAATATGGCGGCATCGGCGTGCAGGTCCAGCGCAACGAGCAGGGCGATATCGTGCTCTACCCATTCCCAGAGGGGCCGGCCGCGCGCGCCGGGGTAGAGAACGGCGCAGTCCTGATCGCGGTCAATGGCGCGCCGCTGGCCCCCGGCGAGCGTATCGACGTGATCGACGGGATGCTGCGCGGCGAAGTCGGTGAAGGACGCGGGGTGACGATCACGATCCGTGAACCGGACGCCACCGAGACACGGGACGTGTTCATCGAGTTCGAGGTGGTGCAGGTGCCATCGGTCGTCTGGCGTATACTGGCCGAGGAAGACACCTTCGGTTACGCGCAGGTCATTCGCTTCACCAGCCGCACGCCGGACGAGCTGCGCGCCGCGATCGAAGACCTCAAGAGCCAGGGCGCCGAGGCGCTGGTGCTCGACCTGCGCGGCAACAGCGGCGGGCTGTTGCAAGAATCGGTCCAGGTCGCCTCGGAGTTTCTCGACGGCGGCGTGGTGTTCTACGAGGTGCGACGCGGCGGCGAGACGGCGACCAACGCAACCCCCGGCGGGGCATGGACCGAGCAGCCGCTGGTCGTGCTGGTTGACGCCGGGACGGCCAGCGCCGCCGAGCTGGTCGCCGGGGCGATCCGCGATCGCGAGCGCGGCATCCTGGTCGGCCAGCGCACCTACGGCAAAGGCTCGGTGCAGCTGATCTTCCGCCTGTCGGATGGCTCCTCGGTGCATATCACCTCGGCGGAATGGTACACGCCCGACCGGACGCCGCTCGAAGGCAACGGGCTGGAGCCGACCATCGCCATGATACCGGACGAATCCGGGCGCGATGTCGAGCTAGGCGAGGCCGTCCGCCAATTGCGCCAGATCGTGGGCGCCCAGGCCGCCGCGCCGCGAGAGGATGGCTAGGGCATGAGCATGGACGTGCCGCGCGGCGCCCCTACCCCGTTCTCGCCCCCGGCTCGCCGCGCGGGAATTGCGCGCGGCGTCGCGCTGCTGACGCTGGTTGCGGCGGTCGCGTTCACCGGCGGGATGCTGTTCGCCAGCGCGACCGACTCACCGCACAACGACGAGGCGTTTCAGACCTTCTGGCAAAGCTGGGACATTCTCGACCGCGAGTATTACTACGGCGCGCCGCCCAAAGAGGCGCTAATCCAGAGCGCCATCCAGGGCCTGCTGCGCGCGACCGGCGATCCGTATACATTCTACGTCCCGCCCGCCGAGGCAGTGTACGACCGCCAGCAGACCGCCGGTGAGTTTGGCGGGATCGGCGCGGACGTGGCGCTTAACGCCGATGGGAACCTGGTCATCATCAGCCCGTACACCGGCTTTCCCGCTTCAGAGGCCGGGCTGCTGCCGCAGGACCAAATCCGCGAGGTGGATGGGCGCTCGCTGGAAGGCATGTCGGTCGGCGAGGCGGTCGGGCTGCTGCGCGGCGAGATTGGCACTGACGTGACGCTGACCGTATTCCGACCGTCCGAGAATCGGCTGTTTGAGGTGACGTTGACGCGTGTCCGGGTGGAGCTTCCCACCGTGGACGCGCGGCTGATCGGCGAGATCGGCTACGCGCGGCTGTTCAGCTTCAACAGCAACGCGACCGCGCTGCTCGAAGAAGCCCTGCGCGACCAGCTTGAGCGCGGCGCGGCGGCGTTTGTGCTCGATCTGCGCGATAACCCCGGCGGCTTGCTGGATCAAGCGGTCGGCGTCAGCGACCTGTTTCTGGGCGAGGGCGTGGTCGTCCAGCAGCGAACGCGCAGCGGGCGCGAGACCGTCTACCGCTCGGATGACGGGGATATTGGCGAGGACATCCCGCTGGTCGTGCTGGTCAACGCGGGGAGCGCCAGCGCGTCCGAGGTGGTCGCAGGGGCGCTGCGCGACCGCGACCGCGCCACGCTGCTCGGCCAGACCACCTATGGCAAGGGGTCGGTCCAGCACGTCCACACCCTGGCCGACGAGGCGCAGGTGCATGTCACCTTCGCGCTGTGGTTCACCCCGGCGGACAGTGCGATTCAGGGCGAAGGGCTGGCGCCAGATGTGGAAATCGAGCCTCCGGCGGATGTCGAGCCGGGCGAAGACCCTGTGCTCGATCGCGCGCTGGAGTACGTGCGCGACGAGCTTCTGCCGGACGCTGAAAGCGCCGGCCAGACCAGGTGACATACGAGAACACACGAAAGCACACAAGAGACGAAAACATGGCCGAAGGACGCAAGATCGTCACCACCAACCGCAAGGCGCGACACGACTACGAAATCCTGGACACGTTCGAAGCCGGAATCGCGCTGATGGGGTCCGAGATCAAATCGATCCGCGCCGGGTCCGTGAACCTGCGCGAGAGCTACGTCCAGGCGCGAGACGGTGAGCTATGGCTGGTTAACGCGCATATCGCGAGCTACGAGCAGGCCGGGATTTACGGGCACGAGCCGCTCCGCCCGCGCAAGCTGCTGCTGCACCGGCGCGAGATCGACCGCCTGCTCAGCCGCGTGCAGGAGAAAGGGCTGACGATCATCCCGCTGATGATGTACCTGACCAAGGGCATCGCCAAAGTGGAGATCGCCGTCGCGCGCGGCAAGAAGCAGTACGACAAGCGCGAATCGCTGCGCGAGCGCGACACCCAGCGCCAGATCGAGCGATCGCTGCGCGACCGCGAGCGCTAAGCCGCACGGGGACCGAGACGGTGCATCAGCCCGCGCCCTGGCCGGACTCGATCCGCGCCATCAACGACTTGCCCATGCCTGAAAAGCGCGCGATCTACCGCACGCTGATCCCGGACTGGGTCTTCGCCCAATTCGACATCGACCCCGATACGCTGACGGTGGACGGGCGCCCGGTGATCGAATTCCGCTGCCCGCCCGGCGGCCACGCGGTTGAACTCGCGGTGCGCCATCGGCCAGATGCCCTCGACCCGGTGTTGTATCTGCACCTGGCTGACACATTGAACAACCAGCTTGCCGTCTTGCTGGCCGTGGTCAATGACCCCCACGCGCCGCGCTTTGACGTCGACCGCGATGAGAACGGCCTGTCCACGCAGCTTGGCACGGCCGGGCGCAACATCCCGGAGGAAATCCGCGCGCTGCGCGCCGGACTCGCGCCGGGGCAAGTCCGGCGCGGGCTGCGCGTCTTCCGCACCGGCATTCCTACCTTCGAGCTGTTCGTCAAGAAGATGGGTCATACGATGTTTTTCATCGAGCCGTTGTTTTATCACAACGCGATCATCTTCGAGCGGTTTGGCTTCGCCTATTCGCGCGGGCTGCGGCTGATGGAAGCGATCCATGCCGAGTTTCAGCCCGGCGGGGCGCTGCACGCGCGCCTGACAGGCGAGACGCCCTTCCGCGCGCCCGACGCCTGGAAGAGCATCTCCGGGCGGTCCTGGGCCATTCATGACGGTATTCTAGATTTCCCCTTTACCGACGTGCAGATGTACAAGCGCGTCGGCGAGCGGGCGCAGATCGAGACGTTTCCTGGCGCTGTCTGGTAGACGGTTGCCCGGCGCGGGCGGCGGTGGTAACATCGTGCCCATCAGCCGCCGTAGCTCAGTGGACAGAGCGCTAGTCTTCGGAACTAGGCGTCGCGGGTTCGAGTCCTGCCGGCGGCATAGCCCAACCGCTTCGCGTAGCGGTTGATCGCGCTCCCTGCCGATGTTACAATCCCTTCTGCCATGCACCCGCGTCGCGCGCCCGGCGGACGGACGCGCCCCATCACGAATCAGGACATCGGCCAGATGAGCGAAAGCAGTCCCCAGCGCCGCAAGCGCGTCCTTTCGGGCGTCCAGCCCTCCGGCAACCTCACGATCGGAAACTATCTCGGCGCGCTGAAGCAGTGGGCGCGCGAGCAGCACCGCTTCGAGAGCTTCTTCTGCGTCGTCGATCTGCACGCCATCACGACTCCCTACGACCCCGCCGAGCTGCGCGCCAAGACTCGCGAGGTCGCCGCGCTCTATCTCGCCAGCGGGATCGACCCCGAAATCTCGACCATCTTCGTGCAGTCGCATGTGCCCGCCCATAGCGAGCTGTCGTGGCTGCTGAACTGCATCACGCCGCTCGGCTGGCTGTACCGTATGACGCAGTTCAAGGATAAATCCGCCAAGCAACAGGCCGAGTCGGTCGGCGCTGGGCTGCTGGCGTACCCGGTCCTGATGGCGGCTGACATTCTGCTATACCAGGCCGACGCCGTACCAGTGGGCGACGATCAGCGCCAGCACCTTGAGATCACGCGCGACCTGGCGCAGCGTTTCAACCATCTGTTTGGCGAAACGTTCACCATCCCGGAGGCGATGATCCCGCTCGCCGGGGCGCGCATCCGCGCGTTTGACGACCCGACGGCCAAAATGAGCAAGAGCGAGACCTCCGAGTATCACGCGGTGCACCTGCTCGACCCGCCCGACAAGGTAAGGAAGACCGTCATGCGCGCCGTGACCGACTCCGGGCGCGAGATCGCTTTCTCAAACGACCCGGAGCGCGCTGGCGTCAACAACCTGCTGGAGCTATATGAGGCGCTCACCGGGCAGTCGCGCGACGCGATCGAGGCGCATTTCGCCCCGGCGCGCGGCTATGGCGACCTGAAGAAGGAGGTCGCCGCCGTTCTCATCGAGACGCTGGAGCCGATCCAGGCGCGCTACCGCGAGCTGACCCGCGACGACACCTACATCGATAACCTGCTGGCAGAGGGCGCGGCGCGCGCCGCCGAAGTCGCCAATGCGACGCTGGCGCTCGTCCGCGAACGAATGGGGTTCCTCAAAGCACGCGCGTAGCCTCGCGCAGGAGCGCCGACGATGGCCGATCACTGGCTCGCTTCGCTGCCTCCGGTTCAGGGATGCCTGTTCTGCCATTCCGAAGGCGCGGTCAGCATTGAGAGCGGCCGGTCGCGCCTGGTGCGCAGCGACAGTTTCCCGGTGATCAAGTGCAGCCATTGCGGCGCGGTCGCCGAGCTGGACGCGCTGCCAGAGCGCGACGAGTGGCGCATCCGCTATCGCAAGGTGAGTCACGCGGATCGCTACTACTACGTCGCCCAGCAGTTTGGCGGCGGCGAGTGGCTCGATCAGGGCGCGGCGCTTCAGGTCAGCACGAACGGCTATGTTCAGCGCCAGCGCGTGCGCCAGACCGCCGAAGGCGACCTGTCGTGGCTGGCGCCGCTGGCGCTGGACCCGCTGCCGCCGTTTATCGATCCAGGCGAGACGGTGTGGCTGGAATTGCGTGGAGTCACGCTGGCGCGTGTGGCGCCGCAGACGTGGATTTTCCGCTCAGGACAGAGCGAGATTATCGACTCCGGCAAGCTGTACGGCACGGACCTCAAGCTGCACCTGCTGGGGCAGCGTCGTGACTGGTCGATCGCCTGGCTAGATGTGCTTGGCAGCAGTTACGATGCCGGCATGTGGCAAATCCGGGTCGAGGGCGACGACCAGCCGCGTGTGCTGTCTGCGCAGCATGCCTCTAACGAAATGGATCCGCAGTTGATCGCCGCGATTGTCGAGCACTTGCGACAGCGTCACGGGTCGCGTTAAATCCGTAAATCTTCGGTGAGGCGGCTTGACAAGGCTCCGCGAGTTGCCTATACTGAAACGTGTAGTGGTGAATAGACATCCCACCACCCCACCCGCTTGAGCGTCGCGTCTCCCCACACGCGACGCTCGCTTTTTCCCTGGCGTCGTGTCGTTCAGCCCACTCACCTAACAAACAGGGCCGCCCGGCGGGGCAGCCCGGCGGCACTTATGGGGCGTGCGCGTGCGCGGCGAGCGCCTCGTCGCGGCGATGCAGCGCGCGCAGATAGACCTTCGTGATCTCGGCCAGCACCGAGGGGAGCAGGATCAGCGGCGTCAGATAGAGCCAGTGCGTGAAGCTGAGCGCGATTGTCCCGAAAATCCCTTGCAGGAACGGCAGATAAACCACCAACAAGAGCAGGACGACCGACGCGCCGACCGCGTACTGCATGTACTTGTTCGAGAAGATACCGATCCGCACCAGCGGGTATAGCTCCGAGCGGGCGGTGTAGGCGCGCGCCAGCTCCGAGAAGGAGAGCGTGACGAAGGCCATCGTGCGCGCCAGGTCCCAGCTTTGCGGGTCGAGATGCCGCCCCAGCGCGAAGGCGACGAGTGTGACCGTCGTCTTGATGATCGTCTGCACGATCATCCCGATCCGCATGTCGCGGTCGATGATCGGCTCTTTGACCGGGCGCGGCGGGTGATCCATGATGTCCGGGTCGCCCTTCTCGACGCCCAACGCCAGGGCGGGCGCTCCGTCGGTCAGCAGGTTCAGCCACAAGAGCTGGATCGGCGTCAGCGGCGCGGGCGCTCCGGCCAGCGTCGCCAGGAAGATCACGCCGATCTCCGCCAGGTTGCAGCTCAGCAGGAAGAACACGAACTTGCGGATATTGGCGTAGATCACGCGTCCCTGCTCGACCGCCGAGACAATGCTGACGTAGTTGTCATCGGTCAGCACCATGTCGGCGGTTTCTTTGGAGACATCCGTGCCGGTGATGCCCATCGCCACGCCGATGCTGGCGCGCTTGAGCGCGGGCGCGTCGTTGACGCCGTCGCCGGTCATCGCGACGACGTGATCGCGCGCGCGGAAGGCCTCGACGATCCGCACCTTGTGCTCCGGCGAGACGCGGGCGAAGACATCCACCTCGTCAATCGTCTCGGCCAGCTCCGCGACCGTCATGCGCTCTAGCTCGTCGCCACGCACGACACGGCCCCCTTCGCGCAGCAGGCCGATCTCGCGGGCGATGGCGCGCGCCGTGTCGGGATAGTCGCCCGTGACCATTACGGTACGGATCCCGGCGTGGCGCGCGCGGTCGATGGCGGGCCGGACTTCGGGCCGCGCCGGGTCGATCATCCCGATCAGCCCGATCATCGTCAGACGCTGCTCGATCGTCTCGGGCGCGATCTCGTCCGGCAGCGCGTCGAGATGGCGCTCGGCGACCGCCAGCACGCGCAGCGCGTCGTTCGCCATCGCGCTGTTGATCTCGCGCACCTGCGCCCGCAGCGCGTCCGTCAGCGGGACAACCTGCCCCCGTTCCAGGATGCTGTCGCAGCGCTCCAGCACGATCTCCGGCGCGCCTTTCGTCACGACGCGATAGCCCTGGCCGTCCGGCAGGCGGTGGATCGTGCTCATGCGCTTGCGGGCTGAATCGAAGGGAATCTCATTGGCGCGCGGGTACTGCGCCTCGGCCTCGTCGCGCCAGAGACCCGCCTTCGCCGCCGCGACCACCAGCGCGCCTTCGGTCGGGTCGCCGATCATGCGGTAGGTTCCATTCGCGCCGGGCGCGTCGGTCTCCGGCTCCAGGCGCGCGTCGCTGGCGAGCAGCGCCCCTTCCAGCAGGCGGCGCACGTCCGGCAGGTTGGCCGGGTCGGCGTCGTCGCCATTGCGGTGAAACGCGCCGCGCGGCTGGTAGCCCCGCCCGGAGATGGTCAGGTGCCTGCCCCCGGCGTAGAGATCGGTCGCGGTCATCTGGTTCTGAGTCAGCGTCCCGGTTTTGTCGGAGCAGATCGCGGACGCGCTGCCGAGCGTCTCGACCGCCGGCAGCCGCCGGATCAGCGCATTACGCTTGATCATCTCGCGCATCCCGATCGCCAGGTTAATCGTCACGATCGCCGGCAGACCTTCGGGCACCGCCGCGATCGCCAGCGCGACGGCGGTCATCAGCGAGTCGGTCAGCGCGGCGGCGATCTCGAACTCGCCGGACGACACCTCGCGCGCGAAGATGATCACCCCGACCAGCACGCAGATCAGCAGCGCGCCGATGCTTAAGGTGCGGCCTAGCTGGTCGATGCGCTGCTGCAAGGGCGTCAGCTCGTCTTCAGTGGACTGGATCATATCCGCGATCTTGCCGATTTCGGTCTGCATCCCCGTATGGACGACCAGCGCGCGGCCCCGGCCGTAGGTCGCGGTCGTGCCCATGTACGCCATGTTCTTGCGGTCGCCCAGGATGGCATCCGGCGCGCTGGTGATGTCGGCGCGCTTGTCCACCGGCACGGATTCGCCGGTCAGCGACGCCTCGTCCAGCTTGAGATTGACGGTCTCGACCAGCCGCACGTCCGCCGGGATGAAGTTGCCCGCCTCGAGCACCACGATATCGCCGGGGACCAGCTCGCTCGCCGGGACGATTTTCTGGTGCCCGCCACGCACCACATCGGCGTCGGGGGACGCCAGCTTGCGCAGCGCCGCCAGCGCCTCTTCGGCGCGGCCTTCCTGGATCACGCCCAGCGTGGCGTTGAGCACCACAATCGCCGCGATCACCGCCGCCTCGACCCAGTCGCCCAGCAGCGCAGACAGGAGCGCGGCGAAGATCAGGATGTAGATCACGAAGCTCTGGAATTGCGCCAGCAGCCGCTGCCAGAACGTCGGGCGCGGATGCTCGCGGAGCGCGTTGGGGCCGTACTGCGCGAGTCGTCGCGCCGCTTCTTCGTCGGTCAGTCCGCGCTTCAGATCGCTCCCCAGCGCCGCGACCGCTTCGCCAACCGGCACGGTGTGCCATCCGGCGATGGCCGCGCGCTGAGCGGCGAGGTTAAGTTCAGAGGTGAGCTGTCCCATTCGGGCTTGTTCCTTCGGTGAGTTGTCTTGCGTATGCCATCGACCGCCTATAATACCATACAGCGCCCGGACGGGGATGCTGCATACCCCAATCTTTGGGGATCTGGCCCGCACCCACCGTCAGCAGCAAGCTCCATATTCCGGCCGGCTCACGGGAAAAAGTGTTCGATTTCGCCGTAATGTGGTATACTTGGCCTCTCAGAACATATGTTTGCCTATCGGAGCCGATGAACCAGTCACGCTACATCGAAGGCCCGGCCGGCACCGGAAAAACCTCCAGCGCGCTGGAGCATATCCGCGCCCTGCTTGAAAGTGGCGTCCCGGCGGAAGAGGTGCTGATTCTGCTCCCCGCCCGCTCGCTGGGCACGCCATACCAGCGGGCGCAGGCCGCGCCCGACTGGCCGGGCGTCGCGCCGCTGGATATCGCCACGCTCGGCGGGCTGGCGCGGCGCGGGCTGGAGCTGTTCTGGCCGCTGGTCGCCGGACGCGCGGGCTTCCGCGATCCCGCGCGCGAGCCAAGCTTCCTGACGCTCGAAACCGCGCAATACTACATGAGCCGGCTCACAGCCGAGCAGATCCGCAGCGGTATCTACGACAGCGTCAGCCTGCGGCGCGGGCAGATCATTCGCCAGACGCTCGACAACCTCAACAAGGCGGCGGTGAACGGCTTCTCGCTGGACGAGATCGAATCGCGCCTGATCACGGCCTGGGGGGACCGCCATTCCAGCCGCCCGCCGGTCTACCGGGCGAGCGTCGAGCTGGCGCGCAGCTTCCGCGCGCTGTGCCAGGATCATAACCTGCTCGATTTCTCGTTCCAGATCGAGCTATATACGCAGCAGTTGCTGGCCGAGCCGGAGTACCGGCGCTGGTTCGCCGGGCAGTATCGCCACCTGGTCGCCGATAACCTGGAGGAAAACGTCCCGCTGGTGGCCGATTTCATCCGCTGGGCCTGGAACGATCTCGACTCGGCGCTGCTGATCTACGACCGCGACGCGGGCTATCGCATCTTCCTGGGCGCGGACCCTAGCGGCATGGCCGAGCTGGCGGCGCTGTGCGACACGGTCGAGCAGCGCGATCCCCCTGCCGAGCCGCCGACGCCTGTCGCGGCGCTGGCGAAAAGCCTGGCCGCGCTGCTGGAGGGCGCCGCGCCGGGAACTGACGGCGCCGGTGAACAGGCAGCGGCCTTCAGCCTCCAGACGCATAAGTTTTACCCGCAGATGATCAGCGGCGTGGTGGACGAGATCGCGGCGCTGGTCGAAGCCGGGACCCCGCCGGGCCAGATCGCGGTCCTCGCGCCGCTGCTGGGGGACTCGCTGCGCTTCGAGCTGATGGAGCGCCTGGCCGAGCGCGGCATCCAGGCGGTGTCGCACCGCCCGTCGCGCGCCCTGCGCGACGAGCCAGCGGCGCGCGCTATGCTAACGCTGATGGCCCTCGCCTACCCGGAGTGGCACGCCGATCCGCCGGTGCTGGACGTAGTCGATGCGCTGCAACAGGTGATCGGCCCGCTGGACCCGGTGCGCGCCTGGCTGCTGGCGCAGATTGTGTACCGGCCGGGGCACGGCGGCCTCGGCTCGTTCGACGCGATCAAGTCCGGCATGCAGGAGCGGATCTCGTACCGCGCGGGAGAGCAGTACGAGCGCCTGCGCCGCTGGCTGGTGGATTTCGGGCAGGACGCGCCCCTGTCGCCGCCCGATCATTTCTTCAGCCGTCTGTTCGGGGAAGTCGTGTCGCAGCCGGGCTACGGTTTCCACACCGATCTGGAAGCCGGGCGCGTCGTGGCCGAGCTGGTCGAGTCGGCGCGCAAGTTCCGCCAGATCCTCTATCCCGACGGCGCCGACGACTGGCGCGCACCGGGGCACGAATACTACACGCTGGTGCAGGAAGGGCTGCTGGCGGCGCTGTACCTTTCAAGCTGGCAGCAGGAGCAGCAGGACGCCGTGTTCCTCGCCCCAGCCTACACCTTTCTGATGCGGGGCCGCGTGGTCGATCACCAGTTCTGGCTGGATGTGGGCAGCGGCGTGTGGTGGGAGCGTCTGGAGCAGCCGCTGACGCATCCCTATGTGCTCGCGCGCGGCTACCCCGCCGACCAGATCTGGACGGACGATCTGGAGTTCTACGCGCGCCGGGACGCGTTGCGCCGCCTGGTGCTGGGGCTGGTTCGCCGCTGCCGCCAGCACATTACGCTCGCCGTGTGCGATCTCGGCGAGAGCGGCTACGAGCAGCGCGGCCCGCTGCTGCAAATCGTCCAGCGGCTCGCGCAGCCGCCCGCCGCCGAGGAAAGCGCCTGATGGCCGAGCGCGTGCAGCTTCGCCCTGAGCAGGAAGCGATCGTCTCAGGCTATGCCGGGGGCAAGGTTGGCGTCGCGGCGGTGCCCGGCTCCGGCAAAACCTTCACGCTCTCGCACCTGGCGGCGCGGCTGGTGGCAACCCTGGCGCGTGAGGGCGCGTTCGGTCTGGACGGCGAGCGCGAGGTCCTGGTCGTAACCTTCACCAATTCCGGCGTCAACAGCTTCCGCGCGCGGATCGACCGCGTGCTGCGCGAGCAGTACGGCTTGCTGTCGTATATCGGCTACCGGGTGCGGACGCTGCACGGTCTGGCGCACGACATCGTGCGCGAGCGCCCTGCCCTGGTCGGGCTGGCGGACGACTTCACGATTCTCGACGAGAAGTCGGCGCTCGACATCCAGCGCGACATCGTCTTGCAACGCCTGTCGGACTGGTGGCCGCTGTTCGAGTCGTACAGCAAGCAGTCCGACGACATCACCCCCAAAAGCCTGCGCTACCGGCTTGAGCAGGACCTGCCGGGGCTGATCCTGTCGTTCATCAAGCGCGCCAAAGACTTGCGCGTGACGCCGGAGATGCTGGCCGTGCCGCTGCGCCGGGGTGGGTCGGAAGTGGACCTGGCGCGCTTCGCGACCGAGGTCTATGCAGACTACCAGCGCAGCCTGGCCTATCGTGGCGCGGTGGACTTTGACGACCTGGTGCGCCTGGCGCTTGAAGCCTTGCAGCGCGACAGCCAGTATTTGCGCCGGTTGCGCGCGCGCTGGCCGTATATCCTCGAAGACGAGGCGCAGGACAGCAGCCGCCTTCAGCAGGAAATGCTGGAGCTGCTCAGCGAGGGGCGTAACTGGGTGCGCGTCGGCGACCCGAATCAGGCGATCAACACGACTTTTACGACTGCCGACCCGCAATTCCTGCTCGACTTTCTGGACGTGAGCCTGACGCCGGACGTGGCGGAGCGCCCGCTGTCCGTGTCTGGACGCTCCGCGCCCGCGATCATCGATCTGGCGAACGAGCTGGTGCGCTGGACTGCTGAGGAGCATCCGGTCCCGGTTCTGCGCGACGCGTTCAATTACACGCACGACACGGTGCGGCACGTGCGGCGCGGCGTCATCCTGCCGACCGAAGGCGACGATCCACAGCAGAACCCGCCCGACGAGCAGGCGCTGATTCACATCGCGTACACCCCCGGCCAGAAGATCACGCCGGAGCGCGAGCGCGAGATGGTCGCGGCGGGCGAGTGGTTCTCGCTGTCCGAGCTGTTCCGCGAGCTTGAGGGCGTTCCCCAGGCTGAGCGCCCGACCGTCGCGGTGCTCGTCCCGGAAAACAGCCACGGCTTCAAGCTGACCGATTTGCTCCGCAAGCACGACATCCCCTACGAGGAATTGCTGCGCAGCACGACCGAGACGCGCGAGGCCGTCGCCCAGCTGCGCACCGTGCTGGAATATCTGGTCGAGCCGACCGACCTGCGCAAGCTCAAGCAGGTGTATTGGAGCGTGATGCCACCTGACCAGCGCGCGCAGGTGTTTGAAGACCTGGACCTGCGCCAGACGCTGACGCGCGCCTTCCAGCATCTGCGCAACGTCGAGGACTTTCTATGGCCGTCGGACCCCGAAGCGGTCTTGCGCGGGCTGCCGGTCGGGGAGCAGCACGCGTGGCTGCTAGACGCCTTCGCGGAATTTCGCCGCCGCGTGCAGCGCTGGCTGGAGGCGACGGTTCTGCCGGTTGACCAGTTGGTTCTGACCATCGGCGGCGACCTGTTCAGCGAGCCGGTCGATGTGGCGCTCGGCTACAAGGTCGCGGTGCTGCTGCGCGGGCTGGCGCAGAGCCATCCTGACTGGCGTCTGCCGGAGTTCGCCGCCGAGCTGGGCGTGATCAGCGGCAACGAGCGCAAGTTTATCGGCTTTGACGACGCGGAAGTCGGCTATGAGCCGAAGCCAGGGATCGTCACGGTCGCGACGATGCACGCCGCCAAGGGGCTGGAATGGGATCGGGTTTACCTGATGGCGGCCAGCAACTACGCCTTCCCGTCGGGACAGCCCTACGACACCTACATCGGCGAGCGGTGGTACGTGCGCGACAGCCTAAATCTGGAAGCCGAGCTTCTGGCGCAGCTTGATCGCCTGGCCGGGATCGAGCGTGACGCGTACCGTGAGGGGGAGGCGACGCTCCGGGCGCGGCTCGACTACGCGCGCGAGCGCCTGCGCCTGCTGTACGTCGGCATCACGCGGGCGCGTAAGGAGCTGATCGTGACCTGGAATATCGGACGCTTCTGGCAGAATGGGATCGAGAACCAGCCCGCCGTTCCCGTTCTGGCGTTGTATGGCTATCTTCAGCGGGAGCGTGACGAGGTATGAGCGCGGAGGCCCGGAACCCGCTGGAAGGGTTTGTCTTCAGCCAGAGTAGCTTGCAGGATTACGCGGACTGCCCGCGCCGCTTCCAGTTGCGTTACGTCGAGGCGCAGCCGTGGCCGGCGGTGCAGTCCGAGCCGCTGTTGGAGCGCGAGCAGCACGCCGAGCGCGGCCAGCGCTTTCACCGCCTGGTGCAGCGCCACCAGATCGGGATCGACCCAGCCCGGCTCGCGCTGTTCGTCGGCGATGATCCCGATCTCGCGGCCTGGTGGGCCGAGTACCTGGCCTACGCCGACCTGCATCACCGCGAGGGCCAGCGCCTGCCGGAATATCCGGTCGTCGCCGAGCTAGACGGCGTGCGTCTCCAGGCTAAGTACGACCTGCTGGTGATCGAGCCGTCCGGCGCGGTGACGATCTTCGACTGGAAGACGTACCAGCGCATGCCGCCTCGCGCGTGGTTCGAAAGCCGCCTGCAAACGCGCGTTTATCCCTACCTGCTAGCCCGCGCCGGGGGCAGGCTGACAGGCGGCGCGATTGCGCCCGGAACGATCCGCATGGTGTACTGGCTGCCCGCCTTCCCTGCTGAGCCAGTTGTCTTCACCTATTCGCAGGCGCAGTACGAGCAGGATGAGGCCGCCCTCGCCGCCCTGCTCGCCAGCATCCGCCAGAAGCTGTCAGTCGCGGCGTCGACGGCAATCCCAGCGATCTGGCCTCTGACGAGTGATGTAGTGCGTTGCCGGTTTTGCGAATACCGCT
Organism: Aggregatilineaceae bacterium; assembly: GCA_035325905.1. Lineage (GTDB taxonomy): Bacteria > Chloroflexota > Anaerolineae > Aggregatilineales > Aggregatilineaceae > DYGX01. The sequence goes on along the minus strand of DAOKYY010000003.1, from coordinate 6,738 downwards.
CCCTGTGCGACCGGGGGGACGTGGCGGGGATTGCCGTCGACGCCGTGATTGACAGCGACTTCACAGCTTCTGATCTTCTCGGCCTGGAAGATGTGGAAGAGGTGGGCTTTTAGTTTCTAATGACTACGCGAAATAAAATATCGTGGCACGAGCCGCCCGCCTGCGCCGTCGACCCCGCTTTTGAACGCGATCTCGGTCTGCATCCGCTCGCCGCGCGCATCCTGATCCAGCGCGGCCATACCACGCTTGACGCGGCGCGCGCCTTCTTGGATCCCGCTTATTATCGCCCGGCAGCGCCCGATCAACTGCCCGATCTGGCGTGCGCCGCCGAACACCTTGAGCGCGCTATTCGCCAGCGCCAGCTGATCCTGATCTGGGGCGATTTTGATGTGGATGGGCAGACCTCCACCGCGCTGCTGTCCGAGGCGCTGCGCCGTCTGGGGGCAACGGTCGAGTTCTACATCCCGCATCGCCAGCGCGAATCGCACGGCATCCCGGTCGACAGCCTGCAAGCGCAGTTGGCGCGCTTTCCTGCCGCGCTCCTGCTGACCTGCGATACCGGGGTCTCAGTACACGCGGCTATTGACTATGCGAAGGCCGCGGGACTGACCGTCATCATCACCGACCATCACGATCTGCCGCCCCAGTTGCCCGCCGCCGATGCGGTCGTCAACCCCAAACGCCTGCCGCCCGATCACCCGCTCGCCGCGCTGCCCGGCGTCGGCACGGCCTTCAAGCTGGTCGAGCACCTCTACGACCGCTTCGGGCGCGCCGCCGAGCTGGATCAGTTTCTCGATCTGGTCGCGCTCGGCATTGTCGCCGATGTCGCCCGCCAGACCGCCGACACGCGCTACCTGCTGCAGCGCGGCCTCGCGCAACTGCGTCGCACGTCCCGCCCTGGCCTGCACGCGCTGATGGCGAACGCCAAATTGCAGCCGGAGCAGATCACCGCCGCCGACATCGCCTTCCAGATCGCGCCACGCCTCAACGCCGCCGGGCGTCTGGACGACGCGCGCCCGGCGGTCGAGCTGCTGACGACGACCGATCCGGGCCGCGCCGCGCTCCTCGCCGCGCAGCTTGAGGCGCTTAACCAGCAGCGCCAGCTCCAGGGCCGGCAAATCTTCGCCGCCGCCTGCGCGCAGGTCGAGCAGGACTCCACCCTGCTGAACTGGAAGGCGCTGGTCCTCACCGGCTCAAACTGGCATCCCGGCTTGCTCGGACTCGTCGCCGGGCAGCTCGCCGAGCAGTACCGGCGCCCGGTCGTCCTGCTCGCCCCGTCCGAAGACGGCCTTCTGCGAGGCTCGGCGCGGTCCACGCCCGGCTATGACATCGGCGCGGCGATTGCAGCCCAGGCCGACCTGTTACAGACGCACGGCGGGCACCCTGGCGCGGCGGGCCTCAGCCTGCATGAAGACAACCTCCTTGCCTTTCGCCGCCGCCTGTCAGACACGTTACGCGCCACGCGTGATCCGTCGGCCCGGCCCGGCCTCGCGATTGACGCCGCAATCGACTGGAACGCGCTCACCCCGGCGCTGGCAGCCGCGCTGGACCGGCTCGCCCCGTTTGGCGAGGGCAATCCGCCGATCACCCTGTCCGCCTGCGACCTGACGCTACGCAGCGCCACACTGATCGGCCGCACACGCCAGCACCGCCGGTTGATCGTGCAGGATGCTTCGGGCGCGCGCCAGACCGTCTTGTGGTGGAACGGCGCCGAGCAGCCGCTGCCGGACTCGCCCTTTGATCTCGCCTTTCGCCTCAGTCTGAGCGCCTACCAGGGCGCGCCGGAGCTTCAGCTCGAGCTGGTTGATGTGCGCCGCTCGGCCAGCGCCCCGGCCGTGATCCAGCCCCTTGAGCGCGAAGTCATCGACCGGCGCGGGGCGGTTGATCCGTGGGCTGCACTGAACGCGCTGCGCGCCGAGTATCCCGGCGCGGCGGTCTGGGCCGAGGGCTACCGGCGGGCTGAATCGCCGGGCGACTCCGGTCACGCGCTGGCCCCGGCGGACACGCTGATCGTGTTCACGTCGCCGCCCGACCCGCGCGCGCTACGCGCGGCGCTTGAGCGGGTGGAGCCGGTGCGGGTCGCGCTGCTGGCGGTCGAGCCGCCGATTGACGCGCTGCCCGCGCTGGAACGACGCCTGCTGGAGCTGGCAAAATACGTCATCAACCAGGCAGATGGGCGCACGACGCTCGGCGAACTGGCCGCAGCGACCGGCCACTCACTCACCACGATCGACGCCCTGCTCGAATACTTCGCCGCCCAGGGCATCCTGCGTGTAGACTGGGACGCAGACGGGGCGCTGAGCCTGTCTCCCGGCGCGGGCGAGGCGCAGGTTGACGCTGCTGACCGCCGCGCCACTGCCGAGCAAGCCTTCGCCGAAAGCGCCGCCTACCGGGCGTTCGTGCGCCGCGCCGATCCGCGCGCGCTGCTCGGCTGGACGGAGGAAGCGTAGCCGCTCATGAAGTCGCACATCACCCCATACGCGATCCCCGCCCGCACGACGCGCGTCGAAACCGTTGTGGTCAACTCTCGATTCATCGCCACCGCCGGGCGTGCAGACACGGTCGAGGATGCCAAAGCCTTCATCCAGGCCGTGCGTGACGAAATGCCAGACGCGACGCACCATGTCTACGCGTTCAAGGTCGGCTATGGCGGCAGCATCATCGAAGGCATGAGCGACGACGGCGAGCCATCCGGCACCTCTGGCCCGCCGGTGCTGGCCGTGCTGCGCGGCGCCGAGATCGGGGATATCGTGGTGGTCGTCACGCGTTATTTCGGCGGCACAAAGCTGGGAACCGGGGGCTTGGTGCGCGCCTATGGGGGCGCAGCGAAGGAAGTGCTCGCCGCCCTGCCGGTCGAGTTAAAGATCGAGAAGGCGCTCGTCGGCGTCAGCGTCGCCTATAGCTTCTACGAGCGCCTGAAGCTGCTGCTCGCCGCGCACCAAGCCGAGACGCTGCGCGAGGAGTTCGCCGCCGATGTCACCGTCTTCGCCCGACTCCCCGCCGATCAGGTGGACAGCCTGTCGGACGCGCTGCGCAACCTCACCGCCGGTCAAAGCGAGCTGATCACGCTCGACGTGACAGACCTGGCCTGACACAAACGGGGCGGCCCGCTCTCGGACCGCCCCGCGCTATTTGCCCTGCCCAAAACGACGTTTTGCCATCAGGCTTACGGCCCGTCCGGCGCGGCCTCCGCGATTGGCGGCCCCTGCTGCAACTCGTCTTCGGCGTTCCCCTGGACGCAGCTATTGTAGCCGCGCCCGATCTCGACCCGGAAATCGACCGCGCGGTTCGGGTCCGGCTCGACCACCACCTGCGCTTCGCTGACGCGCAGCACGCGCATCAGGTCTTGCAGCACGCTCCCCTTCGCCTGACCGGTGTAGTCATACAGCACTGTCAGGTCGCGCCCCGCGCCGCCGCCTGAGCCGCCTCGTATTGTGGCGAACCCTTCCCACGCCAGCCGGTCAGAGGCGACCGCGTCGAAGCCGATATTCCAGTTTGAGGCGTCGATCACTTCGATGGAGGTCGCCTGCCGGCTCAGCCGGTTGGACGTTGGCGGCGTCAGAAAGTCGTGGATCAGCGGGATCAGCGCCTCGCGCTTCGGCAAAAAGACCGAGCGCCCATCGTCGGGCGTCTTGAACGCCTCGTAATGCACGCCGGCCGTCCCGCCATAGCGCGCGATCGCGCTCATATCGAGGCTGGCCGCCAGCGGCACAAAGCCGAGCACATCCGTCAGCGTCATGTTGGTGTCGATAATCGCCGACGCCTCCGGCCATAGCTCCGTCACCTGCTCGAACAAGCCCTGCTCGCGCGCCTGATACCACATCGCGCGCAGCAAGTCCATCTGCCGCCTGCCCCGGTCGAAGTCGCTGGTCGTGACCCGGCTGCGGGCATACCACAGCGCCATGTACGGCTCCAGCTTCTGCCGGCCAATCGGCAGCGTATATTGCTCCCAGCTTTCTTCGAGCGTGGGGTCCAGCTCCGGGTCGATCAGCCGCCAGTCGGTGATCGCGCAGTCCACGCTGACCTCAACGCCGCCCAGCTCTTTGACGATCAACTGGAAGTCGTCGAAGTCCACGCGCGCGTAATAATCCAGCTCGATGCCGAAGTTGTAGAGCACCGTCTCCTTGAACAGCCCGAATGCGCCGCCGGGAAAATCGCTGCGCGCGCCGTAGGCGAACGCCAGATTGATGCGGTCCATCGTGTGATTCGGGATGTACACGAACAGGTCACGCGGCAGGTGCCACATCGCCGCCGTGTTTGCGCGCTTGTTGACCGACACCAGGATGATTACGTCCGTGCGGCCAATCCCCGCGCCCTGGATTGTGTCGCTGCCCAGCAGCGCGATATTGACGATTTCAGGGTCGTCTTCCATCAGCGGCACGCGCGGTGGAATCTCGACCACCGGCGTCAGGTACGGCGCGCTATACGTGCCCTCGATCACATAGGTCGCCGTCGGCGCGATGCTCGGCGTTAGCGTCGGGCTGGCGGTCGGCGTGAGGCTCGGCGTGAACGTCAGCGACGGGGTCTCGGTCGCCGAAGGCAGCGGGGTCAGGGACGGGCGCGGCGTATTAGTCGGGATCACGGTCGCGCGTGGCGTGTTGGTCGGGGTCGCCGTCGGCGACTCCGCGGCAGCCGCAGCCTGCGCGAGCGCCACGCCCTGCGGCGTCGCGGTGGCGGGCTGGCGGGTGGGCCGGGCCGTTCCGGTCGGCGGCGGCGTCCTGGTCGGCGCCGAGGTATCGGTCGGAGTCCGCGTCGGGGATGGAGTTAGCGTCGCCGTTGCGGTTGCCGTTTCGGTCGCCGTCGCCGTCGGTGTGGCGCTCGGCGTAAAGGTTGCCGTCGCCGCGCTCTCCGTCAGGCGCTCCGCGATTGCGGTCGCAGTGCCCGGCATCATGCGGTCATGCTCGCCGCGCCGGTTGCGCTGCTCGACCTCGTCCAGAATTCCGTTGGCCGCGTAGACCGCGTACCCGAACGTGCTCAGCAGGACCGCCAGGAGGATCACACCCCACAGGACCCGGCGGATCAATCGAAGGACCATTCCCATACCCGCATTCCCATCGCGCTCGACAGACCGGCGAAGTCTAACCCAGCCTGTGCGAGTATACCAAAATCGCGCGGTCGCGGTCCGCAGTCCGCGCAGCGACTGCCCTACGACCGGCTGACGCGCTATGCGGCCCCCTGCTGAGACGCGCGAAGCGTGTTACACTAGAAGCCAGAGTGTCTGTTTGAATACGCAGAATGCCAACCTGCCTTGACTGAGACCCCCAGCGCCCAGGATTCTCCCCGCGTGGCGGTGATCGCCGCCTATAACGAGGATCGCTTCATCGGCAGCGTCGTGCTCAAAACGCGCCAGTACGTCGATCAGGTGATCGTGGTCGATGACGGCTCGACCGATGGCACGGCGGCAATCGCCGGGCAAGCCGGGGCGGTGGTGCTCCGTCACGAGCGCAACCGGGGCAAGGCGCAGGCGCTCAACACCGGCCTGGGGCACGCGCGCAGCCTGCACCCGCGCGCCGTGATCTTGCTCGACGGCGACGGCCAGCACGATCCGGCGGCCATCCCGGCGCTGCTCGCGCCGGTCGAAGCGGGCGCGGCAGACATGGTCGTTGGCTCGCGCTTTCTTGGCGTTCCGAGCAAGATTCCGCGCTGGCGCGTATTCGGCCAGCGGGCGCTGACCGTCGCCACCAACGTCGCTTCGGGCACCGCGCTCTCCGACTCGCAGAGCGGGTTTCGGGCGCTGGCGCCGCGCGCCGTCGAGCGCCTGGTCTTCCGCCCGGAAGGTGGCTTCTCGATTGAATCCGAGATGCAGTTCCTCGCGCGCCAGCACGGCCTGAGCGTGCAGGAAGTGCCGGTCGTCGTGACCTATCACGAGCCGGCCAAGCGCAACCCCTTCGGGCACGGTATGCAGGTCGTAAATGGTATCCTCGCCCTGGTCAGCCAGCATCGCCCGTTGTTCTTCTTCGGCGTGCCGGGGATGATCATTCTGGCGCTGGGGATCGCGCTCGGCGTCGTCGTCGTGGATCGTTACAACACCTATGCCGAGTTAGCCGTCGGCTATGCCCTGATCAGCATTTTCCTCAGCCTGGTCGGCATCCAGACCGTCTTCACTGGCATCATCCTGCACACCATCCGCGCCTTCCTGGCGGACTCGCGCGGCTCGTGGGGGCCGGAGTAGGAGCGCCCGCGCGTGCCGGCCATCACGCTTCGTCACGTCACGATGCGCTTCGGGGCCGGTGACGCGGGCGAGTCCAGCCCGATCACCCGGCTCGTCTCCGCCACCACGAGGCCGCTGTTCAGCGGGGGCGCGCCTGCTCACGAGCGGCGCGACCAACCCGAGCCGCGCGATCGCGAGTTCGCCGTGGACGACCTGTCGCTGACGATCCGCGACGGCGAGACCATGAGCATCGTCGGGCCGTCCGGCTGTGGCAAGACGACGCTGCTCAAGATCATCGCGGGGCTGGTCAAGCCCGACGCGGGCGAGGTGCTGTACGACAGCGAGCCTATCAGCGAGATCCCAATCTCGGAGCGCGGGATCGGCATGGTTTTTCAGAATTACGCGCTCTATCCGCACCTCGAATCGCGCGACAACATCGGCTTCTACGACATGATCCGCCACCACCCGGAGCGCCTGCCGGAGCGTCTCCGCTTGATTGTCGACGTGATGGGCGTCGCCATCGAGCACCTGCTAGACCGCAAGCCCCCCACCCTATCCGGCGGCGAGCAGCAGCGCGTCGCCATCGC
>DAOKYY010000002.1:31289-164457 GCA_035325905.1 Aggregatilineaceae bacterium | reverse complement strand
ACCGAGCGGATCAAAAACGGGCGGCTGCTCGCGCAGTCGCCCGCTCGTCGTCCGGAATCGCGATTGTCTCGCTAGAAGCTGTTATGAACTTTCCAGACTGGACCACGAGACAACAATCCAGCGTCCAGGGGGAGGGACGGAAGCTCGCGCCGCCCGTCATCCCCCGAATGGGTCTGGCAGCGGGCGCGGCAAGCTGCGCCCCTACGAGAAAAACAGACCGGATGCCCGGTTGAACCCGGGTAAAGTGCATAACACGCTCTAGACCGGCTTACCCGCTGCGCGGCGGCGGCGGCGGAGATACTTCTCCACCTCGACCGCCGGGAAGATCGACGCCGCCAGCAGCACCGCCACGAGCAGCTCGGCGGTGGTCAGCGGCGTGGTGTCGAAGATGTCATTCATGATCGGCGCATAGACGACGATAATTTGCAGTAGCGCAGTCAGCGTGACCGCCCCCAGCAGGAAGAGATTACGCGTCAGCGGCGCCTTAAGGAACGAGGCATCCCCGCCGTGAATAGCCGAGACTTCGGCCACCTGCGAGAGCGCCAGAATCGTGAACGCAACTGTCCGCGCGACCAGCAACCCTTCCTCCGAGGGGTTCGAGATCCCCCCGGCATAGCGGTTAAGCGTCCATATGAAGCCAAGCAGCGTGACAATGCCGAGCCAGATACCGACCCAGATCACGTGCAGCCCCACGCCGTGCGCAAAGATGCTTTCGCGCGGCGGGCGGGGCTTGCGCTTCATCACGTCCGGCTCGCTTGGCTCGAACCCCAGCGCAACTGCCGGCAGACCGTCGGTCACGAGGTTGATCCAGAGGATTTGGATCGCGAGCAACGGCACGCGCAGGCCCATAAGCAGCGCCAGGAACATCGCGATGATCTCGCCGACATTGGTGCTCAGCAGGTAGCGAATAAATTTGCGGATGTTGTCGTAAATCGTGCGGCCTTCTTCGACCGCTGCGACGATGGTCGCGAAGTTGTCGTCGGTGAGGACCATATCCGCCGCGCCCTGGCTGACGTCGGTGCCGGTAATGCCCATCGCCACGCCGATGTTGGCCTGCTTGAGCGCGGGCGCGTCGTTGACGCCGTCGCCGGTCATCGCGACGATTTGCCCGTGCGATTGCAGCGCCTCTACGATCCGCAGCTTATGCTCCGGCGTCACGCGGGCGTAGACCGAGACTTCCTGCACGGCGTCGCGCAGCTCTTTTTCGCTCATGCGGTCCAGCTCAACGCCGGTCAGCGCCCGGCCATCGGGCTGCATCAGCCCAAGCTGCCGCGCGATCGCCTGCGCCGTGAGCTTGTGGTCGCCGGTAATCATCACCGAGCGGATACCGGCCTCGGCTGCCACCTTGATCGCGCGCTTGGCCTCGCTGCGCGGCGGATCGACGATCCCGATCAGGCCGAGCAAGGTAAGATCGCGCTCAAGCATCTGGGGGGTCATCTCATCATCTTCGGGGAGCGCGTCCAGCGGGCGATAGCCGAGCGCCAGCACGCGCAGCCCCTCATCCGCCATCTTGTCGATCTGCTTGCGCCATGCCTCGATGCGACTCTTATCCAGAGGACGCGGGCCGTCGGGCATTGTCTCGTGGGTAGCCCACGCCAGCAGTTGATCCGGCGCGCCTTTGGTGAACGAGATGAATCTGGCGTTCTCGAACAACTGCGCGGCGAACTTGCCTTTCGGCTGGTGAATGGTCGTCATCGCCTTGCGCTCAGAGCTGAATGGCAGCTCGGCCACGCGCGGCATATCTTCTTCCAGTGTCGCGCGGCTCCAGCCAGCCTTGCGGGCCGCCACGAGCAGCGCGCCTTCGGTGGTGTCGCCCACAACACCCCACGGACCTTCGTCGTCCTGGCGCTCCAGGTAAGCGTCGGTGTTGAGCGCAGCGGCCTTGAGGATGCGCGCCAGCACGTCGTCATTCACCGGGTTGAGTTGGCGCTGTCCCTCGTAGAAATCGCCGACGGGGTCGTACCCTACCCCGGTTACGCGGACATCGTCGCGGCCCGGCAGCGCGAGAACGGTCGCGGTCATCTCGTTGCGCGTCAGGGTCCCGGTCTTGTCGGAACAGATCACCGACACGGAGCCAAGCGTTTCGACCGCTGGCAGCTTGCGAATCAGCGCGTTACGCTGGATCATGCGCCGCGCGCCGAGCGCCAGCGCAATCGTGATCACCGCCGGAAGACCTTCGGGAATCGCCGCAACCGCCAGGCTGATCGCGGTCAGCAGCATCTCGCGCACGTCTTCGCCGCGCATCACGCCAACGACAAAGACAAGCACACACACCGCCAGCGCCGCCACGGCGAGGTAAATACCCATTTTTTCCAGGCGCTCTTGCAGCGGCGTGCGGCCTTTCTCGACGCGCTGGAGCAGCGTGGCGATTGTCCCAAGCTGGGTCTTCGCACCGGTCCCGGTGACGGCCTGCGTACCGCGCCCGTAGGTGACGGTCGTGCCCATGTAGACGATGTTGCGCCGGTCGGCCAGGGCGGGCGGCGGCTCGGTATCGGCCAGGCTTTCGCTGCTTTTTTCGACCGCCTGCGACTCGCCGGTCAGCGGCGCCTCGTCAATTTGCAGGTTGGCCGCTTCAATCAGGCGACCGTCGGCGGGGATGCGGTCGCCAGCTTCCAGCAGCACGATGTCGCCGGGCACCAGGTCTTCGGCGCTCACTTCGTGCACATGCCCGTTGCGCCGGACCCGCACGTGCGGAGTCTGCATCGCCCCGAGCGCGGCCAGCGCCTGTTCCGCCTGGTATTCCTGGAAAAAACCCAGCGCCGCGTTCAGCGCGACGATCGCCAGGATGACCACCGCATCCTTGACGTCACCGATCGCCACCGAGATGATCGCGGCGACAATCAGCACGATCACCATGACGCTCGTGAACTGCGAAATCAGAATCTCCCACGCGCTCGTCGTATCCCCGGCAGGAAGCTGGTTCTTGCCGTATTCGGAAAGGCGAGCCTGAGCGTCCTCATCGCTGAGGCCAAGCTCGACGTTGCTGCCGAGGCGCTGTAATGTTTCTTCGACTGACAGCGTGTACCACTTCTCGTCCGTTGTGCGCGCTTGTTCAGTTTCTCGGATTGCCATAGGGTTCTCGATCCTTCCTCCCTGGTGATTAAAGTGGCACGCGCCTGCAGCAATGTCCAAGCGGGGATGGTACGGTTGCGTGGGCACAGGGCAAACAGATTATACGTTAAACGGGCATTGTCCACCCCTATTTTTCAGGGGGTTGCGCGCGAGCAGAGCCACGTTGAGCGCAATCCGCCGCCGGTGCTATAATGCGCACAGCGCCCGGCGCGCGGCATCATCTGGCACCCTGCCTGATTCAGGCGAAAGGCGGAACAGCGCTATGCCCAAGAACGAGCTGATCGCGGACCTTCAGGCCGCCCGCGCGCGCCTGCTCGACGCCATCGACGGCCTCAGCGACGACGCGATGCTTCGCCCTGGGGTCGTGGGAATCTGGTCGGTGAAGGACACGCTGGGACACCTCGTGGCCTGGGAGGCAGAGCTTGTGACCGCGCTCTCGCGCCTGGACCAGTATAAGCGCAGGCCGCCGCAGATCGTCGAGATCGAAGACATCGACGAGTGGAACGACGAGCAATATCACGTCAACGCGCGACGCTCGCTCGCCGCCATCCTGGACGATTTTCACGGCGTCCACAAGCATCTCATCCAGGCGATCGAGGCGCTGGACAACGCCACGCTGGACGACAACCGCCGCTTTCCCTGGATGGAGGGCGAGCCGCTTAGCTATCTGGTGCTCGAAAACGCGGTCTGGCACGAAGAAGAACACGCCGAGAATATCGAGCAATGGCGCGCCGGCGAGGGCCTGTAGGGCGGGGCCGGCGAGAGGAGAGGCGCCGCGTGTCCTCGCAGGCTCGCATCCGCCGCCCGCCCGGCGTCACGCTGGCGCTTGTCGCCGTCGCGGTGCTGTACGGCCTGCGCCCGCTGCTTGAAGCCGCGCTCTACCACCGCCTGGATGCCACCGCCGACGAAGCGCTGATTCCCGGCGGCGTCGAACTCAGCGTGTGGACCACCCTAGAGGGAGTTTTCGGCGCGGTGATGCTGGCGCTCTGCCTGCTGGCGTGGCTGGGCCGCCCGGCGCGCATCCGGTGGGCGCTGATCGGCGCCATGCTGGCGCTGACCGCCGCCAACCTGGTTCGCATCGCGCAGGCGTGGCGCGTCGAGCCGGACCCGGTGTTCGGCGGTCAGGTGCAGTCCGGGCTGCGCAGCGCCCTGCTGTGCCAGCTTCCGTTGATGGTGCTGGTGCCGCTGTATGTCATCTGGTACCTTAACCGCGCACCGGCGCGGGCTTTCTTCCGTCGCGAGTCCTTCTTCGGCGACCAATCGCACGCTGCCACAGCCGATCTTTCCGCTGGCGACGCGGCGGCGCGCCGCCCAACAACCCATTGACAAAACGTTAACCGAAACCAAACTTTTGAGCCAAACCTCGATTTTTGGCGGTTTAAGGACATCTCGCGATACAATCACGGGATTATTCCGCTCTTCCCCCTGCCCCCGTTTCATGCTATAATTCGGTGACGTTCTCCTCAAGAAATATCGGGCTGATACGGCGCACTAGGCATACGCCAGGATGGCAGACAGTGGTCTCGATCAGCGACACACCAGGAGGCAACGTAACTCAGGTGATTCAGGAACTCATGAACCGGGCAGACCAGCGTGGGTATGTCACTTTCGAGGATGTGCTAGAACTGCTCGACGAAGATAGCGACGACGTAAACGCAATCGAGGCGGTGCTGGACGAGCTGGACGAGCTGGGGATCGAGCTACGGCAGAAGAAATCCGAAGACGACGACGATCTGCTCTCGCACGACAACGAGCTGGAAGCTGAAGAAGAAGCGCAAGACCCCGGCGTGGGCGACATCAACGCCGTCTCCGCCGACGACCCCGTAGGGCTGTACTTCCGCCAGATGGCGCAGGAACCTCTCCTGACTGCCGAAGAGGAAATCGAGCTTGCCAAGCGCATCGAGGCCGGGCGCAAGGCGGCGGCCCGGTTAGCCGGCGTGGATCTCGAAGCCGACCTGGACCACGAGCTGCGGATGCGCATCGACGGGGGCCAGCTGTCGATTGAGGCCCGGCGCGAAACGCCTGAGCCGTTGGCCGCTGTCGATCCGGAGTCGGATCTGGCGGAGAGACTGCGGCAGATTGTCGCAGATGGTCAGCTGGCGCGCGAGCACCTCGGCCGGGCGAACACGCGCCTGGTCGTCAGCATCGCCAAGCGGTACATGGGCCAGGGCTTGCCCTTCCCGGACCTGATCCAGGAAGGCAACGTCGGTTTGATGCGCGCGGTCGACAAGTACGACTATAAGCGCGGCAACCGCTTCAGCACCTACGCGACGTGGTGGATCCGGCAGGCCATCACCCGCGCGCTGGCGCAGAAGACGCGCACGATCCGCATCCCGCTCCACATGACGGAGCGCATCCGCCAGATGTACCGCACCGCGCAAGTCCTTGAGCAGACGCTCGGCCACCGCCCCACTCCCGAAGAGATCGCCAAAGAAATGGAACTGCCGCCGGAGAGCATCCGGGGGATGATGGACGCGAGCCAGCACGCGATCGCGCTGGAGCGCCCGGTTGGGGACGATGGGGACAGCGAGTTCGGCGATTTCATCGAAGACCAGGACTCGCCCAGCCCGGTCGAAGCGGCGACGCAGCACTTGCTTCAGGAAACGATCGAGGAAGTGCTCAGCGAGCTGACGCCGCGCCAGAGCCATATTCTGCGGCTGCGCTTCGGCCTGGGCGGCGGCGAGCCGCACACGCTGGAGGAGATCGCCAACAAGTTCGGCCTCAGCCGCGAGCGCATCCGCCAGCTTGAGAAAGAGGCGCTGCGCCGGCTGCGCCACCCGCGCCTGGCGCACAACCTGCGCGATTACCTGAGCTGACCCGCGCGGGAAGCTATCGCCGTTATGGGCCGGGAAGGACGCTCTTCCCGGTCTTTTTTTCCGGCGGGCACGCTCAATTCCGCCTTGCCAGCCCGCATGGCTTCGTGTATACTGTGACCCGGTTCGATCACTAGGGCGACGTCGCCAAGTGGCAAGGCAAGGGTCTGCAAAACCCTCACCGTGGGTTCGATTCCCACCGTCGCCTCACTACGCGGGAGCAGCAAACCGGCTCCCGCGTCTGTTTTTCCGCGATCGTTCGCCGCGAAGGGGCTGGCTCGGATCATGAGGACACGCACCCCGGCCACACACCTCGCGCTCGCCGTGATGCTGCTGTTGCTCATGGCTGCTGTGCGCCTGCACAACCTCACGCTCCAGGAGCCGTTCATCGATGAGGGCGCGCATGTTCAGCGCGCGCGCGCCGTGTGGAGCTTTGACGAGAACCCCGGCCGGTTCGCCAACGGCAAGCTGCTGCTTTATTACTGGCTGGGCGTCTTCGAGCTGCCGCCGGTCGATGCGCTATGGATCGCGCGCGCGGCGATCGCGCTGACGTCGCTGCTCACGGGCGCGACGGTCTACGCCCTGGCGCGGATGACCGGCGGCCCCGGCGCGGGGCGGCTGGCGCTGGCGGTCTACGCCGCGCTGCCGCTCGCGTTCTTCCACGAGCGCATGGCGCTGGCTGACCCGCTCGCGGCGCTGTTCATGGCGCTGACCGCCTGGCGGAGCGTCGCGCTCGCGCGGCGCCCGACTGCACTGCGCGCGCTGGCGGCCGGATTGCTCGCCGCCGCCACGACGCTGGCGAAGCTGACGACGGGCTACATCCCCCTGCTCCCGGTTTTCGCAACTCTGCTGTACGGCGGCGCACGGGACCTCCGGGCATGGAAGCGGCGCTATGGGCGGGCGCTGGCGCTCGTGGTGGGAACTATCCTCGCGGCCTGGATACCACTGTTAATCCCCGCCGCGATCGCGCACGCGCGGGGCGAGCCATTCACCCTCGTCAATGGCGCGAACATAGCCGATCTGGACGCTCCCTCGCCGCTGGCGGAGTTGGACGCGACTCTGCGGGCGCTGGCGAGCTACACGTCCGCCCCGCTGCTGTTGGCGCTGGTGGCGGGCCTCGGCTGGCTGGCGTGGCGCGGACGGCGCAACCGCGCGATCCGACCGCACGCGCTGTACTTCATGGCGTGGGTCGCGCTGCTGCTGATCTTTCCGGCAATCGCTTCGCGCGACCCGCGCACGCGCTATTTCATGCCGCTCGCCGTCCCGTTGAGCGTGGTGATCGGGTGGGCCGCCGGAGAGCTATGGCGCACGCGCCACCGGGCGGCGCGCGTGGCGCTGGCGGGCGCTGCGGCAGCTTGGCTCGGCGGCTTCGCGATCCCGTTCGGCGTGACGGCCGTCACCTCGCCTGCGGACTTGTCGCTGCCCCGCAGGGACGCCGCCGTGTTTCTGGGCGGGAACTTCGCAGGCGACGCGTTTCGGCGGGTGGTCGCGCTGCTGGACACGATGGAGCCGCCCGGCCAGATCGTCGCCGACCGCGCGGCCTGCGACATGCTCTATTTCTTCACGGCGGAGCCTATCGTCTGCGCGGCGGACATCGCGCGGCCAGTCGAGCTGCTGGCTGCGCAGCTCAGCTACGTCGTCTTAAACGGACACGAGCCTCAACCGGATCGGATGAGGCTCGCGTGGGAGCTGGTCGCCGAGTTTGAAAGGCCGAAGCTGCGCGAGCTGGCCGGAGTCACGCGGACGGCGCAGGTTTGGCGCGTGCGCGCGCCTTAGCTTGCTTACTGCTCCAGCGTGCTGGTGTCGCCCTCGTCCTGGCCGAGCACGCGCGCCTTCAGCACGCGCCGCATAATCTTGCCGCTGCGCGTCTTCGGCAGCGTCTCGACGAACTCGATCGTCGCGGGCTTGGCGATCGGGCCGACTTCGTGGGCGACGTGGTCGCGCAATTCCTCGACCAGGCGTTGCGTTGGCTCGACGCCCGCGATCAGGATGCAGTACGCCTTGATCGCATGGCCGCGCACCTCGTCCGGCACGCCGATCACCGCCGCCTCGGCCACGGCGCGATGGCTGACCAGCGCGCTCTCGATCTCAGCCGTGCCCAGGCGATAGCCGCTGACCTTGATTACGTCGTCCACGCGGCCGATCACCCAGATGTACCCGTCTTCGTCGCGGCGCGCGCTGTCGCCGGTCATGTACAGGCCGGGGAAGCGGCTCCAGTAGCTGTTGACGTACCGCTCCGGGTCGCCGTAGATGGTGCGCATCATCCCCGGCCAGGGGCGCTTGATGACCAGGTAGCCTTCTTCGTTGGTTCCAGCGGGGTTGCCGTCTTCGTCCAGCACATCGACCTCGACGCCGGGCAGCGGCAGGGTCGCGCTACCAGGCTTGAGCGGCGTGGAAGGCACCGGCGAGATCATGAACGTGCCGGTCTCCGTCTGCCACCACGTGTCCATGATCGGGCAGCGTTCCTTGCCGATCACGCGGTGGTACCAGCGCCACGCCTCCGGGTTGATCGGCTCGCCGACGCTGCCGAGCAGGCGTAGCTTGCCCAGGTCATGACGGTTCGGCCAGGCGTCGCCAAAACGCATCAGGCCGCGAATCGCGGTCGGCGCGGTGTAGAGAATCGTCACGCCGTGCCGCTCGGCGATGTCCCACCAGCGATCCGGGAAGGGATAGTTCGGCGCGCCCTCGTACATCAGGCTGGTCGCGCCGAGCAGCAGCGGGCCGTAGATAATGTAGCTGTGGCCCGTCACCCAGCCGGGATCGGCGGCGCACCACCACGTGTCGTCGTCCTGAATGTCGAAGACCCACTTGAGCGTCGTCGCCACGCCGACCATGTAGCCGCCGTGCGTGTGCAGGATCGCTTTCGGCGCGCCGGTCGTTCCGCTGGTGTAGAGCAGGTAGAGCGGGTCCTCCGCGTCGACCGGCTCGGTCTCAATGTGCGCGTCGGCGATCGGCAAGTTCATCAGGTCGTGATACCACAGGTCGCGGCCCGGCTCCATGTGCACATCCTGCCCGGTGCGCTTGACGACGATCACGGTCTGGATCGTCGGCGCGCGCTGGAGCGCCTCGTCCATGATGTCCTTGAGCGGGACGACGTTGCCGCGCAGCCACGCGCCGTCGGCAGTGATCGCGATCTTGCTCTGGCTGTCCTCGATCCGGCCATGCAGCGCCTCGACCGAGAAGCCGCCGTAGACCACGCTGTGCACCGCGCCGAGCTTGGCGCAGGCGAGCATCGCGATCATGATCTCCGGGATGCGCCCCATGTAGATCGTGACGCGATCGCCCCTGTTGACGCCCATCGCGCGCAGCACGCTGGCGAAGCGGCTGACTTCGCGGTTGAGCTGCTGGTAGGTGTACGTGCGAGTCTCGTAGTTTTCGCCTTCCCAGATCAGCGCGGCCTTGTTACGCCGCCAGCTCCGCACATGCCGGTCGAGCGCGTTCAAAACGATATTGGTCTTTCCGCCAACGAACCACTGGTAAAACGGCGCGTTCGACTCGTCGAGCGTGGTATGCCACGGCTCGTACCATTCGAACTGGGTGCGGGCGATCTCGGCCCAGGCGCCAGGCATATCGACGAGCATCGCCTGGCTCACCGCGCGAAGGTCCTCCGCGCCAGCGCGCGCCAGGACCGCTTCATCGGGATAGACCATCCCTCCATTTTGTTCGCCGCTGCGTGCCATGTAAGACCCTCCAACCGCACAGAATGCAGACCGCTGATGCGCGCATTATAGTCCGCCGTGCCACGCCGGGCAAATTGCCACATATACGTGATGTTTAACAGATTATTGCGACGCGGAATCAAAAACCCAGCGGTGAGGCTGGCCCCACCACCGGGCGTTTTCGCGTCATTTGCCGCGCTATGCGCCGCGCTGGCCGATCATCTCGTAGAACTTGAGCGCAGTCTTCATGCCGCCCGAAAAGCACGCCAGCGCAAACTTCTCGTTCGGCCCGTGCAGATTGTCGTCCTGCTGGCCGAAGCCCATCAGGATTACGGGCGCCTGCAACGCGCTCTGGAACGCGCCGACAATCGGCACCGAGCCACCTTCGCGCACGAAGGTCGGCTGCTTGCCGAAACCGAATTCATACGCCTCGCGCGCAGCCTTCATCTCTGGCGAGCTGGCATCCACTACTGCCCAGCGCCCGTGATGCAGCAGCCGGACCGCGCTGGTCACGGTCGGCGGCGTGATCGACTGCACGTAGTCGCTCACCAGCGCCGCGATTTCCTGCGCATCCTGATCGGGAACCAGACGGCAACTCACCTTCGCCAGGGCTTTGGAGGGCAGAACCGTCTTGCTACCCTCGCCCGTCCAGCCGCTGATCAGGCCGTTGATCTCCAGCGTGGGGCGGATCCCGGTTCGCTCGTGCAGCGCGTATCCAACTTCGCCCCACGAAGCGGGCGCGCCGGTCTCACGACGAAGCTGCTCTTCAGTCATGGGCGTCTTCGCCAGCTCGGCGCGCTCCTCGTCGCTGATCACCGCGACGCGATCGTAAAAACCGGGGGCCATGACGCGGCCCTGATCGTCGTGCAGTTGCGCGAGAATCTCGACTAGCGC
Source organism: Aggregatilineaceae bacterium (assembly GCA_035325905.1). Taxonomy (GTDB): domain Bacteria; phylum Chloroflexota; class Anaerolineae; order Aggregatilineales; family Aggregatilineaceae; genus DYGX01. The sequence goes on along the minus strand of DAOKYY010000002.1, from coordinate 154,019 downwards.
CTGCGCGGGGTTGTGCACCACGCCGCCATACGTGCCGGAGTGCAGATCATGCGCCGGGCCGCGCACCTCGATCTCCATGTAGGCGATTCCGCGCAGCCCATAAACAATCGACGGCTCGGCCAGTGATTTCATACCAGTGTCCGACACTACCACGATGTCCGCCGCCAGCCGCTCGGCGTTCAGCTCGACAAACGGATAGAGGTTGGTCGAGCCGGACTCCTCTTCGCCCTCGATCACAAACTTGACGTTGACCGGCATCTCGCCGGATGCCAGCAGCGCCTGGATCGCTTTGATCTGGGTCAGCAGCTGCCCCTTGTTGTCCGTCGCGCCACGCGCATAAAGGTTGCCGTCGCGCACTTCCGGCTCGAACGGGTCGCTAAGCCACTGCCCTTCCGGGTCGTCAACCGGCTGCACATCGTAATGCCCGTAGATCAAGACGGTCGGTTTACCGGGCGCGCCCAGCCACTCGGCATAGACAATCGGATGGCGCGCGGTCTCGACGACCTCGACGCGCTGCATCCCAATCGACGCCAGGTGATCGGCCAGCCAGGTCGCGGCGCGACGCACATCTCCGGCGTGGTCGGACAGCGTGCTAATGCTTGGAATGCGTAGGAACTCGATCAGCTCGCCAACGAACGCCTCGCGGTGAGCTTCAACATAGTCGTAGGGATTCATGCTGGCTCCTCAACCGGCTGGAGAACGGATGGCGCGCCGCCGCCCGCGGCGCTCTGCCCGGCGATTATACCAGACCTCGCCGCGCGCTAGGCAAAGCGTCGCGCAGGGTGATATAATGCGCCCAACCCGCACGAAAAGAAAGATACCGTATGATCCAGCCGCCGGCATCGCCCCAGCATCCTGAGTTCCTCGCTACCCTGTACGAGATCACGCGCACGCTGAATTCGAGCCTGAATCTCGACGAGGTGCTCGAAAATGTGATGGATCGCGTGATCGAGGTGACGCGCGCGGAACGCGGCTTTCTGATGCTGCGCGACCCGGCGACCGGCGAGCTGGCGTTCAAGGTGGCGCGCGGGATGGACCGCGAATTGCTCGCCTCGCCGGAGTTCCAGGTGAGCACGACGATCATCCGGCGGGTGGAGCAAACGCACGAGCCATTGCTGACCGACAACGCGCAGTTTGACGAGCGATTCACGCGCGGCCAGAGCATCATGGTGCTGGGTCTGCGCTCGATTCTGTGCGTGCCGATCATGGTCAAAGGGCGCATGATCGGGCTGATCTACGTGGACAACCGCCTGCAGGCCGGGCTGTTCGACGAGAGCCATCTGGCGCTGCTGACAGCGTTCGCCACGCAGGCCGGAAGCGCGATCGACAACGCGCGGCTGTACGAGATCGCGGTCGAAAAGGGGCGGCTGGAGACCGAGCTTCAGATGGCGCACACCATCCAGCGTGGCCTGCTGCCCAAGACGCTGCCCACTTTCCCCGGCTACGAGATCGCGGCGGACTGGCGCTCGGCGCGGCAGGTCGCAGGTGATTTCTACGACTGGTTCGCGCTGGCAGATGGGCGGCTCGGCGTCGTGGTAGGCGATGTGTCGGACAAAGGCGCCCCGGCGGCGATCTTCATGGCCGTGGCGCGCAGCCTGATCCGCAGCAGCGCGCTGACTGCTCCGACGCCCGAAGAGGCGCTGCGCCACACCAACCGGCTGATTGTGCAGGATACGCAGTCCGGCATGTTCGTCACGGTCTACTACACGATTCTGCACCCAAACGGAGAGATTGTCGGGGTAAGCGCGGGGCACAACCGCCCCCTGCTCTACCGCGCTGCGCACGGCACGTGGGAGTTCCTGCCGCGCGGCGGGCGCGCGCTCGGCTGGTTTGAAGACCTGCCGGTGCAGGCCATCGAGCGGCGGATGGAGCCGGGCGACGCGCTGGTGCTCTACACTGACGGCCTGACCGAAGCCGAAAACCTGCACGGCGAGCCTTACGGCGAGACCCGGCTGGTCGACGCCACGCGACGCGGCGCGGGGCAATCCGCCGCCGAGATTCTCAAGCGCATCAATACGTCGGTCGCGTCGTTCATGGGCGCCGCGCCGCCATTCGACGACACGACGCTCGTCGTCGTGCGCTATACTGGCACGCGCTAACCCCAGGACCGAAACCGATGCCCGAAGAACGACTCCAGAAACTGATCTCCCAGGCGCAAATCGCGTCGCGCCGCGCCGCCGAGGAGATGATCCGCGCCGGGCGTGTGACGGTCGATGGGCGCGTCGCCCAGCTTGGCGACAAGGCCGACCCCGCCGTTCAGGACGTGCGCGTCGACGGGCGGCGGCTAGCTGCTGCGCCGGATTATGTCTACATCCTGCTGTACAAGCCGCGCGGTGTGGTCTCGTCGAACAAGCGCGAAGCGCACGAGAAACGCCCGCTGGTGCGCTCGCTGATCCCGCACGAGGGGCACCTGTTCACCGTAGGCCGTCTCGACGCCGACAGTGAGGGGTTAATCCTGCTGACCAATGACGGCGCGCTGGCCGACCGGCTGATGCACCCGAAATACGGGCACGCCAAGACCTACGAGGTGCTGGTCGAGGGCCAGCCCTCCCGCGCCACGCTCGACAAATGGCGTCAGGGCGTGCCGCTCGGCGACGAGGTTAGCGCGCCCGCCAAAGTGCGCGTGCTGGAAGTCAAACCGAACGAAACGTGGATTCAGGTCATTATGCGCGAAGGCCGCAAGCGGCAAATCCGGCGCATCGCCAGCCAGCTCGGCCACCCGGTCAAGCGCCTGATCCGCACCCAAATCGAAATGCTGACGATTGGCCGCCTTCAGCCAGGCGAGTGGCGCAAGCTGTCACCGCGCGAGGTCCGCAAGCTGAAAGGCGAATAAGAGCGAACAGCCTCCTTGACGAACGCAGGTTGCCATGCATCCCACCACCTCCACCCGCCCGACCGCGCACGAAGTCGTCTTTCACCAGGACCGTATCGACCGGCGGCGCAAGTTCCTGCGCGATATCCTGCTCCGCCGGATCGGGTTCGGGCTGCTGGTCAAGGTCTGCGCTTTCGACGTGGAGCGCGTGCCCTCCGAGGGGCCGCTGCTGGTGGTGATGAATCACATCGCGGCGATTGACCCGTTTGTCGTGACCGGCGCGATCCAGAACCGGTACGTCGTGCCGATGTCGAAGGTCGAAAACACGCGCCACCCAATCATCGGCTTGATGGCGCGCGCCTGGGGCGCCTATCCGGTGCGGCGCGGCGAGGTAGACCGGCGCGCGATCGCCAGCACGCTGGAGCTGATGCACCAGGGCCGGGCTATCCTGCTCGCGCCGGAGGGCACGCGCCACCCCGCTCTGCAAGAGGCGAAGCACGGTATGGCCTATCTCGCGACCAAGGGCGATGCCGCCGTGCTGCCGGTTGGCGTGGAAGGCACCGACCGCTTCCCGGCCACGTTGCTACGCTTGAAGCGCACGCCAGTTACTGTACGCTTCGGCATACCCTTCCGCTTTCGGACCAACGGCGTGGCGCGCGTTGCCCGCGACGATCTGCACGCCATGACGCAGGAAGCGATGTACCAGCTTGCGGCGCTGCTGCCCGAAGCGCGGCGCGGCGCGTATCACGATCTCGCGCAGGCCACGACGCAGTATCTTGAGTTTCTGGACGAGACAGTTTGAGCAGCGGCAAGCGCGCTCGCGGCGTGGCCCGGCTTGGCTCTCACCATGCGGGAGCAGGCAGGCTATAATGACAGTGAAATCAGGGAGCCTCCGGTCCACCGAGGCCGAAGCGAACAGGAGTGCACTGATGCCCGAAGGACCCAAATACGCTTATTTTCAGGGAAAGATCGTGCCGATCGAGGACGCAAAGATCAGCGTGATGACGCACGCGCTCCATTACGGGACCGGCGCATTCGGCGGCCTGCGCGGCTATTGGAACGACGAGGAAGAGCAGCTTTACGTCTTCCGTCCCCTTGACCACTTCAGGCGCGTGCTGGACTCCGGGCGGCTGCTGCTGATGGACCTGCCTTACACGCCGGAGTCGATGCTCGAAATTCTTTTGGACCTGCTGCGCAAGGAAGCGTACCGCACGAACGTCTACATCCGCCCGCTGATCTACAAGTCCTCGGCGGGCATCGGCGTGCGCCTGCACAACCTTGAGGCCGATTTCACCATGTTCGCGCTGCCCTTCGGGAGCTACATTCCTAACGAAGAAGGCTCGAAGGTCACGTTTTCGTCGTGGCGGCGGATCGACGACAACTCGATCCCGGCGCGCGGCAAGATCACCGGCGCCTACGCGAATTCTGCGCTGATCAAGACCGACGCGACGCTGGCCGGGTTTGACGAGGCGCTGGTGCTCAACGAGGACGGACATATCGCCGAAGGGAGCGCCGAGAACTTCTTCATGCTCCGCAACGGCGAAGTGATCACGCCGCCGATTTACTCGAATATCCTGGAAGGGATCACCCGTCGCAGCGTAATCCGCCTGCTCTGCGACGAGATGGGCCTGCGCGTCGTCGAGCGGCCAATCGACCGCACCGAAGCCTTCCTGGCAGACGAAGCCTTCTTCTGTGGGACCGGCGTGCAGATCGTCGCGATCGCCGAGATCGACCACCGGCCGGTTGGATCGGGAAAGCTGGGGCCAGTTGTCGCCCAGCTACGGCAGCTCTATTTCGATCTCGTGCGGGGCAAGCTCGCGCGCTATAAGGATTGGTGCGTGCCGGTGTATCCGGCCTAGCAGCAACCGATCTCCCAGCGCGATTCGCGCGCCGGCCAGCCCCAACCCAGCGTGCTGGAAGGCGAATCCGGCGAAGAAATACGCGCAGAACAGATCAGTCACCGGCACGTCGCGCTGCTCCAGATACCAGCGCACGAATAAATAGACACCTCCGAGAATCCCGGCTACGATGCCAATCCATCGCGAGTCGGGGTTTTTCGTCATGCCGGCGACGCTCAGCGGCGCGGCGAACATCACCACGCGAATGAGGTACGTTCCGATGAAAACCTGCTCGTGGCACTGCTCGCGCGTGTACCGGTAGGGGTTGACCTCGAAGATATAGCCGAAGGCTTTGGTCTTGTCGATCACTGCCGCCACCAGCACGAGGATACAGAGGCCAACCGCCAGCGGCGAGCCGTCGGGCTGCATCAACAGCAGCACAAGGTTGAGCGCAAAGAGGACGTAGAGGGCGATATCCCAGTGAAGCTCGTCGGTGATCCACAAAGCGCTGAGAATTTCGCGAAGCTCGTCCATACGAGGCTCCTGTCGTTGTCAATAAGTCCAGGGCGTGCGCTGCCCTCACCGGCGCCAAACCCCACGCCGCCGCCCCGGACTCGGCACCCAGGCCCGATTGTACGCGAAGTTTTCATGCAAGGAAAACGCGCCGGATGACCGCGACGCGCGTCCGTCCGCTGACCGCGCTTTAGCCGGAGCTGCGGCTTGACGCACCGGAGGCGATCCTTTACAATTCGTCACTCGGGACGCGCCCGAAAAGAGCCGGATGTACAGGGTGCAGGAATGTTCGAAAGCCTCAGCGAACGCCTTCAGGATGTCTTCGAGCAGCTTGGCCGCAAGGGCAAGCTGACCGAGGAAGACGTCAGCACGGCGCTGCGCGAAGTTCGGATCGCGCTGCTGGAAGCGGATGTCAATCTGAAGGTCGCCAAAGACTTCATCGCCCGCGTGCGCGAGCGCGCCATCGGCGCGGAAGTGCAGAAGAGCCTGAAGCCCTCGCAGCAGGTCATCAAGATCGTGCACGAGGAGCTGATCGAGACGCTCGGCGAGCCGGGCCGGCTCAACCTGAGCGGGCCGTCGCCGCGCGTGATCATGCTGGTTGGCTTGCAGGGGTCGGGTAAGACTACGACCGCCGCCAAGCTGGCGCTGATGCTGCGCCGTGACGGGCGCCGCCCGTGGCTGGTCGCGTGCGACACGTATCGCCCCGCGGCGGTCGACCAGTTGGTGACGCTCGCCAAGCAGCTCAACATTCCATACTACGACGAGGGCGTGTCCGCTCCGCCGCCAGACATCGCGGTGCGCGGCCTGGCCGCCGCCCGCGAAGCCGGGGCGAGCGTGGTGCTGATCGACACTGCCGGACGTCTCCAGATCGACGAGACGATGATGGACGAGCTGGCCGCCATCCGCGACCGCACGCAGCCCGCCGAAGTGCTGCTCGTCGCGGACGCCATGACCGGCCAGGAAGCCGTCCGTATCGCCGAGGGGTTCAACCAGCACGTCGGCCTGACCGGGCTGATCCTGACCAAAGTCGATGGCGATGCGCGCGGCGGCGCGGCGATCTCGATGCGCGAAGTGACCGGCGTGCCGATCAAGTACCTCGGCACCGGCGAAAAGGTGGACGGCATCGAGCCGTTCCATCCTGACCGGCTGGCGTCGCGCATTCTCGGCATGGGCGATATGCTGACGCTGATCGAGCGCGCCGAGCAAGCCTTCGACGAGCGCGAAGCCGAGGAGCTTCAGCGCAAGATGCTGAAGAACCAGTTTACGCTCGAAGACTTCCTCAAGCAGCTTCAGCAGGTCAAGCGCATGGGGCCGATCGGCCAGATTCTCGATATGCTGCCAGGGATGGGGCGCGTGCGGCAGCAGATCAACATCGACAATGAAGACGCCCAGAAGCAGCTCAAGAAAGTCGAGGCGATCATCTACTCGATGACTCCGCCTGAGCGCCGCAACCCGAAGCTGATGAACGCCAGCCGCAAGCGGCGCGTCGCGGCGGGAAGCGGCACGACCGTTGAGGACATCAACGCGCTGCTCAAGCAGTTTCGCGAGATGCAGCGCCTGATGAAAATGATCGGCAAGGGCCGTATGCCCAACCTGCCAGGAATGTTCCGCTAGGCAGGCGCATGACGGCCACGGCTACCGCGCCGGTTTGGGCAGCCCTTCCCTGCCTCCTCTGGCCGCGCCGGTGCTGATGTTGGCAGACGCTGTCTGAGAACAGCCTAACAGAGGATACTGAGGTAAACACATGGTTCGTATTCGCCTGCGTCGCGTAGGACGCAAAAAGCAGCCCAGCTATCGCATCGTCGTCGCCGACGCGCGCAGCCCGCGTGACGGCCGGTATATTGAAGTGATCGGCTTCTACAACCCGCGCACCCAGCCCACGACGATGACGATTAAGGAAGAACGCGCGCTGTACTGGCTGAGCAACGGCGCGCAGCCCAGCGACCCGGTCCGTCGCATTCTGGACAAGCTCGGCACGCTGGCGCGCTACGAACGCCTGCGCCAGGGCGAGGCAGTCGAGGCGCTGGTCGCCGAAGCCGAAGCGCAGTACGCCGCCGCCGGGATGCCCAGCACGCGCACTGCGTATGCGCCGCACGAGATTCAGCGCCCGAAGCCCGCGCCGCAGCCTGTCGCGCCAAAAGCCGAGAGCAAGCCGGCTGCTAAGCCGCAGCCTGCCCTTGAGCCGGAAGAAGTCGCCGAGACCGAAGAAGCGGTTGAAGCCGAAGCGCTGGCCGATGTCGAGCAGGGTGCGACTCCTGAAGCCGTCACCGAGACCCAGGAGCAGGCCGACACTGAGTCGTTGCCTGCGGCAGACTCCGACGCCAAGCCGGAAGTCGCCGAAGTGGGCGAGACTGAGGACGACGAGCCTCCGGCCGACGCGTAATTGCCGCGCGCGGGGTAGGCGATTAGCACGTTTTCACCGAGATGCGGACAGCGCCGGTGTTGCCCGCTGTCCGCATATGTTATTCAGGCGTCCGCGACGGCTCCTCTGCCGGTTTTGTGGACGCTCACAAAGGACGAGAGCACGATGATCGAACTGGTCGAGTACATCGCCAAGTCACTGGTCGACGATCCGTCCGAGGTGCGCGTGACCGAGACTTCACGCGGCGGCACCACGACGATTGAGCTGGAAGTCGCGCAGGAAGACATGGGCCGGATCATCGGCAAAAACGGCCGGGTTGCCAACGCGATGCGGATCCTGGTGCGGGTCGTCGCCGCGAACGAGGGCAAGCGCGTCAATCTCGATATCCTTTAGCTGGCGCGCGCCGCGATGTCACCCCGCATTCACCGCCGGCGAGAGCAGCCGCCGCCCTTCCTGCTGCTCGGTCGCGTGCTCCGTCCGCACGGCGTGCGCGGCGAGCTGCGCCTGGAACTGATCACCGCCTACCCGGAGCGCGTTACTGAAGGCATGCGCGTTTTTCTGGGCCTCGACCCCGAAGACCCCGCCTCCGCCGAAACACACCGGGTGACGCGCGCCCGCCGCCACCAGCAGTACCTGATTCTCGAGCTGGAAGGCATCTCCGGCCGTGACGCCGCCGACGCCTACCGCGATTACTACGTCATGGTGCCGCTCGAAGAAGCCATCCCGCTTGAAGAAGGCGAGTTCTACCTGTTCCAGACGCTTGGCCTGGACGTGGTAACAGACGAAGGCGAGTTTCTCGGCCAGGTCAGCGATGTGATCGAGACCGGCGCGAACGATGTCTACGTCGTGCGCGGCCCGAAGGGCGAGATTCTGCTGCCCGATATCGAAGAATGCATTCTGAAGGTCGATATCGCCGCGAACCAGATGACCGTTCACCTGATGGAGGGCCTGCGCGGCAAATGACCGGGCTGCGCCGCGACGGGCAGGCAGGGGCCGTATGAGCGCACGCAAGTACTGGCTGGGGTTCAACGCCATCACCGGGATTGGGCCGGTGCGGTTCCGCGCCCTGCTTAACCATTTTGGCGATCTCGCCGACGCGTGGGCTGCTGGCGAAAGCGATCTGCGCGCCGCCGGGCTAGACCGCGCGACTGTAGAGAACATCCTGGCCGAGCGTGCCGCGCTCGATCTCGACCGGATGCTAGCGGAAGTGGATCGGCTCGGGGCGAGCGTCCTGACCCTCGAAGACCCTGACTATCCCTCTCTACTGGCCGAGCTGCCCGAAGCGCCCCCCGTGCTCTACGTCAAAGGCACGCTGCTCGACCAGGACCGCTGGGCAGTAGCGTTTGTCGGCACGCGCCGCGCCACCGTTTACGGGCGCGACGTGACGTATTCGCTGGTTACGCCGCTGGTCAACGCCGGGATCACGATTGTGAGCGGGCTGGCGCTGGGTATCGACGCCGCCGCCCATCGCGCCGCCCTCGACGCGGGCGGGCGCACGATCGCGGTGCTCGGCAGCGGAATCGACGTGATCTACCCGCCCGATCACGCCAAGCTCGCCGCCGAGATCACCCGCTCCGGCGCGCTGGTGAGCACCTTCGCGCCCGGCGCGCGCCCCGAAGCGCACAATTTCCCGCTGCGCAACCGGATCGTCAGCGGGCTGTCGCTCGGCGTGGTCGTGGTCGAGGCTCCGGCCAGCAGCGGCGCGCTGCTCACCGCCGACTCCGCCGCCGAGCAGGGCCGCGACGTGTTCGCCGTGCCGGGCAACATCAACGCGCGGACCAGCGCCGGGACCAACAGCCTGATCCAGGCGGGCGCGAAGCTCGTCACCTGCGCCGAAGACATCCTGGACGAGTTGAATCTGACGCGGGACACCGTCGAGACCCACACGCAGATCGCGCAGATTGCGCCCGAAACCTCCGGCGAGGCGGCCTTGCTCGACGCGCTGGCCGACGCGCCGCTGCACATCGACGATCTGTGCCAGCGTGTCGGGCTGGCGATCACGGAGGTCAGCAGCACGCTGGCCCTAATGGAGCTAAAGGGCATGGTGCGGCGGCTGGACGGCATGCAGTACGCGCTGGCGCGCGGCGGGCGCGAGCCGTACCGGCTGGACTGAGCAGGCGGCGGCGCCTTCTTGGCTACGCGCAGAGATACGGCACACGGGAACGAGTGAGAGCGATGGACCACTACTACGCGTTGATCATGGCCGGGGGCAGCGGGACGCGGCTCTGGCCGCTCAGCCGCCGGGCGCGGCCCAAGCAGGTGCTGCCGCTGGTCGAAGACAAGTCGATGTTCCAGCTCGCCATCGAGCGGCTGCACCCGCTCATGCCGCCGGAGCGGATCATGGTCGTCGCCAGCGGCGCGCTCAGCGAGCAGCTTCGCGCTGCCGCGCCGCAGATTCCTGCGGAGAATTTCATCGTGGAGCCGTCCCCCCGCAACAGCGGCCCGGCGGTCGGCCTGGGCACGATCCACATCCGCCACCGGGACCCGGATGCCGTGATCGCGGTGCTGGCGTCCGATCATCACATCGCGGAGAAAGCGCGCTTTCGGGACGTGCTCGCCGCCTCGGCGACGCTCGCCCGGCGCGGGCACATCGTCACGCTCGGCATCTCCGCCTCGTTCCCCTCGACCGGCTTCGGCTACATCCGGCGTGGCGAGCCGCTCGGCGAGGTGGACGGCTTCCAGGCGTACACGGCGGACCGGTTCACCGAGAAGCCCGACGTTGAGACCGCGATCGATTTCGTGACCAGCGGCGAGTACAGCTGGAACAGCGGCATGTTCATCTGGACCGCCGATCAGGTCATGCGCGAGTTCCAGCGCCAGCAGCCCGCCATGCACACGGCGCTGGCAGCTGTCGCCGCCAGTATCGGCAGCGCCGCCTACAACGAAACGCTCGAACGCCGCTGGCCGGAGATGACCCGGCTTTCGATTGATTACGCGCTGATGGAAGGGGCGGAGAACGTCGCGGTGATCCCGGTGGACATCGGCTGGAGCGACGTGGGAAGCTGGGCGTCGCTCTATGAGGTGCTGACCGGCGATCTGGAAGGCAACATCATGCGTGGCGAGCGCGACGACGCGCTGCGGATCGACACGCGTGACACGCTGGTCATCAGCGACCGGATGGTCGTCACCATCGGCGTCGAAAAGCTGATCATCGTCGATACGGAGGACGCGCTGCTGGTCTGCCACCGCGACCGCTCGCAGGACGTGCGCGAGGTAGTCGAGCGGCTGCGCGCGACCGGCCTCGAAGCGTACCTGTAGCGGGCCGGAGATGGTCGTCCTGGCCGCGATCGTCGAGCTTGACCTGCACGATGCGATGTCGCTCAAGGACAAGCGCGGCGCGCTCAAGTCGCTGATCGCCCGCCTGCACCGCGAGTTCAACGTGGCCGCCGCCGAGGTCGCGCTGCACGACGCCTGGCATTCCGCCGCGATCGGGCTGGCGCTGGTCAGCACCAGCGCAGGGCACGCCGAGTCCATGCTGGAGCGTATCCTGCGCTGGATTGAACTTAACCGGCCCGACCTGGAGATCGCGGGCCACAGCCAGGAAATTCTGCACTTCAACGTGGAATAGCGGCGCGCTGCCGATTATTCCTCGGTGATAATCGTGATCGAGTCAATATCGGCGCGCAGCTTTTTGGAGCGCCCATCCACCTCGCCGAGCGCGTTCTTCTGCTGCGCGTAACGCTCGTTGAGGACGCTGAGCTGGCTGAAGACCGGCGCGAGAATCTGCTGGCCGTATTGCAGCAGGCGGTTGCGCTCGCGGTGGGTCAGGTCCACCATCGCCTGATGGTAGCTGGCCTGCAAACCGTTGAGCCGGGTCTCTAGCTCGCGCACGGCGTCGCGCTTGAGCTTGCGCCAGTACAGCGCCGCCGCCGACAGCCCGCCGACCAGCAGCGCCGGGCCGACGATCACCGCCGCGATCACCGCGCCCGCCGTCGCCGTGACGGCGCCCGGCGCCGCGACGCCCAGCGCGACCGCGATCGCCCCGCCGAGCATCGCCGTAAACCCCGCCGAGAACCCGATCAGATTCGTGCGAAACGTGTTGCGCAGGTCTTCGGCCAGGCTGTGATCGGTATACGATTTCAGCTCGCGGTCGGCGACGGCGATCGCCTCTTGCAGCGCGGCGCGCTGCTCGGCGTAGCCGGACGCATCCACCGCGCCCGCTTCCTGGTTGAGCCGGGTTTCCAGCTCAGTCAGGCGGTCGAGGATGTTGCGCCAGTAGCGGCGGCTGTTGTCCACCACCGCGTTGACGTACTGCTCGGAGATCATGGTGATCTGGTCAATCGCGCCGCCCACGACCTGCTTCTCAAACTCGGCGCGCATCTCCGTCTCGTTGAGCGCCCGTGACGCACGCTGAATCGTCAGGTTTTCGCGGATGAACTCGCGCCCGCGCTGCTTCAGCTCCTCGAATACGCGGTCTAGCTCGCGCTTGGCCGTCGCCAGTTGATCGTCCAGCCCCTCCGCCTGCCGCTCCAGTTCCTTGCGCAGGCTCTCAGCCAGCGCGGTATCATTCGAGACGAGGCCCGTTTGCCGCTCGATCTGGTCCCGGTAGCGGCGCACGATTGAGTCGACAAAGTCAAGCTGGGCATAGAGCTTCTGCTTGGCGGGCGGAACGCGCTCGAAGATTTCCCGCAGATACTCGCGAACCGGGTTCATCCCGCCCGGATCATCCGACGCCAGGGTAAATATACCGCCGTGACCCCGATCCTTGAGCGCCTGGCGCGCCGAGATCAGGAAGATCGGCGGGCGCAGATCGAGCAACTCGACAAGCTGCTGTTTGACAAATGACTGCACCTCCTGCCGCTCGCGCTTTTCCAGCAGGTCGGTCTGGTTGATGACGACGATGATTTTCTTGCCGTAATCTTTCGCCAGCCCCAGATACAGGCGCTCGGTCTCGGCCAGAGCGCGCTTGGCCGACAGCAGAAAGATCACCAGGTCGCTGCGGCTGAGGAACCCTTTCGCGATCTGCTCGTGGCGGCGGAAGACCGAGCCGGTCCCCGGCGTATCCACAATGACGACGCCCGGCCCGCCGGTGTTCGGGTGCGTCCACTCGCGGACGATGTTCTCTTCGCGCCAGCGCGGCTCCTTGCTGCGCCGGTTGCCCCAGCGGACCAGCTCAATCGCGTCGGTCGTCGGCGTGATCCCCATCGGCAGCAGCGAATCGCCGAGCAGCGCGTTGATGAACGTCGATTTTCCGGCGTTGAACTCGCCCACGACGACCACCAGGAAGAACATCTCCTGCAAGTCCGCCGCGTTTTGCTGCAAGCGGCGCTTGTCTTCCGCGCTGTCCTCGCCGCCGATCTGGCCGACCAACTCGGCGGCGTCGTGCAGCAGGCGCACCTCGCGCTCGCGCGCCTCGGCGATCGGCCCTTCCAAGACGATACTGGTCATCGGTGATCTTCAGTCCTTGTCGATGCAGCCGCCTGGCCGGAGTGATCCAGCACAGCCAGCCCTCCTTGAATGCGCATCAGCGCGTGCTGCTGGGCCAACAAATCGTCGCGCAGCGCCGCCAGCACTTCGGACTGCGACTCGACCAGCCGGGTGAAGGGCGCGGTCGCGTCCTGACGCAGTTGCACGCCATGCGCCAGGTGTTCGCTCGCCGCGCCGCGCAGCAGCCGCAAAAACTCGTCGCGGTTTTCTTGCAGGCGGCGCTGATAGGCGCGGCGCAGCAGCCAGCCGCGCAGCGGCACCAGCGCCAGCCCGGCGATGATCAAGATCAGACCCAGCCCGAACACCAGCAAAAGCGTCCCGACATCGGGCGTAGCGCCCGAAAACGCGGTGACGCCAACCACGACCATCAACGCCAGAGCCAGAATCTCCCATAGCGAGAGCAGGACGAGCGTGCTGCGCAGCGTGCGGTCCAGACGATCCATTTCGAAGCGCATTGAGTCGCGCAGCAGATCATCCAGCGCCGGGCGCACCTCGCGCAAGAACCGCGCCTCGTAGCGCAGCGGCGTCTGAATCCGCCCGATGACCTTGTCCGAGAGGCTCGGCGGAAGCTCCTTCACCGCGCCGCGCGTATAATCGACCAGATCGTCGATATCTTGAAGATCGCGGCTCTCCAGGCGCGGGCCGAGCTTGTCCACCAGCGGCGGGATGCGCTGGAAGGTCTCGTTGACGCGGTGCTCGTCCAGCACGCTCGCGACACGGCTACGCCCGCCGAGGCGCCGCCGCAGCCCGCCCAGGCCGAGCATCTCGCCGAGGCCGCCGAAAAACAGGCCGATGCCGCGCGAGAACTGGAACAACTCGCCGATCGCCTCGCTGCCGCGCGCGCTGGCTTCGTTCCAGATCGATTCGATCTCGGCCAGCGTGTCATCGACCGTCTTCTGTTGCGCGCGTCGCCCCTGCTCGATCTGCGCCGCGATGTTGCCGGCGGTCTTGCGGTGCGCGTCGAGCGCCGCTTGTTGCTCCTGCACCAACCCCAGCGCGGTCTTGACCACGTTCTGGCTGATTTGCAGCGGCGTTTCGAGCTTCTGCCGGGCGCGCTCCACGTCGCCGAGCGTTTCCTTGATGTACTCCTCAATATCGGCAAACCCGCTCTGGTCCCATGCGATCTCGTCACGCGGCGTTTCCTGCTGGGCGGCGAGCGCCTGCCGGGCCGAAACCAGCCAGACCTGCGGCTCGACGCCCAGCTGCAAGCGCGCCTGCTCCAGCACGAACTCGCGCACCTGCTCGCGCTCGTCGTCATCCAGCACATCGACCTGATTGACCACGACCACGACGCGCTTGCCGTAGCTTTTGAGTTCCTGAAGGTATTCGAGATTGCTGGCCGTGAGCACTTGGGTCGCGATCATGACCAGCAGCACGACATCGGCGCGGTGCAGAAAGCGGCGCGTCACTTCGTCGTGCATCTTGAAGACCGATTCCAGGCCGGGCGTATCGACCAGGCTCAGGTTTTCAAGCAGCGGGCTGGGGTGAAACACGGTCTCGACATCGCCCGTGCGCGAGCGCTGCACGTCGTCGCCGTGGCGCAAGATCACGATCCGGTCAGTCGTCGGGATCGGCCCGACCTCCATCACCTCTTCGCCGAGCAGCGCGTTGATCACGCTCGACTTGCCGGAGCTAAACGGCCCCACCAGGACCATCAAAAACGGGTGGTTGGTGTGGAACAGCGCGTCGCGCACCTGTTCCATCTGGCTTTCGGGCAGGCCATCGACCCGGCCCAGCACGTCCAGCAGCCCGTCGATCTGCTCGTGCTCCTGGCGGCGGACAGCCTCGAAGTGGGTGAGCACCTTGCTCGAAATCTGTTCGGATTGCACCGTTCACCTACCGATCAAGGCGGCAAGCCTGCCGCAGCCGCCGAAGCCTAGTACAGACCGGGCGTATAGTCGCGCAGAATCGAGCCGCCGATGAACTCGCGCAGGAGGGAATTGTCGGGCACCAGCTCGGCGTCCATCGGCTTCAGCCAGCTTAAGATCGCGAGCAGGCGGCGGGCCTCGATGTAGTGCAGATCGCGCGGCTCAAGCTGGAGCAGCAGCGGCTCGGCGAGCGGGCGCAGGACAGCCAGCTCGTAGAGCAGCGCCGAGTTGAACATGACATCGGCGTTTTCCTGATACGGGAAGATATTGCGCTTCTCGCCGCGCCGCACGCTCTCCCAGCGCGTCAGCGTGTCTTGGGCCGAATAGCCGCGATACGTCGCGTCGCGCACGATACGCCGGATCAGGCGCACATCAGTCGTCGGCACGCGGTTGTGCCGGTCGATGTTCAGTTGGGTGAGCGCCGACACGTAGATGCGGTACATCTGCTGGGTCGGCAGCGCGCTCACCAGGCCGGGGTTCAACCCGTGAATCCCCTCGACGATCAGGATGTGCTCCGCCGACAGCTGCACTTCCTCGCCGATCTCGCGCAGGCCGGTGACGAAGTTATAGTGCGGGATGCGCAGCAGCTCCCCACCCGCCAGGCGCATGACCTGGTCGTTGAACAGCGGGATATCCACCGCTTCGAGCGCCTCGAAGTCGTACTCCCCGCTCTCGTCGCGCGGCGTCTTCTCGCGCTCGACGAAATAGCGGTCCATCTCGAGCGTGTAGGGTTTCAGCCCGTGCGCCATCAACTGGATCGCCAGCCGCTTCGAGAAGGTCGTCTTGCCGGACGACGACGGCCCGGCGATCAGGACCAGCCGCAGGCCCTGGGCGTGTCGCTCGGCGATCTGCGTGGCGATGTGCGCGATATGCTGCTCGTGCAGCGCCTCGTTGACCAGCACC
Organism: Aggregatilineaceae bacterium; assembly: GCA_035325905.1. Lineage (GTDB taxonomy): Bacteria > Chloroflexota > Anaerolineae > Aggregatilineales > Aggregatilineaceae > DYGX01. The sequence continues at coordinate 138,296 of DAOKYY010000002.1, read as the reverse complement.
AGCTCGCGCGCGCGCCCGTCGCGAATCCCCATATTCAGGTGGCCGATATCCTCGATGCCGAGCAGCGTCAGCCATTCCTCGGTCTGGCGGAAAACGCGGGTAAGCTGCGGCGAGCGGGTGTAGGGGCGGATGATATTCGGGCTTTCGCGGCGCGGATATTGCAGCACGAAACCGTCTTCTTCGGGCAGGATATTGAACAGCGTCAGATAGCTGGTATTCGGCACCATGTAGCCGTAGAAGTAGTCGGCCTGGCCCCGCAGCGTGTAGATCGTCAGATAGGGCTTGCTGCGAAACTGAAGGAGCCGGACCTTGTCGTCGTCGCCGCTGGCGCGAAACAGCTTGATTGCGGCTTCCAACTCGATCTCGCGGCGCTCGATCGGCTCGGCAGCGCCCACGATTTGCCGCATCCGCGCCTCGATCTGGGCCAGCTCGTCCGCCGTAAGCGGCGTGTGACCCCGCACCTTGCAGAAGAACGCTCCGCTCGGAAGCGCGAAGTCAATCAGCACCTGGGTGCCGGGGAACAACTCCGACGTCGCAACCGTCAGCAGGAAGGCCAGCGACCGGCGGTAGATACGGCTGCCGTCGCCGCTGTCGGTCGTCACCGGGATGATTGTCACATCGCGCTTGACCGGCATCGTCAGCTCGCGGAGCGTGCCGTCCACGACCGCGGCCACCACTGGAATACGTTCCGGCAGGCTGCCGGTCCGCGCGCCATCGTGCGCGGTGACAAACTCCTCCAGCGGCGTGCCGATCGGCCCCTCCAGAATCGCGCCATCGGGGAATTGCACCTGAACCGAGGTGCGCGGCTCGGCCCGGAATATTTCGTTTACTTTGGTGGTCTCAGCCATTGGTCGTTACATCCGGTCGATCACAGCCCAAAAAACAGGATACGTCGTCAGAAAAAAGCGGTTGCCCCCGGCTACACGTCCAGCGCAAGCACAATCCCGCTGCGCCCCGGCGCGGACAAAGTGATCGTGCCGTCGTCGCGACGCAGCGCCGCCGGCTCGCCGAAGATGGCGCGCGGCGCGCCAGGCGCGTCTCCCGCCGGAATCGCCAACGTGCCCTGGTCCGGTGAGGCGTTGAACGCCACGATCAGCCGCTGCCCTTCGTGCTCCCGCAGGAACGCGAACTGCTCGCCGTGCGCCAGCAGCACGCGGTACGTCCCGCGCCGCAGCGCCGGATGGGCGTGGCGCAGCGCGATCGCGCGCTGGAAATAGCCGCGCAGCGCCATATCCCAGGCGCTCTCGTCCCAGGGCATCGCCCCGCGCGAGGCCGGCTCGTGACCGCCCGTCAGCCCGATCTCATCGCCGTAATAGATCGATGGCGCGCCGGGCATCGTCATTTGAAACAGCGTCGCCAGTTGCAGCGCGGACTTGTCCTCGCTGACCATATAAAGGAAGCGGGCCGTGTCGTGGCTGCCCAGCAGGTTCAGCTGCGCGCTGGTGATCGCCCAGTCGTACAGCCCCATCATCCGGTCCATCTCGGCGGCGAACGCTTCGGCGGTCAGCGGCTTGAGCCGGGGATACCCGCCGCCCGGCGTGATGTTCGCCAGCGTGTTCGCGCCGAAAAAGGCTGTCGTCGCGCGCGTAAAAATGTAGTTCATCACGGCGTCGAACTGGTCGCCTTGCAGCCAGCGCTGCGACTCGCGCCAGATTTCGCCGACGATGTAGGTATCGGGGTTGGCGCCTTTCACGCGCTGGCGGAACTCTTGCCAGAAGGCGTCGTCGTCGATCTCGTAGGGCACGTCCAGCCGCCAGCCGTCGATCCCAAAGCGAACCCAGTATTCGCCCACGTTCCACAGAAATTCGCGCACTTGCGGGTTGTCGGTGTTGAACTTGGGCAGCGCGTGCAGGTTCCACCAGGCGGAGTAATTCGGCTCGTGGTCTTCGTCGTAGGCGTTGAGCGGAAAGCCGTAAGCGGTGAACCAGCTCACGTAAGGCGACTGCGCGCCGCACTCCAGCAGGTGGTTGAACTGGAAAAAGCCCCGGCTGCAATGGTTGAACACGCCATCCAGCACCACGCGCACGCCGCGCGCGTGGGCCGCGTCCAGCAAGGTGCGGAATGCATCGTTGCCGCCCAGCAGCGGGTCGACCTGGAAGTAGTCGTGGGTATGATAGCGGTGGTTCGAGGCCGATTGAAAAATCGGATTGAAGTAGATCGCGTTGATGCCGAGATCAATCAGATAGTCGAGATGCTCCTCGACCCCCAGCAGATCGCCGCCCTTGAAGCCGAACACGGTCGGCGGGGCGTCCCATGCTTCGAGGTTAGACGGCTTAACGACACGCTCGCTCTTGGCGAAACGGTCAGGGAAAATCTGATAGAAGACCGCATCTTTGACCCACTCTGGCGTCTGAATCGCTTGTGACACAGCTCGCTCCCACTCGGTCAGCGTTCCGATCCCGGCGCGTCATCAGCCGGATCGTCCACCGGACAATTCGCATTGTGATCGTAGCGCCTCGCCGCAGGGCCGGCAACCGGCGCGCCTTGCCTGCCGGCGTTACTCCGGCGGTTTGTCGTCCGGGATGTATTCCGGCGGCGAGTACGCGAACTCCGGCGAGATCTCGTAGAGCTGCGCCTCGGTCAGCACCCGCCCATTGAGCTGGTCGTAGAAGGCAAGGTGCTCGGCGCGGTCCACCGCGTAGCGCCACCGCTGCGGGCCAACCTGTCGCAGCACGGAGCGGCAGTGGTCGCAGCGCACCGCGCGCCGGATGCGCGGGATGCCCAGCACCCGGTCGCGACGCTCGTCCAGGTAGAGGCGCCCTTCCTGGCAAATGGGGCATAACGTCAGCGGAAAGCCTTCGCGGTAGCGATCAACCGCCGCCGACTGCACGGCATACACCCCCAGGTAGAGCAGCATTATCCCTGCCGCCCCTAACCCGATCCACAGTTCCAGGTTGGGGCCGCTATCGTCGCTTGGCGAGACCACCTCGCCTTGCCCATTGTCCGAGCCATCGCCGGGAGCCGCCGCAACCGCCGCTGGAGTCGGACTGGGCGATAGTTTGGCGGTAGGCGTCGGCGAAACTGGCGCGGTACCCGGCGTCGGGCTGGCTGCCGCCCGCATTCGGGTTGGGGCTGCCGTTACAGTCGCGCTGACGGTCGCGCGCGGCGTCGGCGACGGTTCATTCGTAGCGGACGCGACCAGCGCCGCCGCAAGCGGGGTATCGGTCGGAGCGGGGCTAGGCGTAGTGGTCGCTGACGGCGTCGCGGTCAGGCTCGGCACAGGGCTGGGCGTCCGCGTGGGTGTCGCCGGCTCAGTTGGCGTGGCGCTCGCGGTTGCAGTGGGACGCGGCGTGCGCGATGGACTCGCCGTTGCGGTCGCGCTTGGGGTTACGCTTGGCGCCGCGCTTGGCCGGGGGGTCCTGGTCGGCCCCGGCGTGTCCGAAGGCGTTGCCGTGTCCGTCGGAGTCCGCGTCGCCGCCCGCGTGGCGGTAGAGGTGGCCGTTGCGGTAGGCGCGGGCGTGCGCGTGGCCGTTGGCTCCGGCGTGTCTGAAGCGGTCGGCGTCGCGGTGAGGGTCGGCGTCCGCGTCGGTGTTGGTTCAGGCGTGTCCGAACTGGTCGCGGTCGGCGTGAGGGTGGCTGTTGGCTCCGGGGTATCCGTTGCGGTCGTTGTCGGTGTGAGCGTTGGCGTGGCGGTCGGCGTCGCGCTTGGTGGCGGAGTCTCGCTAGGAGTCCGCGTGGCGGTCGGCGACGGCGTGTGCGTCGATGTCGGCGTGCGTGTCAGCGTTGGCGTCCGCGTGACGGTCGGCGTGGAGGTCGCGGTCGGCACGATCGGCACCACGGTGAAGCTCGGCGTGAGGTTCGGCGCGGCCAGCACCGGCAGGTCTTCGATCGTCTCGATCCACGCCACCAGATCGTAGCGAATCCAGCCGTACCCGTCGCCATACCGGACCAGCACCCAGTCCAGCGCGGCGTCCCGTCCGACCGCGTCCACCACGTCGCCGGTATAAAGCCAGCCCACCGGGGCGTAGCCCATTCCCGGCCCGGAGCGGACATACGCGCCGTCGCGCCCGAAACGGACCCAGTTCGCGTTCGGCGTCTGGGTGGCGGCGAGCGGCGTGACGTAGTATTCGCGCGGGCGCGGGATCGCAGTCGGGCGCTCATCGCCGATCACCGGCAGCGCGGCCACGTTCAGACGCCATTGGACCAGGTCCTGCTGGACCCACCCTTGCGTGTTGACGTAGCTGATCAGAATCCAGTCACCGGCCAGGTTGCGCGCCAGCGGCTGCACCCACGCGCCAAAAGGCAGGCTTCCGATCACGCCGTACTGGAACCCCGGCCCGCTGCGGACATTGACCCCTAGCTCGACCTGCACCCAGTTGATATTGGGCGTGGCGGTTGGCGGCTCCTGGGCGCGGCTAAGGCGCAGGCTATCACGCGCGATCACGAGCGCGACAATCGCCAGCCCCAGGCACAGGGCGCTTACAGCCTGATAGCGTCGGGTCATAATCGGGTCAGAGTCCCAATCAAAGCGGCGGCTCACAAATACGCGCTAATCCTACCACGAGCGCGTCCGGCGAACCAACGGCACACAAGAAAGGGTGGCGCCCCGCGTGGAGCGCCACCCTCTGTTTGCTCGACCGCGCAGCCCGCTTATTGCTCTAGGATGTACGCGATCAGGTCCGCGATCTCGTCTTCCGAGAACTGCGTGCCATATTGCTTCGGCATGATGTCCGCGAACCCCTCGACCACGTGCGCGCTCGGATCGACGATCGACTCGTGCAGATAGTCCTCGGCGGACATCCCCTCGACGCGGGTCGCCGCGCGCTCGCCCATACCGGTCAGGGCCGGACCCGCGCCATCCTGCGCGCCGTGGCAGCCCGCGCAGTTCTGAGTGAACAGGTCCTCACCCGCTGCCGGATCGCCCCCAATGGCGGCGCCTGCTTCCTCAGTTGCCTCGGCGTCCGGCTCCTCGGTCGCTTCGGCTTCTTCGCCGCCACCGGCTGCGCCAGCGTGCATGATGTAGGCGACCAGGCTGCTCAGCTCGTCCTCGGAATACTGGTCGCCGTACTGCTTCGGCATGATGTCCGCGAACCCCTCGACCACGTGCGCGCTCGGATCGACGATCGACTCGTGCAGATAGTCCTCGGCGGACATCCCCTCGACGCGGGTCGCCGCGCGGTCCGCCATGCCGGTTAGCGCCGGACCCGCGCCATCCTGCGCGCCGTGACAACCGGCGCACGCCGACGAAAACAGCTCTTCGCCCGCGGTGACGAGCGCGTCCTCGCCGCCTTCGCCATCTCCAGCCTCGGCGGTCGCTTCCTCTGTCGCCGGAGCCTGCGCGATCGCATCGGCCAGCGCCGGAGTCTCGCCCGGCGCCAGCGTCGGGATCGGGGTCAGCTCCGTCGCCAGATCATTCGTCCCGCACGCGCTCGCCAAAAGGCCGAGCGCCAGCGCGGTTAGCAGCACAATCCAGGTTCTTTTGCCCACAACGGACCTCCGTTCGATGCCGGGCGCTGCCCGTCAGTTATGAAACAACGCACATTACTGCCCGGCAGGCGCGGCGCCTTCTTCCAGGCTGAGCACATAATTCACAATGTCCCACGTCTCGCCAGCCGTGAGCTGTTCGGCGAGGCTGGGCATCCGGTTGAGACCACGCGTGATGGTCAGGAAAACGTCGTCCGGCTCCAAGCTCTGCACGCGCGCGCTGTTGATCGGCGGCACTTCAGGGAAGTAGTCGCGCAGCGACCCTGCCGAGCCATCCTCGTACCCATGACAGATCGCGCAGTAGACGCCAAACAGCACCCCGCCTCGCTGAAGCGAGTTTTCAGTGGCTTCGAGCGGCATGGTGGCTGGCTCGCCCGCGACCAATCGCGGCCCCTGGAACGGCACCGATCCTTCCGGCGCGGCCCGGCGCGGCCCTTCCTGATAGCCAACCGCCGGCGAGTTGTACATGACGTTTATCCAGGGAATTTTGATGATGTTGTATGTCAATAGCAGCGGTGTCAGCGCCGCGCCCAGCGCCACCACACCCAACACAGCCCAGAACGCCAGGAAACGGCGGTTGCCGGTGCGTGCGAGCGCAGCATCTTCACGGCGCACGTCAACCGCGCCATGCGTGCGGAACAACTCGGCGATTTCGTCGCCCAGGCGCTCGCTGGCGCGCACGCCGAGGCCGATATAGCCGTCGCTGATCCGCTCGTCGTAGATCGCCGGCTCCAAGCGAGGAAAGCGCGAGGTCAGCAGAAAACCGAGAAACGCCATGATCATCGCGCCCAGCGCCACAAACTCGAACACCATGATCGCGGTGGGCGGGAACGGCGCAATGAGCGGCTGCCCCCCCACATAGATCGGGTAGAGCTTCGGCGTGCCGATGGTGATGAACAGCGCAACCGCCAGCCCGCCGAGCGCGCCCAACGCCAGGAACGGCAGGAACCACGTGCGCGGACGCTTGCGTCCAAACAGCTTCGACGAGTACGGCACCGCCGACATGATCGTGACCTGATCATCCGCGATCCCCATCGCCTGGAGACCGGCCACGGCGCGGGCGGTCGGGTCTACATTGGGAAACAGCCCAAAGATCAAAGTGTCAGCCACGTCGTCCTCCTAGTGGGGGTCCGACCGCGTCGGAAGAATGGCCCTACCCACGCGCCGCCGCCCCTGAAGCGCCTGCCCTTCGTATACCTCCCACACCGGGATGATGGGCACGACGCGCGTCCAGATGATGTACAACAGCGCGAGGAAAGCGAAAGTCGCAACGGTGATTAAAAGCTCCGGCCAATGCGGCGTGTAGTTCACCCAGTTGAACGGCAGCTCGTTGCGCGAGAGCATCCCAGGGACGATGATGACGCGCTCGATGTACATCCCGATCTGGACGAACAGCGCGATGACGAACATCGCCGGGAGCGAGCGGCGCACCCGGCCCGACCACAGCGTTCCTAGCGGGACGATGATGTTAGCAAACAGCATCAGATAAAACATCGGGGCCAGCTGGCCGGTCAACATATCCTGGAGCGCCACTTCCAACGGCAGATTGCCGTACCAGTTGGTGATCCACTCGGTGAAGTAGAAGTACACCCAGGTCATCGACAGGATCATCAGGAAGATGCCCATCGCGTTGAAGTGCTCTTCGCGGATGAAATAGCCCAGGCCCATCCCCTTACGCACCAGAATCATGATCAAGATCACCGCCGCCACACCGGAGAACAGCGCGCCGGTGATGAAAAACGGCCCGAAGATCGTGCTGTGCCAGCCTGGCTGGATCGCCATCGCGAAGTCATACGAGACGATCGTGTGCACCGAGAACATCACCGGGATGATGATGAACGCCAGGATGTTGCTCAGCGTTTCCAGGCGCTGCCATTCGCCTTCGGTGCCGCGCCAGCCAAACGCCAGCGCGCCATAGATTTTGCGGCGAAGGCCAGTCACATGATCGCGCACCATCGCCAGGTCGGGGATGAGCGCCGCGTACATAAACAGCGTGCTGCCGATCAGGTACGTGGTGATCGCGGTCGCGTCCCACAGCAGCGGCGAGTGGAAGTTCGGCCACAATTGGCGCTCGGTCGGGATCGGGATCATGAAATACAGCTTCCAGACGCGGCCCAGGTGGATCAGCGGGAACAGCGCCGCCATCGCCAGGCCGAACAGCGTCACCGTCTCCGCCGCGCGGGCGATGGGCCGCCGGAAGTCATAGCGCATCAGACGCAGCGCCGCCGAGATGAAGGTCCCGGCGTGGCCGATACCGATGAAGTAGACCAGGTTGACAATGTACGGCCCCCACATCACCGAGCGATTCAACCCGGTGATGCCCAGCCCTTCGACCATCTGGATACCCCAGGTCACGAGTAGCGCCAGGACCATCCCGCCCAGGCCGACGACCAGCAGCCAGAAAACCGGCCCGGTACGGCGCATGGCGGCCAGCATCAGCGCGTTGGTCTCGGACGGCGGACGCGGGTCGAGCAGCAGATGCTCGTCGCGCGCGTGCGCGACCTGGCGCGCCAGCACCTCGTCTTCGGGGGCGATTGGCTCCCAGAAGGGGGCGTTCTCGGCCTTACTCTCCAACATGCGTCTCACCGCCTTTCAGGTAGTAGACCGCAGGCTCCGTGCCCAGGTGCTCCAACAGCTTGAACTGCCGTTCCGTCGGGATCCGCTGCGCGACCCGGCTCTCGGGATTGTACGCGTCGCCGAAGGTAAACACGTCCGCCGGGCACGCCTGCACGCAGGCTGGCAGCGCCTCGCCGTCGGCGATGGGGCGGCCTTCGGCGTTGGCGGTCTCGGCGGCGCGGCGGATGCGCTGGATACAGAAGGTGCATTTTTCCATCACGCCCGCGCTGCGGACCGTCACATCCGGGTTGAGCTGCTGCTCCAGCGGCGCGTCAAAGTCCGGCGCGCGGTAGTTGAAGGTGCGAACCTTGTAGGGGCAGTTGTTGCCGCAGTACCGCGTCCCGACGCACCGGTTGTAAACCTGCACGTTGAGGTTTTCTTCCGGGCTGTGATACGACGCATACGTCGGGCAGACCGGCTCGCACGGCGCTTCGCCGCACTGCTGGCAGAAGACCGGCAGAAACTTGGCTTTGACATCCGGGAACTCGCCTTCCCAGTACCGCTCAATGCGAATCCAGTGCAGGCCCCGACCCCGCACCACCTCATCTTCGCTCACGATCGGGACGTTGTTCTCGGCATGGCAGGCTACCACGCACGCCTGGCAGCCGGTGCACTTGTCGAGATCAACGATCATTGTCCATTTGTGTTCGGCCATTCCAGCGGCTCCTCTTTCCGTAAACGGCTCTATGCGTACCCTCGATCAGGCAGCGAACTGTGCGTCAAATGGATCAGGGTGGCGCTATTAGATCGGCGGATGCGCGCCGGATGCTTCCTCGATTGTCGTCTCAAAGCGCGCCAGGGCTTTCGCATCGCCGGTGCGCTCGACCTTCACGCGCACGTTGGACCACATCAGGTTGCCGCCGTTGGCGCCCGGCTCCGCGCCGAGCAGCCGGACGGGGTTCGCGCCCCGATCGCGGGCGTAACGTCCATAGTCGCTGTGCCCCTGCCCCAGCGGGATCGCGAGCGTGTCGGGCCGGATGGCCGGGTAGATGTACGCGGGCGCTTCGAGCGTCCCGAAGGGCGAGCTGACGCGCACCACGTCGTTCATCTCGATCCCCAGTTCCTCAGCCGTCGCCGGGTTGATCTCGACCCAGGTCTGCCACGACACCGTCGTCATCGGATCGGGCGATCCCTGAAGCCAGGGGATGCTGGCCCCGTGGCCGTCACCGAGCAGCGGACTCATGAACAGGTGCAGGTGATAGGGATACTCGCCTTCGTCGCCCTGGTATTCCGCCGCGCCGACCGCCGCCAGCGCGCCTGCCTCGACTTCCGGCAGCGCGCTTTCAGGAGCCTGCCCCGGCCACCAGCCGCCGAACTGCTGGAAGCGCGCCCACTGAAGGTCCGCCCCTTCGCCGCCATACGCAGCAGCGGGCAGCGCGGTCACGCGCTCGCGGATGAAGGCGACCTCGTCCGCCCAGGGCAACGCCGCCGCCGCCGCGCCGATCCCGCGCGCGACCGTGAGCAGCACGTCGGCGGTCGAGCGCGCGTCATGCAGCGGCCCGACGACCGGCTGCTGGCTGCTGACGACCGGCAGGCCGCCCTGCGCGGGCGTCGCCACTTCGTAGCCCCAGCCTTCGAGATAGACGCGATCCGGCAGCACCAGGTCCGCATAGACGGCGGTTTCGTCGGGCATCGGGCTGAAGGATACGACCGTGCCCACGTTCTCAAGCGCCTCGACGACCCCCAGCGCGGCGGGCATGTCATAGACCGGGTTCGCGCCGTGCACCAGCAGCACATCGACCTCGCCCGCCTGCATGCGCGCGACCAGCGCCTGCGCGTCCGCGAAGGTAGAGGTGGCAACCGGCAGCAAGCCCGCGTCCTCGATCCCTTGCGCGAGCGACAGGCCGCCCGCCTGTCCAATCGTCCCGGCGATGACGTTCAGCGCCTGCACCGCCGCGACCGCCGCCGCCGCGTTGTCGCGCCCGGCGAGTCCTGCTCCTGGCAGCGCCACTGGCCGCTCGGCTTCCGCGAAAGCGCGCGCCAGCTCGGCCAGCTGGCCGGCCGTCAGGTGGCACGCCGCCGCCGCCGCTTCGACATCCACCTCGGTCGCAACGGCCTGCGCCGCCTCGACACGCTGCGCCGGGCCGAAGCTCTCGTCCGCGATCAGACGCACCAGCGCCTGCGCGACCAGCGCCTCGTCGCCGGGGCGAACCGGCACCCAGCGGTCGGCTGCCGCGCCGGTGTTGGTCATGCGCGGCTCAAACTGCACGAAATAGCCGCGCCGGCCATACGGCTGCGACCGGAACTGGCTATACGCGACGTTGTAGGCGGTCGCGTTCAGCCACGTGCCGAGGTAGTCCGCCCCAAACGAGAAGATCGCGTCGGCGCGGGCAAGGTCATAGGCAGGCAAGGCGGCGCTGCCGAGCAAATCGCCGCTGACCGCCTGAAGCACGTCGTAGCCATGATAGGCAGCGTACAAGTCATAGCGCACCGGCGCGGGCGCGCCGATCGCGTCCGCGAACAGCGTGAACAGATCGACCAGGTGGCCGGAGGTTGCCGAGCCAAGCCAGATCGCGACGCGGCTCCCCGCTTCGTTCAGGCGCTCGTACAGCCGGTTGATGCCGTCGTTCCACGCGAGGGGCCGGTAGCGGCGCGAGCCGCGCTCTTCCTGCTCGACCGCCCCGGTGATGCGATCCGGGTTGTACAGCAATTGCAAGCCCGACTGGCCGCGCGCGCAGGTCCGCCCCCGGCTGATCGGGTGCTCCGGGTTGCCCTCGATCTTGATCGCGCGGCCATTCATCGTCTTGACGAGAATCCCGCACGCCGCCGGGCACATGCGGCACGTCGAGGCGAAATAGGTCGGCACGCCGGCAAGCTGCTCTTCGGGCGCGATCACGTAAGGGACCAGCTCCACCCAGCGCTCGCCGCCGCAGCCCGCCAGGATCGCCGTCGCGGTACCGGCTGCGCTCACCTTAAGAAAGTGTCGACGGGAAAGTTGTGTCATAGTGTGCTCCTAACGGTGGCAGACCGCGCAGTCGTAGAGCGCATCTTTGTTTTGCTGATCGGCGTGGCAGTCCAGGCAGAAGCCCATCGTGTGATCGACCACCTGGTGCGCCACCGTCATGCTGGCGACATCGCCATGGCACGCGCCACACGTCACGCCGCTGGCGATATGCGACTGGTGGTTGAAGAAGACGTAGCTGGGCTGCTCGTAGACCCGCTTCCAGGGGATCGGCTCCTGGCGCTCCCAGTATCCGGCCAACTCCTGGATGATCGGCGATTCGGTGCGGACGTTCTCGTGACAGCCCATGCACAGCTCGACGCTCGGAATCACCGCGGCGGGCGATTTCGTCACGCCATAGTGGCAATACTGGCACTGGATTCCGCGCTGCGCGTGGATCTCGTGGTTGAAAGCCAGCGGCTGCTCGGCGGCGGCGTCGGTCTGGCCGCTGGTAATGAGCAGCACCGCCACCACGATCAGCACGAGAAGGCCGATCACCGCGACACCCGCTATCAGCCGCTGCCGTGATGACAAGCTACCTAGAATGCGCATGTGGACTCCCTTCTGAGTACGCGATCACGACTCGTAATCACGTTGCGAGACCGCACGATCCGCCAGGGCGACGAAACGGGGAGCATGCCCGGCAGCCGCGAGCCAAACGTGAACGGCACCTTGAAGCTGTGAATCCGCTTGCCTGAGCTGGCGCGCCAATGTCTGTAACTATACAACGCTTTCCTGATGCGAGCGATCCTAATAGTACCGTTAAACCGTTTTGCGCGCCCGCACGCCGGAACTTACCGCACACGACTGAATCTCTCTGTTGAGATTGTAGACAAGCGGCAAACACGTTACAAGCATCACAATAAGAGCAGCACAAGTATAATTTTTGGTATAAAAAATACAAAATATCGCTAATCCTGCCCTGCACCCGGCGCCGACCCGGCCTTGCCCCGCGCTGATCCCCTCTTGGAGCCTGCCGCCTTCCTGGTATAATCACGCGCCAGGCGTGCCGGTGTGGGCGCGCCCTCCAAAGGAGCCAGCTCCTCGATGCGAATCGTGGTTTATGGCGGGCATCCCCTGCGTGGCACGTTCCGCCCGTCTGGCAACAGCAACGCTGCACTGGCGCTGATCGCCGCGTCGCTGCTGACCGAGGCTGAAGTTACCCTGCGCGGCGTTCCCGACACCAGCACGACCGCGCTGATGCTCGACGCCGCCCGCGCGCTTGGCGCGCAGATTACCCGCGACGAGGCGCACACGCTGCGCGCCCCCGCGCTGCACACCCGCTCGCTAGGGCCGGAGATCACGGACGGGCAGGTAGGCGCGGTGCTGCTGCTGGCCCCAATCCTGGCGCGGCGCCGTCACGCGCGGCTGGAGATCGATTACCCGCTCAGTCGCCTGCACACCCATTTGACCGCGCTGCGCGATCTCGGCTTTGACATCCACATCAGCGGCGGCGTGCTCGACTTCACCGCCGAGCCGTGGGAGCGGCGCGAGCTGATCCTGCTGCAAACCAGCGTCACGGCAACGGCGCTGGTGTGTATGCTGGCAGCGGCGATGGGTCGTGAGACCCTGATCGCCAACGCCGCTTCGGAGCCGCACATTCAAGATTTGCAGCGCACGCTGGTCGCGATGGGCGCGCAGATCGAAGGAATCGGCTCCAACCGGGTGCTTGTGCGCGGCGGCGCCGAGCTTGGCGGCGCGGAGGTCACGCTGCGCCCGGACCACATCGAGATCGCGAGCATCGCGGCAATCGGCGCGATCACGGGCGGCTCGCTGACGATCGAGAATGTCCTCGCGGCGGATATGCAGTTGATCCGCCGGGTCTATGCGCGCCTGGGCGTAAGCCTGTACCTCAACGGCGAGACGCTGTTCGTTCCCGCGCACGAGGCGCTCACCGTCTCGCAGGACGCCGAAGACCTGGACGTGCCGATTGAGACCGCGCCCTGGCCCGGCTTCCCGTCGGACCTGGTGGCGATGACGACGGTGATCGCGACGCAGGCGCGCGGCACCACGCTGATCCATGAAAAACTGTTCGACAACCGCCTGCTGTTTGTGGACAAGCTGACCGCGATGGGCGCGCAAATCGTGCTGTGCGATCCGCACCGCGCGCTGGTCGTCGGGCCGTCCCCGCTGCGCGGCGAGTACCTCGACACGCCGGACGTGCGGACCGGGCTGGCGCTGCTGGCGGCGGCGCTGTGCTGCCGCGACAGCGCGGTGAAAATCGACAGCGCCGAGCTGATCGACCGCACCTTCGAGAACGTCGTCAGCAAGCTGGTGAACCTGGGCGCGCAGATCGAGGTCGTGGAACGGTGAGCGATCCGGTCGTCGCGCGCCGCACCATCGAGGGGTTGAGCGTCGGCACGGCCGTAATCGGCGAAGGCCGCCCGGTGGTCGCGCTTCACGGCTGGGGCGGCGCGATTCGGAGCTTCTGGCCGGTCGCCGAACAGCTTACCCCGCGCGGCTATCAGGTCCACGTGCTGGACCTGCCCGGCTTCGGCGCCAGCGACCTGCCGCCTGCCCCCTGGGGCGTCCGCGATTACAGTCGCTTCGTGCGAGATTATCTAGACGCCGCCCGGCTGGAGTGCGCCGACCTGCTCGGTCACTCGTTCGGCGGGCGGATCAGCCTCGTTCTGGCGGCGGAGCACCCTGACCGCGTGCGCAAGCTGGTGCTGGCGAGCAGCGCCGGGATCCCAACCACGCCAAGCGCCAGCCAGCGTCTTCGGACCGCCGGGGCGCAGGCCGTGCGCGACACGCTCGACCGGCTGGGGCTGGACGGCCTGCGCGCCCGCTTGCAGCACCGCTATCACGAGCGTTACGCCTCGGAAGACTACCGCAACGCCGGACCGCTGCGCGAGACGTTTCTGCGCGTCATCAGCGAGGACCTGACGCCGTTCGCGCAGCGTGTTCAGGCGCCGACCGTGCTGATCTGGGGCGATCAGGACGCCGACACACCGCTGTGGCAGGGCCGCCGGCTGGAGGCGCTGATCCCCGACGCCGGGCTGATCGTCTTCCAGGGCGCCGGGCATTTCGCGTATCTGGAAAGACTGCTTGATTATGTGCGGATCGTCGATCACTTCCTCGGCGCAGAAAGCTAGCCGCCCATGACCGCCTTTTTGATCGTGCTGTGGCTCGTGGGGATCATGCTGCGCATCTGGCGGCTGGCGCGGTTCTTCCAGATCGAAGGCTACGACAGCCGCCGCTATCTGCGCTGGCTGGCAGGGCGCATCGACCGGATCGTAGTCGTGCGTGCGCTGGTTTCGGTCGGGGTCGCGGGCGTCGCGGCGCTGGCGCTCGAGCTGACCGGGCAAGAGAGCGCCCCGCTCTACCTCGCGATCTGGGGCGTGGCGGGGGTGATGGCCGTCTGGCCGGAGCCGGTCAAAGAGATCAAGCAGAAATTCAAGCTGACGCAGCGCGCGATCCGGCTGCTGATCGCCGCCTACGGACTGGCTGTCGCGATCCACGTGAGCGCGGTGGGGCTGGCAGGCGCGCTCGTCGGAATGGGCACGCTGGCGGAGTTTGCGGTCTACACGCTGATCGGCCTGGTCACTTATCACCTCAGCCCGCTGATTCTGCCGCTCGCCAACCTGATCATGCACCCGGTCGAGGCGGGCTTTCGCTGGATGTTCCGCCGGCGCGCGGCGGCGACGCTGCGCCGCGCCAACCCGGTCGTGATCGGGATCACCGGCAGCTACGGCAAGACCAGCACCAAGGAATACCTGGCGCATATCCTGAACGGCAGATTCCGCGCTTACGCCACGCCCAAGAGCTACAATACGCTGATGGGCGTGTGCATCGCGATCAACAACGACCTGAGCAACGATTCCGGCTACGACTACTTCATCGTCGAGATGGGCGCTTACGTTCCGGGCGAGATCGCGGGTATCTGCGACCTGGTCAAGCCGCAGATCAGCATCGTGACCGCGGTCGGCCCGCAACACCTCGAACGATTCGGCAGCCTGGAGAACACGGCCCGCGCCAAGTACGAGATCATCGAGGCGCTGCCGCCGGAGGGCGCGGCAGTCTTCAACTGGGACGATCCGTATGTGCGCGCCATGTACGAGCGCGGCTATCCGCAGACCCGGATCGGGGTAACGTGGCAGAACACCGACCTGGCGACGCAGCTTCGCTTCCACGCCCGCGACATCCGCGCGACAGTGGACGGTCTGCGCTTCGACGTGGTCGATACGCTGACCGGCGAGGAGCAGCCGATCACGACCCGGCTGGTCGGGCAGCACAATGTCACGAATATCCTGCTGGCGATCGCGACGGCGCGCCACCTGGGGATGTCGCTCGGCGAGATCGCGCTACGCGTCGCCTCGCTGGAGCCAGCCGAACACCGGCTTCAGCGCCGCGTGCTGCCGGGCGGGGTGACGGTCATCGACGACGCGTACTCCGCCAACCCGGTCGGCGCGCAGAACGCGCTCAACGTGCTGAGCCTGTACCGCGCCGGGCGGCGCGTGCTGATCACGCCGGGCATGGTCGAGCTGGGGCCAATTCAGGACGAGGAAAACCGCAAGCTGGGCCGCCTGGCCGCCCAGGTCTGCACCGATATTATCCTGGTCGGCGAGGACCAGACACGCCCGATCCAGCAGGGGATCCGCGAGACCGGGTTCCCGGCTGATCGGTTGCAGGTCTACGACACGCGGGAAGAAGCGATCGCCTGGTTCAACACGGCGCTCCAGCCGGGCGACACGGTCTTGTTTCTCAACGACCTGCCGGATACCTACTTGTAGGCCCTTCTCGGCCAGTAATGCTGAGTGAGACGTTTCGCACAGAAGGAAGCAATCGATCATGGCAACCGGTTCTGGCATCAAGACAGTAGGCGTCATCTTTGGCAGCCGCTCCGTCGAGCACGACGTGTCGATCGTCACAGCGCAGCAGGTGATGCAGGCGCTGCGCCCCGATCGCTATGAGGTCGTGCCGATTTACATCACGCGGGACGGGCGCTGGCTGACCGGGCCGGGGCTGCGCGAGCTGAAGACCTTTCAGGCCGACGAGATCGCCGACCGGATGGGCATGAAGGATGTCGTCATCTCGCCCAGCCCGCATCACCACGGCCTGATCATCCAGCCAGTCAGCGGCCTGATGTCGCGCAGCCAGCTGCGCCGCCTGGACGTAGTGGTTCCCGCTCTGCACGGCACGCACGGTGAGGACGGGACGATCCAGGGGCTGCTGGAGCTGGCGGATATTCCCTATGTCGGCGCGGGGGTGATGGCCTCGGCGGTGGTGCGCGACAAGATCATGCTCAAGAGCGTCCTGGCGCAACACGGCCTGCCGGTCGTGGAGCACCTGGGCTTCTCACGGCAGGAGTGGACCGCCAACGCGAACGAAGTGCTGGCGCGGATCGACGCCCAGCTTGGCTACCCGGTCTTCGTCAAGCCCGCCTCGCTCGGCTCAAGCATCGGCGTGGCGCGTGCGAAAGACGCCGAGGAAGCGCGCACCTACATCACCATCGCGGCCACCTTCGACCGGCGCATTATCGTCGAGAAGGCGCTGACCAGTGCGATCGAGATCAACTGCGCGCTGCTCGGCAACGGGCCGTATCGCGCCTCGGCGCTGGAACAGCCGATCACCTGGCAGGAATTTCTGACCTACGAGGAGAAATACATGCGCAGCGAGGGCGCGGCTGGCATGAAGGGCGCCGAGCGCAAGATTCCGGCGCCGCTCTCCGCCGAGCTGACCGCCCGTATTCAGGACCTGGCGCGGCAGGCGTTCGCCGCCGTCGACGGGCGCGGGACGGCGCGTGTCGATTTCTTGGTGCGCGAGCAAGCGGGCGACGTGATCGTTAACGAGATCAACACCATCCCCGGCTCGATGGCCTTCTACCTGTGGCAGGAAGAAGGCATGACGCCCGCCGCCGTGATGGACGAGCTGATCCGGCTGGCGTTTGAGGCCCACGCCGAGAAGCGCAAGACGGTTTACAACTACAAGACCGGCCTGATCGATCACGCCGCCGCGCGCGGGCTGAAAGGCATCAAGAAGTGAGCCGGGGGCGCGGTGAGTTCGCTGCTGCGCCGGCTTAAAGCTGCGCTGCACCCACGCGTCGATCCGCTGCTCAGCCAGCGCGATCAGTGGCGGGCGCGGCGGGCGCTGACTGGCCTGCCCGGCGGCGACTATCGCGCGCCGGTCAGCGTCCCTTACCGCGCGCAGTTCGCTTCGCCGGACCTGATTCACGCCTACATTCACGCCGGGTTCGACGGCACGCTTGATCCGAACTGGCGCGTGTTTGGAGCCAACGATCCGGTCGAGTATGCCTTCTGGGCGCCGCGCGTCTGCGCGCTGGCCTGCCTGCAAATGGCGATCGCCGCGTTCTCGCCCGGTCACGAGCCGACACTCTGGCAGTTGGTCAAGCACGGGCTGGACGAGCGCGGCTACACCGTGCGCGACGCAAACGGCAACTGGATCGACGAAGGGTGGACCTATCCGGCGCTCGTCAAGCTGGCGGCGCGCTATGGCCTGCGCGCCGAGGGGTACGGCTACGCCTCGCACCTGCGCCTCTGCGCGCTGATTCGCGGCGGCGCGCTGGTGATGGCTTCGGTCACGCCGGAGATCGGCGAGCGCGCGCCGCAGCCGGGGCGCTATGGCGGGCATTTCGTGCTCGTGACCGGGTTTACCTGGCAGGGCGGCGCGCCCATCGCGTTCGAGCTGCACAATCCATCCGGGCGCTACCCTGAATTGCAGGCTCAGGCAGTCATCCCAGCAGAGCGGTTCGGCGCGGCCTACGCGTACCGGCTGATCGCGCTCTCGCCCGCCGCCCCCGCTCCAGCCAGCCCGCCCGCCACATAAAAGAGGCGGCTCATTGGCCGCCGGTGCTACATCTCCAGACAAGACGCACGATCACTTGCCTGTGAAGCGGTAGCCCACCCCGTATTCGTTCTGGATGTAGGTCGGGTTTTTGGCGTCCGGCTCGATCTTGCGTCGCAGGTGGGAGACGTAGATGCGCGGGTAGTGATGCTCGCTGTTGTACTCGTAGCCCCACACCTGCTCCAGAAGCTGCTGGAAGGTCAGCACCTGCCCCTTGTGGCGGACAAAGGTCGCCAGCAATTTGAACTCGGTCGGCGTCAGGCGCACTTCCTGCCCGCCGACGCACACGCGGCGGTCGTCGATATCGACCGTCAAGTAATCGTCGGCGTAGTTCGCGGCCTGCGGCTGGCCGTCGTCGCTCATCTGCGCGCGCCGCAACAGCGCGTTGACGCGCGCGTGAAATTCCAGGCTGCGGAGCGGCTTGATCAGGTACTCATCCGCGCCCAGGTTCAGCCCCTCGGCCATTTCCTGCTCGCTGACGGCGTGCGCGGTCATGATCACGATCGGCACATTCGACAGCTCGCGGATGCGCTGGCAGACGATCAGCCCGTTCATGCCAGGCAGCGCGACGTCGAGTAGCACGAGATTCGGGCGCGCTTCGTGGAAGAGCCGCAGCCCCTCGCGGCCATCGGTCGCGGTGAAGACCTCGTAGCCGTGGCGCTTGAGGTCCAGCACCATCAACCGGTTCATATCAACGTCGTCTTCGACGATCAGGACTTTGACGGCCATGTTCGATCTCGCATGATAGCAGGTTCTTCTCTCATTGTAGCCGATTTCGCGGCGAGGCGCCTGCGCGTCTTGCCCCGCACCTCGCCGCCGAGTGTCATTCCAAGTGGGACTTGTGTGCAATCCACAATGCAGCTTTCGACCCCGGCTGCTAGACTTCTGGTAGAATGGTAGATTGTGATCGTGGGGTCTGGGCGGGAGGACACGGTGCCCTATCAGTCGGTCGGGAACCGGCGTAACAGCGTGCAGTTCGGCGTGGGCCGGACGGTGTGGGCTGGCACGCGCCCGTCGGTCATTCCTGAGCGCGTCCTCGACACGATTCCCGGCGGGCTGGCCTGGCTGGCGCTGGCCGTCGTGCTGGCCGGGGCGTATATCGCGCCGATGGCCGTCGTGCTGGGGGCTGGCCTGCTCGCGTTCTACTCGGCGGTGCGCTTCAGCTTCGCCGGAGCCGCGAATCTCCTCGGCCTGCGCACAATCCGGCAGTGGGAGGCGATCGATTGGGCCGAGGAATATTCCCGCCGCGCCTCCGCCGATAGCCTGCCGCTCGATGCGGTGCACCACGTCGTGATCATCCCGAACTACCGCGAGGACCTCGTCACGCTGCGCCGCACGCTTGATCGGCTGGCGGGCCAGCGGGACGCGGCAACCTCGATCAATATCGTGCTGGCGATGGAAGTCGGCGAGGCCGGGGCTGTCTCCAAAGGCGAAGCTCTGCGGGCCGAATACGCCGGCCGCTTTGAGAATTTCCTTGTCGCCACCCACCCCAAGGGGCTGTCCGGCGAGATGCAGTGCAAATCCGCTAACCAGGCGTGGGCCGGGCGCTGGGCGCGGCGCACGATGGTCGACGAGCTGGGCTACAACATCGACCACCTCGTGATTACGACGATGGACTCCGACACGCTGTGGCACGCGGACTATTTCGCGGCGCTGCGCGTGCTGTTCGCCACCGATCCGCGCCGCTACGCGACCTTCTGGCAGGCGCCGATCCGCTATCACGGCAACGTGTGGACGATCAACCCGCTGATGCGGATTCTGCACGCGTATTCGTCGGCGTGGGAGCTGGCCTACCTGGCCGCGCCGTGGTGGCAGGCGCTCCCGATGTCGTCCTACTCGATGAGCCTGCGCCTGCTGGACAGCCTGGGCTATTGGGACGCGGACGTGATCGCCGACGAGTGGCACATGTACATCAAATCATACTTCCAGCGCGACGGCGACGTGTGGCTCCAGCCAATTTTTCTGCCGTTTTACGCCAGCGCCACGACCGGCGACACGATCCTGCGCGCCATTAAAGAGCGGTATTTGCAGACGCTGCGCCACGCCTGGGGCGCGAAAGAGATCGGCTACGCTATCGCGCAGATGAGCGAAAACCCGCAAATCTCATTTCTCGGCGGGTTCAATCTGTTGTTCCGCGTCGCGCATGACAACCTGCTGGCCGGATTCGGCTGGATTGTGATGATGCTCGGCGCGCAGTTTCCGCTGATGTTTCACCCGGAGCTGGTCCGCGCCAACCTGACGAGCGCGCCGTTCCTGCTGCTTCAGATATCGGCGACGGTCGTCTCGCTGCTGACGATCGTGTTCTGGATGATCGACCTGCGCATCCGGCCGCCCCGCCCTGCCCCGTGGACCTGGCGCGAGCGGGTGTACGAGCTGGCGAGCCTGCCGCTGGTGGCCGTGATGACGTTCGTTTGCGTGGCGATGCCTGTGCTCCATTCGCAGACTCGTTTGATGCTGGGCATTCCGCTCCAGTTCCGAGTTGCGGCCAAGCGGTAGCCGGGCACCCCCACCGCAAACGCAATTCAGAGCGTGGAGCAACCAACCTCCACGCTCTTTCGTTCGAGAGGCCCTAACGGGATGCCTCGGTTCGCTGAGCCTGAACGTCGCGGCCACTTGATAGGAGGGGCGAGCATGGCGCGCATCACCATGAAATTCGGAGGGACATCGGTCGGCAACGCGGAGGCCTTGCGTCGGGCCGCCGGTATTGTCCGGCAAACGGCCGGCGAGGGGCATCAAGTCGTCGTGGTGACTTCGGCGATGGCTGGCGTGACCAACCTGCTGATCGAGGGAGCGCGGACCGCCTCGCAGGGGGACGGCGCGCGCTACACGGCGATCGTTCACGCGCTGCAAGTGCAGCACGACGAGGCGATCGACGCGCTGATCGAGGACCCATCCGAGGCGCAGTCGCTCAGCGATATGATCTACGGGCTGATCAACCAGTTCGCGGCCTTCTGCGCCGGGATGTACGTCCTGCGCGAAGCGTCCGACCGGGCGATGGCCGCTGTCAGCTCGCTCGGCGAGCGGATGTGCGCGCCGCTGCTGGCCGCGTTGCTGCGGCAAACCGGGCTACCAAGCCAGCCGCTCGACGCCAGCGCGCTGCTGATCACCGATGATCAATATCTGAACGCAGGCGTCTTCACCGCCGACTCCGAGCCGAACGTGCGGCGCGGCGTCCTCCCCCTCCTGGAGCGCGGCGTCGTCCCGGTGATCACCGGGTTTATCGGCGCGACCCGGCAAGGCGTCGTCACCACGCTAGGGCGCAGCGGCAGCGACTACAGCGCCACGCTGTTCGGCGCGTTCCTGCACAGCGACGAGGTGTGGATCTGGACCGATGTAGATGGCGTGATGACCGCCGATCCGCGCGCCATCGCCGACGCGCGCGTGATCCCGGTCATCTCCTACGCCGAGATGGGCGAAATGGCCCACTATGGCGCGAAAGTGCTGCATTCCAAAACCGTCCAGCCGGTGGTCGAGCGCAGCATCCCGCTGCGCGTCAAGAACTCGTTTAACCCCTCTCACCCTGGAACGCTGATCACGAACGAAGCCAACGCCACGCCCGGCACGGTCAAAGCTGTCACCGCCATCCGCGATGTCAGCCTGATCACAGTTGCCGGGCGTGGCATGATTGGCGTCCCCGGAATCGCCGCCCGCACCTTCACCGCCGTCGCCAAGCAGAGCGCCAACGTGCTGATGATCACGCAGTCGTCCAGCGAGCAGAGCATCTGCTTCGTGGTGCCGGAAGACAAGAGCCGCGCCGTCGTCGAGGCGATTGAGAACGAGATGGCCGTCGAGTTTGGGCGCCAGGACATCGACCGCGCCTGGGCCGATAATGACGTGGAGATCATCACGGTGGTCGGGGCCGGGATGCGCCGCCAGCCGGGCGTCGCTGCGCGCGTGTTCGGCGCGCTGGCCGAGGGCGAGGTCAACGTGATCGCTATCGCCCAGGGCACCGGCGACTACTGCCTCTCGATGGTGGTCAACGCCCGCGATACCGAAGTCGCCGTCAGCCAGATTCACAAGCTGGTCGTGCTCAACGGGCGCGAGAATCTCCCTGCTTCCAGCCTGCCGGGCGCGAACGGCGCTGCCGGCCGGCAGCCCGCGCCGCAAAACGCATCCGAAAGGGAACATCTGTCATGAATCCACCCATCGATGTAGCGATCCTGGGCGCGACCGGCGCGGTCGGCCAGCGTTTCATCCAACTGCTTGAAGGGCACCCCTGGTTTCGCGTCCGCGAGCTGGTCGCCAGCGACCGCAGCGCGGGGCGGCGCTACGGAGACGCCGCGCGCTGGATACTGTCCGGCAACGCGCCGGAAGACGTGGCGGGCATCACGGTGCTGCCGCTCGACAGCGCCCTTCAGTCGCCGCTCGTCTTCTCGGCCCTGCCCGGCGACATCGCGCAGGAGGTCGAGTGGCGGCTGGCGGAGGCGGGGCACACCCTCTGCTCGAACGCCAGCGCCTACCGGATGCATGAGCATGTGCCGATTCTGCTGCCGGAGGTTAACGCCGATCACGTGAGGCTGATCGACGCGCAGCGCCGCATCTACGGCTGGAGCGGCGGGCTGGCGACCAACTCCAACTGCACTGCCGCGCCGGTGGCGATGGCGCTCGCGCCGCTGCGCCGCTTCGGGATCGAAGCGGTCCAGGTGGTCAGCCTGCAAGCGATCAGCGGCGCGGGCTATCCGGGCGTCCCGGCGCTGGACATCACCGACAACGTAATTCCCTATATCGGCGGCGAGGAATCCAAGCTGGAGCTGGAGCCGCGCAAGATGCTTGGCGCGGTGGGCGGAGACGCAATCGACCTGCTGGACTGCGTGGTGAGTGCGACGTGCACGCGCGTCCCGGTGATCGACGGGCACCTGGTCAGCGTCAGCGTCCGCTTTGCGGAGCCGGTAGCGGAGGCGGAGCTACGTGCGGCCTGGGCGGATTTTCGCGGGCCGAACCCGGTGCCCGATCTGCCGAGCGCGCCCGATCGTCCGCTGGTCGTGCGCGACGAGCCGGACCGCCCGCAGCCACGCCGCGATCGGGATGCGGGGGGCGGCATGGCGACGGTTATCGGGCGGCTGCGGCCCTGCCCGGTCATGGGCGGGTGGAAGTTCGTCGCTATGGCGCACAACACCGTGCGCGGCGCGGCAGGCTGCTCGATTCTCAACGCCGAGTTGCTGGCAGCGAGCAGTTATCTGTAGATCGCGGCGTTAATCGGGCGTAGAGAGCGCGCCATCCGGTGACAGCGCCGCCCACAGCCCATCGAGCGCGGCGCTCGGCACCGCGAACAGGTGCGCCGGGCAGGCGCAATCCGACGCGCCGAAGCCGCGCAGCGGGATCGACGCGCCGGGCGCCTGCAAGATCGCCTGCGCCCACGCGCACTCCAGCCGTTCGCGCCCGGTCCGATACCAGATCGCGGCAACCGGAATGCGCACGGTCAGCCAGTCGATATGCCAGCGGAGGGGCTTCTCCGCACGCAGGTGCCGCCCGGCTCGCGCCTGCAGGCCACCAGGGCCGAGCGCGCTGCCGGCATAGGCGTACAGGCCGGGCGGCAGGCTCAGCTCACCGATCCGGCCAACCGGGATACGGAGCGGCGTTTCCAGCTGGAGCCAGAGGCAGTACGTGCCCGGCGCGGCAGGCAATGCGGCGGCGCTCAGCGTCCGGTCGGCGCGGGCGACGCCAGCCCATGATCTGTTGCGGCTTCCGCCTGGCGTGTTATTATTCACATGGTTGCTCCACAGTCGTACGTCAGGTGTTTTTCTGCCCCGCTGCGCATGACGAACGACCCTTGTCGATTCCGGTGTCCGCGCGCAATTATACGGGCGCACCGTCCGATTTGCCGCGCCGTCAGTGATGAAAGAGAGCCAAGCAATGCTGTACGATTTCGCCAAGATTCAGGACTACCTCGGAGACGAAGCGGAATACCTGCTCAGCTACGAGGCGACTGCTATCCCCAAAGAGATGCTCCACCTGCCCGGCCCGGACTGGGTTGACCGCATTTTCGCGCCGTCCGACCGGCCGGTGCCCGTGCTGCGCAGCCTGCAAGCCATGTTCGGTCATGGGCGGCTGGCGAACACCGGCTACCTCTCGATCCTGCCGGTCGACCAGGGCATCGAGCACACGGCGGGCGCGTCGTTCGCGCCGAACCCGATCTACTTCGACCCGGAGAAGATCGTCGAGCTGGGGATCGAGGGCGGCTGCAACGCCGTCGCCTCGACCTACGGCGTGCTGGGCGCGGTCGCGCGCAAGTACGCCCACAAGATTCCGTTTATCCTCAAGTTCAACCACAACGAGCTGCTGACCTACCCGAACAAGTACGACCAGGTGATGTTCGCGCAGGTCGAGCAGGCGTGGGACATGGGCTGCGTCGCCGTCGGCGCAACAATCTACTTTGGCTCGGAAGAGTCCACGCGCCAGCTCGTCGAGGTCAGCGAAGCCTTCGCCCACGCGCACCAGCTTGGCATGGCGACCATCCTCTGGTGCTACACGCGCAACAGCGCCTTCAAGCAGGACGGCGTCGATTACCACACCGCCGCCGACCTGACCGGCCAGGCGAATCACCTCGGCGCGACGATTGAGGCCGACATCCTCAAGCAGAAGCTGCCGGAGACCAACGCGGGCGGGTTCAAGGCGCTCAAGTTCGGCAAGTACAGCGACAAGATGTACGCGCTGTCGAGCGAGCACCCGATCGATATGACGCGCTACCAGGTCGCCAACGGCTACATGGGCCGCATCGGCCTGATCAACAGCGGCGGCGCGTCGTCCGGCAGCACGGACCTGGGCGAGGCGATCCGCACCGCCGTGATCAACAAGCGCGCTGGCGGCATGGGCCTGATCAGCGGCCGCAAGGCGTTCCAGCGCCCGATGGACGAGGGCGTCCAGATTCTGAACGCGATCCAGGACGTGTATCTCTCGGACGAGATCACCATCGCCTGACCTCGCGCCAGAACGATGACCGGCCAGGGGCAGCCTTGCGAGCGCTGCCCCTGTTTTTTGAGCGCAGTATCAGGGGGCGTGATGAGCACATTCTCGGTGGACTTGAGCGGCAAGGTGGCCCTGGTGACTGGCGCCGGAGAAGGGATCGCGCGGGCGACGGCGATCGCGCTGGCGCGGGCGGGGGCGGCGGTCTGCGCCAACGATCTGAACCCGGATCGCGCCGACACGGTTGTCGAGGCGATTGAAGCAGCAGGCGGGCAAGCGTTCGCGTGGGTCGCGGACGTGTCCAACCGGTTCCAGGCGGCGGCCACGATCGAAAAGTTGCGCGACGTGTACGGAGGGCTGCACATCCTCGTCAACGGGGCCGGGGCAGAGCGGCGCGCGCCATTCCTGACCCTCGACGAGTACGATTGGCGGCGCGTGCTGGAAATCAACCTGACCGCTGCATTCTTCTGCACGCAGCTCGGCGCGCGCGTAATGGCCGACGAAGGCGGCGGCGTGATCATCAACCTCGCCAGCACGGCCGGATACGCGCTCCCCAAGCCAGACAGCGCCGTCTACGCCGCCAGCAAAGCGGGCCTGATCGGGCTGACGCGCGAGGCGGCGCGCGATCTTGCCCCGCGCGGGGTGCGGGTCAACGCGATCTGTTCTGGCAATATCGCGGGCGAGTCCGAGCCGGAGACGCTGGAGCGGGTGGCGCAGCGGCGGCTGGGCGCGCCGGAGGAGGTCGCGGCGGTGGCGCTGTTCCTCTGCTCCGATGCGGCGTCGTTCATTACCGGCCAGGCGCTCGTCGTGGATGGCGGCGAGGCCATGACCTGAGGCTGGTTGAATCCTCGCGCCAGGTTAAGTACAATACCGGATGTGCGTCGCATCGCCGGGCGCAGACAGCGCGCGGCGTCCGGCGAATAGTGTTACGGCCTGGCCCCCGGCGATCCTGGTTATCCATTCTTTGCCGATCACCCGTCCGCGCTGCGCCGGCCGCCGACGAGCAGATTGCATTTGGGCGCCCTGCCCCTTCTGACGCGACACGGAGGAAGGAACGATGCAACCCACCGCGTATGAAAATATCCTGGTCGAGTTCCCGGCGGCGCGGGTGGGCCTTGTGCGGCTCAACCGCCCGCGCGCCTACAACGCCTTGAATGGCCCGCTGATGCGCGAGCTGATGGACGCGCTGGCCTCGCTCGACGGCGACGAGGGGATCGGCTGCCTGGTGCTGACGGGCAGCGACAAAGCCTTCGCCGCCGGGGCGGACATCGCCGAGATGGCCGAAGCGACGCCGGTCGAGCTGGCGCAAATGGGCTTCATTCACCGTTGGGAGCGACTGCGCGAGATCAAGAAGCCCGTCATCGCGGCGGTCAGCGGTTACGCGCTCGGCGGCGGGTGCGAGCTGGCGCTGGCCTGCGACATGATCGTCGCCTCCGAGACGGCGGTCTTCGGCCAGCCGGAGATCAACCTGGGCGTGATCCCCGGCGCGGGCGGGACGCAGCGTCTGGCGCGCGCGCTGGGCAAGGCGCTCACGATGGAGATGGTGCTGAACGACCGCCGCCTGAGCGCCGCCGAGGCCGCGCAGTTCGGGCTGGTCAACCGGGTCGCGCCGGTCGAGTCATACCTGCAAGCAGCGATCGACCTTGCAACGTCGGTCGCTGCCCGCGCGCCGGTCGCCGTGCGCGCCGCCAAAGACGCCGTCAACATGGCGTTCGAGACCTCGCTCGCGGCGGGTCTGGCCTACGAGCGCAATCACTTCTACGCGCTGTTCTCGACCGAGGACCAGAAAGAGGGCATGGCTGCTTTCCTCGGCAAACGCCCGCCCGCCTGGACCGGGCGCTGAGGGATTGCGCGCCGGTGAGCGCCCGCCCCTTCACAACAGTCACCGTGCTGGCGACCGCGAATCTGCGCGGGGCCGTCGAGACGCTGCCCCGGCTCGCCACGCTGATCCTGCGCGAGCGGCGGGCGGCGACCGGCTTGACGCTGCTGCTCGACCTGGGCGATACCTGCACGCCTGAGTCCTGGCTATGCCGCGTGACGCAAGGGCGCGCGCCGTTTCTGTTGCTGGACGCGATTGGCTACGACGCGGCGTTCATCGGCGGCGAGGACACGCCCATTCCGCCGGGCGCGTTTCGCCGCCTGCGCGATCGTGTCGTCATGCCGCTCTTTCTGTGGCACCGCACCTCTGAGCTGGCGCGGCGCGAGCAGCTTTTCGCCTTCGCCGCCGGGCACGCCACGCCGCCGCCGGATACGCCCGCCTTCCGCATCACGCGCGACGCCGCTCTGCCCGCCGCCGAAGAAGCGGGTACAATCGTCCTCGGCGATGTCCCGGCCGGCCACCTGCGCCGCGTTGACATCCGCTGGCCGGAGTGGACAATCGCGGGCACGCGCACGATCGCGCTCGAAGCGACTGAGCCGCCGGAGCCAACCATCTCCGCAGTGCTCGACCTTGTGACCGAAGAAGCGCAGTTCTACGCGCAGCAGGGGGGAACGGTATGAACCAGGCTGAACTGGTCCGCAGGCTCGACGAATACTTCGAGGTCAAGGGCTTCGACGAACGCGAGCAGTGGCGCGCCAAAATCCCGCCCAGCGATCTCCCGGCTTATGGCCGCTACGCCACGCAGGAGTTCATGGAAGGCTCGTGGAACGGGCTGATGCTTGACCACGCGCTCGACGTCGATCGCGTCTACCTGGTCGTGTTCCCCGGCCAGGCCGTCCTGGACACGATCCTGGCGCTGGAGCTGGAGCGCGAGTCGCTCGGCGCGCTAATCTTCGCGCACCACCCGCTCGACTTCGAGGAAAACGGCGCGGGCTTCACCGGCATGACCGAGGCGCAATTCGAGGACCTGCGCGAGCACAACGTCAGCTTCTACGTCTGCCACCAGCCACTCGATTGCCACCGCGAGACGAGCACGGTGCTGGCCCTCGCCAAAGCGCTCAAGCTGCGCGAAGTCGAGGTCTTTAACAACGCCGGCGGCATCCCGGAAGGCGCGCATGGCCGCGTGACGGATACCGGCTTCGGGCCGTTTGGGCAACTGCTGGCCGAGATCACTGACCTGCCCTACCTGCGCTATCAGCAGGTGCGCTTCAATGGGCAACCGGTGGAACACGTCGCGCTGATCCCGGGCGGCTGCGAGCCGGAGCAACTGCTGCGCGTCCGCGACCTGGGCTGCGATACCTACGTGACCGGGCACTGGTGGCTGACCGGTGACTATCCCTACGCCGCCGCGCACCGCGAGCGGATGCGCGCGCTCGTGCCGACGTTGCCGATGAACCTGCTCGGCACCTCGCACTACGCCAGCGAGATGGTCGTGATGCGCGACCACTTGCCGGGGTGGTTCCGCAACATGGGCATCGAAGCGCGCTTCGTCAAGCAGCCGGACCCGTGGCGCTAGCCAGCTAGCCGCCGAGCAGCGCGCGGCCATCTAGCTCCGCGATAGTCAGAAATCCGGCGCCGAAGCGCACCGTCTCGTCCGGTTGGACATGCAACCAGCGCGCGGACGCGCCGCCGCCATCGCGCCCGCCGGGATACAGCGAAAACTCCGCCAGCAAGCGCCCATCGCGCGCGTCAAAGCTCAGCAGGTGCCCGCCCGCCGTCAGCACGTGGACCAGCGCGCCGCCGCCCACGCCAAGCCGGGGCGCGCGCAGCTCCTCGCCCGGTAGAAAGCCGATCCAGCGCAAGTCGCCCGACGGGTCCACCGCATAGAGCGAGCGCCCTTCTCCCGGATACAGGTAGACGGCGCCATCCGCCGCCGTGACCGCGTGCGCCCCGGCCGTTACCGCGCGCGGCAGGCTGACCACCGGCGCGAGCGCCAGCGCGGAATCGAGCGCCAGCAGCGTCTCGCCCTGTAAGACAACAAATGAACCGCCCAGGCCGCCGAACACGAGCGGCGCGGGAGCCAGGCGCGTGTCGAGCAGCACCCGCCCCTCGCGGTCGATGATCCGCAGCTCGCCGTCCGCGCCGGTGAAGGCGAACCGGTCCCCGCTCTGCGCCCACTGGACCAGCCGCCCCGGCAGCGGGCCAACGCTCCACAGTGGCGCGCCGTCCAGCGCGTAGGCCGCCACCGTGTCGCGATCGAGCACGACTACCAGGCGGTCGTCGCTCAGCAGCGCGCCAGAGGCGACGCGCCCCGCCAGCGACCACAGGCCGCTGACCGCGCCATTATTGACGATCAACGCCTGGTTCTCGGACGTAAGCGCCAGCGCCCGTCCATCCGGCAGCGCGAACAAGTCGATGACGCTGCCGACGGTGTCGAAACGCCACAGCGACGCGCCGCTCACGCTGATGCCTTCGAGGTAGCGGCTGTGCGCCACGACGTACTGGCCGGATGGCAGCAGCACCGGCGGCACGCTGGGGCGCTCAGTCAGCGACACATGACCCCGGTAGGCGGGATGCACCCACAGGCGCGCCAGATAGGTGAAGTCGATTGGGTGCAGCCAGCCGAGTTCAAGCGGGTTGGTCGCGGTGTAGCCCGGCCCGCCCTCGTGGCGATAGCGCGTCCGCACTTCGAAATGCAGGTGCGGCGCGCTGAGCGAGGGGTCGCCTACCGCTCCGACGACATCGCCCAGCTCGACGCACGAATCCATCGGCGGAAAACGGTAGCCGTTGAGTTCCTCCATGTGCCCGTAAAGCGTGTTGATCAGCGTGCCGTCCGGGAAGGTGTGCTGAAGGACGACGACGCCCTTCTCGGTATCCCACCCTTCGATGTCGCTGTAGGTCACGCGCCCGCGCGCCGCCGCCATCACCGGCTCGCCGTGCCGCCAGAACGCGACATCCAGCCCGGTATGCAGCCCGCCCCAGCGCGGGCGGTAGATGCCAAAATCGCTGCGCGATACGTCGATCTCCGGGAAGGGAAACGCGAAGGCATCGACTACGCCGCACGGAGCGAGCACGGCTTGCGAGGGCCGTATCGCGCGCGCGGGCGCACCGGAAACCAGGGGGGCAGCCAGAAAAGACAGCGTGAGAAACAGAAGTGCGAAGACGCGAGCTTCCGCTAGAAACAATCGTCTCATGATCGCGTGGGACAACTCACCCAACCATCGCCAACCGTGCAGGCCGCGATTGTACTGACCAGCCGGCGGTTGTGCTAGAAGCTGCTGCTGTCGCGCGCAAAAGAGGGGCCGCCTCTGGAGTCCGAAGACACGCGATTGGGAGTCAGCCCTTCAGGCCGGTGGTCGCGATCCCTTCGGTGAATTGGCGCTGCGCGAATAGGTACAGAACCAGCACCGGCACGAGGGTAATCACCGACCCGGCCATCAGCAGGTTCAGGTCAGACCCGGCCTCGGTCTTGAAAGCGTACAGGCCGTAAGAAATGGGCCGCCATTTGTCGGTGAATGTCACCAGGATCGGCCATTCGAGCGCGTTCCACGTCCCGATGAAGGTGAACAGAATCGTCGTGACCAGCGCCGCGCGCGAGATCGGCAGGACGATCAGGAACAGGTAGCGCAGGTGCCCGGCCCCGTCGATCCGGGCCGCGTCCCATAGGTCTTCGGGAATCTGCATGAAGAACTGGCGCAGCAGGAAGATACTGAACGTGCTGGCGAGAAACGGCACGACCAGCGCGGGCCAGTTGTCCATCCACGGCCAGACAATCGGGCCGTCGACCGTCAGCGCGTCGCCGAGGCCGAGGAAGTTCTCCAGGCCCAGCGCGTCTACCACGTCGTACAGCGGCTCCGCGACTGCGCGCCGGGCGCCAGTCAGGCCCCAGGCATCCTGCTTGGCCGGAAAATCCTCCACGAAGAAGTTGTGGAACTCGGTGACGGTCTTGCGATTCGGGATCAGGACGACCATCGTTGGGATGAAAATGGTGGCGAGGAACAGGCTGAACAGCAGATTCCGCCCCGGAAACTCGATCCGCGCGAAGGCGTAGGCCGCCAGCACCGAAGTCACCGTCTGCCCGATGATCGTCAGCGCGGCGATCTGCACGCTGTTGAAGAAGTATTCCGAAAAATTCGACTCGTCCCACGCCTCGATGTAATGCGCCAGCCCGCCGACCACGACATACCGCTTGTCAAACGGCCAGAGGTTCTTCAGGCCGGGGATCTCATTCCTGATCCGCAGCTCGGCGTAGCCGTACCGCTGGGTGCGCAGGTATTGGTCGACCGTCAGCTGGCGCTGCCGGTTGCTGCTCTCGATCTGGCCGCGCACGCCCTTCAAGTAGCTCGGAAACTCGCCCGAGTCAAGCAAATCCTGCAAGGTACGGTTCAGCTCGGTCTCGGTCACTTCGGTCACGCTCAGGATGTTGCTGGTCGGAAACGCGCGCCCGCGCGTGATGTCGCCCACGCTTTGCAGCGACGTGCTGACCATCCAGAAAAAAGGCAGCACGAAGATCAGCGCGCCGACCGTCAGCAGCACGTAGACGAAGATGCGGAAGGGCCGGATCACGATCGGCTGGCGGCCAGGGGTCGCGGTGCGGGCGGCGTCGCGCGCCTCGCCGGACTGCGCCCGCGCGGTGGAGGTGGTTGTGCTAGCCATAGAAGACCTGCTCCCTTGCCAGCCGGTTCTGGACCAGCGTCAGCACCAGAATCACCGCGAACAGCACAAAGGCCAGCGCCGCGGCGTACCCCGGATCGTTGGCGGCGTACAGCTGCTGGAAGATGTGCACGCTCATCGTATCGATCTCTTTACCGGCGGCCTGGTCGCGCAGCACGTAGATGTGCGTGAAGGCTTTGAACGTGCCGATGATGGACAGCATCGACAGGAAAAACGTCGTCGGCGACAGCAGCGGCAGGGTAATGTTGCGGAAGCGCGACCAGCGCCCCGCCCCATCCACCTCGGCGGCTTCATATAGCTCGCCGGGGATCGCGCCCAACCCCGCCAGGAAGATCACCGCGTTGTACCCGGCGAAAACCCAGATGTTGTACAGAATCACGGTCGTCAGCGCCAGGCTCGGCCCCTGGAGCGCGCTGGGGATATTGAGCGGATCGCCGCCCAGGATGTTCTTATACATCAGGCGGAAGATCCCCGCTGGCTCCTTGAGCCACGTCACCGGCTCCAGCCCAAAGAAGCGCAGCACCTGGTTGGCGAGGCTGGTGTCGTCCAGCTTGAAGATAACGATGAACACCGTCGCGGTCGCCACGCTGGGCGCGATATAAGGCATGAAGTAGATCACGCGGAACAGCGACTTGCCCCAATCGACTTCGGAGAACAGCAAATACGCCAGGAACAGGCCCAGCGCCAGCTGGATCGGGACTGTGCCGACTGAGTACATCGCGGTGCGAACCAGCGCGTCGAACGTGTCGTCCGCCTCACGTCCGCCTAGCGCGATCGTGCGCGGTAGCTCGCTGATCGTCAGCCAGCCGCCGACCATCAACAGCACCGCCAGCATAATCGTCAACCCGAAGCCGAGCTTGGTCTCGCGCTTCTGCGCGCTCTGCCAGACCTGATAGGCGACGCCGATCAGCAGCGCGCCCGACGCGATCAGGAACACCTGCGGCCAATAGAGCAGCCGCGCGGCGAGCGCCTCCGGGCGCAGAATCGCCGGTGGCGCGGCGTCGTAGACGTAGGTGTACGCCAGCTTGAACTGGTCCTGCGACAGCGCGCGCATCGCGTTGGCCGCCTGCCGGCTGAGCTGGACCGATCCGAGCAGGTAGAAGAACAAAACCGCGATCGCAACGCCAAGCGCGATCCGCCCCAGCCCCAGCCAGCGGTACTCGCGCGGCTGCTCTTCTTCTTCAAGCTGGCGGCGCGCGTGGTTGATGGTGTAGATCGCCGCGATTCCGACGAAAATGCCGAGCGCCGCGAGCAATTGCCTGTTCAATGGCTCGGTGCGGCCGTTAACGCGGATCACGCTCTCGCCGACCATCATCGCATTGTAGATTTCAGTCTGCCGCAGAATCCGCGCGTCCTCGGCGGGGATCTCAACCCGCAGGCTCTCACCTATCGGAAGGCCGGTGATCACGCCTTCGGCGGTCGTGCCATCTGGCAAAACCACCTGCACTTTCTGATTGTTGACGAACGCCGCCACCAGCCCGCCAATACGATCCGGGGATAGCGAGGCGTACGCTTCGGGCGCCAGCGGCGCTTCAATCGTCTCGCCGCCCACTTCGACCTGCACCATCAGGTCGTCGGGCGGCTCCAGCCCGGCGATCACCGCGCCATCCGCCGGGACCTCGACGCGCGCATTCAACACCTGCTGGTTGAAGATCCGGGCCGCGATCGCCTGCGCCTGCTCGACATCGCCTTCCATCTCGCTGGCGGTGAAGAGCGCCAGCAGGATCGCCAGCAGCATAAACAGGCCGATCATCAGCGTCGCGCTGGCGTAGTGCAGGTGGGCAAAGCGCCCCATGCGCGGCAGCACGCGGGCCAGCGCATAGCCAGCCACCGCCAGGATGGCGGCCCACCGCGCCAGCGACAGCGCGCCGTCCAGCTCGAGACGCCGCCCGGCGATCCACACCAGCCCGCCGAGCGCGATCAGCGCCAGCGACTCGGCCAGCTCGCGCCGGGATTCGGGCGTAGACGGGCGCTGAAGCGACTCGGCGATGAAGTATCCCGCAATCGCCAGCAGACTCAGGGTCAGCGGCAGGTAGTCATACGCGCGTGAGCCGGTGACGAAGTTAAACACCAGGATGATCAGGCCCAGCCCGCCGAGCAGGCCCGGAATCAGATAATGCCACAGCGTCGCGCCGCTGAGCCGCTGATCCAGCCAGAGCGCACGCCAGACCCGATAGCCCATATAGAGCAGAATCAGCGACAGCCCGAAGAGCAGGACGTAGGTCAGGCTGCCGAGCGACCGCACGTAGTTGTCCAGGCCGACATAGCGATTGGTGATCGGCGACCCGGATTTGAGGCTCTCATAAAAGCCGGAGATCACCGGCCACAGCCCAAAGAGCAGCGTAGCGAGCAGCGCCGGCAGCACGAACAAATAGCCGGTCAGCGCGTCCCGAAAACGGCGACGGCGCTTCCCGGCGATCAGGGCGTGCTCGTCGGTCTGGCGCTTTTCTGGGCTAGACGAAAGTGTAAGGGTCATTCCACTCGTCCTTGACAGCGCGTCGTGCTGGCATCACCGCAGGAACCTGCCTTCGCCGCGCAAGCGTCCCGGCTGCCCGGATCGCGGCGTGTGCGTGGCGCTCTCCGTAACGGCGCCCGCAAGGTACTTGACCCGCAAAGTACCCGGATTTTATCGGAAGTCCGCCACCACGACAATCAGCGTGCGCCGCCCTCCGATTGGACCAGGGCCGGGTTATCCTCACGCAGCCGGTAGAGGATCATGCCGGTCCCGTAGAAATCGGTCGGGATGAATTTCTCCTGCGTGTAGCGCGCTGTGAAGCGCGCGTCTTTCGCCAGGCCATTGCGGACAAAGGCTTCCATCAGGATCAGGTAATCCGGCTGATAATCGACGATCAACTGTGGCGGCACGGCATAGTTGCCGCCGGGCACGATCAGCGCAGCGTCAACCGGGTAATAGGCGGTCACTGCCGGAGTCACCAGCCCAACGGTGTCCAGGATACGCGCCCGGCTGAAATAGCCCACCGCGCCAATATCGCCCGCGCCGACGAGCGTGGCATCGTCCACGCCGTACTCGGCGCGCAACTCCTCCGCGACCTGCTGGTACAGCAGCTCGATTTTGTGCCACGCCATCTTAGGCGCGGGACGGTCCGGGCCGTGATCGGGGTGCAGCGTCCAGGCGTTGAGCGAAAACGCAAGCCACGCCGCGCCGAGCAGCGCCAGCGCCGGTGTGGCTCGCCGCGAGCGCGTCAGGGCGTCGATTAGCGCCCAGGCGCCAACCAGGATGCACAGAAAGTAGGCGGGCAGCGGCGGCGCGAGATACCAGCGAAAAATCTGCGGGTTTATCACGCTGAACGCCGCCAGATAAATCCAGGGGTAGACCGCCAGCGGCAGCAGGCGCGGGACCCGCTTCGCCAGGTAGAACAGTCCGATCATCGCCAGTCCCGGATAAAGCACGATCCCGGCCACGATCGCGGGCACGCCAAGCGCGTCCTGCTCCAGAAACGGCGTCGCGTAATGTTGCAACAACCGCGCCAGGGCCTGCCAGTCCTCGACCGCGTAGACCAGGCGCTTTGCCCCAGCCGAGTTGGTTACGAGCACGCCGAAATAGCGCCAGCTAAAGAGGTGCCAGGGGATCAGCAGCGCGGCGAACAGCGTCCAGACCCGCCAGGGGACCCGCTGGAGCCACCCGATACCCGGCCCGGCGCGCGCGCGCCAGAATATCAGCCAGTGATGGAGCAGCAGCGGGCCAACCCACAACAACGCGTCGATACGCGTCAGCACGCCCAGCGCAGCAAAAACTGCCATCCACCCGTCGCGCCGGTAGAGGTAGGCGGTGAAGGCTGCGACCATCCACAGCACGGCCACGCTTGTTTCCATCCCGCCCACCGCGAACGTGACGCTCATTGGGCTGACCGCCCACAGCGCGCCGATCACAGCGGCCAGCGTCACGCGCTCCGCCACGCGCCACGCGATCAGCGCTAGCAGCCCGGCGGTAACGGCGTCGGCCAGCGCGTTGGCGACGAGCGCAAACCAGGGATAGGCCTCGCTGCCGGTCAGCCACCCGATCCCCGCCATCAGCAGCGTGTAGAGCGGCGTGGTCGTGCCCAGCGTGCGCTGGCCGGGGTTGTAGACGAACCCCTGCCCCTCGACGATATTGCGGCTATAGCGGAAGGTGATGAAAGCATCGTCGATCGTGCGCGGCTCTGGCATCACCCGCAGCGCGATCGCCAGCGCCGCGACGACGAGCAAGACCCCCCCCAGCGCGCGGGGCGGCCTGGTCGATCGGGTGTCAAACGGGATCAGTGCCATCAAGGGCGCTCTGCTTGGGGAAATTGGGCTGGCGGCGCGGCGCAAAACCTGGCGCGATCTTATAGAGTTATAAGCGGCGGCGCAACCAGGCGCGCGACGGCATCCCGCCCGAAAACAGCCTTGACAACGCCCCGGCGCACCGCTAGAATGAGGGACACCTTAACAATTGATCTGTCTGTGCCAACAGCATCGAACGGAAGTAGTAAGCCATCGTCACAGTGAGCCGGAGACAGTGCAAACCCGGCAGCGCGCCCCGACGAGCGCCCAGGCTGAACTCGTCCGGGAGCTGCGCCGCCGAACCGAGTAAGCGGCGCCGGTCGCGCCCGTTACGCGCAATGAGTGGATGGCACGCCACACCGATGGGCCTGTAGCTCAGCATGGGAGAGCGCCACAATGGCATTGTGGAGGTCAAGGGTTCGAGCCCCTTCAGGTCCACTCAGCGTTTAACCGGCCATCAATCAGGGTGGTACCACGGAGTCCTCTTCGTCCCTGGCAACAGGGGAGCATAGCGAAGGGGGCTTTTTTGTTGGCGCGTTTCGCGTGATAGTGGCGCCACCCGTGACGTTTGTGTGTACAATCTCTACAACCCGTTCGAAATCGTAATGGTAGGGTAGTTGAGGATACCGTGATGGCAAAACCCGACCGTCGCCCGCTCGTCGAACGACTTCGTGAGCTGATGGACATGCTCCGCGAGGCGCTTCACCCGCGCCAGCCTGCTCGCATTCCGGTCCCCGCCCGCGACGAAACGCGGCGACGCTACCGGTAAACTGGACCCCTCCAGCGCGCCGGACCGAAGGCGCGTGCGGACAGGCAGCCGCCGAGCGTAAGACTGGCTGTTCGCCGCGCGTCCGCGCGTGGTGCGCCTGGGATCGGCCCAGCCCGCACCCGGTGAACAGCCGGGCGAGCTGGGCCGTTTGTGTGTGATCGCAGAACCAGAGAGGGGAGGGAGAGCGACGATGAACGCGATAATCGGCTCGACGCGACATGCGCCCAGGGGCGCTGACGTGTTCCCGCCCGCCTGCCTTCTCGCGGACCGCCCGGCCCGTGCTATGCCACGCAGGATGAGTGTATAGACGCGGCACACGGCGCGAGCCGGCTGTGATTGAAAGCACTTGCGCGCTGAAAACTGTACCCGCGATGGAGCAAGAAAATCGCAATGGCTGACAAATATGTTCCGCAGGAAATCGAACCGCGCTGGAGCGCGCACTGGGAGCGCGCAGGGGCGAATCGCTCGGTCGTGGACCCGGAGCGGCCCAAGCACTACGCGCTGACCATGCTGCCCTATCCCAGCGGCGATCTGCACATCGGCCACTGGTACGCGATGACGCCTTCCGACGCCCGCGCGCGCTGGATGCGGATGCGCGGCTATAACGTGCTGTTTCCGATGGGGTTTGACGCGTTCGGGCTGCCCGCCGAAAACGCGGCGATCCAGCGCGGCATCCACCCGAAGATCTGGACCTATCGCAACATCGACAACATGCGCCGCCAGCTACGCACGATGGGCGCGATATTCGACTGGGAGCGCGAAGCGATCAGCAGCGACCCCGAATACTATCGCTGGTCGCAGTGGTTCTTCCTGCAGTTCTACAAGCATGACCTGGCCTACCGGCAGAAGGCGGCAGTCGATTTTTGCCCGAACTGCAATACCACCCTGGCCCGCGAGCAGGTCTGGGGCGAGGACCGGCACTGCGAGCGCTGCGGCACGCCGGTCATCAAGAAAGAGCTGGAGCAATGGTTCTTCCGCACGACACGTTACGCCGACGAGCTGCTGAACCACGAGACCATCGACTGGCCGGAGCGCGTCGAGACCATGCAGAAGAACTGGATCGGGCGTAGCGAGGGCGCGCACGTCACCTTCATGACCGGGCAAGGCGACCCGATCCGCGTCTTCACCACGCGGCCCGATACGCTGTGGGGCGCGACGTTCATGGTGCTGGCGCCGGAGCATCCGCTGGTCGAGAAGATCACCACCGGCGAGCAGCGCGCCGAGGTCGAGGCGTATGTCGAAGCCGCCGCGCGCAAGACCGAGATCGACCGCACCGCCGAGGGCAAGGCCAAGACCGGCGTGTTCACCGGCGGCTACGCGATCAACCCGGTCAACGGCGAGCGCATCCCGATCTGGGTCGCCGACTACGTGCTGATCAGCTACGGCAGCGGCGCGATCATGGCCGTGCCCGCGCACGACCAGCGCGACTTCGAGTTCGCCCGCCAATACGGCCTGCCGATCCGGATCGTGATCCAGCCCGACGGCGCCGACGACCTGGACCCCGCTCACATGACCGAGGCGTGGCCGGGCGAAGGGGTTATGGTCAACAGCGGCCCGTTCGACGGCACACCGGCGCGCGCCTCTGACGACGGCACCAAGAATGAAGCGGTCGGCGTGGTTACGCGCTGGCTGGAGCAGCAGGGAATCGGGCACGGCGCGGTCAACTACCGTCTGCGCGACTGGCTAATCAGCCGCCAGCGGTACTGGGGCGCGCCGATTCCGATCGTCTACTGCGCGCGGTGCGGCGCGGTGCCCGTCCCCGAAGACGAGCTGCCGGTGCTGTTGCCCGAAGATGTCGACTTCAAGCCGACCGGCGAAAGCCCGCTGCGCTCTCACGAAGGGTTCCTGCACACGACCTGCCCGCAGTGCGGCGGCCCGGCCACGCGCGAGACCGACACGATGGACACCTTCATGTGCTCGTCGTGGTACCAGTACCGCTACCTAAGCCCGCACTACGATGCAGGGCCGTTCGACCCGCAGGAAGGCGCGTACTGGCTGCCGGTCGACCAGTATACCGGCGGGATCGAGCACGCGACGATGCACCTGATGTACACGCGCTTCTTCACCAAGGCGATGCGCGACTGCGGCATTTTCGCTGAGACCGAAGCCGCCGCCCGCGCGCTGGGGCGCGACACGGCGCATCTGTTCGACGAGCCGATGCTGGCGCTGTTCAACCAGGGCATGATCCTGGGCGAGCCGCGCGACGGCGACCTGATCGTGGCAACCGGGACGTTTGAAGGCGGTAAGCTGAACGCGGCGCACGTCGCGGTCGTGCCCAGCCTGGACGGTTTCCAGCCCGCGCCCGGCGTGGACACCGTTGCGGGCGAGGTGCTGTCGCGCAAGGAGCTGGTGTTGAACGTCCAGACGCCTGATGGCCGCTCGGTCGTGGTGGACACCGACGAGCGCACAACCTTCGACATTCCGCGCGCCGGTGACGGCGCCACAATCGAGCAGATTCGCTACCAGCTGGACGTCGAGAAGATGTCCAAGAGCAAGGGCAACGTCGTCGCGCCGGACGAGCTGGTCGCCGCTTACGGCGCGGACGCGGTGCGGGCCTATCTGATGTTCGCCTTCCGCTGGGAGCAAGGCGGCCCGTGGGACAGCCAGGGGATTCAGGGCGTCGTGCGCTGGCTGAACGACATCTGGGCGCTGGCGCAGGACGGCATCGACGGCACGCAGGGCGACCCGGCCGCCGAGCGCGCGCTGCGCCGCAAGGTCCACCAGACGATCAAGGCGGTCGAGGATGGCCTGGAGCACTTCGCCTTCAACACCGCCGTCGCGGCGCTGATGGCGCTGCGCAACACGCTGGAAGACGCCCGGCGCGAGGGTCGTGTCAGCCGCGCCGCGTGGGACGAGGCGATCCGGCACCTGTTGCTGCTGATGGCGCCGTTCACGCCATTCATCAGCGAGGAGCTGTGGCACCGCGCCGGGCACGACGGCAGCGTGCACGCCCAGCCCTGGCCGGTGTATGACCCGGCGACCGCCGCCGAGGAAGAGATCACGCTGGTAGTCCAGGTCAACGGCAAGGTGCGCGACCGCATCCAGGTGCCGGCGAGCATCGGCGAGGACGACGCCAAACGGCTGGCGCTGGAGTCCGCCGCCGTGCAGCGCCACCTGGACGGCCAGCCGCCGCGCAAGGTGATCTACGTCGGCGCGCGTGGCATGGTGAACATCGTGGTGTAGCTAGAACCAGCCAGAAGCAGCGAAGAGCAGCTATGAGGCGGTAAAAAAGCAGCGAGAGCGGTTGGCCCGTTTTCGCTGCTTTTTGCTGCTTTTCTCTGTTCTTCGCTGTCTTTTGCTGCTTTTAGCTTAAGGAAAACGTCGCGCCGTCGCGGTAAATGTCCTGCTGATCGGCGCTGCGGTACACCGTCACCTCGCCGCGCCCGCTCACCTGATACGTGTCTTCGGGCGTCCACGTAACGTAGGTGAGATCATCGATCCCGACGACCGTCACCCCGTCGGGCAGCCCGGCCAGAAGCCGTCCGGGCGAGAGACGCATCTGCACCAGCGCGTGATGCGGGATGATGGCGAGCTGCGGCGCCAGGCTGAGGCCCGGCTCCCACGCGCCGCCCATCCAGAACACGCGTCCGAGCGCCATCGCGCCCGCCCCGCTCGCCATAACGACCGCCTTGCGCTCCAATGCTCGGCGCAGCGCCGCCTCGGTCCGGGTGCCTTGCAGGCGCTCCACCATGTCGAACGCGCTCCCGTCGAGCAGCACCAACCCTTCGACCTTGTCGAGAATATCGACCTCGCCAACGGTGTCGGCGGCAAGCTGCGACGTAATCATGGCGTACTCGGCGAAGGTGCCCAGGTTGTTGAAGTAGCGCATCACGCGGTCGGCTTCGCGGCGCGTGCCGGACATGTCCGCCGCCGGAATGACGGCTACACGCGGGCGCGCGTGTTCGCGGCGGATCAGCCCCAGCCAGGCGCTGTCCAGCGGGCGCGCCGGGGTGGTGAACGCCTCGCCGCCATTCAGAACCAGGTACCCTTTCATCGAGCCGCCTTTCGCAAAAGAAGCGGTTAGCCGTTAGCAATTAGCTCTTAGCTAAAGGCTAACGGCCAACAGATGATCGCTGATCCAAGGCCACCTATAAGCCGCGTTCTGTCCCGGCCGGAGCCGGTGGTGATCATCTCTCTCGAAGACCGGTTGCCCGGCCCCTCTAGCGGCCTACCCGGAACTGATAGCGGGACGGGCAGCCCCTCGTTCCTGCTTGGCCTTGCTCCCGGTGGGGTTTGCCCAGCCGCCCGCGTCGCCACGGGCGCTGGTGCGCTCTTACCGCACCGTTTCACCCTCGCCCCTCCATCGAGGGGCACTACGCTTCTCTGTGGCACTCTGCCGTCGGGTTCCCCCGCCTGGCGATTCGCCAGCACCGTGCCCTGTGGAGCGCGGACTTTCCTCATCCCGCGCGCGGTATTTCACGCGGCGAGACGCGATCACCCGGTCGCCTTGGATCGCCAGCCATTATACCACGCGGCCCGGCCTCACTCTATTGGATCGGCGTTAATGCCATCCAGGTAGGCGCGCAGGGCGTGCCAGGGCGCCGGGTCCCAGTATCGCCGCGCCGCGCCGGAGGTCGAGGGCAGCACGAAGATCGCCGTTCTGCCGACACAGTCCGCCTGCAACCCGTAGTCAAGGCCGGTCCGGCCCAGGAACTCCTGCGCGGCGCGCTTGCCGACGAACGCGGCGACACGCGGCGCGTAGCGTTCGATCTTGGCGCGCACGCCGTCCGGGTCGAAGTCGCCGGGCCGGAGGATGTCGTCGTTGCCGACGCGCTCCGGCGCCATGCCCGTCAGCCCGATCCCGTGCTGCGGCAGCGTGCGGAACTCCTGCGGCTCCAGGCGGCGCGAGGTAAAGCCCGCCTCGTGTAGAACCTCCCAGAAGCGGTTGCCCGGCCCGGCGTAAGGCGCGCCGATTGCGGCGGATCGGCGGCTGGCAGCCGTGCCGATAAACACGACCTTCAGCCCTGGCTCAAGCGTGTCCGGCAGGATCGGCACCGCGTTAGCTCTCCGGCCCGATCACGTCCAGGCCGCCCATGTAGGGACGCAGCACGTCCGGGATCACCACGCTGCCGTCGGCCTGCTGGTAGTTTTCCAGCACGGCGATGAATGGGCGGATGATCGCCAACCCGGAGCCGTTGAGCGTGTGCACGAAACGCGGGCGCCCACCATCCGACGGGCGATAGCGAATGTTGGCGCGGCGCGCCTGGAAGTCGCGCGTGTTGCTGCACGAGCTGACTTCCAGCCACTCGCCGCTGCCGGGCGCCCACATCTCGATGTCGAATTTCTTGCTGGCGGAAAAGCCCAGGTCGCCGGTGACGATCTCTACGCGCCGGTACGGAATCTCCAGCAGCGCGCCGATCGCCTCCGCCGCCTCGACCAGCGTCATCAGCTCGTCGTTGCTTGTTTCCGGCGCCGTGAACTTGTACAACTCAACTTTCTCGAACTGGTGGACGCGCTTCAGGCCGCGCACGTCACGCCCGGCGCTCATTTTCTCGCGGCGGAAGCACGGCGTGTGCGCGACGTAGTAGAGCGGCAAATCGGCCTCGTCGAAGATTTCGTCGCGGTGCATGTTGGTCAGCGCGACCTCGGCGGTCGGCAGCATGTACAGCGCCGACTCGGCGTCGAAGTACACCACATCGCGGAACTTCGGGAACTGCGCCGAGCCGAACATCGCTTCCTCGCGCACCATGAATGGCGGGTAAATCTCGATAAAACCGCGTGCGGTTTGCACGTCGAGCATCCACATGCTGAGCGCCCGGTACAGCCGCGCGCCGGGGCCGCGCAGGATGTAGAAGCGCGTGCCGGACAGCTTGACGCCACGCTCGAAGTCAATGATGCCCAGCGCCGGGCCAAGCTCCCAGTGCGGCAGCGGCTCGAAGTCGAACTCGCGTAGCGTACCCTGGACCGGGTGGACGATGTTTTGCTCCTCGCTGGCTCCGACGGGTGTGTCGGCGTCGGGCATGTTTGGTACCCAGAGCAGATGCTCGTCCAACGCCTGCTCGACGGCGCGGATTTCGGCGTCCAGCGCGCTGACGCGATCCCCCTGCGCGCGCAGCGCCTCGGTCAGCGCGTCCAGCGCGGCGCGCGCGCCCTCCGCGCCGGGTGATTCCCCGGCTTCGGGCGGATTCGCCAGCGCGTCAAGCGCCGGGTCCGTCGCGTTCGCCTCAATCGCCGCGATCGCGGCGCGCGCCCCGCCAACGATCGCTGCGGGACTCAGACGCTTGTCGCCGCGAAAGCGTCCCATTTGCTTGTTGAGCCGGTTACGGGCCGCTTTCAGCGCCTCGACCTCGGTCAGCAGCTCGCGCCGCTGGCGGTCGAGCGCGACGATCTGATCGATCCGTGCCAGCGCGGCAGTGTCATTCAGCTTGCTAATCTGCTCTTTCACCCAGTCCGGTTTTTCGCGTATCAGACCAATGTCGATCATGCCGGTATCATCCTTTGCCTCAGGCTTGTCATAGCCAGGAACGCATGTTGCGCGTTGAACACAGACGTGATCAGGCCGGGCCTCATCGCCGGCGCTTTGACCGCCGGGACCTGGACGCCGGCGGCGCGGCGGGTTTGGGCGCGGCGGGCGGCGGCCTGCGCGGGCCTTGCTTCGGGCGCGAGAGATCGCGGTAAATCCGCAGCGCGGCCAGCGCCAGCCCGATGATCACGACCGCCAGCACCAGCCCGTTCCACACGTCAGGAGTCATAAATTCCAGCCACATACCCCGGTCTCCACACAAAAAGCCCCTCGCCCGGATCAGGACCAGGA
This sequence comes from Aggregatilineaceae bacterium, assembly GCA_035325905.1. Lineage (GTDB taxonomy): Bacteria > Chloroflexota > Anaerolineae > Aggregatilineales > Aggregatilineaceae > DYGX01. Next base: position 95,329 of record DAOKYY010000002.1, on the reverse strand, counting down.
CGAGGGGACTCGTGGTGCCACCTGGATTCGCGCGCGCCTTGCGGCGGGCGCCTCAGTGAGTGCCTACGCACTCTCGCGCGATAACGGGCGCGCCCGGCCTGGCTTAGCGCGCCGCCGGGAGAAGTCCGCGCGGCGGGGTCGTCAGGCGACTGTTCGAGGGTGGATATTCGGCTGCGAGCGCTGCCGCCTTGCACCGTCCGGCGGCTCTCTGGAAGCCCGACGCAGCCTACTTGCCCTGTCAAAGTCGTTCGTAGAGTCGGTTTTGCGCTTGACGAGCAGTGTAGCAAACCCCTTACGGGCTGTCAAGCGCCCCGCCCGCGCCCCTCGCAAGCCAGTTCCGGCCAGTTTTGAACCGATTCGCTTGCGCGCCGGTAAGTAATACGGGTGAGCGTCTTTGCGGCAAGCGCTACCAACCTCGCCGCCAGGGCACCCTCTCCCTGATCGCAATGGCATCGGTTTCGGGAATGTGCACAAAGGGCTTGCACGCCGCCCTTAAGTCGCATACAATCCCGCACAATTTTGGGGCAGCGCACGGTCGCGCGCAGCGGCGGTGTGAATTGACCACTCAAGACGGTACCTTCCTGGAGAGTGGCGAAGGAGAGAGCGCTTTTGACCGTCCTAATGGAGGTAAAAAACCTCAAAACGGAGTTTCATACTGAGGAAGGGACCGTTTACGCCGTGAACGGAATCTCCTACACGCTGCACGAGGGCGAAACCCTCGGCGTAGTAGGAGAAAGCGGCTGCGGCAAGAGTGTACACGCGCTCTCGATTATGGGCCTCATTCCTCAGCCCCCCGGCGAGATCAGCGATGGCGAAGTGATCTTTCGTGGGCGCGACCTGCTCAAGCTGTCCAAGAATAAAATGCGGCTGGTGCGCGGGGCCGAGATCGCGATGGTCTTCCAGGACCCGATGACCTCGCTCAACCCGGTGCTGACCGTCGGACGGCAGATCACCGAAGCGCTGAAGCTGCACCTGGGCATGGACAACGAGCAGTCGCGGGCACGCGCCGTCGAGCTGCTAAGCATGGTCGGTATCCCCTCTGCGGCGGACCGGCTGGACGACTATCCGCACCAGTTTTCGGGTGGGATGCGCCAGCGCGTGATGATCGCGATGGGCCTGTCGTGCAACCCCCAGCTTCTGATCGCGGACGAGCCGACCACTGCGCTGGACGTGACGATTCAGGCGCAGATTCTGGACCTGGTTCGCCGCCTGCGCGACAAAATCGGCATGGCGATGATCTGGATCTCGCACGACCTGGGCGTCGTCGCCGGGCTGGCGGACACGGTAAATGTCATGTACGCGGGCTATATCATCGAGCGCGGCAAGGTGAAGGATGTTTATCACGACCCGCGCCACCCCTACACGCTGGGGCTGCTTGGCTCGCTGCCGCGCCTGGACCAGAAGAACGAGCGGCTGTTCTCGATCGAAGGCACGCCGCCGGACATGCGCTTCCTGCCGAAGGGCTGTCCCTTCGCGCCGCGCTGCATCTACCGGATCGACAAGTGCGACGAGAACCCCCCCCTGATCCCGGTTTCCGACGGATCGCCCGACCACATCGCCGCCTGCTGGGTGGATGTTCGCAAAGAGGGATCGACCAATGAGTGAAGCAGTGAGAGAACCGCGAGCCTTCGTCGGCGGCGCTTCGTCAGCGTATGCCAAGGACAAAGAAGTCCTGCTCGAAGTTACCGATCTCAAGAAATATTTCCCGATCAAGTCGGGTATCGTGTTCCAGCGCGAAGTCGCGGCGGTCAAGGCGGTTGATGGCGTCAGCTTCAAGGTCTACAAGGGCGAAACGCTCGGCCTGGTGGGCGAAAGCGGCTGCGGCAAATCGACCACCGGGCGCACGATTCTCCAGCTCTATCGCCCGACCTCTGGCAGCGTGAAGTACGCCGGGCAGGAAATCAGCACGCTCAAAGGCGAGGCGCTGCGCCGGATGCGCCGCGAGATGCAGATGATCTTCCAGGACCCCTACGCCTCGCTCAACCCGCGTATGTCGGTCGGGCGCATCGTGGCCGAGCCGCTCGTGGTCCACAACATCGGGACCAAGAAAGAGCGCGAGGAGCGCGTGGCGGAGCTACTGGAGATGGTCGGCCTCAACCCGTACTTCGTGCGCCGCTATCCGCACGAGTTTTCGGGCGGGCAGCGGCAGCGCATCGGCCTGGCGCGCTCGCTGGCGCTCAACCCGTCGTTCATCGTCGCGGACGAGCCGATCTCGGCGCTGGACGTGTCGATCCAGGCGCAGGTGGTGAACCTGCTTCAGCGCCTGCAAGAAGAACTCGGCCTGACGTACCTGTTCATCGCCCACGACCTGAGCATGGTTCGGCACCTGTGCAACCGCGTGGCGGTGATGTACTTGGGCAAGATCGTCGAAATCGCGGAGAGCGAGGAGCTATACACCAACCCGCTCCACCCGTACACCCAGGCGCTGCTGTCGGCGGTGCCGGTGCCCGACCCAGCGGTCGAGGAGCGACGCCAGCGCATCATCCTCAAGGGTGACGTGCCCAGCCCGATCAACCCGCCGAAGGGCTGCAACTTCAACACGCGCTGCCCGGTTTCGGTCGACGTGTGCTTTGACACCGACCCCGAGCTGGTGGAAGTGCTGCCCGGACACTGGGTCGCCTGCCACCGCGTCATCTAGCCGGCAGAATACGCAAGCTCTCCCGCCCGGCGCCGGCTCCCGACGCCGGGCGGCCTGATCTGGATCGATTTGCGCCGAGCTTGAACGGCCCACCGCCCCGCGACGCCATCCCCTGAGACGCAGCCCGCTCTGCCGCGCGGGCTTTGCCTGCTCTTAGGAATGGCCGACCGTCGCGAAGGAGGACGACAGCATGGCAGGTGCGGACAGCGCAGCGCCCATCTCGCTCGCCGAGGAAGAGCGCACGTCCACGCCCTGGCGTGATGCCTGGCGCCTCTTCCGGCGCAACAGGGCGGCGGTTGTCGCGCTCGGCGTGATCGTCGCCATTTTCTCCCTCGCAATCTCGGCCCCGCTGCTGACACATATCGGCCTGCTGGACGCGCGCGCCGGTGACGCCGCGCGCCACGTCATCAACCCGGCCAACGTGCCGCAGGTCGACGTGTATCCCGACCCCGGCACCTGCGCGCGCGACGGGCAGGACCAGAACCCGTACTGGTGCGGGTGGCTGAGCGACGACGTGCGGCTCGATGTCCAGAACAAATACTGCTACCGGCCCGCGCCGGACCCCAACGCGCGGCAATGGTGCTACCTGCTGGGCGGAGACAGCAGCGGAAGGGACTGGCTGACGCAGACCGTGTACGGCGGGCAAGTGTCGCTCGCCGTCGGCGTACTCGGCGCGACCATGAGCCTGATCGTCGGGCTGATTTACGGGCTGGTCGCCGGGTACTACGGGGGCCGCATCGACAACGTCATGATGCGGATTATTGACTTTATGTACGGCGTCCCTTCCCTGGTGCTGGTGATCTTGCTGCAAGTGTTCTTCACTGAACTCTCGCGCGAATACCAGAGCACGGATCGCGGCGGCGCTATCGGCCTGCTCATCGAACTCAACGCCAGCATGGGAGGTCTGCTTTTCCTCTTTATCGCCCTCGGCACATTGAGCTGGATCGGGATGGCGCGTCTGGCGCGAGGGCAGGTGCTGGCCTATCGGGAAAAGGAGTTCGTCGAGGCCGCGCGCGCGGTGGGCGCCAGCGATCGGCGCATCATCTTCGTGCACCTGGTACCCAACATCATCGGCCCGCTGATCGTCGCGGAAACGCTGGCCGTGCCCGGTTACATCTTCACCGAGGCGTTTCTCAGCTTCATCGGCCTGGGCGTTCAGCCCGGCACGCCAAGCTGGGGCGCGATGATCAGCGAAGTGCGCAATCGTGGCGGGTTCTTCTCTAACCGCTTCATCCTGATCGTTCCGAGCGTCGCGCTGGTGCTCACGGCGCTGTCGTTCAACTTTCTGGGCGACGGCCTGCGCGACGCGCTCGACCCGCGCCTGCGGGGCACCTAGGGGCCGGACGAGGAGCATGCGACCGTGACGCTTTCGACCCGCGCTTCCGCCGCCTGGCTGCTGGTGGTCATCAGCCTGGCGCTGGCGACTCTGGCCTGTTATTCGGGGCAGGTTCCCGGCGTGTTCGAGCTGACGCCGTTCCACACGCCGACGCCCTTCCCCACCCCGGCGGCGTCGCGCCTGTCGGTGGGCGAGTACGCCTACGTCCCGCAAGAAGCGGGCCGCCCATTCTTCCATCTCAGCGTCTATCCTGAGCCGGTCGCCCCGAACCTGCTCAATTCCAGGGCGATGTGCAACGGCAACTCGTCCGCGCGCGTGCTCTACGCCGCCGAAGACCCCGCCGCGACCATCTATTACCTGATCGACTGCGGCGGATCGGTCGGCTGGGCCGCCGAGGGCCGGCTGGCCGGACCTCTGCTGTTCGAGCGAAACGATCTCGCGCTGGCGCTGGCCCCTGCCGGAGAGCCGAAGGTCACGATGCTGGACGAGCTAACGCTCCAGCCCGCACCGGCGTTCCTGCAACAGTGCCCGTCCGAGACCATCGTGCCGGTGCTCGATCTCAAGGCCGCGGACCAGGATGGAGACGGGACCAGGGAGGTGTATTACCAGATCGAGTGCCCGCGCGGCACGCGGGGCTATGTCGAAGGGTCGCAATTGCTCGGCCCGCTGGAGATCGCGGTTGGCGACCGTGCGCTGGCTGTGATTGGGGCCTCGGATGACGGAGAGACGTATCGCCTCGCGCGCGAGCCGGGTCCGGTGACGGACGCCAACGCCGTCGAAGCAGCGTGCGCCGAAGGCGATATTCTCACCGCCGAAGAAGCGCGCGTCGTGGATCAGCAAGTGTATTATCGCGTGATCTGCGGCGCGATCAGCGGCTGGGCCAGCAGCGATCGCTTCATCGGCCCGTTCCGCTATGATATCGGCCAAAACGTCCTCATACAGGTCGAGCCGATCGCCAGCCTCACCACTGCGCCTGAGCCTACGCCGGGTGAAGCGCAGGCGGCCGGAAGCGCGGCGCTGGCCGCTCCCGAAGTCGTCTACACGGTGCCGCCCGCCTTTCTGACCTCCTCCGCTGGCCCGGCGAACTTCGTGACGGAAGACGTGGAGACGAACATCGTGGGCGTCTGCCCGGATGGCGCGGTCGCCTCCATCAGCGACTACGTGGCGACGGACGGGAGAATCTATGACGAAGTGACGTGCCTGGGCTGCCTGGTGGATCAGCTCCAGACCGAGGAGCGGGCGGTCACGATTGGCGGCGCAAGCAGCGCGGCGACCGTCTCGATCTGCCCGGAGACCCGCGCGCTGACCGGCTGGGTCGAGCAGGCGTCGCTGCGTGGCCCGCTGCCCTTCGTGCCGGGCGATCGGGTGCGGGTCAAAGCGGGGAGCGCGGCGCTGCAAACAACCGACGACGGCTTGACATTCGTCCGGCTCCCGACGACCACCAGCGGCGCTTTCGCGCTGACGCCGACCAGCCAGCATATCGAGTTTGCGGGCCGCTGCCCGGCCGACGCGCCGCTGACGGTCGTGGATTTTGCCGCCGAGCAGGCGCGCACCGGGGCCGCCCTCACCTTCTACTTCCAGGTAGAGTGCGCCGGACAGCCCAGCAGCGCGGGTCAGTTTGACGAAAACGCAAGCGAGACAATTACCGGCTGGGTGCTGGCGCGGGACCTGGAGCGCGCCGGGCCATAGGCGGACACCGGCGGCTTGGCGGGACGAGCGCCGGCAGGGACGGGACGATGAGCGCGACAAGCAAACGACACGCCGGGAACCAGAGCGCCATCCGCAGCAGCCTCAGCGATTTGACGCGCGTGCTGGGCGGCACCAGCATGATCAAGTTCGTGATCCGCCGCCTGCTGGCCGCCATTCCGGTTCTGCTGGCGATCATGCTGGTCACGTTCGCCCTGATCCACGCGCTGCCCGGCGGCCCGTTCAACGCGGTCGGCCAGCGCCGGATGCCGGATTACATGGTCGCGCAGCTCGAGGAAAAATTTGGGCTGAACAAGCCGCTGTTCTTTAACACGCCGCGCGACGGGTATTTCCCCGATGGCGACGAGTGGAAGATCATCGGCTATCACGACGAGCAGGTGACAACCGGCGGCGGCCAGACCGGCGGCGTGCGGACCGAGACGCGTCGCGTGCTGCGCGTCGATCTGCTGAACTCGCAGTTCTTCAACTACGTCTGGGGCGCGCTGCACCTCGACTTTGGGCCGTCGCTGAATGTCGCCCTGCGCGATCAGAATGTCCAGGTGGGCGACGAGATCGCGCGGCGGCTGCCGGTCTCGATCCAGGTCGGCGTCTTCGCCATCGTGCTCGGCTTCGCGATCGGCATTCCCCTGGGTGTGGTGGCCGCGATCTACCACAACACCCTGGTGGACTACCTCGCCATGTTCTTCGCGGTGCTCTCGCAGGCCACCCCGGCGATCGTCCTGGCGCCAATCCTGATCATCGTGTTCGCGGTCGAGCTGGGGTGGGTGCCGGTCATCGACCAGCGCGACCAGTGGAACAGAGGGCCGGAATTCTCGCTGTATTACCTGCAAATCCTCGCCCTGCCCGTGCTCACCCTGGCGACCGGGATGAGCGCGGGCATCGCCCGCCTGACGCGCGCCAGCCTGCTCCAGGTTCTTCACGAAGACTACGTGCGGACGGCGCGCGCCAAGGGCCTGCGCGAGCGCAGCGTGATCTACGTGCACGCGCTGAAGAACGCGCTGATCCCGGTGGCGACGATCGTCGGCCCCCTGCTGGCCGGAGTGCTAACCGGGACGTTCATCGTAGAGCTGATTTTCACGATTCCCGGCCTGGGCAAGGTGTTCGTGGACAGCGTTGCCGCGCGCGATTACACGATGATCATGGGCGTATCGCTGCTGTACTCGGTTTTTCTGATCCTCGGCAACATCCTGGTCGATATTCTGTACACCTGGCTCGACCCGCGCATCCGGTTTGACTGATACCGCGCGGCTGTCCGCCTGGGGCGTATGTCAGGCGTACATCCTCTGATTTCGCGTGCCAGCCGCCGGTCAGTTGTCGTTTCGAGACGCGCAGTTACAATTGACTGCACCGGCTCGCGCGTGATGTTCCGTCGCCGCTTGTAGCGGTGCTGTCTGCACAGAGGCGCTCACTCAGGTCTGCGGCAGAGTTTGCGAATCCGCGCGGCAAAGCTAACCGGCCTGGCAGCCGGTCGCAGGGAGCCAAAACCGTATGCCCTACGGACGAATCGATGTCTACTGGCCCGACGGCCCGATTGAGAGCTACCCGCTTGAGAAGGCCGCGACCGCGATCGGGCGCTCGACCGGCAACGACATCGTGCTCGATACGACTGCCATCTCCCGCTATCACATCACGTTCTCGGTGAAGGACCAGAAGGTCTTTCTCGAAGACCTGCAATCGGTGAACGGCACCTACGTCGATGGAATGCGGATCGCGCCCAATGACCCGCTCCTGCTACGCGGCGGCGAGGAAATCCAGATCGGCGACATCCGGCTGATTTACCATCCGGCCGCCGACTTGCTCAGCGACGCCTCCGACACGACGCAGCGGATCGTGCTGTCACAGCTCACTTACCGTGTCGAGATGGAAGGGCCAGATATGAGCGTCGCGCCGGGCGCGCATATCCAGGCCGTGCTCAGGATCGAAAACCTGGGCGACACCGCCGACCGCTACTTCGTCGAGCTGGAAGGGCTGCCGAAAGCCTGGGTGCGGATCGACCGGCTAGAGCTGGAAATCGACCCTGGCGACATGGCGCAGGTGATCATCAGCTTCAAGCCGTTGCGCCGCAGCGAAAGCGCGCCCGGCGCGTATCCGTTCACGGTGCGCGTCCGGTCCCGCTCGAACCCCGCGCAGACGATCGACGCGCCCGCCACGTTGCACGTCCTGCCGTTTAGCGGCTTCGGGATGGCGCTGGCGCCGCTTGAGTCCGCCGACGGCCGGTTCAACCTGTATCTGCACAACCAGGGCAACGCGCCCCTCACCCTGGCGCTGCACGGCGCCGACGCGGCGCGCCGGCTGAGGTTCCAGCTTCCGGCCGGGGGTACGGTGCTCGCGCCGGGCGAGCGCCAGACTCACGCCATCGCGGTGCGCGCGCAACAGCGTCGCTGGGCAGGCGGGGAGCGCGAGGTCGAATTCGCGATCATGGCGCAGGCGCAGGACGCTTCCGGCTTTCTGGCCGCCGTGCCGGGCCGTCTGAGCGAGCACGCGCTGCTACCCGCCTGGGCGCCAGCTCTGATCATCCCGGCGCTGGCGGCCATCGCGCTGGTGGTGGCTGGGCTGATCTACCTGGTGACGCGCGGCGACGAGCCAGCGCCGACCCCGCCCGCGCCCGGCCCGGCGATCCTGTCCTTCACGACCGCCAGCCCTTCGGTCATGCTCGGCGATATTGCGCAGGTCAGCTGGCAGGTGTCCGGCACCGAGCGCGGCGTGCTGACCGTCTCGGGCGCGGGGACGCAACGGCAGATCGAGGTCCGGCCGGACGAAAGCCCGTATGCCCTGACTTTTGACCGGACCGGCGTCTTCACCGTGACGCTGCAAGCCGTGCGCGGCGACGCGGCGGCGTCCGCGTCAACGACGATCGAAGTGTTGCCGGAGGTCGTGCTGAGCGTCGAAGTTCAGGGCGAGCCGGAGCTGGTCCGGCACGTCGCGCGCGAGGTGCGGCTGACCTGGGACGTGACCGGGGCGCAGCCGCTCGAAGGCGGGTACGCGATCAGTATTGACAGCTCGGACCAGGGTGAGCCGCTATTCCCGGCGCCGTTGCCGCTGAGCGGCTCAGAAGTCGTGACTGTCGCGCCGAGCAGCGACGAAGCCGAGTGGCTGGTCACGCTGCTAGCGCAGGGCGACGAAGGCGTGACAGCCAGCGTCACGCAAAGCCTGCGCATCGCGGAGCCGTCGTGCCAACTGGTCGCGGCGCGCACGGTCGTGCGCAGCGGGCCGGGCGAGCTGTACTCCGCCGTCGTGCCTCCGCTGGAAGCGTCCGGGGGCAATCTTCTGCTGCTCAAGCCGGTGGCGCGCGCGCCGCAAGGCGGGTGGCTGAAGGTCGTGCTCGGCGTCGGGGCGGACGCGCGCTCCGGGTGGGTCGCGCAGGCGGACCTGCGCTGCACGAATTTCGACCCGGCGCGTCTCGCGGTGGATGCCAACTTCCCGCCGCCGCCCGTCCAGCCGACGGCGCGCCCGACGGCGACGCCTCGCGCCGTAACGCCTACGCCCGCTGCGACCCCCGCGATCCCCGTCACACCCACCCGATCGCCGGGCGGCCAGTGAGACTTCCGCCGCGCGATCTCGTACAATTAGAGAGTAGGGAATCATCGGGAACCGCCGGACCGCTCCAAGCGTCCTACCGCTGTGTGGCTTGCGCGCTCCGCCGCGCGCCGACCTGGCAGGAGAGACCGTTAGCCTCGTGACACGTCCATTCGTCCCGCTGATCCTTGCGCTCGCCCTGGCGCTGCCGGGTCTGCTCGCTCTGGGGCCGCTGCCGCAGACCGGCCCGCGCGTCGAGCTGTCGCTTACCGCAGGGTACAACAGCTATTTTCGCGGCGGGCAGTGGCTCCCCGTTCGAATCAGCGCCAGCAACCTGGGCGACGATGTCGCGGGCGAAGTCCAGGTGCGCACGGGCGATCTGTCGAGCCTCGCGGCGACCGTGTACAGCACCCCGCTGGACCTGCCGCGCGGCGCGCGCAAGCAGGTATTTCTGTATGTTTCGCTGGATGGATTCAGCCAGGACCTGCAAGTCGAGCTGGTCGATCAGCAGGGAGACGTGATCGGCCGGGCAAGCACGCGCGTGCGGAGCGTGGATCGCGCCGACGTGTTATTCGCCGTTATCACTGCCTCGCCCCTGGGCGCAGTCGATCTGACCGGCGTCACACCCGGCATCGCGACGGCGCGCCAGGCAAGCTGGCAGATCGACGATCTTCCGCCGCTGGCCGAGGCGCTGGCCGGGCTGGACGCCATCCTGTTTCACGATGTCGATACAGGGATGCTCTCGACCGAGCAGGTGAGCGCGATCAAGCGATGGGTGCGCTCCGGCGGCCATCTGATGATCGCCGGGGGCGACACGTGGCAGCGCACGACCGCCGCCTTCGACGACATCCTGCCTGTTACGCCCCAGGGCACTGCCCCGCTGGCGGATGGGTCCGCGCTGGCCGAGTATGTGCGAGCCGGACCTGCCGCGCTGGACGCCGAGACAACCGTGACCCGCGCCGAGCCACGCGCCGGGGCGCGCGTCCTGGTGGCGGCTGGCGATCTCGCGCTGATCGTGCGCGGCACGTATGGCGCGGGCACGGTCGATTTCCTGGCCTTTGACCCGAACGCCGAGCCGGTGCGCTCCTGGAACGCAAAAAACCGGCTGTGGGACGCGCTGATCACCAGCACCGGGCAAGCGCCGAGCTGGGCGGGCGGTTTTTCGAGCTGGGGGGTTGCGCGCGAGGCGACGCTGACGACGTTCAGCACCGTGCTGCCGACCTTTGTACAACTCTGCGGGTTCCTGGGGCTGTATATCGCGCTGGTCGGCCCGGCCAACTACCTTATCTTGCGGCGGCTGAACCGGCGCGAGCTGGCGTGGATCACTATTCCGGTGTTAATCGTGGTGTTCAGCGTGCTGGCCTACACGGTCGGGTTCAACCTGCGCGGCAACGTCGCCACCATTAACCGCCTGACGGTCGCGCGGCTATGGGCCGGGAGCGACGAAGCGGAAGTCCACAGCCTGATCGGCATCCACTCGCCGCGCCGCAGCACCTACGACATCGCCGCCGAGCGGGGCTACCTGCTCCGCACGCTGCCCGGACTGGGCGGCGGCAGCCTGGGTACCCCGGCGCGCATCAACGAGTCGCTGCGCACCATCGCGGAAGGCGTGCCCATCGACGCCGGAACCGTCTCCAGCTTCGCGGCCAGCGGGTTCGCGCCCGCCCCGTTGATTGAGGGATCGGCAGTGTGGGATGTGGCGACCGGGGCGACCGCTACCCTGCGCGGCACCGTCACGAACCACAGCGATGTCACACTTGACGACGCGGTCGTCGTGGCGCGGGGAACCAGCCGCCATCTCGGCACGCTGGCGCCCGGCGAGCGGCGCAGCTTCACGCTGACGATCGGGCCGCAGGACCCCGGCCCGCTGTCACTCGGCAGTCCGTACAGCGCCATCACGCCTTACAGCGCGCCAGCCTGGGGCTACACCGCAACGCGGCCCGGCTGGTGCTTCTCGCCGGAGGGATTGTACCTGACGCTGCCGGACGTGATGGGGCAGGAGGTTTTTTCGTGCGCCGCAGCGGGTGTCAGCCCGCGCGACCAGGAAATCCGGCGGCGGTTCCGGCTGCTCGGCGCGCTGATTGTGGACCGGGACGAGAGCGGCGGGCGCGGGGCAGGCGTGACGCTATTCGGGTGGAGCGACCGCGCGCTGGTCGGTGTCGAGCTGATTGGCCGCCCGCAGAAGGTCGAGGACACGACGCTGTACATCGTGGAAATCCCCGTCACAGCGCGGTCGAACGCGAACGAAGGTCTGGCGGAGATTCCGCCTACCCTGACCACCTGGACATCGCTGCCGGGCGGCCTGCCCAACCTGACGCCGATCCAGTTCCAGATCAGCGGGACCGACGCCGCCGAGTTCCAGTTCATGACGCTGCCCCAGACCCGTCTGGATCATGTCTCGCAGATCGATCTGTATTTTCGCGGGCAGGGGCGGCTGAGCGTCGAGATCTGGGATTGGGAGGCGGCGCTGTGGCGGCCGGTCGCGCTCGATCCGAACGACCCGATCACGACAATTGGCGGCGCGACCCGCTACACCGGCCCGGAAAACGCGGTGAACGTGCGCGTCTCGTCACCGGACGCGACCGGGTTCCACTTGATTGACTATGTGAAAGTTGGCTATCGCGGGCGGCTGGCTGGAAGCATGGACTCGACAGTCCAGGCCGGCAGCGCCGCGGGATAGACCCGGCAAGAGAGCGCAGCCAATGGTAGAAGACCTGATCATCGAAACGCACGGCCTGGTGAAGCGCTATGGGAAGGTGCTGGCCGTCAATAACCTGTCGCTCCAGGTGCCGCGCGGAGCGATTTACGGCTTTGTCGGCCCCAATGGCGCTGGCAAAACCACCACCATGCGGATTCTGACCACGCTGATCACGCCGACCGCCGGCGATGCTTACGTGGCGGGGTATTCGGTGGTGGACTACCCGCGCGAGGTGCGCCGGGCAATCGGCTACATGCCCGATTTCTTCGGCGTCTACGATGACATGAAGGTTTGGGAATACCTGGACTTCTTCGCGGCTTGCTACGAGATTCCGGAGCGCGACCGCCCCGGCCTGATCAAGGACCTGCTGGCGCTGGTCGACCTGACGCACCGCCGGGACGACATGGTCGAGAAGCTCAGCCGGGGCATGAAGCAGCGTCTCAGCCTGGCGCGCACCCTGGCCCACGACCCGGAGGTGCTGATCCTCGACGAGCCGGCCTCCGGCCTGGACCCGCGCGCCCGCATCGAGATCCGCGAGCTGCTGGTCGAAATGGCGCGCATGGGCAAGACCATCTTTTTCTCGTCGCACATCCTGGCCGATGTCGCGGAGATCTGCACGCACCTGGGCATCATCGAAAGCGGCGAGATCGTCGCGCAGGGGACCGTCGGAGACATTCGCCGCCAGTTGATGCCGACTCGCGAGATCCTGATCACGCTGCTCGACCGGATCGACGAAGCGAAACAGACGCTGGCGCTGGTGGAAGGCGTGACCGGGGTGCAAGATGTGCCCGACGATCATGGGCGCCGGCGTATCCGGGTTGACTTTTCCGGCGACGACGAGGAACTGAGCAAGCTGCTGCTGGCGCTGTCGCAGCGCGGCGTCCCAGTTGTGAACTTCGTCGAGGAGACGCACGACCTGGAAGCGGTGTTCATGCGCGCGACCAAAGGCATCGTGTCGTGAGCGACCGCTGATGACTATGAGAAGTAATCGCGCAGCCCTAGTGCGCAGAGTGAGGTTGACATGACGGCTCCGGCAATAGACGCGGCGCGCGGGCGGGGCCTCCGGTTGCGCGGAGTGCTAGCTGACAACCCGGTGTTCGTCAAGGAGCTGCGCGGGCGGATGCGCGGCTCGCGCGCGTTCGTCGTGCTGACCTTCTACCTCTCGCTGCTGGGCGCCTTCACCGGGTTAATGTACCTGGCCGTGGCCGAGTCATCGATGAGCGTCAGCGGCCAGAGCAACGTCGGCGAAGTGGGCCGCACGCTATTCGTGAGCATCGTCGCGATCGAGATGCTGCTGGTTTCATTCATTGCCCCGGCATTCACGGCGGGCGCGATCAGCGGCGAGCGCGAGCACCAGACCTTCGACCTGTTGCAGACGACGCTGCTCAGCCCAGGATCGTTCGTGCTGGGCAAGCTGCTCGCGGCGATGCTGTTCGTGCTGCTCCTGCTGCTCGCCGCCATCCCGCTGCAAAGCATCGCCTTTTTCTTCGGCGGCGTAGCCGAAACCGAGGTGATCCTGTCGTTCGTGATCCTGATCGCGACCGCGCTGCTGTTCAGCACGCTCGGCATCTTCTTCTCGTCACGCTCGCGCCGCACGCTGTCCGCCAGCGTGCTGACCTACACCACCGCGACCTTCTTCACCTTCGGCCTGCCAATCATGATCGGCGGCGTGCTGGTGATGTTCGGATTCTCGATCAACAATGTCCAGTCTTCAACCTCGCAGATCGCGATGCTGTATGTGCTGGGCGCGGTGATCTGCACCAACCCGGCAGCGACCGCCCTGCTAACGCAATATGTGCTGCTCAACCAACAAACCATCGGCCTGTTCTCGTATACACTATCGGGCGGAGAGACTGTCACGCTGATCTCGCCCTGGATTCCCTTCACGGCGCTGTACCTCGTCCTGACCGTGATCTTCTTTGCGCTGTCGGTCCGGCGCGTGAACACAATCGAGAACTAATGTTCTGGCGCGACCGGGCCGGACGGGGTACAATTCAGGTAAGCAGGACGCCGGTGGGGTGGCCCAATGGCGCCAGGCCCGGCGACGATTCTGAGGCGGCATGACCACGCGATGAGCGCGATCCTGTTCGAGCAAACCAGCCGCACCCTGACTCGCGAGCTTCGGCGCTGGAGCCGCCGGCTGCGCCTGATTCGCAGCGCGCTGTGGGGACCGCGCGGAGTTCTCGTCGGCTTGGCCGTGGGCGTGATCGTCGCGCTGATTTCGCGCGTGCGCCCGTGGCTGCTGCCGGAGCAGATCGCCTGGGCGACCGGGCTGTTTACCCTCGGCGTGCTGATGATCGTCCTCGGCTGGCTCTGGCTGAGGCCCCAGCCGGTCCAACGCGCGGCGCGCTATTTCGACCGGCGCTTCGCGCTCCAGGAACGCACCAGCACCGCGCTGGAGCTAACCGGCGGGGCGATCCCCGCGCCGCCCGCGCTGTTCGAGCGCCAGCTTGACGACGCGGTGCGCCGCGCGCAAGCGGTCAACGTATCCGCGCACCTGCCGCTGCGCCTGCGCTGGCTGGAGCTGGCCGCGATGCTGGCGCTCGGCGCCCTGCTCGCCGCGCTGCTGCTGACTCACAATCCGCAGACGCGGCAGTTGCTGGCCGAGCGCGCGCTGGAACAGGCGATTGCGAACCAGGCCGCCAGCCTGGAGCGCCAGCTTGAGGAGATCGACCGCAATAGCGCGCTGACGCCGGAGGAACAGGAAGCTCTGCGCCGCCCGCTGGAAGAGGCGCTCGAAGTCCTTAGGCAGCAAGACCTCTCGCAGCAGGAAGCGATCGCGGCCCTGTCCGAAGCGCAGCAACAGCTTCGCGAGATGTCCAACGGGATGCTGGAAGGCGAGCGGCGGCCGTATCGTGACGCGGCGCGCGCGCTGGCCGGGGCAGAGGCGCTGTCCGATCTGGCGCGGGCGCTCGATGAGCCGGACCTCGGCGCGGCGGCAAGCGCGGCGGAACAAGCCGCGCGCGACCTCGACCAGACGAGCGCCGCCGAGCGAGAGGCGATGGCCGAGCGGCTGGAACAAGCAGCCAACGCTCTGTCCGACAGCGACGCCGCCCTGGGAGAGCAGATGCGCGAGGCCGCCGAGGCGCTGCGCAAAGGCGACCTGGAGCAAGCGCAGGAGTCGATGCGCGAGGCTGCCGAGTCGCTCCGCGATCAGCAAGCGCAGCAAGAACAATCCGCCGCCGCCGAACAGGCGCAGCGGTCCGCCGACGAGGCGCGCTCCGGGCAGCAGGAGATCGCGCAAGCCGGTCAGGATTCAGCCACCCAGCCGCGCGCGCAGAGCGGGCCGCAAAGCGAGCAAACCGGCGCGGCCGCATCGCAGGGCCAGCAGGCCCAGCTTGATGACCAGGGCCAGCCCGGCGAGTCCGGCGAGCAGGCGGAGCAGCGCGCCGACGCGAGCGGCGAGCAGCAGGGCGCCGCCGAGCCAAGCGATCAGGGCAGCCAGTCCGACCAGCCGGGCGAGGCGGAAAGCGCCGCGCAAGGCCAGCCGAACGCCGGGAGCCAGTCCGGCGAGCAGCCACCACAGGGCGCGGTGCGGCTCAGCCAGGAAGGCGCTGGCGAAGCGGCAGAACAGACCGGCCCGCTTGGTGCGCTCGCCGGAGAGCAGGCCAGCGGCGAAGGCCCCGGCGCGGAAGAGAGCGATCAGAGCGCGCAAGCGCCTGGCTCCGAGCAGAACGCCGCTCAGGCGGCGGGCCAGGGCGAAGGCGGCGCCGGGGTGGACACGACTCAAGGACAGGCTGGCGAGCAGGGGGAGGTGCCTTCCGGCGGCGGCGGGGACGGTGACGCGGCGAATCCGCGCGCCTTCGACCCCCAGTACGCGCCCTCCTCGATCGGCGGAACGAGCCAGAACCCAATCGACGTGGGCGGCCAGCTAAGCAACGAGAACACGCTCCCCAGCCAGGAAGGGGAGTTCGCCGAGAACCCAGCGGGGCAGTCGCGGCTGGCTTATCAGCGCGTGCTGGGCGATTATCGGGGCTTCGTCAGCCAGGCGCTTGAGAGCGGGCGCATCCCGCTGGTCCAGCGCGACATTATCCACGACTACTTCTCGTCGCTGGAGCCGTGACAGGCTCCGCAACCAGGGAAAGAGCGCCTGTGGCAGTCTACCATCGACGTGCAGGTTTGAGCCTGTTGGGTCTCGCGCTGGGCCTGCTCGCCGGCTGCATCCAGCCGGTCGAGGAGCAGCCGGGGGCGACGCCAACCGTGCCGGGCGCGCCAGAGAGCGCCGCCGTCGCGCCTCCCGCTGCGACGCCGGCGCTCTCGTCGGGCGAGCCGGAAAGCCCGCCGCTGGTCGCGGAGGTCGATCCGGCGGCGCTGGTGACAGGGTTCATCCAGCGGCGCGGCGACCAGCCAGCCAACGTGACGATCTGGGCCGATCAGCGGCTGGAGCCGGACCAGCTTCAGGCGTTCACCTACACCGGTGCGGCAGGCCAGCCATGCGCTGGGTTCCTGGTGAGCGCCGTGCAGGGCGCGGCGTCAGATAACGGCGCGGTCGCCTGCGCCGACGACCCCGCCGCTGGAGCGTTCGCCGGGGTGACGCTGTTCCTGACCTCGGACGGGCAGCCGCACTCGATCGTCTTTGGGCAGGTCTTCGATCCGACGATCGCCGCCGTCGCCGCGATCTACGCAGACGGCACGTCCGCCCAGACGCAGCCGGTTCAGGGCGGCTTCGCCATCGTCACGCCGGGAATCGCGGAAGTGAGCGCGATCACCGCGATTGATCCCACTGGCAGCACCGTCATCCCGTCCATCCCGCAGTCCGCCGTGCGCTAGCGCGCCGCCTATCCACCGCCCGAGGGGACCCTATGACTGACGCCACGACAAACTCAACGACCAGCCTCGTCGCCGCTGACATCAGCGTTGACGAGTTTCACGCCACGGCTAGCGCGATCGTCCGCGAAGTGGGCAAGGTGATCGTCGGGCAAGAGGCGGTCGTGCGCCAGGTGCTGATCTGCGTGATCGCCGGAGGGCACGCGCTGCTCGAAGGCGTGCCGGGCCTGGGCAAGACGATGCTGATTCGCACTCTGGCGGACGTGTTGGACCTCAAGTTCGCGCGCATCCAGTTCACGCCGGACCTGATGCCCGCCGACATCGTCGGCACCAACATCATGGAGGAGTCCGAAGACGGGCGTCGTACGTTCCGCTTCGAGGCCGGGCCGATCTTCGCCAATCTGCTGCTCGCCGACGAGATCAACCGCGCCACACCCAAAACACAGTCCGCCTTGCTCGAAGCGATGCAGGAAAAGACGGTCACGGTCGCCAACCAGAAATACACGCTCGCGCCGCCGTTCTTCGTGCTGGCGACGCAGAACCCGCTGGAAATGGAAGGCACCTACCCGCTGCCGGAAGCCCAGCTTGACCGCTTCCTGTTCAAGATCGACGTGATGTTTCCTTCCCCGGCAGAGCTGGTCGAGATCATGGGCCGCACGACCGGCGCAGCGGCCCCGCACGCGGGGAAGGTCGCCAGCGGGGCGCAGATCGTCGCGATGGGCGACCTGGTGCGCCAGGTGCCGATCGCCACGCATCTGAGCGAGTACATCGCCCGGCTGGTGATCGCGACCCACCCGGACTCGGCTACCGCGCCGGAGGTCGTGCGCCAGTACGTGCGCTACGGCGCCAGCCCGCGCGGCGGGCAGGCGATGGTGCTCGGCGCGAAGGTCAACGCGCTGCTCGACGGGCGCTACAACGTGGCGTATGACGACATCGCGGCGGTCGCCGGGGCGGCGCTGCGCCACCGGATCATCCTCAACTTCGAGGGACAGGCGGAAGGGATCGCGCCTGACGCCGTGATCGACGAGCTGCTCGCGCAGGTCGAGCCGGAGAAGTGAGTATGGCGCTGGACGACGTGCTTCAGCGGATTCTGACCGGGCCAACGCCCGAAGATCTGTGGTCCCTTCAGCCGTTGCTGCTGGCCGCGAACACGCCGGAAGCGGCGCGGGCGCACGAGGTCGCGGGCCAGTTCTACTGCTACCTCGTCAACGTCCGCAGCAAGCTGACCTCGAAGCAGTACAGCCTGCTCGGCGCGGCGCTGGCGGCAACTTCGATCGGGATCATGGCGGTGCGCGACCTGCTCGATTCCGCCGCCAACGACCCCGAACACTTGCTTCAGAACGCGCTGGCCGGAGGGCTGGCGGGCAGCACCGAAGGTCTCTCGACGGTTCAGGCGGTGCGCGCCTGGGAGACGGAATTCGGCTCGGTGCACCAGGAGGCGCTGTGGGACCTCTACGGCCTGCTGTGGCAACTTTCGGTTGATCGCCGCCCGGATCAGGCGGTCGAGACGCGGCACGCGCTGATCGACCAGCTTCTCGCCCCGGCGCAAGCGCCCGAACTGAACGGAATAGCGCGCATGGGCTACCTGATCCGCCTGTACCAGATCGCGCTGCTGCTGCGGCTGCGCCCCTTGATCGCCGCACATCGCCAGGCTGAGGCACCGGCGGGCGACGGCGTATGACCGCCACGAACAGCCCGATCATCACCGAGAGCCTGACCAAGCATTTCGGGCGCGGGCGGAAAAAGGTCCAGGCCGTCCAGGAGGTCAACCTGACAGTTGAGCCGGGCCAGGTCTACGGTTTTCTAGGTCCCAACGGCGCGGGCAAGACAACCACGATTCGGATGCTGCTGCGCCTGCTCCATCCCACCGCCGGGCGCGCCTACGTCTACGGGCAGAACGTCGCGCGCCACCCGGAGGTGCTGCGGCGCGTCGGCGCGATCGTCGAGGGCGCGAGCTTCTATAACTTCCTGTCCGCGCGCCGCAACCTGGAGGTTCTCTCGCGCACTGCCGACCACTATGACCCGGCGCGGATTGACGCGCTACTCGCGCAGGTGGGGCTGACCGAGCGCAAGCACCAGCGCGTGAAGGGCTATTCGACCGGCATGAAGCAGCGGCTCGGGCTGGCGGCGGCGCTGCTGGGCGACCCGGACCTGCTGATCCTCGACGAGCCAACCAACGGGCTTGATCCGGGCGGGATGCACGAGATCCGAGAATTCATCCGGCGGCTGGCGACCGAGCAGGGCAAGACCATCTTTCTGTCCAGCCACCTGCTGGGCGAGGTCGAGCAGATTTGCGACCGCGTGGCGATCATCCAGCGCGGCGCGATCGTGCGTGAGGGCGCGGTGAGCGATCTGTTGGAGTCAAGCGCTTCGCTGCGGATCGAAGCCCGCCCGATTGAGAGCGCCGCCTCGGCCTTAAGCGCCCGCTGGCCGGTCATATCGAACACGACATGGCTGAGCGTGCAGGCGGCGCGCGACGAGATCCCGGCGATTGTGCGGACCCTGGTGCAGCGTGACATCGACGTGTACCAGATCACCAGCCAGCGCCAGTCGCTTGAGGAATATTTTCTCTCGGTGGTCAGCGAGGGCGCGCCGCATGGTTAACCTCTTCCGCGCCGAATGGAGCAAGATCGCCGGGCACCGCTGGCTGACTGGCTGTCTGATTTGGGTCTTCCCGGTTGGCGCGGTGGCGTTTACCGTCGTGCTGTCGATCATTCTGGCGCTCTCCGACTCGGCGCGGGCGTCGTTCGCGGCGGATACCATGACCTGGACCGAGACGCTCGTTGGTGCATGGAGCTTTCTCAACAACCCGCTGGGGCGCCTGCTGCTGATCGGGTTCACCGCGGTAATGTTCGCGGGCGAATACCAGTGGCAGACGTGGAAAAACCTGATTCCGCGCAACCGGCGCGTCGCGCTGATCCTGATCAAGTTTCTCGCGTTGAGCGCGTTCGTAGTCGTCGCGTTCGCGCTGATGTCGGTCTTGCTAGCGGCGGGCATGGGGCTGCTGCGCGCCATTGCGGGCGCGCCGTACGGCCCGGAGGTTACTGCGAGCGTGGTGCGCGCCACCGCCAGCGACTACGCGCGCTCCGCCGGGTTGGGCTTCCTCTCAACGTTGATTGCGGCGGGGTATGCGGCGCTGGCCGGGATGCTCACGCGATCGATTCTGGGCGGCGTGCTGGTCGCCTACGGCCTGACGATTGCCGAGAGTCTGTCGCTGGTGGCGCTGATCCTGGTCGCGTATTTCCTCGACTTTCGCGACGTGGTGCACGCCTATCGCCTCACGCCCGGCTACAATCTGCTGAACCTGGACGCGTGGTTCCGCACGGGCGAGTCAGCGCCCTTCGAGGTCGCCTTTAGCTCGAACGAGATGCTTGTCGTGCACGACAGCGCGGAATTCTCCGCGCTGGTGATCGCGGTGTGGGTGATCGGGCTGATCAGCCTGACCGTTTACCTCTTCAGACGTCAGGACATTACGTCCTAGCGGGCGGCGCAGAATGGCAGAGCGACTCTTCGACGAAAAAACCCTGCGCAAGCTCGACAGCCTGATGCTGATGGCGCACAAGATCCGCGCCGGGGCGATCAAGGGCGAGCGGCGCTCGTCGCGGCGCGGCACGAGCATCGAGTTCGCGGATTATCGCAATTACGTGCGCGGCGACGACCTGCGGCGCATCGACTGGAACATCTTCGCCCGGCTGGACCGGCCCTTTATCAAGCTGCTGGAAGACGAAGAAGACCTGGCCGTGTACCTGCTGCTCGACGCCTCCGGCAGCATGGACTGGCCGCGCAGCGGCGACCGCGACCGTAACAAATTCCTCTATGCGCGGCGCGTGCTGGCCGGGCTGGCCTACGTCGCCCTCGGCGGCGGGGATCGCGTTTCGATCCACGCGCTGCGCCCGGACACACCTGCGCGCTGGGGTCCGCTGCGCGGGCGCGGGCAAACGCTCAGTTTGCTGGCGTGGCTGGAAGGCGCCTCGGCGGGCGGCGCGGTCGAACTCAACGCCGCGCTGCGCGAGGTCGCGCTGCGGGCGCCGCGCGCCGGGCTGGTCGTGCTGCTCAGCGACCTGATGTCGCCGGAGGGGTTTCAAGAAGGGCTGCGCGCGCTCCAGGGCCGGGGGCACGAGGTTGCGGTGATCCAGGTGCTCTCGCCGGACGAGGTCACGCCGGAGATCAGCGGCGACCTCAAGCTGATCGATGTCGAGACCGGCACGCCGCAGGATGTCACGATTGATTCGGAGATCCGGGACCTGTACATGCAGCGGTTCGAGGCGTGGCAGAACGACATCGCCGCGACCTGCGTGGGGCGCGGCGTGCATTTCGCGCCGGTCGAGACCAGCACGCCCTGGGAGCAGTTGATACTGGCCGAGCTTCGCCGGTTGGGTGTGGTCCACTGATGGCCGCGATTGCTATGACGCACCGGGGGCACGATCTCCGCGCGCACCGCGCCGCGCTGGCGGTGACGCTTGCCGTGCTGCTTGTCGCGTTCGGCGTGCGGTTGTGGGATCTGGACGCGGCGAGCGTGTGGCACGACGAAGCCTGGTCGATCCGCGCCATCCGCGACCCGATCGACACACCGGACGATAACACGCCGCCGGTGTACTACAGCCTTGTCCATCTGCTCTACCTCGGCGCGGGCGACTCGCCACTGGCGCTGCGTTATGGCTCGCTGCTGATCGACCTGCTGACGGTCGCGCTGGCGATCCGGCTGGCGCGCGGCTGGGCGAACTGGGAAGCCGCGATCCTGGCGGGGGTGCTGCTTGCGCTATCGCCGCTGCTGTGGGCGTACGCGCGCGAAGTCCGCGCTTACGCGCTGGTGCCGCTGCTGACGCTGGTGCTGCTTGGGCTGACGGAGCGGCTGCTGCGACGCCATGCGCGTTTCCCGTGGCGGATCGCGCTGATGATCCTGGCGGCGGAGATCGTCCTACTCTACACCCATAACCTGAGCGTGCCGGTCGTCGCGTGGCTGAACATTGTAATTGCGGGCGGGTGGATGCTGGCGCGGCGCTGGCGCTGGCTGGCGATCTGGCTGGCGGGGCAGGCGTTGGCGCTGCTCGCGTATCTGCCCTGGGTGTTGGGGCAATCGCCCAGCGGCACGCCGCTGAACACACCGCCGCCCCTCAGCCCGAACCTGCTGTGGGACATCTGGCGCGCCTATTTCGCCCCGGTCCCGGCGCTGATCGGGGCCGAGCTGGGGCTGAACATCGCGAGCGCGATTTTCGGGCTGGTGGCGGTGCTGGCGACGGCGGCGCTGCTGATCCGCTGCCGGACGCGCGCCGCGCTGCTGCTCTTATCGCAGGCCGCCCTGCTCCCCGCCCTCGCCACGGTCGAGCTGCGCGTCGCCCAGATCGATTTTCACCCCCGCTATTACATTGCCGGGGTGCCCGCCACGCTGCTACTCGTCGCGCTGGGCCTGGACTGCCTGCCGGACGATCTCGGCCTGCGGCGCGGCGCGCTGGCGGGCGGCGTGGCGCTGGCGTCGCTCACCGCCGCCTCCAGCCTGATCCCGGCGCTGTCCCAGCCGCGCTACCAGCACGACGATTTCCGCGCCATCGCGCGCTACTACGCCGACCTGCCGCCGGACGCGCTGATCCTCATCCCCTACAGCTGGGAACCGGCGCTTGAGGAGTATTACGTCGACAAGCTCAACGTGCGGGCGCAGATCGTCGGGGTCCCGCTGCACAGCGCGCCCGAAGACGCGATCGAGCGTATTAACGCGGCGCTGGCGGAGCGGCCCGCTCCGGCGCGCGTCGAGCTGCTGACGTGGTACCAGCTTCCGGCGGACGAGCGCGGGATGTTTCCCTGCCTGCTGAGCGCGGCCGGGCGTCCAACCGGCGAGACAATGACGGTCCAGGGGCTGACCACGACCGCGTACCGGGTCCAGCGCCCGCTGGCGCTCGCTCCGCTGGACAACGCAGCGGCGGACTTCGGCGCGATCCGGCTGGAGAGCGCCGCGATCGGTGGCGACGACACGTTCTGCGTGCAGACGGCGTGGACTCTCACTGCGCCATCCGGCGCCGACATGCGCGTCGCGGCCCGGCTGATGACCGTCGATCCGCCCGGCTGGACCCTCGCGCGCAGCGACGCAGACATCCGCCAGGACGACCAGACGCCGACGTCCGGCTGGGACGCGGGCGAGCGCGGCGCGGCGTTCAGCCTGCTGCCGCTCCCGGCGGGCGCGCCGCCGGGCGATTACAGCGTCACGCTGACCGTCTACAGCGACGCCGCGCCGGACGGCCTGGACCGGCTGATCGACGGCGTCCCTTCCGGCCGGACGCTGGCGCTCGCCACGCTGCCATCTTCGGGGGCGACGGACCAGATCCCAACCGCCCTCAGCCCGGCGGAAGACGTACAGCTTGCCGGGAGCGACGCCGCCGATGGCTCGCTCAGCCCCGGCCAGGCGCTCCGTGTCACGCTGCGGTGGCTCGCGCCAGACTCATGCTGCGCTGGTGGGCCGTGGGGTGGCGCGTCGCTGGTCCTGCGCGGCGAGGGCTGGGAACAGTCACAGCCGGTCAGGGTCTATCCCGGCTACAGCCTGGACTGGCACGCTTTCAGCGTCCCGGCGGGCGCCAGCGGGCAGGCCGCGCTGTGGCTGGAATTCGACGGCATGGACGCGCAAAAGCTTGCCACCTATACGATTGAGGAAACCGATCGGCTGCTCGCTCCGCCGCCGTTCGCCGAGACCATAGGCGCGGAGTTCGAGGGGGTGGCGACGCTCGAAGGATACACGCTGGATCGCACGACGGTTCGCGCCGGGGACCCGCTGGCGCTGACGCTGGTTTGGCGCGCCGCCGCGACGCCGCCGGTCGCCTATACGGTGTTCACGCACTTGCTGGACGCGGACGGGCGCTTCATCGGCGGGCACGACAGCCCACCCGTCGAAGGAACCCGCCCGACGACCGGCTGGGTCGTGGGGGAGTACATCGTCGATGTCCATGCGCTGGCCCCGGACAACGCGGCCTATCGCGGCCCGGCGCGAATCGAGATCGGCCTGTACGACCCCCAGACCGGCGCGCGCGTGCCGCTGGTCAATAGGGCCGATCATCTCGTCCTGCCGGCAGAGATCACGGTGCGCTGATCGATGGGAGCCTTGTCGTCGCTATCATTTCTGACGCCCCTCGCCCTGGGCCTGGCCGCGCTGGCCGTGCCGATCGTGCTGCTGTACATGCTGCGCCTGCGCCGGACCGAGACGCCGATTTCGAGCACCTTCCTCTGGCAGCAACTGCTGCGAGACCGGGAAGCTAACGCGCCCTGGCAGCGGTTGCGCCCAAGCTGGCTGTTGCTGCTTCAGCTTCTGATCCTCGCCGCGCTGGTGATCGCCCTCGCCCGCCCGTTTATCGAGGTCAAGACCGTCAGCACCGGGCGGACGGTCTTGCTGCTCGACGCGTCGGCCAGCATGGCGGCGACCGATGTCGAGCCGAGCCGCTTCGAGGCGGCGCGCGCGACGGCGCTGGAGATGGTCGACCTGCTGGGCGCGGGCGATACGATGACGGTCATCCGCGTGGCCGAGGCGCCGGAGGTGCTGGCCTCTGCCTCGCGCGATCCGCTCGTGCTGCGCGCAGCGGTTGAGTCCGCGCAGCCGTCGCAGGGCAGCGCCGACTGGACAGCGGCTATGACGCTCGCGGCGGCGGGCGCGGTCGGCGTGGAAACGCTGAGCGTCGTCATTCTCAGCGACGGGGGTCTGCCTGCTGACCTGCCATCGGTGCCCGGAACGGTGCGCTTCATCTCGGTCGGCGAGTCCGGGCGCAACGTGGCGATCAGCGCGCTGGCGACGAGCGCCCTGCCTGACCAGCCGCCTCAGTTATTCGCCCGGCTGAGCAATTACGGCGACGAAGATGCCGACGTGATCCTGGATGGCCGGCTGAACGGAAGCAGCGTGATCGATTGGGCGTATCGTTACACGGTTCCAGCACGGGGCGAGATCGACATTTTCGACATCGAGCTGCCTGCCGACTTCGACACGCTGACGACCACGCTGACCCTGCCGGGCGGGTCCATCGGGGCGGACTTTCTCGCGCTCGACAACATGGCGCACACCGTCCACGACCGGTCGGGCGTCGGGCGCGTGCTGCTGGCGACCGGCGACAACCTGTTCCTGCGGCAGATTTTTCGTAGCCTGCGCGGCGTCGAGCTGTACGAGATCGAGCCGGGAGCGCGCCTGCCGCAGGAGCCGTTCGATCTCTATGTGCTCGACGGCTGGGTGCCCGATCCACTGCCGGAGGGCGACCTGTTGCTGGTCAATCCGCCGGTGGGCACATCGTTCTTCAACGTCGGCGCGCCGGAGACAGCGCCGGGGCCGCTGGCCGCCACGACCGACCCGCGCGTGCGCAACCTCGGCGCGTTCCTGAACGCGGTCAACCTGCTGGAAGCGCGCCCGCTGGAGGCCGGATCGTGGGCGACGCCGCTGCTGCGCGCCGGAAGCCTGCCGGTCGCCGTCGCGGGCGAAGTCGATCAGCGCCAGGTCGCGATTCTGGCCTTCGACGCGCGCTATCCCAACACCGACCTCGTGCTGCAACCCGCCTGGCCGATCCTGATCGCAGAGTTGAGCGCGTGGTTCTCGCCGCCGCGCGCGCTCGACCTAGCCGGTTCGGTCAAGCCGGGCGCGCCGGTCACGGTGCGCCTGATCGAGGACGCCGACGCAGCGATAGTCGTCGCGCCAGATGGGAAGCGCGTCCACCTGGAGCCGCAGGGCAGCAGCGCCGTGTTCGGGGGCACGCAAGCCCCCGGCCTGTACCGGGTCGAGCTGACACGCGCGGGCGAAACGGTCCGCACCGAGCAGTTCGCGGTAAACCTGTTCGACCCGGCCGAGAGCGCGATCGAGCCGCAGGACAGCGTGACTATCGGCAGCGCGACCATCGCGCGCGGCGCGCGCGAGGAGACGGCGCGGCGCGAGTTCTGGCCGTGGATCGCCGCGCTGGGTCTGGCGTTTCTGTTGGGCGAATGGCTGTTTTATCACCGCTCGCTGCGACGCCTGCCCAGCGTCCGGCTCGGCGGCGGGCGGCGCGGCCCGCGCGAGCGGCTCGCCGCGCTATGGCGTCGCCCGGCGCGCCCCCGCCCGCGCTCGGCGCTGTCCGCCAACCAGCGAGAGGGGCGACGGCTATGAGTTTCACGCGCCCCGACGCGCTCTGGCTGCTTCTGCTGCTGCCCGTGTTCGTGGTTGCCGGCTGGCCGCGTCTGGCCTACCGCCGCCTGCGGGATGCCCTCGGCCTCATCATCCGCCTGGTGATCGTGACGCTGCTGGTTCTGGCGCTGGCCGGGCTGCAAATGCAGCGGGCCGCGAACCGGCTGGCGGTCGTCTTCCTGATCGACGTGTCGGACAGCGTCACACCCGAATTGCAGAGCCGGGCGCTCGACTACGTTCGAAGCGCCTCCGAGGCGATGGGCCGCAATGACGAGGCGGCGGTGATCGTGTTCGGCGCCGACGCGCTGGTCGAAATTCCGATCACCCGGCAGCTTGAGCTGGTGCAGATGGGATCGGACCCGATCCGGCTCAACACCGATCTGGCCGAGGCGATGCGCCTGGGGCTGGCGCTGTTCCCGGCGGACACGGCCAAGCGCATGGTCGTTCTGAGCGATGGGCGCGAAACAGTCGGGGATTCGACGGAGGTGGCGCGGCTGGCGGCGGCGACCAATGTCCAGATCGACTACGTGTTCCTCGCGCCCGGCCCGACCGAGCAGCCAACCGGACCAGAAGTTCTGATCACAGATGTGCGCCTGCCCGCCTCCGTCAATGCCGGCGAGGCGTTCGACCTATCGGTGACGATCGCCAGCAACCAGCCGGGCAGCATGGCCGAAATTCGCGTCCTGTCGTCAGGCGCGCTCATTTATCGCGAGGCGGTCGAGCTACGCCAGGGGACCAACAGCTATGTGCTGTCCAATCTGACCGTTCCGACGCCCGGCTTCGCCGATTTTCGCGTGGTGGTCGAGCCGCTCGGCGCGGACAACTTCTACCAGAACAACGAGCTATCGGCCTTTACCGAAGTGACCGGGCCGCCGCGCGTGCTGCTGGTCGCAAGCGAGGACGAGGAAGCCGTCTCGCTGCGCGCCGCGCTGGAAGAAGCCGGTCTCGTCGTCGAGCAGCAGGGGCCGCACGACCTGCCGCTGGGCCTCGCGCCGCTGAGCAGTTACGACAGCGTGATTCTGGCGAACGTCTCCGGCGCGGACCTGACGGTGGACCGGATGCGCTACTTGCAGGCTTACGTGCGCGACCTGGGCGGCGGGCTGGTGGTGATCGGCGGCCCGTCGAGCTTCGGCGTCGGCGGCTATTACGACACCCCGCTGGAAGAAACGCTGCCGGTCGAGATGCAGCTTCGAGACAAGGAGCGCATCCCGCAGCTGACGCTGCTGTTTGTGATCGACCGCTCCGGCAGCATGCAAATCGCCGCGCCGAGCGGCGTGTCGAATCTGGAGCTGGCGAAGGAAGCGGTCATTCGCTCGTTCGAGCTGCTGCAAGACACCGACCGGACCGGCGTGCTGTCCTTCGACGTGAGCGCCTACTACGTGCTCGAAGTGCAGGAGGTCGGCGACACAACCAAGCGCGCCGAGCTACGCGCGCGGGTCGGTGCGCTGCGGCCCGGAGGCGGCACCAGCATCCGCCAGGGGCTGCTCTCCGCCGACCGCGTATTGCGTGACGACCCCTCGCATCTCAAACACATCATCCTGCTGACCGACGGCGGGTCTGACCCGGAAGGCATCGTCCCGGCGGTCGATGCGATGTACCAGGATTATGGCGTCACGACCTCGGTCGTCGCCATCGGGCGCGATTTCGCCCCGTGGCTACAGGATGTCGCCATCGCGGGCCGTGGCAAGTTCCACCTGGCGTATGACGTGTCAACCATCCCGGCGATCTTCACCGCCGAGACGCTGCTGGCAACCCGCGCCTATATCGTGGAAGAGGCGTTCCGCCCGGCGATCAATGCAGACCACCCGATCATGGCGGGCATCGACAGCGCGCCGGAGCTGCTCGGCTACATCGCCACCACGCCCAAGCAGACCGCGACCGTTGTGCTGAGCGGGCCGCAAAACGATCCTATCCTGGCGGCGTGGCAGTACGGCCTGGGCCGGGCGGTCGCGTTCACGTCAGACGCCAGCGCGCGCTGGGGCGCCGAGTGGGTCGATTGGCCCGGCTACGCGGATTTCTGGACGCAGGCGGTTCAGTGGTCGATCATCGAAGGCAGCACCAGCAATATCGAGGCGCACGTGGTCGAGCGCGGCGAAGAAGCCGTGCTAATGGTTGACGCGCGCACCGCCCAGGGGGGCTTCCTGAACGGCCTGGCGCTCGAAGCGTCAGTGACCAACGCGCAACTTGACTCGACCACGATCCCGTTGCGGCAGACCGCGCCCGGCCACTACGAGGCGGTCTTCACGCCGGAGCAGGAAGGGTCGTATTTCATTACCGTCGCCGGAGCGACCGGGAGCGATAGCGACGCGCTGGCGCCGCAGCAGGTCCGGCAGACGGCGGGCTGGGTGCTGAGCTATTCAAGCGAATACCGGGTGGATACGACCGCGTCCGCGCCCACCGAGCCGCTGGCGCTGTTGGAGAGTATCGCGCGGCTGACCGGCGGCCAATCGATCGGCGACGCCCCGCCGGCTGCCTTCGCGCACGACCTCGACCAGCAGCGCGCCGCCGAGCCGGTGTGGCCCTATCTGCTGCTGGCCGCGACGCTGCTGCTTCCGATCGATGTCGCCGTGCGACGGCTGGTGCTGACCCGGCGCGACCTTGCGGCGGCGCGCAGCCGGGTGTTCGGAGCGCGCGAGGCGCTCGAACCCGCCGCCGAGTCCGCGCGGATTGGCCGGTTGATGGACGCCAAGGGCCGCGCTCGCACGCCTGCCGTCCCGGACACGCCAGCGCGACCTTCGCCCGCCGCAGAGCCAGCCCCGGCCCGGCGTCGTCCACTGCGTCCCAAAGCAACGCATCCCCTCGCCACGCCGAAGGTCAAAGCGCCCGAAAAACCCGGCCCATCCCAGGCCGAAGGCACGCTGGCGTCACGCTTGCTGGAGCGGCGGCGCGACAGCGACGCGCGCAAGGACGACGAGAGCTAGCCGATGCCGCTTCGCTTCCGACCGGTTTTGCTATGGACGATCTGGGGCGCGCTGTCCGGCCTGCTTCTGCTGGCGCCCGGCTGCACCCTGACGCGCGCGACGATCCCCCCGCCAACGCCAACGCCTACCTCCGCCCCGACCCCCGTTTCCGGCGACGGGTGGGAAACGGTCCGGCCGGGTATCGAGCAGCGCACAGCGCGAGTCCCCGGCCAGGGGCCGTTCGGCGCGCAGGCGATGATTGTCCGCGTCGACCCCGCCCTGGCGACATTCCAGGTCGCGTACCGGCCCGGCGACCCGCTGTCGCTGAGCGAGTGGCGGGCGGCGCTGCCCGGCGCGGCGGTGATCGTCAACGGCGGCTTCTTCGACGAGTTCAGTCGCGCGCTGGGGCTGGTCGTCAGCGAGGGACAGGCCTACGGGCAATCATTCAGCGGATTCGGCGGCATGTTCCAAGTGACCGAGGCGGGGCCGCGCGTGCGCTCGCTGGTCAGCGAGCCGTATCTTGGCGAGCCGCTCTGGCACGCAGTCCAGTCATTCCCCATGCTGATCGAGGCGGGCGGCGTGCTCGCGCCGCGCGGCGACGGCTTCGACGTGCCCGCACGCCGGACGATCATCGCGCAGGATGGCGCAGGCCGGATTCTGCTCATCGTCACCCCCCTGAGCGAGGTGAGCTTCAGCGCCGCACAGGACTGGCTGCTGAGCGCCGATCTCGACGTGCGGATCGCGCTCGCGCTGGATGGCGGGCGCTCGACCGGCCTGGCGCTCGATCACGTCGAGGGTCCCGACGACCTCTATCCCGCGTTTGACCGTCTGCCGAGCGTCATCGCGGTCTTCCCGCGATAGACCAGGATCGGCTACAATACGCCGCCGAGCGCCCGCGCTCGCCGCGTCGCATGCACCCAGGATGGCCCGCTGATGTCCGAAACCACCTTCACGCCGATCCCGACGCTGATTCTGACGCCCGAAGGGGTCAGGCCAACGCCCTACCGCGCGCCGTCGCTGGCCGCCGCCGCCAGCCTGGAGCCGGATGGCGTCTACACGGTCGCGCGGACCTTTCACGGGGACCGCGCGCTGCTGTTCGACGCGCACCTCGACCGGCTGGAACAGTCAGCGCGGCTGAGCGGGATCGCGCTGGAACTCGACCGCGAGCGATTGCGGGCGGCGCTGCGCGACGCTCTGCACGAAGCGGGATACGCGGACGCCAAGTTCCGCATTACGGTTCCGCGCGAAAACCCGGCGCATATCTACCTGGCGCTGGAGCCGTACCAGCCGGTGCCGGAAGCGATCCAGCGCGACGGGGCGCACGTCATGACGCTGCCGCTGGTGCGCGCCAACCCGGTCGTCAAGACGACCGCCTGGATGACGGTGCGCAAGCCGTCGCAGGAGGCGCTGCCGCCGGGCGTGTACGAAGGAATTCTGCGCGGCGAGGATGGCCGCCTGCTGGAAGGGATGTCGAGCAACTTCTACGCGGTCGTGGAGGGTGTGCTCTATACGGCGGGCGAAGGCGTGCTCGCCGGGATCACGCGCAAGGCCGTGCTGGATATCGCGCGCGACCTGGCGCCCGTGCGCATGGATGCGCCGTATCAACGGGATATTCCCCGTTTCGAAGAGGCGCTGCTGACCAGCAGCGGACGCGGCGTGGTGCCGATCACGCGTATCGACGACCAGCCGATTGCGGGCGGCGCGGTCGGGCCGATCACGCGTGAGCTGCGCGAGCGGTACGACCGCTGGGCCGAAACGCACAGTGAGCCGATCTAAAGCTTACGCGGCGGGCTGGTCGCGGTCAGGGTGAGCGAGCGCCAGCATCAGGAAGAAGGTCGCGCCTTCGCCTTCGACGCTTTCGGCCCACACACGCCCGCCGTGCGCCAGCACGATATGGCGCACAATGGCCAGCCCCAGGCCGGTCCCGCTGCGCCGCGCGCGGTCAGCCTGGTAAAAGCGCTCGAAGATGCGCGGCAGGTCTTCGCGGGCGATCCCCGGCCCGTCGTCGCGCACGCTGATGATCGCCTCGTCAGCGGATCGGGTGGCCGAAATCTCGATCTCGCCGCGCTCCGGCGCGTACTTGACCGCGTTGTGCAGGATGTTCTTCAGCGCCCGCTGAAGCTGGAAGCTGTCGGCCAGCACGATCAGGTCATCCGGCACGGTCACGTCGATCGTTTGCTGCTTGCTCTCGGCCAGCGCTTCGAGCGGCTTGACGCTGGCCTGCACCGTTTCCAGCAGAGGCGTCGGCGTCAGGCGCACCGGCATCTGGCCGGACTCGATCAGCGACAGGTCCCGCATCTCCTGCACGAGCTGCGTCAGGGTGTCGACTTCGCGCTTGATGTCACCGACCATCTTGCGCAGGCGCTTTGGTTTCTCCCGGTCCGCGATGTCCAGCAGGGTGTCCGCCAGCAAGCCGATGGCGGTGATCGGCGTGCTTAGCTCGTGCGACACATTTGAAACCAGCTCGCGCCGCGCGCGCTCCAGGCGCTGCATTTCAGTCACATCGCGCAGCGCCAGCGCCACGCGCGAATCCTCGCCGCCGGGCAGCGCGACGGCCCGCGCATGCAAAATACGCGGGCCGAACTCGATCCGCCGCTCCATTCCCTCGCCGCGCACCAAGCGCGCCGCCTCGACCAGCTCGACCAGGGCCGGGCTGTCTACAACCTGGATCAGCGTCTCCCCGGCGGGCGCTAGTCCGAATAAGGATTCCGCCGCCGGGTTGGCAGTCATGATGATCTGCTGGAGATCAAGCACCAGCACCGCCTCGTCAACCGCTTTAAGCACCGCCTCCTGCTGCTGGAGCGCGCGCTCCGCCTCCGCGTAGCGTGGGGCCGTAGCGGCGGCGACCTGGCGCTCGAGGGCTTGCATACGGCGGAAAGCCAGCGCCAGCGCGACCAGCAGCCCAGCCGCGACGACCAGCGCCAGAACCGTGATTTCGCTGCTCATAGGGTATCCGTCAGCCTTCGAAGCGATAGCCCACGCCGCGCACGGTGACAATGCGCCGTGGGTTCGACGGATCAACCTCGATCTTCTCGCGCAGCCAGTGCACATGAACGTCGACGGTCTTGGTCTGGCCGCTAAAATCGTAGCCCCACACACGCTCCAGCAGCAGATCGCGCGAGAGGACCGCGCCCTGGTTACGCATCAGCGTCGCCAGTAGATCGAATTCCTTGTGCGTCATCCTCAGCTCGACGCCATCCCGCGTCGCGCGCCGGGCGATCAGGTCGAGCGTCAGGTCGCCAGCTTCGAGCTTGTCCACCACGGCGCGCGCGGCAGGCGTGCGGCGCAACATCGCGCGCACGCGCGCCAAAAACTCGCCCAGGCTGAAGGGCTTGACGATGTAGTCATCCGCCCCGATCTCGAACCCGACGATGCGATCGACCTCGCCGCCGCGCGCGGTGAGCATGATGATCGGCACATCCGACTCGGCGCGGATGATCCGGCACACCGTCAGGCCGTCGATTGACGGCAGCATCACATCCAGCACGATCAGATCGGGCGCTTTTTCGCGCGCCAGGGCGAGCGCTTCCTCGCCGTCGCCGGTCTGGACCACCTTGTAGTCTTCTTTCGAGAGGTTGTACGCCAGCGTCTTGCGGAGCGTATCATCGTCCTCGACCAGGAGAATTGTCTTCATCGTCGCCTCACCAGCGCAGAGCCACCCCTCCCTTGATCTTAACGCGAAAACGGGCCGCGCGGGAGGGGCGCTCGTTTAAGCTTTCTTAATGTCACGGCAGGGCAATGCCGGGCGACGACGCTACGATTTTTCTGCCGACTGACCGTTGACCAGGCGCGAGATTTCGAGTAGAATCCATCCCGTCAAGATTGGCCCCGTAGCTCAATCCGGCAGAGCAGTTGACTCTTAATCAATTGGTTAGAGGTTCGAGTCCTCTCGGGGTCATCAGATAGAAATCAGAGCAGCGCCCGCCTCCACGCGGGCGCTATGCATTTCCCTCCCGCGCCGGGTTCCACTATGATTAGCGCGTTAGGTCTGGTCCGGGGCGCGACCGCCAGCCAGCGCGCTCCGCACAATTGCCTCGACTTCGGGCAGCGAGGGCGTCCAGAGGTGGCGGCTCATATCGAGCGCGTCGTTCTCGTCAAAGACCACGCCTTCGCCTTCCAGGCGGATGCGCTGCTCCATCGCGGCCTCAGGCGATCCTTTGATGCTGACCCGGCCGCGCGCGTTCACGACGCGGTGCCAGGGGACGGACGGCTCCGCGCCGCCGAGGTTGTGCAGCGCCCACCCGACCGCGCGCGCGCCCTGCGGCACGCCGAGCAGGTCGGAGACGCGCCCGTAGCTCAGGACTTTCCCCGGCGGGATGGCCCGGACCAGCGCGTAAACCAGCTGATTAAAGGACGGGGGAGTATTCGGAAATGTCTTCACGGTGCCTGCTCCTGATGGATTGATCGAGCAATGAATCTTCCTGCCAGACGGTGGTGGCGGCCCTGGACCGTGGTGCTCGTTTTTCTGGCGGTCTATCTCGGCGTGCTCCTGGCACGCGCTAGCGGAGACGCGGAGGTATTCGTCACGCTTGGCGAGTGCTTCCGCCAGTGTGCGGGTCACGGCGGCGAAAGCTGCGCCGAGGGCGCCGAGGGCTACGACGGCCAGTTCGCCTATTATATCGCGCGCGACCCGGCGCAGGCACCGGACTGTCTCGACGTGCCCGCCTACCGGATGCAGCGCATTCTGCTGCCGCTGCTCGGCCGGCTGATCAGTCTGAGCCGGAGCGCGCTGATCCCCTGGGCGTTGGTGGCGATCAACGGGGCGGCGCTGGTGATCAGCACCGCGCTGCTGGCGGGCCTGCTGCGCGCCGAGCGCGCTAGCCCCTGGTTCGCGCTGAGCTACGGGCTGTTCGCGGGGGTGGTCATGGCAGTGCGGCTCAGCACGCCGGAGCCGCTGGCCTATGGGCTTGCCATCGCGGCGATCTGGCTGGAGCAGCGCGGGCGGCTGCGGGCGTCGGCGGCAGCCCTGGCATTGGCGGCGTTCGCGAAAGAGACGGCGCTCGTCTTCAGCGCCGGGTACGCGCTACATTTCGCGCTCAACCGCCGCTGGCGCGATCTGGCGCAGCTTGTTCTGATCGTGGGTGTTCCGTTCATGGCATGGCAGATCGCGCTCTTCGCGTGGCTGGGCGCGTTCGGAGCCGGGTCCGGCGGCGCGCTGGCGACAGGCTTCGAGATCGTGCCGCTGATGGGGCTGGCGCGCATCGCGACCGAAGGCAGCCTGGCGGCGTTTCTGCTGCTGGGCGTGCTGTTCGCCGGACCGGTTGCCGTGTTACCGGCGCTGTGGGGGCTATGGCGCAGCCTGCGCGATCTGCGCGCGGGCTGGTACGACGCTTACACCTGCCTGCTGCTCGCCAACGCCGCGCTGATGCTGTTCGTGCCGTTCTCGACTTACCGCGAGTTCCTCGGACTACTGCGCTTCATTCCAGGGCTGGTGCTGACGGTCGTGCTGTACAGCGCGCGGCGTCATGCCCGGCGCCCGCTGGTCTACAGCACGCTGTGGATCGTGCTGCTGTTATTCCTTGTGATCGGGTAGCGCGGACAGGGCTTCCGCCGCCGCGCCAAGCTGCGGGTTGAGCGCCAGCAGATCGCGGTACAGGGCGCGCGCCGGCGCGATCTCGCCGCGCTCGACGTACAAGTCTGCCAGCGCGAGCCAACCGGCGTAGAAGTGCGACGCCATGCCAGGCACGCCTAACTGCGGCAGCAAATCGAAATCAGCCGGGCGCGCGTAGACCGTCCCGGCGAAGTATTCCGGCGTGGGCCGGGGGCGCACGCTGGCGCGCAGCAGCGCGATCACCTGCTCGTCCGGCGCGCCGCGCGCCCGCTCGATCTGCGCCAGCAGCGCGTTGGCGTAGGCGCCGCCGTAGCGATCGGCGAACAGCGCGCGCCGCGCGTCTGCTTCCGCTGCGTCAAGCCTACCGGTGGCAATCTCAACCTCGGCCCGCGACAGCGCGGGGCGCTCGTCTTCGGGCCGGGCATTGACCGCGCGCGCCAGCCACGTCAGCGCCAGGGCCGGATCGCGTAGAACCTCTTGCGCGTGCATTCCCAGCGCCAGATGCGCCAGCCACCCGCCTTCGCGCTGAGCCTCCGGGACCAGCCGCGCGGCTTCCTCGCGTTGATCGGCCAGCAGCGCAACATAGAGGCGTAGCCCGGCGGGGCGCTCATCATCGCGCAAGAACGCGCGCAGACCCGCCGGGTCGCGGTCGCGGACGTATTCGGCCAGGTCCGGGTTTTCGGCCAGCGCGCGCTCGCCCTCCTCCAGCCACCACCAGTAAACCGCCATCTGCGGGTTGATCGCCGCTGCGCGGCGCATCGCTTCTTGCGCGGCAGCCTGATCGCCGGCCTGCGCGTACAGCCCGGCCAGGTTGGCCCAGCCCAGGTCAAACGTAGGCTCCAGCGCCAGCGCGGCTTGATGGGCGTCGATCGCGGGGCGGAGATACTCAGTCGGGCGCTCGCTCGCCAGCAGGCCAAGCACGTAGGCTTCCTGCACGTCATAGAGCGAGAGCGCCGGGTCCCAGGTCTGGGCGCGACGAGCGCGCGTCAGCGCCGCGTCGAGATCGCCCTGCTCCACCGCGCGCTGGCTGGCAAGCATCCAACCCTGGGCCACGTCGAACACCAGCAGCGCCGCGCCATAGAGCGCGATCAGGCCAATCCCGGCCCAGGCGATGGCGCGCCGGGCGCGTGGCGCGGCGATGTGCGCGGGAGCGGGCACAGCCAGCACATAGGCGACCGCAATCAGCAGCGGCAGGACGGACGAGGTCAGCGGGAACGTATCGACCAGACTGTGCACGGCGTAGGCGGCCAGCGCGGCGAGCGCCCCTTCCAGCCACAGGCGGCGCGCCGGGTCGGCGGCGCTCCACGCGCGCCACCAGGCTCGCAGAAACCGAAGCGCGATCCATAGCAGCATCAGCAGGCCCGGCACGCCCGTCTCGGCCAGGACGTTGAGCGGCAGGTTGTGAGCGGACACCAGTTTATCTTGCGCCAGATCGGGGTCGCGGTACGACCGCAGCGCGCGGCCAAACAGCCCCGCCCCAACGCCGGTCAGCGGGCGATCCGAGGCCATCGCGACGGCGCTGCGCCAGGCGTCGAGGCGGCCCTGATCGCTGGCGCCACGCTGCGGGCGCGCGCTCCACACCACCATCAGCAGCCCCACGCCGAGGACGGCGATCAGCGTCGCGGCGAGCACCACACGCGGCTGAAGCAGGCCGCGTAGCCGCCCGCTCTGCCCACCCCAGCGCACCGCGCCAAACGCGAACAGCACGCCGATCGCTACCAGGGCGCCCAGCAGCCCGCCGCGCGAGAAGGTCAGGAACTCGATGACCAGCAGGCTGAGGGCCAGCGCCGACAGCCCAACGCGTCGCCAGCGCGAGCGCGCCGCGACCGCCCCAGTCGCGACCAGAGAGATCAGCACGGCGACGGTGTTGCCCTGGATCGTCGAGATGTTCAGCGCCAGATCGAGCGTGGGCAGCAGCGGCGGCAGCGGTGAAGACCACCCCGCCACCGGGAACCAGCCAGGCTCGCCGAGCCAGCCGAAGTACCACGCGCTCACCTCGACTGCGCTCACCGCGACGATCCCCAGCGCGACCACCAGCAGCGCCGCGCGGAAAGCGCCCGCCCAGCCGCGACGCATCAGGTCCACCAGCAGATACAGCAACAGGATATGTGCGATATGAGGCCAGGCGAACTCAAACGCCAGCCGCCGCTCGGAAGCAAAAACAACCGTCGCGCCAAGCCAGATCAGCGCCGCAGCCAGCGGCAGATCGAGCGCCGTGCGAGGCAGAGCGTCGCCGCGCCGCGCGACGCGCAGGAGCCAGATCACCAGCGGCGCGGTAATGGGTAGCCAGCGCAGCGTGTCCGGGATCGCGCCGGTATGCCCATAGGCCGTGCCGGTGATGAAGACGACGAGCAGAGTCAGCGCCGTCACCAGCGCCGTCCGCCGAACCGGTGTCATGGCGATCACGTTCCCTGGAACGCCAGCATCTTGCCGGCGGTGCGCAGCATGATCAGCACGTCGAGCGCGATCGAGCGGTGGCGGATGTAGTAGAGATCGTATTGCAGCTTGATCAGCGCGTCTTCTTCGCTGGCGCCGTAGTGGTAGCGGACCTGCGCCCAGCCGGTGATGCCCGGCTTGACGACGTGGCGCGTGCGGTAGAACGGGATCGTCTGGCTGAGCGCCTCGACAAACTCCGGGCGCTCCGGGCGCGGGCCAATGAGGCTCATTTCGCCGCGCAGGACGTTGACTAACTGCGGCATCTCGTCCAGCCGGGTCTTGCGCAGCAGCTTTCCGACGCGGGTGATGCGCGGGTCATCGCCGCTGGCCCAGCGCGGGCCGGTCTCGCGCTCGGCGTCGGGGATCATCGAGCGCAGCTTCGTCACCCAGAACAGACGCCCGCTCTTGCCGACGCGCTGCTGGCGGAAAAAGATTGGGCCGGGCGAATCGAGCTTGAGCGCCAGCACGACCGGCGGCAGCAGCAGCGCGAAAACGACCAGCCCCATCGCCGACAGCGCCAGATCGACGGCGCGCTTCATCAGTGGATAGGGGTCGAAGATCGAAGTCGCCTCAATCGGCAGCATTGTCGTCCAGAACCGCTGCCCCACATGCTCGATCGGGACGCGCCCAGTCACCTGCTCGTACAGCAGCGGCATCGGGATGATGCTCAGCCCCTGCTCGTAGCAGTCCATGATCGCCTGGAACATCTCGCCGGACAGCTCGTGCCCGTGCGCCAGGATCAACTCCGAAACCCCCGCCTGCTGCGCCATACGGAGCAGATCGCGCCCATCGCCGATCAACGGCACCAGCGGGTTAGAGGGCGGCGCGTCGCCGGGATCGATCACCATCCCGACCACTTCGTAATCGTCGGGCGCTTCGGCGCGCAGCGCCTCGATGATCGTGCGCGCGCTCCAGCCAGAGCCGATCACCAGCGCCCGGCGGCGCGTGCCGGTCCATCCCAGCAAAAACGGGCGCCACACCCGCCAAAGCATGATCAAAAGGAACGATAGTCCGGCGTAATACAGGATAAACAGGCGGGGCAGCGCCGCGCGCGGGCTGAAGAAAAAGATGACCAGGTAGACGACCACAACCTGCAACGTGACCTGAACCAGCCGCATCAGGCTGGTATCGATCCGCGACGAGATCCGCAGGTTGTAGAAATCGTTGGCGCTCGCCAGCATCAGCCACAGCCCGGCGAGGATCGGGAACCAGTACAGATGCTCGACGACAAAGCGCACGCCCAGCCCGCGCCCATCGACAATGACCCAGATGCCGAGCGCCAGCACAACGGCGATCAAGATCGCCAGCGCATCGCCGAGCATCAGCAGAATGCGCCGCTCCGAAAGCTGAAGCTGCCAGCGGCGCGGCGGCGGGGGTAGGTTCTGCGGCGTGCCGGTCATTCCCAGCGCCCCGTCAGCGCCCGGCGCAGCGCGCCAAGCCAGAAGCCACCGCCCCAGGCGAGGTGAATCGTGGCGAAAACCAGCGGCAGCCGCGGCAGCAGCGTCCATCCGTCGCGCGCCGCCTGGCGCAGCGACGCCAGCCCGTTCGCCAGCAGGTATAGCCCAATCACCGAAGCCCACCCTCTGCGCGCACTGTGGCTGACGGCGCCGAGCAGCGCGCCGCCGAGCACAGCTGCGACGAAAGCAGGTGCGACGAGGTGGCGCGGGCGTGTCGAGCGCGGATGCTGCGCCAGCACGCGGCATTTCCACGCGCCGTAGCGCGCGAACTGCCGCCACAGCGCGCCGAGCGTCTGCCGCCCGTAGTAGCGCGAGCAGATGTCCGGCGCCAGGTAGATGCGCCCCCCGGCGCGGCGAATGCGATAATTTAGCTCATAGTCCTCGTTGACCGCCAGCGCCTCGTCAAAGCGCCCGACCTGCGTCAAGACCTCACGCGGCCAGGCGCCCATGTAAACCGTATCCACAAACTCGGCGCGGTCGCTAACGGTAAAGCGGCTGGGGACGCTGAACGGCGAGCGGTAGGCGGCGGCGATAGCCTGACCCAGCGGGGTTGTCCCCTCGAAACGCTGCGGCCCGCCAACATTGTGCGCGCCGGTGGCGGCCAGGTGATCGACGCAGCGCCGGACGTAATCGGGCGCGATCAGGGTGTGACCATCCACGCGGACAATAATCTCGCCCTGGGCGTGGTCAAGGGCGACGTTCATGGCGCGGGCCTGGATGCGACCGGGGTTGTCGAGCAGGCGCACGCGCGGGTCAGCAGAGGCAATCGCGGCGACCAGCGCCCGCGTCGCGTCGGTCGAGCCGCCATCGACGACCAGCGCCTCAAGCCGGTCCGCCGGATAGTCCTGGGACAGCACCGCACCCAGCGTGCGCTCGATGAAGGCTGCCTCGTTATAGACTGGCATCACGACCGTCACGCGGGGAAGAACCTGCCCCTCTGCCACCCTGTCCCCTTTCGAGGATGCGCGCCTCGACACCGGCGCGATTATAGCCGCCGCCTTCGCTGGCGTCGACCCTTACACGCGGGACGGGCGGCGCGGGCCGCGCCGTGACCGGCGCAGGCTGCCCAACGCAATCAGCAGGATCGCCGCCAGCAACGCCCCAGCGGTCAGACCCGCGCCGAGGCCCCAGCGATTCAGCGTGTAGCGCAGCGTCACATCCCCGCCCCCAGCCGGAACCGCGACCGCCTGAAACGCGAGATTCGCCCGGTAGAGCGGGATCGGCTCG
Source organism: Aggregatilineaceae bacterium (assembly GCA_035325905.1). Lineage (GTDB taxonomy): Bacteria > Chloroflexota > Anaerolineae > Aggregatilineales > Aggregatilineaceae > DYGX01. Next base: position 55,981 of record DAOKYY010000002.1, on the reverse strand, counting down.
CCATCAAGCGTCGCGTGCCAGCCCGGATACCAGGTCGTCGCCACGACCAGATAGGCCGGAGTCTCGGTGCGCACGCGGAAGGTCACGCGATCGGGGCGGCTGTCCAGCACGCTGATCTCGGCGTCTCGCAGCGCAATCGCGGACGCCTGCGCCGCCTGGGCGGGAGCCTCGCCCGCCAGGATGACGCGCGCGGACGGGTCCCAGGCCCGGTCGCGCAGCGCCGCCTTGATCGCCCGGTCGCCGGCGTGCCACTCGGCGGCAGGCGCCAGCCAGAAGCGCGGCGGCGGCTCCGGCGCGGTAAACAGTGTCGCCTCGCCCTGCCACCCGCGCGGCGCGACTTCGCCGAACACCTGGCTCACGCCCGCCGCGCGCAGGAGCGCGGCGGAGTCCGCACCGGCAGCTTCGATCAGGTCAATATATTCGCGGTGATAGCGGGGCAGCAGCGGATCGAAGTTATTGAGCGAGGCTACGCGGTCGAGCATGTTCAGGTTAGGTAACAGCGACCCGCGCACTTCGGGCCAGCGGTCGCGGGCGAGAATGTAATCGCCCGGATCGAAGAAACGCTCAAACTTAACCCGGTGTTCGTAGTCCTCAAACCAGTAGATCCGCCCCTCAGGCCGCGTCACGCCGAATTCACGGTAGAAGTCGGCAGTGACGGTCGGATTCAGCCCGGCGGAAGCCCAGGCCAGATCGATCGCGACGAAGGCGAGAACGGCGCTGCGCCACACCAGCGGCGACGCAAATGAGGCTTGCGGCGGTTGAGTCAGCGTCAGCAGCGCCGCGCACGCGGTCCAGCTTCCCAGCCCGATCAGCGCCAGCGTCAGCACGTCGATCGCCGAGGTGACATCCAGTAACTCGCGGGCCGCCAGGGAAAGTGCGACGATCGCCGCACCGCCAGCCAGCGCCAGCCGCGACCAGAAGATCGCCCACCGGCCGTGCCCCCAGGCGCCGGTCCCGATCCCGGCCAGCACCGCCAGGCTGAACACCGGCCCGATCATCCAGCGCACCGGCTCGCGGAAGAAGTCGAAGGTCGGCACGCGCTCGTACAACACGCGAAAGACCGGCCCATAGTGCCCCAAAGCCAGCAGAAAAGTCAGCAGCGCCAGCGCCAGCCAGAACGGCACGCTCCGAAAGGTGGGGTAATAGACCAGGAAGCGCCGCCGTCGCAGCCAGCCCATCAGCGCCGCTCCAGCGGCCAGTAATGGCACGAATCCGACATACGCGGCGTTCTCGAAAAACATCGCCCCGGCCAGATAGCTGCCATCGGCGGGCGTGCCGAAGAAGTTGGGGTTGAGCAGGGTCAGCAGTTGCAGCGGCGGATACGACAGGTTAGCAGCCGCATCGAACGGCAGCCCGCCCGACCGCTGGGACTGCGCGAAGTACTCGGCGGTCGGCACCAGCTGAATCGCGGCGATCAGCGCGCCGAGCAGCGCCCCGGCCAGCGCCAGCCCCAACCCGCGCAGACGCAGCGCCGGGCGCTCGGCGCGCTGCGTCCAGCCCACCACCCACAGCCCGTACAGGCCCGCCATAACCCCGCCGTACCAGGCCGTCTGCGCGTGCCCAGCCAGGAGCTGTACCCCGAACACAACGCCCAGCCAGCCGGCGTCGCGCGCGTGGCGATCAGCCAGCACGCGGTGCACCAGCCAGAAGACCCAGGGAATCCACGCCGCGGCGTCCGCTGTGGGAAACGAGCCAGCGCGCGCGATCAGATAGCCGGACAGCGCATAGGCGAGCGCGCTGATCGCCCGTCCGAAGCGCGGCAGGCCGAGCGCCCCGGCGAACAGCCACATCCCCAGCGCGGCCCAGGCAACGTGCGCCACCGCGATCAGACCCATCGCCTGCGCGCCAGGTATCAGGAGCAGCAACCAGTTCGGCGGATAGAACAGCGCCGTCTGGTAGTTCGCCAGCAGCGGCGCGCCTGCTCCCAGGTAGGGGTTCCAGGTAGGCAGGCGACCCAGGCGCACCTGATCAAACGCGAAGTCCCGCCAGGGGTAAAACTGAAGCGAAGGCAGCCCCCAGAACAGCGTCTGGCCGCTCAACAGGCGGTGAAACAGCGCCAACAGCAGCAGCGCCAACAGAGCGAACGGCAGCCACGCCGGAATATCGCGCCTAGTCACGCACTACCTCGTAGGCCACGAAACGATCCTCACCTGCCCCGGACGACGCGATCTCGCGCAGACCTGCTTGCCAGCCATCGCCGCGCACCCCGGCGCGCTCCAGCGGGCCGACGAGCACGTAGTCGATCTCGGCCAGCAGCGCCGCGCGCGACGCCGGGTCTAGCTCACCGCGCAAGAAAGCCGCCACGCGCGCCTCTTTTTCATCAGCATGGAGCGTCTCCGGCCCATGCCCGACATACGCGATCAAATCGGTGTAGACCGGTAGCAGGTTTCCCGTCTCGCGCGCGCTAAGCACGACCGCGTCGCGCGGCGCCTGCGCGTCAAGCGCCTGCATCACGCTCATCTCGGCCTGCGGGCGGAAGATCGGGCGCGCCGGACTCAGCGCGCTCACCAACCCTCCGAGCCACAGCATCCCCGCAGTCGGCAAGGCCAGCGCCAGCACCGCGCCCTGCGCCAGCGCCCGGCGGCGCGGCGCGACTCGCTCCAGCCCAAGCGCCGCCAGAATCCCCAGCGGGACGAGCACGCCTTCCGCCAGCCGCCGCTGGACGTTGACCGGCAGGTAAATCAGGACCGGGACGGCGATCACCCAGCTCACCAGCAGCAAGAAGGGCACACGCCGTGCGCCGCGCCGCCACGCCGGGCCGATCGCGCGCGCCGCCGGAAGCGCCAGAACGGCATATCCTAGCGCATAATGCAGTGGATGGGGAGATGGGAGCCGGTTCTGCGCCGCCCATTGCGCGAACACGTCGTTCGCCGCGAAGACCCAGGCGTTATACGCCAGCAGCGGCAGCGGGATAAGCGCGGCGGCAATCGCGTAACCGAATAGCGCGCGCGGAAAACACCGTGCGCGTAGCCATGCCGCCAGCCCCCACGCGCCGAGCAGCGCGTAGACGACTGCCACGTAAAACGGTACGGCGAGGCCCATCACCGCCCAGCACGCTCCACCCACGAGCGCATCACGGAGCGAGCCGCGCCGCAGCGCGCTGAACAGGCACAGGAATCCAAGCAGCAGCCCGGTCCGCGCCAGCGCCAGGTGCGGCAGCCCGAACAGAATCAGGAACGTGTATCCTTCGGGCACGATGAGATCGACCGGCAGCGAGCCAGACAACTCCTCCATGCCGAGCAGGGTCAGCAGCCATCCCAGCCCGCCGCCGAGCACGATCAGAACAAGCGCCAGCCGCCGCGTCGCGGGGCGGCGCACAAAGACCGCAACGAAGCGGTAAATGGTTAGCAGGAGCGCGAGATCGAACGCCAGCCGCGCGCCATGAAAGACCGCGATCAGCGTCCTAACCGGCACCGGCCCGCCGCCCGACACCAGCCGCGCCAAGTGGCCGAGCAGCAGATAGGGCACGTATACGAACGCGCCGTCATGCGGCTCGCTCGTGGTGCGGAGCGTCGCCAACCAGTGTCCGGATGCGCCGAGACGCATTTTCCCTAGATAAGCATTGGAGTCATCCACGCCGAACAGCGATCCGGTGAAGCGCCAAGCGTCGCCCTGCGCCCGCCACGCGAGAAGATACGGGATCGCCGTGATGACCAGCACGAGCGCGGCGAAGGCCACCACCCAGCGCCACTCACGCCGGGCGATACGCTCACCGGGCGACATACGCCGCTCTCCACAGCGCGAGCGCCGCCAGCAGCAGGCACCCCGCCGCAGCCGCCGCGCCAAGCGCGATCTCGTCCGGCTCGGCGGCGAACGTCCAGGCGCGCGCGTCCGGCTCGATTGCGCCCGGCAGGCCGAGGTCGCCTGCCTCGCCCATCCCTCCCAGCGCACTGGCAGACACGGCATAGAGCGGCCCCTCGAACGCCTCACGCAGCGTGACCGTCACGCGGTTCGGCCCCTGCCAGTCGAGTGTTGCGCGAGGAGCAAGATCATTCCGGTAGATGTACGTGCTGCCGACTCGCCCGACCGGCGTCAGACCGCCGGCCGCGAGCGGATACTCCGCGACGACATGCGTGACCAGCCACGCGCCGAGCTGGCGCGCGTCCGGCGTCGCGTCACGATTCGCCCCGGCGATGCCCGCGCCGTCTTCGACCTCAAAGGGCGGCACGGTGACGCTGTAGCCCCCGGCCGGGATGCCGGTCGCAGCGGCGGCAGCCGCCACGAACGCCGCGCGCTGAAACGGGTCCACGCCGCCGAACTGAGCGATATCCCACCAGGCCGCCGCCTGCTGCGGCAAGCTGTAGCTCGGCGAGTAGACGCGGATCACGCCATCGTCGCGCAGGAACTCGGCCAGGGCGCGGTGCGGCTCCAGCCATTGATCGGCGCCGCGCCATTCGAGCAGCGAGCGGTCGATCCACAGCAGATCGAGCGCCACGACCGCCAGCAGCAGGGCCAGCGCGCGCCGGGCGGGCAATCGTCCGGCTTGCGCCAGAGCCAGGACGAGCGCGGTCGCAGGGAGCGCCAGCGCGCCGAGCGCAGCCGCCGCGCCGAGCGGGGGAACGAGCGCAATCGCGACGGTCCCGACGCAGGCCAGCCCGCCGCCGAGCAGCCCGGCCAGCGCCAGGCGCAGCCCCCGCCCAGCGGCGAGCCGCTCGACCGCAAGCTGAGCGCCCCACCCCGCCAGGTACGGCAGGATCAACGCCGCGATCAGCCACGCGCGGCCCGGCACGCGCCACCAGCGCAGCGCGGGCACGGCCCGGTTGAGCGCCAGCCAGAGCGGCGACCGGTCGCCCAGCGAGTAAAGGGCGGCGATCAGCAGCGCCACGCCCCACAACGCGAAGCGCCGGGGCTGCAGCGCAAGCGCCAGCCCGGCCAGCGCCAGCACGCTCACCCCGGCGTAGACCATCGTCTCCGGCTCGCCGCCATGATTCCCGATCACCAGTGCAATCCAGCTCCCCGGCTCGATCTGCCCGGCGGACGCGTCGGCCAGCGACAGGTGCGCGCGCGACAAGTCCGCACGCAGCAGCGCCAGCGGCGCCCACTGCGGCGCGGCCAGGCCCGCCGCCAGCAGGCCGCCGCCAGCGAGCCGCAAGCCCATATCAGACCGCGCAGACCGATCGCGCCAGGCGCCTGACGAGGCGAGCAGGCATCCGCCATAGGCCGCCGCCAGCGCGAACACATAGGCGCTCAGCCGCACGTCCGCCAGAAAACATAGGGCCGCCAGCGCGCCGAGCGCCAGCGCGTCCCGCGCGCCTGCCTCGGCCCGGACCGCGCGGCGGACCGCCCACAGCACCCAGGGAAACCACGCGGCCGCGTAAATCAGGTCCAGATGCCCCGCGCCCCACGCCGCGACCAGTCGCGGGGCCAGCGGATAGGCCAGCCCGACCAGCGCCGCGCTTGATGCGCGCAGGCCGGTCGCGCGGCCCCAGGTCCACGCGCCGATCCCCGCCAGAGCGAGATGCAGCGCGGCAAGCGCGTTGAGATGCAGCGCCGGGGGTAATGCCAACGCCAGCCACTGCGGCGGATACCACACCTTGTTGAGCGGGTTCGCTGCGAAAGGCTGGCCGCCCATCAGCAGCGGGCGCCAGAGCGGGAATGCGTGGTCGTCCAGCACGGCGCGGCGCAGAAACAACGTAGACGGCCAATGGCTGGTCGCCGCGTCCGAGTACGGCGCGCCCGGCTGGAACGGCAGACCGTCCGGGTTGAAGCCGGTCAGCGCCAGGAGCGCGGCCAGCGCGAGCAGCAGGGCCGCGAAGAACCACCCGGTGGGCCGGGCTGGCTCAGGGACGGATGAAGACGGTGACATCTCCAAACGTCTCTCGCGGCGTGCGGTCCGGCAGCGACCCGACGCACGAGGGTGCTGCCGAGTCCCCCGCAAAAGCCTGCTCCTGTGGCCCCCAGAAAATGTACTGGACGTGGAAAGGCACCGCCCCACCTAGCAGCGTCGCGCAATCTTCGCCGCGATACCACCTCTCGACCTGAGCAAGCCGCTTGCGCGCCGGGACAGTCTCGTATTCGTGCCCGTAGACCACCCGGTCTGGCGTGTACGCCGGAATCCAGACGCTGATGGTCGGCGCGGCCAAAACGACGGCGTCTGTCTCCCCCTGATCACTTAGCCAGGCGAACGCCTCCCAGTAATCCGATTCGACCAGCATCCCGTTTTCAAGCCCGCTTTCCGGGCTGGCGACTACGCCAAACAGGGGGAGCGCCAGATTGAGCAGGTTGCTCGGTAGCAAAAAAATCAGCAGCGCGGCGAAGGCCGGCGCTCGCCAGCGTTTCGGCACCTTGAAGAACCAGTAGTCTTCCAGCGAGCGCACGGCGAAGAACACCAGCGGGATGATCAGGCCGATCGCCATGCGGCGCTGCAAGTTGAACGGCGCGTACAACAGCGCGACGTTCAGCACAAACCACAGCAGCATGAACTGGTCGCCGTCGCGCTCGAAGCGGCGCACAGCGCGCACCAGCCCCGGCAGCGCGACGATCAGCAGCAGCCCATAGCCGAAGAGGTAGAGATATGGCGCGGGCGACGGCGTGACGTTCTGCTCATTGTAAGCCGCCATTACGTCGTTGAAGCGCAGGACCGCCGCGTAATACATCGCAAACGGCAGGGCCGGGAGCCACAGCATTGACGACCAGCGCAGCTCGTGCGAAGGGATGCGGCGCGTCAGGTGCGCCCGCACAACCAGGTAGGCCACCAACGCAGAGCCGATCGGCACCAGCGCGAAGGGCTGGATCAGCGCCAGCGCCATCGACAGCAGCATCACCTGAAGACCGCCGTTCTCTACGCTCGGCTCAGCGGAATACCCTCGCCGGAAGACCACGACGAACGTCGAAGCGATCAGCGCCAGACAGGCAATGCTCAGCGGGAAATGCGGGTTGGCGAACGCCGCAAAGAGGGGGAACGCTTCGGGAACCTTGAGATCGATTGCGATCGCGTCCGGGTCGATCAGCAGCAGAAGCCAGCCCAGGCCCGACCCGGCGGCCACCAGCACAAAGAACAAACGCCGGGGCCGCAGCCGGATCCAGACCGTCGCGCCAAACTGGTACAGCGCAATATACATGAACAGGCTGGTCGCCACCCGCGCCAGATGGAAGACCAGCACGCTCGACAGCCCGGTCAGGCGCGCGGCGTGCCCCAAAAACAGATAGAAGACGTTAATCCCGGCGCCGTTGTGCGCTTCGGGCGTGTGCCGCAGCTCGAACAGCCACGCGCCACTGCGGCCCTGCTCAATTTTCGAGAGGTACGTCGCCCCATCCTTTGGGTTCGCCAGCATCCCCATGAACTGCCAGTCGCCGGCTCCCTGGTTGCTCGCCAGCGCCCAGGCGTAGGGGATCAGCGTCAGAGTCACCAAAACGCCGCTGATGAGGATCACCCATCGCCATTCGGAGGCTGAGATATCGACGGAGCGAAGCGTCTGCATCGGAGCGTCCTTACCCACCAGAACAGCCGCGCAGTCCGACGCGGTACCCGGTTGCCGCAGGAATCGGGCGTGTAGTATAATGCGCTCTGCGAGCTTATGCCTTATTCCACGTTAATCGTAAGTTCATTTTACAACGGCCTGCCGGCTGCGCCAGTCTGGTGAGGGACCCATGAATCCAAGCCAAACGCTGTATCGCATCCAGAGAGTGGACCTCAAGCTGGCGGCCCAGCGCAAGCGCGCCCGCGAAATTGACGCCGAGCTAGCCAGCGACGAGGCAGTGCAGCAGGCCGAGCAGGCGCAGCGCGAGATCGAGCAGGCGCTCCGCCCTCAGGAAGCGCGCGCGACCAACCTCAACCTGGAGCTGCAAACCATCGCAGCGCAGCGCAGCCAGTTTTCGGCGCAGCTGTACGGCGGCGCGGTGAGCAACCCTAAAGAGCTTCAAGACATCGAACACAAGATCGAGGCGCTGGCGCGGCGTCACAGCGAGCTTGAGACGGCGCTGCTGGAGACGATGATCGCGGTCGAGGACTTTCAAGCGCGGTTAAAGGAGGCGTCAGCTCACCTGGCCGAAGTTCAGCAGGCGCGCGCTTCGGAAAACACGGCCCTGGTCGAAGAGCGCCAGCAAATCCGCGCCGAGATCCGACAGCTTAAGGCGCAGCGCGAGAAGCTGGTGACAGAGGTTAGGGCCGACGCCCTGGCGCTGTACGAGGACCTGTGGCCGCGCAAACAGGGCCACGCGGTCGCGGTGATGGACGGCGATCGCTGCGAGCGCTGCGGCGTCAGCCAGACGGAAGTGATGGCGCAGCGCGTCCGCCAGGGCCAGGAGATCGTGTTTTGCTCGAATTGCGGGCGAATCCTGATCACGCGGTGAGGGAAAGGACGCCATGAGCTTTCAACCGCTCTCGTTCGCGCTGGGCACGCTGGCCGTCGCCGCGCTGGTCTTCGCGGCCTGGAAGGCGCGGGCGCGGCTGATCCGGCTGCGCGTCTCGACCGAGTCGCAGATCGAAGGCACACGGCGCTTCATCGGCCGCAGCGCCGACGCCCGCTACGCGCGCGAGGTCGCCCGGCTGGCGCAGGCGCACCACCTGGCCGGGGCGAGCGTGCGCCTGACGGATATCCTGGTCGAGCCAAGACTCCTGCCCGGACCGCAGCCGGTGCTGGCGCCCGAAAGCGGCACGACCGCCGCCAGCGTGTTCGACGTGATCCCGCTATTTCACGATCTCCCGCCGAGTTACGCGCCGTACAACGTCGAGACTTTTCCGCTCGGCGATCTCGGCGCAGGCGACCGCCAAATCGCGCTGCTCGGCATCAGCGGCGCGGGCAAGAGCACCGCGCTGGCCGCGCTGGCGCTGCTGGCGCTGGGCGAGCTGCGCCTCGAAACGCTCGAAGCCCTGAGCGAGCAGGCGATCTTCGAGGAGGAGCAATACCTCGCCGACGACGAGCGCGCCGAGCGCGTCCGCGAGCGCGAGCGGATCCAGACGCGCGCGCTCGACAAGCTGCACGACGTCCACCAGCAAGAGCGGGCACGTGTCAGCGCGGCGGCGCAACAGGACCGCCTGCCGCCGGTGCCGATCCCCGGCCTGGTCCCCGTCCTGGTGCATCTGCGCGACCTTGACCTGAGTCCGGGCAAGTACGGCAAAGGCAGCGCCGACCCGGCCGAGCCGCTGGTCGAGGCTATGCAGCGGCAAGTTGGCCCGGTCACGGGGCAGGTCGCCGGCAGCGTGGTGTATTCGGCGCTGGAAGCGGGCCGCGCCCTGCTGCTGCTCGACGGCTATGACGAGTTGACGCTGAGCGAGCGTGACGGCGTTTTTCACTGGCTGCGCAGCCTGGTGCAGACGTATCCGAGCAGCCTGATGGTCATCGCCGGGCCGGCGACCGGCTACGCTCCGCTGGAGGCGCTTGGCTTCACCCCGGCCTTTCTACGTCCGTGGAACGATAGCGATGCCGAAACGCTGGTCCGGCGGTGGAGCGCCGCGTGGAGCGGGTCGTCGAAGCGCGGCGCGCCTGCCGACGACCAGACGCTCCGCCGCCTGACCATCGACAATCGCGGGCGCACGCCGCTCGATCTGACGCTCAAAATCTGGACGGGGCTGGCAAACGACGCGCAGCGGCCCGGCCGACCCGGCTGGTATGACGCCTTCGTGACGCGCCGGTTATCGTCCGCCCACCACCGCGAGGCGCTTCCCTGGCTGGCGGCCTATGCGCTGGACCACGGCGGCGTGATGGCCCTCGACGAGGCCGCCGACGCGCTGGCAGACGAAGCGGGTGCGGACGGGAAGAAGCCGGTTCAGGCCAGCGATCTGCTCGATGGGCTGGTCAAAGATGGCCTCGCCCGGCGGCATCCGGGCAACCGTTTCAGCTTCGTGCACGCGCAGATCGCCGCCTTCCTCGGCGGCGAGGCGTTGATCGCGCGCGGCGCGGAAGCGGCAGCCGCTTCCGCGCTAGAACCCGCCTGGTTCGACGCGCTCGGCTTCGCCGCCGCCGAATTGAATATGGTGCCAGTGGTGTACCGGCATCTCAGCAGCGCGCCCGACTTGATCTACAGCCAGCTTTTCGAGCTGGTGCGATGGATGCCCGACGCGCCCCCGGACGCACCCTGGCGCGGCGACCTGTTCAAGCGGCTGGCAGCGGCGCTGGTCGCGCCGGAGCAGTACCCCGCGCTGCGCGAGCGGGCGCTGGCGGCTTTGATCGCCTCGCGCGATCGGAACGTGCTGTTCATCCTGCGCCAGGCGCTGCGCAGCACCGACCCGCACATCCGGCAGCTTGCCTGCGTCGGGCTGGGCGCGCTGGGCGACCCTGAAGCCCTGCGCGACCTGGCGCCGATGCTGGGCGACGCGCATCGCAACGTGCAGCTTGCCGCCGGGCTGGCGCTCGGCGCGATTGGCACCGAGCGTGCGCTGGAGATCATGGTTCAGGGACTGCTCGAAGGCTCGGACGAGCTGCGCCGCGCCGTAGCCGAGACGCTGGCGGCAATCCCCGATGGCGGGCACGCCATCCTGCGGGACGGTATCCTGGCCGACGACATTATGATTCGCCGCGCAACGGTCTATGGCCTGAGCCGCGTGCGCGCCTCGTGGGCGCTGGTGGCGCTCTACCGCGCCATGATGGAAGACGAGCAGTGGTATGTCCGCACCGCCGCCGAAGAAGCGTTTATGGCGGCGCGCGCGCCGGAGCAGGATGGACCGCGCGCCCACCCGGAAGCCGACGCGCTGCCGTGGCTGATCGGCTGGGCGGCGGAGCGCGGCGAAGGCGTGCCGCATGGCTCGAATGCGCGTCAGGTGTTGATCCGCGCGCTTCAGGACGGCGCGAGCCTCGAACGGGCCATGGCGGCAATCACGCTGGGGCGGATGGGGCACCTTCAGGCGCTCAAGCCGCTCTATGCCGCGCTGCGCGACCGCAACGCCGAGGTCCGCGCGGCGGCCTTCAGCGCCCTGGCCGAGATACAGCTTCGCACCGGCCTGCCGCTACCGGCGGTCGCCTGAGCCAGCAAGGTCGCGGATCAAAAAACGGCCTGCCGGTGCATCTCGGCAGGCCGTCTCGCGGGCCGTCCATCGCGGGCGCTACTCCGCTGGCGCAGAGACAGGCGTCGCCAGGGCCACGCTCAGCACATCGGGCAGGATTTCCTCATCCGGCGCGCAGCGCACGAACTTCTGAATATCCGTGTGATACACCCCCTCGCGCTCGCCCGCCCGCACGACGATACGATAACCGGGCGTTTCCTGCTCCGGGTAGAGGCCGCCGGTCCGGGGGCAGCCCAGGCTGGCGTCGGGCCAGCTTATCGAAAGCAGGCTGCTCAGCACGACCTGGCTGGCGGGCGCCGACGTTTCCGCCGCCCAATCGCGCCGCACGCGCTCAACCAGCGCCGCCGCGATGGGATCGGGCGCCAGCGGCTCGCCTGACAGGCCGGGCGCGAGCCGCTCAGGCGCGCAGCGCACCAGCGTATCTCCGGCAGCATGATAGGCGTAGACATCTCGCGGCCCAGCCAGCAGAACACGATACCCGTCCACGCCGCTCGCCGGAACAGACGCCGCCGGGTCCGCTTCGGCGCACCCGAGCGAAGCGTCCGGCCATCGATACTGCTCCAGGCTCAGCACGCGCACGCTGGCTCGCGTTTCCTCGCCCGACGCGACCAGGTCATCGACCGCGCGCCGGAGCGCGGCGCTCAGATCGTCAGGCAAGCCGGGCACGCTGACCGGGGTCGTCGCCAGGGTGAAACTCGACGGGCCGGGAAGATCGGTAGGTGTAGGCGTCGGAGGGACTGCTGGCGCGGCCGGCGTCGCCGTCGGCGGGACAAGCGTCCGGGTCGGCAAGGCAGCGACCTCGTCCTCTTTCTCGGCGCGGCAGGCGGACAGGCCGGTCGCCAGCGCCATTCCGGCCAGAAGCGCCGCCGTTGCCCGAAACCAGCTGCCACCCCTACTTCCGCCGCTTGTCATCGCCGCCGCCCCCGTCCGCGAACACGCCGCTAGAACAACGCTTTGAGCCGCGCCTCGACCCAGCCGGTTGAGACGCCGCGCACGCTGACGATCTTGCTCGGTCGCCCGTGCCCTACGACGATCTCAACGCGATCCGGCTCGATTTCCAGCAGATCGGCTACGACCTCGATCAACTGCTCGTCGGCGCGGTCATCACCAGGCGGCTCCGTTACGCGCACGATCAGCGAGCCGTCGTCCAGCAGCCCCGCAACTTCGGCGCGCTCGGCTGGCGACTCGACGCGGATGGCAATCGCCGCGCCGTGTTGCGCGTCCGTGATATTGAACTTACGCGGCATGGCCCCCAACCCTTTCTGGCGTCAGCTCCCGGCCCGGCGCAGCGGATCTACGCAAACAGCATTTCGATCATCCGGCCGATCACCTGTAGCAGCACAATTGCGATAATCGGGCTGAAGTCGAGGCCGGCCGTCGGCGGAAGTAAATTGCGAATCGGCGCAAGCACTGGCTCGGTGAGATCGATCAGCGTGCGGGCCAGCGGGCTGTTGGGGTCCACCTGCACCCAGCTCATCAGCACCCGCGCCAGAATCACGAAGGAATACAGGTAAATGATCAGGCCAAGCAGGGCGGCTATCTCCACGGGGTTGTCTCCTCAAGCGTGCAACTTTCACCAGCAGGGCCATTAGCGGGCCTGACGCGCGCCGAAGATCGCGCGCCCGATTCGCACCAGCGTCGCCCCTTCTTCGATCGCGATAGGGTAGTCATCGGTCATCCCCATGCTTAACTCGTTCCAATCGGCTCGCGGAAAATCCTCGCGCAGGGCGTCGCGCAGCGCGCGCAGCGCCGCGAACACGGGTCGCGCCGTCTCAGGTTCTTCCGCCAGCGGCGCCATCGTCATCAAACCCCGCACGCGCAGGCTGGGCAGCGCCAGCACAGCCTCAACATCGCGCCAGAGGGCCGCGCGCAGCGTGGATCGCATATCCCACTGGTACGCATCCCAGCCCTCTTTGGTTGCTTCGCCGGACACGTTCACCTGAAGCAGCACGTCGAGCGCGCGCGCCTGCGCGCTCAGATACGCGTCCAGGCGCCGGGCCAGCCGGACGCTGTCGAGCGAGTGCAGCAGCGCGTAACCGCGCGTGACCAGGCGCGCCTTGCGGCTCTGCACGTGGCCGATCATGTGCCAGCGCAGAGGCGCTGACGTCAAAGCGGCGACGGCGTCGATCTTCGGCGCGGCCTCTTCCGGGCGGTTCTCGCCAAAATCACGCGCTCCCGCCTCGACCGCTTCGAGAATCACTTCCGGCGGGTGCGTTTTGCTCACCGCGACGAGCGTCACCTCGTCCGGGGAACGTCCAGCGCGCTCGCACGCCCGCGCCATCTCCTCTCGCACCACAGCCAGCCGCCCGGCCAGCGTGCGCTCACGAGACTCCATCCGCGCCGCTCACCCCGCCAGCGCGATCACCGCGCCAAACCGCCCGGTGCGGCCACGCTCGGCCCGGTGCGAGTAGAACTCGTCGATGCGGGTCGCAGTGCAGATACCGGCGATCTCGATCTGGCCGACGCCGGCGCGCTCCAGCGCCAGCCGGTTCGCGGCCCACAGGTTGAGATAGGCGCTGCCGTCCGCCGCGCGGCGAATCACCCCATCGGCCGCGCCGAACGCCGAGCGCACGGCATCCACCACTTCCTCGCCCACCTGGTAACGCTCCGGCCCGATGCTGGGGCCGATCCCCGCCTGGATGTCCGCCGGGTTCGAGCCAAAGGCTGCGTGCATGGACCGGACCGCGCTGCCAGCCGCGTCGAGCACCGTGCCCCGCCACCCGGCGTGGACGATCCCTACCGCATGGCGCGCCGGATCATACAGCAGAATCGGCGTGCAATCCGCGAAGCGCATGGTCAGCGGCAGCAGTGGCTGGTCGGTGATCATGGCATCCGACCGCGCCAGCCAGCGCCGGTTAGGGACGCGCTCGCGAACGACGACTGTATCCGCGCTGTGGACCTGCCAGACGGTGCACGCGCGCGTCTCGTCGAGGCCGAGCGCGGCGTACACGCGGCGATGGTTCTCACGCACGATGGCCGGGTCGTCGCCAACGGTCCCGCCCAGGTTCAGCGACGCCCAGGGGCCATCGCTCGCGCCGCCCAACCGCGTGAACACGCCGTGAATCACCGGGCTGTCAGCGGCCCACTGCTCAAAGCGGTAGTAGGTGGGGCCGGTTCCATTGATCCGCTGCACAAGACTTCCTCGCTCAGTTCATACGCCAGCAGATGATTATAGCGCAAATCTCCCTCGCGTCGATTGTCGCGCCGCGTGTGATCGACAGGCTGGCTCGCCCCTCCGCCCCGCCTGAGTTTTGCAGAGCGCGGGTTTGTGTGAAGGGCGGCGAATCAGTACAATGGAAGACATGTCGGACCTGTTCGATAAACTCAACGTGCTCGTGCAATCGCGCCTGCCCCGGCTGCGCGGATCGTCGCAGCGCAACCGCCCGCCCGCGCTGGGGCGCCAAGCGGACCGCGACCTCGCGCGCTTGCGCGCCAAGATCGACGCGGCGCTGGCCGACGACGACCGTACCCAGGCCGAGATCGACGCGCTCAGCCAGCAGATCGCGGACTGGGACGCACAAGCCGACGCGGCGCTGGCCGCCGGGCAAGACGCCACTGCGCGGCACGCCGTTCGTCAGATGAAGCTGGTGGAGCAGCGACGCACGATGGCCGAGGCGGAACTCGATGCCCATCGCCGCGCGACCGCCGACTTGATCCAGCAGGTGAACGCTTTTGAGACCGCCCTGGCCGAGGCGCGCCGCCAGTCTGCCGAGGCAGACAGTGGGAAACCCTCGCTCGTGGACCGACTCCCCGCTTTCCGCGAGCCACTTCGCCGGAAAACCGGCGCGACCTCCGGCGCCGATACCGCGCCGGTAGACGAGCGCGCCATCGAAGACGATCTGGCGCGGCGTCGCGCGCGGCTGAGCCAGTAAGCATCCGCCCTTTGACAATCGACCGCTGACGAATCGCCCGGCTGCCCGGTCGCGCTCGCGTGGCCGGATGGGGTTCGCCAGCCGATTTTACATTTTTTAGAAACAACAGTAAAACAGAGAACAGTACGCGTTAATAAGGATAGCGGGCCGGGGACTGGTATGGACTTGTTAGCGCGGCTGAACGCCGACCACATTCTGATCGCCGAGAGCGACCACGACTCGATAGCGCGCCTGGCCGATATCCTCGAAGAAGCGGGGTACAACGTCCAGAACGCCTATTTTGGCAGCGACGCGCTGTGGGCGATGCATCACGGCCAGTTCGATCTGGCGCTGATCGACACGTCGATGCTCGACGAGCACCGGCGCCCGCTGATCGAGATGATGGGCCAGTTCGCGCCTATGCCCTGGATCGCGATCGTTGACACACAGCGAATGACCACCGACCGCTCGCTGCGCGCCGGGGCCGCGGGAGCGATCCAGCGCACCACCGCGCCAGGGCCACTGATCGCGCTGATCGCCGATACGCTGGCCCAGCAGCGAAGCGCGCTCGCCAGCCAGCCGAGCGGCGGCAACGCACGCCCGGCAACGCCAACGGCGCAAGCGCGCGACGCCTCGACCAGCGCAATCCTTCAGCGCCGCCTGGTCGAGCAGCAGACCCTTTCAGCCCTGGCCCGCTCGCTGAGCAGCGTGCTCGACGTGGACGCGCTGCTGACGCAGGTCGTAGAAGCCGCCGTCAGTCTCACTAGCGCCGAGGAAGGCTTGCTCCTGCTGCCGGACGAAGAGGAGCAGGCGCTGTATATCCGCGCGCACAAAGGCATCGACAGCGAAACGGCCAGCAATTTCCGCATCAAGACAGAGGACTCGCTGGCGGGACAGGTCTTCCGCAACGGGCAGCCGGTTCTGGTCGGCGATCAGGGCTGGCAGAAGATCAAGACCGAGTACCTCGTACAGTCGTTGCTTTACGTTCCTCTGTCGAGCAAAGGCAAGACGATCGGGGTGCTGGGCGTCAACAACATTAAGACGAACCACACCTTCACCGATCACGACCGCGATCTGTTGCAGGACCTCGCTGCGCACGCCGCGATCGCGATTGAGAATGCCCGCCTGTTTGAAGAGAGCCTCCAGCGGGCAGAGGAGCTTCAGGTCCTGGTGCGGGCGGGCGAAGCGGCGAACTCGACGCTCGCGATTGACCGGGTGCTCTCCGCGATCGCCAACCAGCTGATCGAGGCGCTCGGCGTCTCGCAGTGTTACACCGCCGAGCAAAACCCGGTGACTGGCGCGCTGGCGCTGCTGTCTGCCAGCGCGCGCGCCGCCTGGCCGCCGGGCGAAGGACCGCTGCGCGGCGATCTGCGCGAGCGCGGCATCGAGGAAGCCTTCCGGCGACAGCGCCCGGTGACGGTCACGCCGGACGATCTGCCCCCTGCCGAGCGTGTGGCCGAATGGCTGCCACATCGCTACGGCGCCAGCCGGATCGTCTATGTGCCGGTAGTAGCGCACAACCAGCGCGCCGGCCTGATCACGCTGTATCACATCTCCAACCCCTACTATGCCGATGCTTACCCTGCCCCGACGGTGACGCAGGTTCAGCAGATCGCGCTGGACAGCGTGCTGCAAGCGCTCGGCCCTCACGGCGCCATGCCGCAGCGCGCGTTGTTTCGATCAGCCGAACGCATCCAGGGCATGGTCGGGGCCAACTGGTGCGAGATCGCGTTGTGGGACGAGGTCCGGCAGTGCTTTCACCTGATCGTGTCCTGCGGGGAAGGCATCTGGCCGGAAGAGCCGCGCCCGGCGATTGACGCGGCGCGCTACCCGCAGTTGTTCGAGGCGCTGCGCCGCCAGGCCGCGTTCACCGACGCGACCGCCTACGGGCTGGGGCGCTTAGTGGAGGCGCGCTACGCGCGCAGCGTGCTCGGTATGCCGCTGATCATCAAGGAGCGCACGGCGGGCATGGTGCTGCTGGTGGACACGCGCAACGAGCGCCGCTTCACCAGCCGCGAGGTGCACCTCGTGCAAGCGTTGGTGCTCCAGGCCGCGAATGCTCTGGAGAACGCCCGCCTGTTCCGCGAGCTGGAGCGCAGCCTCGACGAGCTGCACCGCACGCAGAGCAAGCTGGTGCAAACGGCTCGTCTGTCCGCGATGGGCGAGCTGGCGGCAGCGGTCGCGCACCAGATCAATAACCCCCTGACGACGATCCTGGTCGACAGCGAGCTGCTGCTGCGAAGCCTGCCGCCCGACGGCCCGCACACCGAGTCGCTGGCCGCCATCCACCGCTCCGGGCAGCGGGCGCACGAGGTCGTGCGACGCCTGCTGACGATGGCGCGCAAGCAGTCGAGCGAAGACGGGCTGGAGCCGATCGACGTGAACGAGACGATCCACAACACCCTGATGCTCGTCAAAGGGCACGTTCAGCAGGGCGGCGTGCAACTGCGAATCGCGCTCGACGAGGGCTTGCCGTCAGTAGCTGCGCCGAGCGGCCAGCTTGAGGATGTCTGGCTGAACCTGTTGCTGAACGCGCGCGACGCCGTTAGCCACTGCAATGCGCCGGAGATCGGGATCGCGTCGTGCAAGCTGCCGGACGAGAATTGCATCGAAGTCACCGTGTGGGACACGGGGATTGGAATACCACCCGGCCGTCTGGAGGACATCTTCGAGCCGTTTTATACCACCAAGGCCCCAGGCGAGGGCACTGGGTTGGGGCTGCACATCTGCCGCCAGATCGTCGAGAAATGCGGCGGCACGCTGCACGTTCAGAGTGTGGACCAGGAGGGCACGCGGTTCTTTGTCCGGCTGCCCCTTTATCACAGGCAGGGCTGACATTATGTGCAAACCCTATATTCTTGCGGTAGACGACGACCTGGAAGTGCTGGGCACGCTGGCGCGCGCGCTGATCCCGGAGGGCTACGATGTGGGACGCGCCAGCTCCGGCGCGGAGGCGCTGAGAATGCTGGGCCAGCGCCGGCCCGACCTGATTATTCTCGACATCATCATGCCGGGCCTTGACGGGTTAGCCGTGTGCCGCGCCATCCGCGCCAACCCCAGCTACAATGACCTGACCATTCTGTTTCTGACCGCGCGCGGGCACACCGATGATGTCGTGGCAGGGCTGGATGCAGGCGGCGATGATTACGTGGTCAAGCCGTTCCAATTGGCCGAGCTGACCGCCCGCGTTCGCGCGCTGATCCGCCGCAGCCAGCGGCAGACGATGAGCGAAAGCCCGGTGCTGACGGTTGGCAACCTGGTGCTCGACTCCGACACGCACCAGGTGACTGTCGGGGACGAGGAGCCGATTCAACTCACCTCGACCGAGCACCGGCTGCTGCGCTATCTGGTCGAGCACGTCAACCAGGCGCTCTCGCCGCAGCATTTGCTCGAAGTGGTGTGGGACTATCCCCCGAACACCGGAGACCCCGACCTGGTCCGCGCGCATGTCCGCAACCTGCGCGCCAAGCTTGAGCCGGACACGGACTCCCCCCGTATTATCCGCACCATTCATGGAGTAGGTTACATGATTTCGGATTGAGAGCGCCCGGCTAAGATTTTTCACATAAGATTCATAGCTCAGCGTCCACAAGCCCGCGGATGTCGCGTATACTGATGCTATAACCCTGTGTGCCGCAGGACAAGAGCCTAGAATCAATGTCGAAAAATCGTGTGCTACCTCGAACGATCCTGGCGGTCGCCGGTGATGATCCAACCCGCATCATGATCGGGCAGACGCTCAGGAAAGAGGGGTACAAAGTTATCGAGGCGCCGGATGGCCCCTCGGCGCTCCAGCTTGTGCGCGAACACCGCCCTAGTCTGATTATCCTCGACAGCGCGCTTCCCGGCGTGGACGCCTACGAGCTGTGCAGCCAACTGCGTGGTATGCCGTTTGTCACCCGCGCCCTGATTCTGTTCGTCAGCGTCGACGAGAACGCCGCCCGGATCGCGCAAGCCCTAGACGCAGGAGGCGACGATTATCTGCGCAAGCCCTTCGCCGCGCGCGAGCTACGCGCGCGAGTCGAGGCGCTGCTGCGGCGCTCGCCGTCGACCGAGATGCCGCGCGGCGTGCCTGCGCTGCGGCTCGACCCGCACCACCATACAGTCACTGTCGCCGGGCGCCAGGTGATGCTGACGCCGACCGAATACCAGCTTCTGGAATACCTCTGCCAGCACCCGGATGACTATCACGCCGCCCCGGCCCTGCTGGAGAAAATCTGGCAGTATCCGCCCGGCACCGGCGATACGGCGCTGGTTCGCAACCACGTGCGCAATTTGCGCCGCAAGATCGAAGTGAACCCAGATTTGCCGGAGATCGTCGTGTCGCTGCACGGGCGCGGCTATTCGGTGCGCGCTCACCTGATGTGAGCGCCGGCGACGGGCGCGCCGGCCTGAGACGGCCTGCCGCCTGCCGCTCGACAACCCTTCACAACGGTTCAGCAGCCCCTGACAAATCCTTATAAACTCCTTACACTTGCAAACAGGGCGCTTGAACCTTCCGTGGTATCATTTCAAATAAGGAAAACGGGATTGTGCATAGAGATCGAGGCCGGAAGTCGTCCCGGTCGCAGCCGTTTAGCCGCCCTGCCCTGGTAGCCGCATCCCGTCTCCAACCGGCTCGGAGACGGGGCTGAAGGGGGCCGTTGGGAACACTCTGTGAGGGGAAAACCGATGCGCGTCAAACTCCGCACCATCCTCGCGCTTCTCGACGGCAAGCCCACTGGCGCACGCGGTCAGAGCCTGGTTGAACTCACCATCACGCTGCCTGTGCTGCTCGTGATGCTCATGGGCCTGACAGAAATCGGATGGTTCGCCAACAACTATCTGACCCTGCTCGACGTAGTGCGCGAGGCGGGACGCTTCGCGGCGACCGGCGAGCCGCTGGAGTGGCCGGACGGCGAAGAAACGAACTACAGCGCGATGGACTGCGAGCAGGATATCGGCCTGTATAACGACCACGATACGACGGTGAACTACACCGCCTGGCCGGGGCCGGATCTAGCCGCCTGGGGTTACAGCGAGCGAGGCGAGATCGCGCGCGGCTATTACGACGCGATCGCGTGCGGCATGTTGCAGAACATGGAGCCGCTCAAGTTCAACCACCAGACCGACGACATCGTGATCTCGGTCTTTCAGTTCGTCGTCGTCAACCCAGGCACGTCCGGCGCGCAGGTACGGGTTTCGGGCCGCCTGCCCGCGCGGGCGAACGAGTGCGAGAACGACGACAGCCGCGACCCGTTCGATTGGCACGGCCCGCTCGGACCCGGCAGCGACGCAGACGGCCAGGCGACCGGCACCTATGAAGCGGAGTATGCGGCGTTCTGGGATCCGGATGTGGAGAACATTCGCGGCTACGTCTTTCGGGGCAATCACCGCAACAACTACGGCGCGCTTAAGCAGTGCCTCGGCTCAGAGTTCTCGGTTGACCAAGTCGAGGCGATGCTGAACTTCGACGGCGATGCCGACCAGATTCGCAAGCTGACGCAAGCAACCAATTACGGGCTGGCGCTCGTGGAAATCTACTGGGAGCACAAGCAGCTCCTCGGCCTGCCCTGGTTCCGGCTGGGGCCGCTCGACGAGACCAGCACCATACACGTCTGGACCTTCTTCCCGGTCTCGGCCGCCGAGCCAGACATCAATTTCTGAGGGCAGCTTCTGAGCGCTATCTGCTCAACCTGACTCAAGCAGACCAAGCAGACGAACGGCACGGTGCTTATGAAACGCTTCATTCATCAGAACCGCCTCACCCGACGCCTCAACCGAAGCCAGCGCGGCCAGTCGATTCTACTGCTCGCCTTCGCTTTCATCGCGCTGATCGCGTTCGTCGGCCTGGTCACTGACATCGCTCTGCTATTTGTGCGCTATTCCGCGCTGCGGCGCGCGGTGGACGCCGCCGCGATCGCCGCCGCCGGGCAAATCCGTGAGGGAACGGACTACGGCGAGGTCGCGATCGCGGCCCAGCAGTATATCGAACTGCACGGGCTTGAGACCGACAGCATCCTGGTTGAGACCTGCGAAACGGACATTTACCAGTGGCGCACCGGCCTCGGCCCCTGGGAAGGCGACCCGCATCCCGAAGCGCTGTTCGCCCCGGTGAGCGCGTACATGGGCGAGACGGAGCTGTGTGACTGGGACGACCCGCGCAAGCTGGTGCGCGTCAGCGCCCAGATCATCTCGCCGACGACATTCCTCTCGCTGATCGGCATCGGCGACATCACGCTCGAAGCGACGTCCGTCTCCGAGACGGCGGTCCTCGACGTGGCGCTGGTGATCGACACCTCCGAATCGATGGCGAAGGACACGACCGTCCTCGATTACCAGCTTGCCGGGCTGAACGCGCCCGGCGGGGGTGGCCTGGTCATGCGGGACCAGTGCTACAGTCCAGTATCGGGCGTGGTCAACAGCGAAAAATACGCCGGTTGCTGCAACTATCCCGGCCAGGGCTATGTCGGGGATGGCCGGGTGCAGGCCAATGGTGTCTTGCTGCCCAACGGCCAGATCTGGCACGACGCCAACGGCAACAGCATGTATGACGGCCCCTCGGAGAACGGGGTGTCGAGCAATGTGTCCGACCCGACCAACGCCTCGACGCTGATCTGCAACCCGTTCAAGGACGTGAAAGACGCCGCCCGCCTATTCATCAAGCGCCTGGACTTCGTGCGTGGCGACCGCGTGGTGCTGGTCACATTTGACCGCGCCGCGAACGTGATCGCGCCGACCAGTGGCGCCACGACCCTGCGCCCGCTGCTGCGCAGCGAAGAAGTGGCGATTAACGCGCTCAACCGCGACGTAGGCGTGATGGTCAACCCGACCGGCAAGTTTGACGTGTGCGCCGAGTTAAAGACCGCCAAAGACCTGTTCTACACCGATCCGATCGGCAACAAGGACCCGAACCTGCGCGCCTACTCGTATGAATCGTGGGCGCCATGCGGCAACACCAACATCGGCGGCGGCATTCTGGCAGCGAACGACGCGCTGACGAACCCCCTAGACATCCGGCGCGAGGCAGTATGGGTCATGATCGTGCTGAGCGATGGTGCGGCCAACGTCACCGACCCGGTCGGCGAGACAGTTGCCCCGCAGTATGGCTCGTATGGCTACTGCCCGTGGTGGACATTCTGCTGCCTACCGGGCCGGTGCTCATATGAGGAGTGGGTCTACCCTGAATGTACAGCCGTAGGCGACAATCCCACTCAGCCAGACGAGCGAGTCACCGGTGCAGGGGTTTTCGTCCTACCGATCTGCAACGACAACGACCCGGCCTCGCGTCACTTCTGCCTGGACTACAACAGCGGAACCCCGGCGTCCGGCAACCCGGAATGCGGCGTGGGCGGCAAGTATGACGCCGACGACTACGCGCGCGACATGGCCGATTTCGCCGGGTTAATCGAGGTCGCACCCAACACACCCGGCAACTTCATCTCGATGTACGCCATCGCGTTCGGCGAAGACGTGATCAACGAGCCGACCGGCGCGCCCCTGCTGCGCTACATCGCCGACGCCGGGGATAACGGCTTCATCGACGACAACCTGGAACAGGACCTGCGGGACAACGGCGTAATCGACTATCCGCTGCGCGACTACCCGACAACTCCCCCCTGGGGAGAGCGCGGGCCGTGCGAAACCGCGACCGGCGCGCTGCCGCCCAGGGATCAATGCGGCCAGTATTATTACGCCGAAGACCTCGCGAGCCTGAACGACGTGTTTGAGGAGATCGCCGGGCGCCTGTTCACGCGGCTGTCCCGCTAGCCCGAACCTGGACGATGCACACGGGATGCGTCGAAGGGGGACCTATGAACCACAGCCAGGCACCAGCTCATGACCCGGCACGCAACCGGCGCGGCCAGACCATGGCGGAGTTCGCGCTGACGCTGCCGATCCTGTTGCTGCTGATGTTCGGCGTGATCGAGTTCGCGCGCATCTTCCACGCCTGGGTGACGCTCCAGAACGCGGCGCGCGCCGCCGCGCGCTACGCGATCACCGGACGCTGGGACGAGGATGTGGTCGAAAGTGTGATTGGCTACACCAGCGCCGCCACCGACCCGCTGCTGCGCCGCGAGGATATCCTCAACAACCTGGTCCCCTGCACAACCGCGCACGACGAGCTGTTCTATAACCACTGGGGGCATGACTGCGACCCCACCGATGACGAAGATCAGGGCCTGCGGGCGGACCTGGCGCGCCTGCCCTCGATTGTGGATCGCGCGCGGATCGGCGCGGCGAGCCTGGCGCTGAAAGACGGCGAGCAGATCACTGGCCTGGTCGGCCCGTATGGCGAGATCAACTCAGAGACTGTAGGGGAAGATGAAGCCGGCTGGTTTCACGTTTACATTTGTAGCTCGCGCCCGTCGCTCTACCACAGCGACCCGATCACCGGCGAGCGACCGCCGCGTTATATCCCCAGCGCCGACCGCAATGATCGCATCTGCCGGCTGAACGAAGCGCCGGACGCGACGCTCAACCAGTACGACGCAGGCGGCCCCGGCGACGCGGTCGAGATCGTCGTGTTCTTCAATCACCCGCTGATCACGCCGCTCGGCCTGGTCGATTTTGTCCAGCTTCAGGCGCGGCGCGTGATGATTAACGAATCGTTCCGCTCGACGCGGCTGGTCAACCTGCCGCCGCAGCTTGGCGCGCCGACGCGCCCGCCGACGCAAACCTACACGCCGAGCCACACGCCGACCGTAACAAACACGCCGACCAACACATCGGTGCCAGAAAGCACCTCGACCAATACGCCGGTCGATACACCGGAGCCAACCCTCGCGCCGGACTGCGCGCTGCTCAGCCTGACCTCGGTCTCGCTGCGCGACAACTTCCTGCGTATGACGGTGCGCAATGACAACGCCGCGCCGGTCTTCATCACGCGCGGCGCGGTCGAGTGGCGCAAGCACACGCTGTTCTCGGAAATGTCGCTGGTCAGTATGCGGCTCGGCACGCGCTCGCCGTTCTGGACCGGGGACGATCGCAACCCGCCGACGGATGTCCAGAGCGGCACGCCGGGCTGGCTGAACGGCACCTCGCCCTTCAATGATCGGCGGCTGGACGGCGGCGGGACTTCGATCACCTTCTACGCGGAGTTCAAGAATGGCCCCGCCAATCTGAACAACTACTACACCGTCGGCAGCTTCGACGGCACACGGATTTACTTCGGCACCGAGTGGGGCGGAGTCAACCAGGACTGCGTCTTCGAGATCACCGGCTATCCCACGCCGACGCCGCCGACCGTGCCGCCGACCAACACGCCGATCCCGATCTGTACGAACTATATCACGACCTTCGTCGGGTTCGAGACAAACGGTATCGTGCACTATTCAATCACCAACACCGATGTCGTGGTGGCCTACCTGACCGGCTTCTCGATCAACTGGAACAGCTTCAACCAGGACCGCAAAGCAATCACGCTCGACTTTGTCAGCGCGGGCGGCACCAGCGCCCACGACTCGCGCGCGGTCGTCGTCTGGGATGGCAGCGCCAACACGCCGCCCGCCACCGCGTCCCAGGGCGGCAGCGGGTGGCTGACCAGCCCGGTGATTGAGCCTGGGCGCACGCTGGATATCTGGCTGGACTTCGACGGCACGAACAAGCGGCTGGATCAGGAAGGCTATCACCGGTCGGACTTCAACGCGACGACCTTCACGATCAGCTTCTACTGCGTCAACCCGGTGCCACCCTTTGCGACGCCCGCGCCGACCAATACACCCGCGCCGACCAACACGCCGCGCGACACCAACACGCCCGCGCCAACCAACACGCGAACCAATACGCCGCCGCCAACCAACACGTCGCAGTATACCAACACGCCGAGACCTACCGCCGTGCCGACCCAGACACCGCTACCGACACAGACGAACACGCCAGAGGTTCCGCCGGACTGCGGCGGCGAATCCGAGTGCTGA
>DAOKYY010000002.1:0-31189 GCA_035325905.1 Aggregatilineaceae bacterium | reverse complement strand
ACAGACGAACACGCCAGAGGTTCCGCCGGACTGCGGCGGCGAATCCGAGTGCTGAGGCGCTCGCCGATCGCAAACACGAACAAGCCCCGGCGCCGAGCCGGGGCTTCGTTTTGTCGAGGACGCGTGCAACGGGGCGCGACCTACACCGCGCCGCCCGCGCGCAGCTCGCCCAGCCGGGCGCGCGCCTGCGCGAGCTTAACCTCAACGGTCTCCATCGTCTCGCGCATGGACATCTGCAAATAGGGGAACGCCAGCCAGATATTCATCGCGCCGAACAGCGCGCCGGTCAGCGCACGGTAGGCGGGCAGCGTCTCGCGCACCGGCCAGAACTCAAACGGCGGGTAGCTGAGCAACTGGCTGAAGCCGTCCAGCCCGATCGGACCCAGGCCGAGGAAGATGTACAACCCGATCGGCACCGGGCGCAGCCGGTCACGCACGCGGGAATAGAGCAGCCCGCCCAGCAGCATTGCGGCGTAGATCATCATGTCGCGCTCGCACAGGGCGGTCTTGTAGCCCATCTCCTCGTTTCCCTTAAACGACCGCGACTTCAGCTGCAAGTCCGCCGTCCAGCGCGTCAGGTTGACATCCGCGAAGTGCGGATCGCTGGCCGCGAAGCTCTCGAATGACGCCTGGTCCGAACCCGCTACCGCGCGCGGGTAACTGTACTGCTGGCCGAACAGGAACCACGAGCGGAAAGCAAACTGATGGCACAACGGGCTGTACAGCGTGTAGAGGACATTAGCCGGCCCCTCGGCGCCAACCTCCATTAAAACCGGCGCGGCCAGCGCCAGTCCAACGTACAGCGCCAGGACAGCCAGCGCGATCTTCAGCCAGTGGCGCGATAGCCACAGCACCGCGCGGTTCAGGCGAATGGCGCGGCGCAACTGGTCCTCGGTGTAGGTGTGCGACGAAGTCATGGGTCGAATTCCTTGTGCTGGTGAGAAATCATCGCGAGCGGGCGCGTCTATCCCACGTCGAGCGCGGCGAGCGCGTCTAATAAGACAGACGCTTCGAGACTGCCGGGAAAGCGCCGCACGATCATGCCCTGCCGGTCGATCAACAGGCTGGTCGGGTAGCCCGCAATGGCCGGGCCGTACAGATCGGAGTTGATCACGCCGGATTCATCGAGAATCACGGGAAACGTCAGGTCGAACTCATCCACGAAAGCGGCGACCTGATCGGGCGACTCAAAAGCGTTCACGGCCAGAACGGCCAGCCCGTCGTCGCGGCGCTGGCGATATATCGACTCAAAATCGGGCATTTCCTCGCGGCACGGCCCGCACCACGTCGCCCAGAAGTTAAGCAGCACCACCTGCCCGCGAAAGTCGGACAGCGCGATTGGCTGCCCATCGACCGTCTCGGACACAAATTCGGGCGCCCGATCGCCGACGCGCAGCCCCACCGGCGCATCCGCCGCAGGCGCCGCGCTCGGGCTGCCGCTCTCGTCCACCGGCGGCGCGAGGTCGGGCGCTGCCAGGCTCTCTGGCGGCGGCTCAGCTTGCGTGAGGCCGCTCGCGACGGACGCGCTCGCCAGGGCCGCAGGCTTGCTGGCGAAGTAGACCTCGGTCTTCGGGCCATCGCTGATGCAGCCGATCACGTTCCGCCAGCGTACTTCGCCCTGCACCGCCCCGACGATGCAGTTCTCCATGTTGATCGAGACATCCGCCAGCGCGCCCTGGTTGCCGCCGACCTGCGTCAGCTGCTCAAGCTGGCCGGAGAAGATGAGCACGCCGATCAGGATCAGAAACGCGCCGCTGAGCAGCTCGACGGTCCGCATATTGCGCTGCAAGCGGCGGAACAAGCCCTGCGCCTGGTCCAGCGCCAGCGCGGTCAGCAAGAATGGGATGCCCAACCCCAGCGAATACGCGGTGAGCTGCGTCCCGGCCCGCGCGATCGATCCGCCGAGCGCCGCCTGGGTCAGCACTGCGCCGTAAATCGGGCCGATGCACGGCGTCCAGCCCGCCGAGAACACGATCCCCATCAGGAACGAGCCGCTGTAGCCATAGCGGGCCGTCAGCGAGTTCTGCCGCCGGGTGTCGGCGTAGAGCGCCAGATGCGCCTGGTTAATGATCGCCCCCCAGAACTGCCCCGCCGTGTCGGTCTTCAGCGCCGGGCGGAAAACCATCGCCAGCAACAGCACGACGACCAGCGTCATGAACCAGGATTCAATGAACAGCCAGTAGATCGCGCCGATGGCCGCGATCCCGGCCACGACCGAAATCAGATTACCATAGGGGTTGCGATCTAGCTGCAACGCCTGGCGGTGCAACCACGTCAGCACGCGGGGCAGAACGCCCATGATATGCAGACCGAATAGAATCACCGCCGTCCCGCCGATCCGGGCGATGGCATCGGTGACTTGCGCGTCTGAAACCCCGATCGCTTCGAGCGACGAAATCGCGGCGGTCGTCAGAAGCCCGAAGATGACGAAGAACGCGGTGAAGCCGAGCACGAAGGACAGACCATGCGTGAACGTGCGAAACCGGCTGGGAGCCGCAACCGCCGCCGTCCCGCCAGAGACCTGGCGCGTCAACTGTCCACCCATGTACCCGACATACGCCGGGACCAGCGGCAATACGCACGGGGAAATGAACGAAATCAGCCCGGCCAGAAAAGCAAACCCTAACGTTACGTCACCGCTCATTCACCCGCTCCAAACCACCTAAGCCACAAGTCCCCTATCCGTTAGATGCCCAGCCAGGGTTCGGCGTTCCACGCGGCATCTCAATCTTAACGAGCCGCGCTCCCCATGTCCACTGTTCTTGGCTCAGGCCGGAGCGCGCTGGCGCAGCAGCAGGCCGCGAATCACAAGACCCAGGCCGAGCGCGATCAGCACCGCGCCGAGCATCGTGTCACGCCACGTCGCGACCCCCTGGGTGTCGAGGAGAGCGCTGACGCCGACACCGGCCAGCATCGCCGCGCCGAGCGCCGCAGTCACACGCCGCCGGCTCAGCGCCAGGACAAGCCACAAAATCGCAACCACGATCAAAGCGGCGGGCCACTCGCCGGGCACGTCGAGATCGAGCCGGTCAAGATTCAGCAGCGTGCCGATGATCCCCGCCACGACAAGCAGCAGCACGAGCAGGAGCGCGCCGGGGTTTATCCCTGGGCGCAGTGTGTCCGGCGCGGAGCGAGGCGGCCGAGGCGCTTGCTCGATCTCGGCGCGATAGTCTTCGTCTGGCTCCGGCGGCGTGCCAACATAGGCGTCCGGTGACGCGCTCTCAACCGGCACAAAGGGACGCAAATCCTCTTCTGCAGCCAGAGCGCCCCGATCGTCCCACTCGTCGTGCGCTGCTGGCTCGAAGCTCTCGTCCAGCTGAAGCTCCGCCGCACGCTCACGCCGGCGGCGGCTGATCGGGCGCAAACGGCGCATCCCGCACCTCCTGCAAATATCCCTTCGCCGAAAACAAAACCAGGGCGAGCCGGCTGGCTCTCCCCTGGCAACTGTACATCAAAGCTGGCTGCTTGAAAACCCTAGCGGCGCGCCGCTTCCACGCCCTGCGCGCCGGAAGGACCGACGATCATGCTGTAGCGCACGCCTTCCAACAGGTCAATCCGGTCGCCCGCGCTGAGCGTGACCCGCGCGTTGGACCCCGGAAACTCGACCTCGAACGAGCCTTGCACGCAGTACAGCGTCTTGTCGTAGCCGTGACTGCGCGCCGCATGGCGGAAATTGGGCGTGCAACTCCAAATGTAAGGGCGCAGCCCCTCCTGCTCAAGCTGGCGGGTGATCTTATCGAGCGTCGGGTGCTGTCCGCCGCGCCAGCGGGTGATTCTGACGGGGGATAGAATTGTCGTGGACATAGCTCTCTCGGCGTGATCGGTGGCAAACGGTCGATAGGTTGGGTGTGGCACGCCATAGTACACCGAGTCCGCCAGGTTGCCAACATTTCGCAGAACGCCGCAGCCTTAATCAGTCTCCTCGCGGCTCAGGCTCCTGGGCAAACTGGGCCACAAGCCGCGCCAGGAGCGCGCGCTCCTGCTCCGGCGTGGCGATCGTGCCGTCCAGCCAGGCGCGCCGCAACTCGCCGAGCAACCGCCCATAGAGCGGGCCAGGTTTCAGGCCGGTGATCTCCCCCAGCGCGCGCCCGTCGAGCGTCGGCTTGACGAAGCGCCACTGCCGGGCAAACCGCTCGATATTGGCCCGAACCTGCGCGCCAGGCGCCGCGGCCCACCCGACCAGCCAGCCGACCTCACTGACCGGCTCCAGGATCGCGACGACCTCGCTGGCCGGAAGCGGGCCATCCAGCCGGGGCAGCTGCGCGATCGCGGCGCGCGCATCCTGAAGGTGGTTAAGATAGACGCGCGAGAATTGCAAACGCCTGCCTAGTCGCTCCAGCTCGTCGGCGGGCAGACGGCTGGTCAGCAGCGCGAAGGTGCTCAGCATCCAGTTGTCGAACTCCGCCAGCGAAGGCCAGGGGGGGTTCTCGCGCGCATAGCGAAGCGCGTAGAAGGCCCCGCGCACCCAATCGTCGACGCGCAAAGCGGGGTGAATCTGTGGCAAGATGCCCAGCCGCTCCAGGCGGCTGAGCGCGCGCAGCGGCTCTGTCTCAGCCAGGATCGCGGCGAACTCGTGGCGAATCCGGTCGCCGCTGACCCGGTCGAGCAGGCTGAGCGCGCTCTGGATCAGCTCTTCGGTCCGCTCCTCGATCCGGAAGCTCAAGCGCTGCTCCAGGCGCACGGCGCGCAGCATCCGCGTGGGATCGTCCACAAAGCTCAGGCTGTGCAGTACCCGAATGACCCCATCCTTCAGGTCCTGCTGCCCGCCGTAGAAGTCCAGCACATCGCCCGGCGGCCCCGGCGCCAGCCGGATCGCGAGGGTGTTGATCGTGAAGTCGCGCCGGTACAGGTCCAGCTTGATCGAGCTGCGCTGGACGGTCGGCAGCGCGGTCGGCTCCTCGTAGAACTCACGCCGCGCCGAGACAAAATCAATCGCGTGTGGCATAGCTCCGGTATCGGCGTCGAGCTTGAGGGCGCTTAGCACATCCGCGTCCAGCAGCCACTTGGCCGTGCCGAACTGGGCGTGACTGCGCACGTCGCCGCCGTAGGCCGCCTGCAAGCCGTTCACCAGGGTCAGCGCCTCACCTTCGACGACGAGATCGATGTCTTTGTTAGGGATATCGAGCAGCACATCGCGCACGAACCCGCCGACCAGGTACAGCCCGACCTGTTGCGCCTGCGCCTGCTGCGCGATGGCTTCCAGCAGCCGCCATGTCGCCGGGGCAAGCGTGCGCCGCAGCCGCGTCACAATCGCCTCGCGCCGCGTCTCGTCCTCGGTCTGGCCCCACTGGTTGATCAGATCGGTCCGCGTCACGATCCCCAGCAGGCGCCCCTCGTCATCGATTACCGGAATCTGGCCCCAGCCGGAGCGCATCATTCGCTGCTGCAACACGTCGATCGAGTCAGACGGACGCACCGTAATCGCGCCGGTGTCCATCACCTGGCGAACCGGCGACGGCCCCAGGCCGTGATGCATGGCCCGGTCAACGGCGCGGCGCGTGACCAGCCCGACGGGGCGGTTGTCGGCGTCGACCACCGGGTAGCCTTCGTGCCCGGTCCGCGCCATGCGCTCGTGCACGGTGCGGACGCGGTCGTCGGCGCGGACGGTCTGGACGCCGACCGACATCAGCGCCTGAACGCGCACCGAAGCGGACGTGACCGTAGGCAACATGTCGAGAATTTGCTGCCGCACCGCCGGAACGCGCCGATCGCGGATCAGGGCGGCGGCCGCGCGCCCGTGCCCCCCACCCCCGAACCGGCGCGCGACCTGCGCGACATCAATCGCATCGGTCGCACCGCGCGCGACAAGCTGAATGTCGCTGCCGAGCTGGACCAGCACAAAAACCGCGCTCGGCTCGTACAGCTCGCGCAGCTTGTGCGCGAGCGTGGCAATCTCGTCAACCGGCTCGCCGGCGGATGCCGTCGCCAGCAGCACGGCGTGGCCGTTGACGGTGTGCGTCTCCGTCGCCTCAAGCAGCCGCTCGTAGAGAGCGCGTTGTTCCGGCAACAGCCGATGTTGCAAGAACTCGCGCACCACGTCCAGATCGGCGCCGCACTCCAGCAGCCACGCCGCGCAGCGGATGTCGCGGGCGGTCGTCGTGCCATACGAGAGCGATCCGGTGTCCTCGTAGATGCCGAGCATCAGCAGCGTCGCTTCCAGCGGCTCCAGCGTGATGTGACGCCGGTGAATGTCCTCGACCAGCAACGTCGTCGCCGCGCCGACCGGCTCGCCGGAGTAGGTCTGCTCGGCGCTCAGCTCGCGATCCAGCGGGTGATGGTCGATGAAGTGAACGGGGGTATCGGGGCGCATCCCGCGCACCGTCGTGAAGCTCTGCGTATCCACGACGGTTACGCTGTCCACCTGCCCGCCGCGCTTGAGATCGTCGGGCAGGCGGAATGGAAAGGCCGCGTTGTACAGGTTCAGAAACTGCTCGACGTTCCGGTTGACGCGGCGCGGCAGCACCGGGACAGCCGCCGGGTCCAGCTTCCACGCAGCGAACAGCGACGCCAGCGCGTCGAAATCCGCGTTGTCATGCGTCAGAATCAGCTTCACGGCAGCCCCCGCAGGCGCGCTCACAACCGGCTAGCCGAGCGCGTCCCACACGGCGAGCTTGGCCTGCACGCGCCGGATGACCTCGTCGGTGAACTCGCTTGTCGTCGCGTGCCCGCCCAGGTCCGCCGTCCGCACGCCGTCGTAAACGGCTTCGAGCGTCGCCTCGCGGATAGCGCGGTGGATGCGGCGCAGCGGCTCGCGGTCGGTGTAGTTCAGCAGCGCCGCGCCCGCCAGAATCATGGCGATCGGGTTGGCAATGTTTTTCCCTTGCAGCGAGGGCGCGGTCCCGTGAGTGGCCTCGGCAATCACGGCGCGGATGGCGAGATCGTCGTCAAAGCTGAGAATCAACGATTCCGAGCCAGCGATTGTGCCGAACATCTTCATCACCAGGTCGGACAGGTTGTCGCCGTCGCGGTTCAGCGTCGGGATCACCAGCGACTCGCCTTCAGTCTCCAGCAGCAGCGCGTAGGTCGCGTCGATCAACTGCGGATCGTAGCGCACCGCCGGGTGACGCAGCGCCGCCGCGTCTAGCTCCTCTTTGAACATCGCCTCGTAGATTGGGCTGACGGTGAACTTCGGCCCGCCGAAGACTTTGGCGCCGGTGCGCTGCGCGTAGACAAACGCGAACTCCGCGACGGCGCGGCAGGTGCGGCGCGTGATCTTCTCGGTGCGATAGGCGACTTCGTCCAGCCCTTCGCCCTCGCGCCACTCTTTGGCGCCGTAGGCGTCATCGACCGCCATCCGCACGACGGCGATCGGCGCGTGCACCCCGGCAATTGGGCGCACCGGCGGGATGCGCCGCCCAACGCGCAAAATCACCTGCGCGTCGATCGCTTCACGCAGGATGGCGTTCGGGCTGCCTACATCACCCGGATCGCTCGGCGTGATGGTCGCCGCTTTCAGGCCGAGTCCATGCTGAACCACCGCCTCGGCGGCCTCGCGCACGACCTCGTTTTTCGTCTTGCGGCGATTCTCAAGCGACAGGTCAAAGCGCCGGAAATCGACGCCCAACGGGTGGACGAAGGGCTGCAACACGCGCAGCGCCTCTTCGAGCAGCTCCTGCCCGGTCTGATCCCCTTCGAGGACCACAATGGTCGTCGCCTGGTCGTTGCTCAATGCAGCAGGTCCTTTCTTGGCGTGAGGCGCGGGCAAGGGCGGCCCGCCCGGCGATGGCCCAAGCATTCGTGATTGGACACCGAGGGATGCGCTCAAGATGCGCTATATGCGCTGATTATAGCGTGTCGCCGGTGCGGGCGCAGGCGAGCTAAATAGGGCAATCAGCCGAGCAGCTCGACCGCCAGCCAGACCAGCACCACCGCGTTGGCGACGATCAGGAACGCCATCTGCACCCGCCCGCTGGCGTCGATGGCAATTGTGCCGCGCGCGTCGGTGCCCGGTCGAAAGACGAGAAACAGTGGCGCCAGCAGCACCGGCACGATCAGCAGCCACAGCGGCCACAGCCCCAGCGCGACCGTCGCAACCAGGCACGCCGCAGCCAGCGCCAGGCTGAGATACATCAGCCGCCGGGTGTGGGCCTCGCCGGCCAGCCACGCCGTGTTGCGCAAGCCCGCCGCCCGGTCGACCTCGAAATCGCGCGCCTGGTTATAAAGCTGGCCGTAGGCCGAGGCCAGCGCCGCGCCGAGCGCCACGAGCCAGATCGCGCCGGGCGAATCGTCGTAGGCGAAGTAGCCAGCCAGAAACAGCAGCGCGCTTAACATCAGCACATGCGACAGGATGTCGACCACGGGCCGCGCCTTGAGACGCACCGCGCGCCACGAATACAGCACTGACAGCGCCAGCGTCAGCGCGCCGATCCAGAACGTCCCGGCGCCAACCCAGGCGTAGAGCGCGAGCGCCACGCCGCCGAACGCCAGCGCCACGGCCCACCCTTCGCGCGGGCGGACCTCCCCGGTTGCGACCGGGTTGCGCGCGGCTCGCGCCGGATCGCGCGCGTCGTCCGGCGCGTCTTCAACGTCGTTGACCATGAAGGCGACGGTCATCGCCAGGATATTGGCGGCTGTGACCGTCAGCAGATGCCAGTCGAGCGTGACGCCCGCCCGGTTGTGCGCCGCCATCAGCCCGCCGGCAAGCGTCAGCGGAATGGTAAACAGCGTGTGCTCTTTCCAGCGCGACAGCCGCACCAGCCCGGCGATCCAGGTCTGCGGCGTGCGCGCCCGCGCGCGTTGGACGTTCACCCTCAGCCTCCGCACAAAACGAGACGTGAACCAGAACTGGATCGCGAGTGTAGCGCAGCCGAGCAGCGCCTGCCAGCGCGGTCCGCGCGCCCACAGAAACGCGCTCCGCTTGAAGTGACACACCGCAACATCACGGATAACTTCTGCCACTTGGGAAACCCGCGCCAGCCCTCTATAGTGAGGACAGTGGCCGAGAGTAGGCCACGGTACTCCCTTTACTTAGTGGTGGAGAACAGGACATAAAGAGTTATGAGCATTGTATGGGAGTCACGCTACGCGCTCCGCATGAAAGGGATCACCAGTTCCACGATCCGCGAATTGTTGAAGTTGACGCAGCGTCCCGAGGTCATCTCGTTCGCAGGCGGTCTCCCTGCCGCCGAGTATTTTCCGGTCGAGCGCTTTAAGGAGGCGTGCGATCGGGTGCTGGCGCAGTCGGCCCGGCAGGCGCTGCAATACGCCACGACGGAGGGATACCCCCCGCTCCGGGAGTTGATCGCGGCGCGCCTGTGCGCCAGCGGCGTGTGCGTTGACGCCGATAATGTGCTGGTCACATCCGGCTCGCAACAGGCGCTCAGCCTGATCGGCGCGCTGCTGATCAACCCCGGCGACCGCGTGCTGGTCGAGGAGCCAACGTATCTCGGCGCGCTCCAGGCGTTCGCGCTCTATCAAGCGAGCTACATCGGCGTGCCGCTTGACGACGATGGCATCCGCACGGACCTGCTGCCGCAGGCCCTCCTGCACGGGCCGAAGTTCATGTATATCCTGCCGAATTTCCAAAATCCGGCGGGCGTCTCGCTCAGCCAGGCGCGGCGGCGTGAGCTGGTAAGTATCTCTCACCAGACCGGCGTGCCCATCGTGGAAGATGATCCATATGGTGAGCTGTGTTTCGAGGGCGAGCCGGCGCGCCCCATCGTCTCGATTGACGCGGAAGCGCTCGGCCTGGGCAGCACCGCGTATAGCGGCAACGTGATCGAGCTGGGCACCTTCTCGAAGACGCTCGCGCCCGGCCTGCGCGTGGCCTGGATCGTCGCGCCAAAAGAGGTTATCGGGCGGCTGGTCCAGATCAAGCAGGGGGCCGACCTGCATTCCAGCATTTTCACGCAGATGGTCGTCTACGAGGTCGCCAAAGACGGCTTCCTCGACGAGCACATCGCCCGGCTGCGCGAGGTCTACCGCAAGCGCCGCGACGCGATGCTGGCTGCGCTGGATCGCTACATGCCCGCCGGGGTGGAATGGACGCAGCCGACCGGCGGCCTGTTCCTGTGGCTGAAATTCCCGGAAGGCACGCCGATCACGACGCTGTTCCAAACGGCGGTCAAGCGCGACGTGGCCTTCGTGCCGGGGCAGTCGTTCTTCACGCGGACGGATGCGCCGCCCACCGCCCGGCTGAACTTTTCGTGTATGGACGAGGAGCGCATCGTGGAAGGGATTCATCGCCTCGCCGTCGCCGTGTCCGAGATGCTGCCCGCAGCGCAGCCTGCCCCTGGCGCTTAGCGGAGTCGCGTATGAGCTGGCTAAGCCAATACGAGCCGAAGAAAGTCACCGCGCCCGAAGCGGTGCAGGCGCTAAAATCCGGCTACCGAATCTTTGTCACCGGAAACTGCTCAGTCCCCCAGACGGTGATGGAAGCCGTCAACGAGCGCGCGCCGCAGCTGGAAAACCTGAAGCTGATCCAGGTGCTCACGGTCGGCAAGGCGGACTACGTCAAGCCAGAGCTGGTGCCGCATATTCGCGTCAACTCGCTGTTCATCAGCGAGAACGTGCGCGAGGCGGTCAACGACGGGCGCGCCGACTTCACGCCGGTCTTTCTCTCGGAAATCCCTGATCTGTTCAAGTCGGGCCGGCTGCCGATCGACGTGGCGCTGATCCAGGTCACTCCGCCGGACAAGAACGGCTACTGCTCCTATGGCGTCGAAGTCGGCGTGACCAAGCCCGCCGCCGAGAGCGCCAAGATCGTCATCGCCGAAGTCAACCCGAATATGCCGCGCACGCTCGGCGACAGTTTTATCCACGTCTCCAAGATCGACTACGTGGTCGAAGTCGACTACCGGCTGCCTGAGATTCAGATGGGCATCTCGTCGCCGGAGCAGGAAGCGATCGCCGAGCACCTGGCGGCGCTGATCCCGGACGGCGCGACCCTGCAAATGGGGATCGGGGGCATCCCGGATGCGGTGTTGAAGAAGCTGACCAATCACCGTCACCTGGGCGTGCACACCGAGCTATTCTCCGATGGCGTGGTGGAGCTGGTCGAGCGCGGGGTAATCACCAACGAGCGCAAGACGTTCCACCCCGGCAAGATCGTCGCCGGTTTTGTGCTGGGCACGCAGCGGCTGTACAGCTTCGTCGACGACAACCCCATCGTCGAGCTGCACCCGACCGAGTATGTCAACGACCCGTTCAACATCGCCCGCAACGACAAGATGGTGTCGATCAACTCCGCGATCCAGGTCGATCTGACCGGGCAGGTGTGCGCCGACAGCATCGGCACGCGCTTTTATTCGGGCGTGGGCGGCCAGGTGGACTTTGTGCGCGGCGCGGCGCGCAGCCGGGGCGGGATGCCGATCATCGCCATGCCGAGCACGGCGCGCGACGGCGCGATCAGCCGCATCGTCCCGATCCTGGAGCCGGGCGCGGGCGTCGTGACCACGCGCAATGACGTGCACTTTATCGCCACCGAGTTCGGCGTGGCGGACCTGTACGGGCGGTCGATCCGCGAGCGCGTCAAGCTGCTGATCGATATCGCGCATCCGAAGTTTCGGGCCGAGCTGGCCGAAGCTGCCGAGCAGCATTATCACGTTCCGCGCTTCGCGGCGCCGGAGCCGCGCCGCGTCATGGGAACTGGACGAGGGTAAGGAGTGAGTATCGATGGCAAAAGGCCGGATCGAGATAAACGAGGCGACCTGCAAAGGCTGCACGCTGTGCCTGCACGCCTGCCCGCAACACGTGATCGAAATGGCAACTGACCGGGTCAACGCCCAGGGATACTATCCTGCGCTGCTGGTCGACCCGGAAGGAAACTGCACCGGCTGCGCGATCTGCGCGGTTGCCTGCCCGGATGTGTGCATTACCGTATACCGGCAGGTGAGCGCGCGCCCGCCCCAGGCGGCGGCAGCGGCGGCTGGCTAGGAGAGCGAACTCGATGGCTGTCGAACTGTTAAAGGGAAATGTCGCGCTGGCTGAGGCGGCGATCCGGGCCGGGGTGCAAGCGTACTTCGGCTATCCGATCACGCCGCAAACCGAATTACTCGAGCACATGGCGCAGCGCATGCCGGAGCTAGGACGCGCGTTCGTCCAGGCCGAGAGCGAAGTCGCGGCGATCAATATGGTCTATGGCGCGGCCTGCACCGGGGTCCGGGCCATGACCTCGTCGTCCAGCCCCGGCATCAGCCTGATGCAGGAAGGGTTTTCGTACATCGCCGGGTCCGAGGTGCCGTGCGTCGTGGTGGATGTCATGCGCGGCGGGCCGGGCCTGGGCAACATCCAGCCTTCGCAGTCGGACTACTTTCAGGTCACGCGCTCGGCCGGGCATGGCGATTACCATCCCATCGTGCTCGCGCCCGCGTCCGTGCAAGAAGCGATCGACCTGATGGGGCTGGCCTTCGATCTGGCCGACCGCTATCGCCACCTCGTCTTCGTCGTGGCGGATGGACTGATCGGGCAGATGATGGAACCGGCGGAGCTGCCGCCGATGCAGCCGCTGCGCAAGACCGATCAGGACTGGGCGCTGACCGGCGCAGAGGGGCGCGAGAAACGCTGGG
Organism: Aggregatilineaceae bacterium; assembly: GCA_035325905.1. Taxonomy (GTDB): domain Bacteria; phylum Chloroflexota; class Anaerolineae; order Aggregatilineales; family Aggregatilineaceae; genus DYGX01. Next base: position 18,683 of record DAOKYY010000002.1, on the reverse strand, counting down.
TCGTCTCGCTCCAGCTGGGCGCAGCCGAGCTTGAAGAACTCAACAACCGGCTGCAAGCCAAGCTGCGTGTGATCGCCGAAAACGAGCAGCGGTCAGTCGAGCATATGACCGAAGATGCCCAACTCGTCGTCGTCGGCTTTGGGACCGCCGGACGAATCGCGCAGTCCGCGGTCCAGCAGGCGCGGCGCGACGGTCTGAAAGTCGGGCTGTTCCGCCCGATCACGCTGTGGCCGTTCCCCGAAGAGCGGCTCTCGGCGCTGGCCGACCAGGTTAGCGCGTTCCTGGTGGTCGAGATGAACGCGGGGCAAATGCTCAACGATGTCCGGCTGGCGGCGGGCGGGCAAGTGCCGGTCATGTTCTATGGCCGGACCGGCGGCGTCGTCCCGGTGCCCGAAGAAATCTACGACGCCATCAAAGCGACCGAGCGAAAGCTGTATACCCACACCCGGCCCGATAGGGGAGTGACAAGACTATGACCACCGTGGCAATCGAGGAAAAAGTCATCTACCAGCGGCCGGAATCGCTTAGCAGCGCCCCGACGCACTACTGCCCCGGCTGCACGCACGGCATCGCGCACCGTCTCGTCGCCGAGGTGCTGGACGAGCTGGGCGTGCGCGGGCGCACGATCGGCGTGTCGCCGGTCGGGTGCTCGGTCTTCGCCTACAAGTATTTCAATGTCGACAACGTCGTCGCGGCGCATGGTCGCGCTCCCGCGATGGCGACCGGGATCAAACGCGTCAAGCCAGATCACATCGTCTTCACCTACCAGGGGGATGGCGATCTGGCGGCGATTGGGCTGGCCGAAATCGTGCACGCGGCCACGCGTGGTGAGAATATCACCACCATCTTCATCAACAACGCGATCTATGGCATGACCGGCGGCCAGATGGCCCCGACGACACTCCCCGGGCAGCGCACGACCTCATCGCCCGGCGGGCGCGACATTGAACTCACAGGGTTCCCGGTGCGGATGGCGGAGCTGATCGCGGGGATGAGCGGCACGGCGTTTTCTGCGCGGCGCTCGCTGCATAATGTCAAGGAGATCAACCGCGCCAAGAGGGCGATCCGCACCGCGTTCGAAACGCAGCTCGCCGGGCTGGGCTTCGCGATGGTCGAGCTGCTGTCGTCGTGCCCGACCAACTGGCACCTGTCGGCTCCCGAGGCGCTCCAATGGATTGAGGACTACATGGTGCCGTACTACCCGCTCGGCGACTATAAAGTTATCGAGTCCGTGCAAGCCTTGATGAAGCGATAGGATGCATGATGCAAGAAGAAATCATTTTCGCAGGGTTTGGCGGACAGGGCGTGCTCTTCGCCGGGCAGCTCGTCGCCTACACCGCGCTGGCTGAGAACAAGCACGTCACCTGGATCCCGTCGTACGGCCCGGAGATGCGCGGCGGAACCGCGAACTGCACCGTCGTCGTCGGCGATGAGCCAATCGGCTCGCCCGTGACGCTCCATCCGAGCATCGCCGTCGTCTTCAACAACCCGTCGCACGAAAAATACGAGCCGCTGGTCAAGCCCGGCGGATTGCTGGTGATGAACGAGTCACTCATCACCCTGCCGATCACGCGAACCGATCTGACAATCGTCCGCATCCCGGCCACGGCGCTGGCTACCGATCTCGGCGAAGCGCGACTGACCAACATGCTGCTGCTGGGCGCGATGCTCGCGCAGAGGCCGGTGGTCTCGCTGGAGAAAACGCAGCAGGTCCTGCTGGAAAAACTGGGGCAGAAGAAGGCGCACCTGCACGATGTCAATCTGACGGCGCTGGAACGCGGCTGGGCGCTCAGCCGCGAAGCCGTCCCATCGGGCGAGACAGCCTGATCCGGCGCCCGAGCGCATGTCCCCCGCCGGGCGACCGCACGTCGCCGCCCGGCGGGTGTTTGATTCGATCCCCGGTTCGCAGTACAGTACGGGCGCTCTGTGGTCCGAGCCGCCCAAGCGGCGGCCAGCAGGATAGGACTCGCCATGCCCGATCAACCCAGTTTTGACGGTTTTGTGTGCCCGCTCCCGCTCCGCGACTACCCGCAGATCGTGCTGGGGCACGGCAGCGGCGGGCGCCTTTCCGCCGATCTGATTCAGCACCTGTTCGTGCCGCTGTTCGACAACCCGACCCTCGCCAGCCTCAACGACCAGGCGGTATTGGAACTGAACGGCGTGCGGCTGGCCTTCACGACCGATTCGTTCGTGGTCAACCCGCTGTTTTTCCCCGGCGGAGACATCGGCAGCCTGGCGGTGCACGGCACGATCAACGACCTGGCGGTGAGCGGAGCGCAGCCGCTCTTTCTCTCGGCAGGGTTTATCCTCGAAGAAGGGCTGGCGATGGACGACCTGGGCCGCGTCGTGACCAGCATGGCGCGCGCCAGCCGCGAGGCGGGCGTCCAGGTGGTCACTGGCGATACGAAAGTGGTCGAGAAGGGGCACGGCGACGGCCTGTTCATCAACACCGCCGGGATCGGGCTGGTCCCTGCCGGGATGCGGATCGCGGCGGACCAGGCGCGCCCCGGCGATCGCGTGATCGTCAGCGGAACGATCGGCGATCATGGCATGGCGATCATGTCCGTGCGCGAGGGGCTGGCGTTCGAGAGCGAACTGGTCAGCGACAGCGCCCCGCTCCACACGCTCGTCGCCGCCATGCTGGACGCCACCCGCGAGATCCACTGCCTGCGCGACGCAACGCGCGGCGGCGTGGCAGCCGTCCTCAACGAGCTGGCCGGGCAGTCACGCGTCGGGATTGACCTGGACGAGAGCGCGATCCCGGTCCGCCCGGCGGTCCAGGCGGCGTGCGAGATGCTCGGCATGGACCCGCTCTACGTCGCGAACGAAGGCAAGCTTGTCGCGGTCGTGCCCGCGCCGCATGCGGACGCCGTCTTCGACGCCATGCGGCGTCACCCCTACGGGCGCGACGCGGCGATCATCGGGCAGGTCGTTGAGAAACACTCCGGCCTGGTCGTCGCCCGGACCGCGATCGGTGGGCGGCGTGTGGTCGATATGCCGCTCGGCGAGATCCTGCCGCGCATCTGCTAGAGGCTCCGCTTGGGTGCAAGGGCCGGGGCGCTTGCCAATGTGACAATCCGCGCCTGACGACATGCCCTTGCGCACTACGCCGCTCGCGGGTAGACTCCATAATTGAGAATGATTTGCAATTGCAACAAGCCTGCCCTGTCGCACGATCAGGAGTCTGCCCAGACGTGAGCGCCATCGTCGAGCCGCGCCCCACCCTTCCACTCAGCATGGTTGCTCCGCAGCAGCGCGTTCGGCTGGTCGAAGTTCGCGGCGGGCGGCGCTTACGCAAGCGCCTGGCCGATCTGGGGCTGACGCTCGGCGCGCCGCTGCGCGTGGTGCAGAGCAACGGCGGTGGCCCGATGATCGTGGCCGTCAAGCAAGACGCGCGGATGGCGATCGGGCGCGGCATTGCCCATAAGATGATCGTTACGCTGGACCCCCAGGGCGAGCCTACGCCACACGCCCGCTGAACATGCCAGTCGTCAAGATTGCGCTGGCAGGGAACCCCAACGCCGGCAAAAGCACGGTCTTCAACGCGCTGACCGGCGCGCGCCAGCACACCGGCAACTGGCCGGGCAAGACGGTCGCGCTGCAAACGAGCCGCGTGCCGCTCAACGGCCATCAGCTTGAACTCGTCGATCTCCCCGGCACCTACAGCCTGAACGCGTTTTCGGCTGAAGAAGTTGTCACGCGCGACTTTCTGCTAGACGAGCGCCCGGACGCGGTCGTCGCCGTGGTGGACGCCAGCAACCTGGAGCGCAACCTGTATCTGGTCATGCAGCTTCTGGAAATGCGCGCGCCGCTGATTCTGGCGCTCAATATGTGCGATGTGGCCGAAAGCCGCGCCATCGCCATCGACCGGGCGCGGCTCTCGGCGCTGTTGGGCGGGGTCGCAGTCGTCCGGCTGGTGGGCACGCAGCAGATCGGACTGGACGAGTTGAAACGGGCGATGCTTGACCTGCCACAGGCGGGCAGTCTCGCGCAGCGCGCCGAGCTACCGCTGCCCGGCCCGGTCGCCAGCGAGCACGCTGCGATCCAGCGGCTGATCGAGCAGGCGCCGAAGCTGGCCGCTCGCTATGACGCGCGCTGGCTGGCGCTCAAGCTGCTGGAACAGGACGAGGACCTGCTGGATCGCGTCGCCGAATACCGGCCTATTGTGGCCGCAGTCGAGGCAGCGAGCGAGCGAATTCGCGCGGCAACCGGCGAGGACCCGGACACCTTGATCGCCGACCGCCGCTATCAGGTCATCGGCCAGATCGCCGAGCAGGTGGTCACGCGCCAGCGTGACGAGGTCCTGACCCGCTCCGACCGGCTCGACGCGGTGCTGGCGCATCCGGTCTGGGGCGTGCCGATCTTCCTGCTGCTGATGTGGCTCGTCTTCCAGATCACGGCCAACGCCAGCGCGCCGCTGGTGGACTGGATCGACGGCGTGATCAACGGCCCGCTGGTGCGCTGGGCGCGCGCTGGATTCGACGCGCTAGGGCTGGGCGAGACGTGGCTTGCCAGCGTGGTGATTGACGGGGCGATCGCGGGGGTTGGCGGCGTGCTGGTGTTTGTCCCTGTGCTGCTCGCGCTGTTCATGGTAATCGCGGTGCTGGAGGATAGCGGCTACATGGCGCGCGCGGCGTTCGTCATGGACCGCTTCATGCAGAAGATGGGGCTGCACGGCAAGAGCTTTCTGCCGCTGCTGGTCGGGTTCGGGTGCACCGTCCCGGCGATCTACGCGACGCGCACGCTGGAGCACGGCGAGGATCGCAAGATCACCGCGTTCCTGACGACGTTCATGAGCTGCGGCGCGCGCCTGCCGATCTACGTCATCTTCGGGACGGCATTCTTCGGCAGCGCGTCCGGCACGCTCGTCTTCGCGATGTACCTGGCCGGGATCGGCGTCGCCGTGCTGACCAGCCTGCTGCTAACGCGCGTGATCTACCGCAACAAGCCCGTGCCGCCCTTCGTCATGGAGCTGCCGCCCTACCGTGTGCCCAATCGCCGCACGGTCGCCACGCAGATGTGGACCCAGACGCGCGACTTTTTGCGCCGCGCCGCGACGCTCATCCTCGCCGCGTCGCTGGCAATCTGGCTGCTGCTGGCGCTGCCGGTGCGGGGAGATCACCGCTTCGCCGAGGTTCCGCCGCAGAACAGCCTGTTCGGGAGCGCCAGCGCGGCGCTGGCCCCGGCGCTCGCCCCGGCAGGGTTCGGAACGTGGGAAGCGACCGGCGCGCTGATCACCGGTTTCAGCGCGAAAGAGGTCGTGATCACGACGATGAACCAGCTCTACGTAGGCCGCGACGAGGTTCAAGAGGAGGTCGCCGGAAGTTTCGTGAGCGACGCGCAGACGATCGTCGCCGGGCTGGGCGAGGCGGTGCTGCTGACCGGGCAAGAACTGGTCAACATCGGGCCGCGCACGCTCAATATCGCGCCCGGCGTGAGCGTCCCGGAGTTGCGCGTGCTCGGCGGGGAAACGGACGGCTCACAGAACACCTCGCAACTGCAGAACGCGCTACGCGGGGCGTTCTCGCCGCTGGCGGCGGTGGCGTTCAACGTGTTCGTGCTGCTCTACGTGCCGTGCATCGCGGCGGTGTCGGCGCTGCGCCACGAATACGGCGCGCGCTGGATGCTGATTCAGGCGGCGTATACGCTCGGCGTCGCGTGGCTGGGGGCCGTCTTGGTGTACCAGGGCGGGCGGCTGCTGGGGTTCTAGGAGGCGCCGTGACGACGACACTACGCGCCGTGCTCCAGGCGTTTGAGCGCGCCGAAACGCCGCTGTCGCTGGGGCAGCTTGCCGCCGAGCTGAGCGTAGCGCCGGGGCTGCTCGAAGGGATGATCGACTTCTGGGTGCGCAAGGGCCGGCTGCGCGAAACCAGGGCCGAGGCCAGCGCGTGCGGGTCGTGCGGCCAGAAGGGCGCCTGCCCGCTGGTGATCAAGATGCCGCGCCGCTTCGAGCTGGCGACCGGAGATGCGTCAAGCTCCATCCCGCCCTGCGCCGCTTGCCACTGCGGCTAAGTTCACGTGGAGAGCTTTACAAGAGCGAAACACCGTGCTATAATTGGTGACACTTACGAACGTACAGGACAGATCGCCGTGAAGGCGGTCTCTTATTTTTTGGGCCGGACGTGGCGTTGTGGGCAGGAAAGCCGAGATGCAGGCAGCATAAGCACAGCTTAGGCTGTGTTTTTGTACGTGCCGCGTGCGACCAGGGCAAATATTAACCGTTTGCTACAAGATTTCATGCGGTAACAGGCACCATTTGGCTTCAGCACGGGGCAGAGCGGCGTGCGTCTCGCCGGGCGAGAGGGGAAGCTCGCGGCGGCCAGACCCCTGCCGGGCTGCTGAGAAACGCGTGGTAATCAGGGTATTCGAATTGCTGGAGGAGCGGGATGACGGACGACATCCACTATTTAACAGTGGAAGGGCTACAAGAACACGAAGAGCGGCTTAATTTCCTGCGCAATGTGCGCCGGCAAGAGGTTGCCGAGCGCCTGCGTCTCGCCCTGGAAGAAGGGGGCGAGCTGGTCGAGAACGCCGAATACGAGGATGCGAAGAACGAGCAGGCGTTCATCGAGGGCGAGATCATGCGCCTGGAGATGATCCTGAGCAACGCGCAGATCATCGAGCAAGACGCCAAAAACGACGAGGTCGCGCTGGGCAGCATCGTCACGGTGCAGGAGGTCGGCGCGGATGGCGTCGAAGTCTATCACCTCGTCGGCGCGGCGGAAGCGAACCCGCGCGCCGGGAAGATTTCGTACAAAAGCCCCCTGGGACGCGCGCTGATGTCTCACAAGGTCGGCGACCGCGTCATCGTCGAAGCGCCGGACGGGGATATTGAGTTCGTCATCAAGGCGATCGAGTAGTATTCAGACGCCTTTCGCGATCTGCGATTGCCCATGCCAGCCTGCGCTCGCGTGGGCATTGTTTTGATTGCCCGGTCTGCGAGGCAGCGATCTCACCTGACGACACGCACAACGAGGAGAAGAAGCCGCCGTGATGTGGAGTCCAGCCAACAACCTGGAACAGGAACGCCTGGACAAGCTCAATAGCCTGCGCGCGCGCCAGGTCGAGCCGTATCCGAACCGGGTCCGGCGCACGCACACCACCGCCGAGGCGCTGCACGCCTTCGAGGCCGCCGAGCGCCAAGCGGCCAGCGAGCCGGAGCCGGTCGCCGTGACGGTCGCCGGGCGGATTGTGCGCCAGAACCTGAAGGGCAAAGTGTACTTCGCCCACATTGAGGACGGCGCCGGGCGCTTGCAGTTGTTCGTCCGCATCGACAACGTGGGCGAGGCGGCTTACGATATGATCCGGCAGGACCTCGACCTGGGCGATTTTGTACAGGCGTCGGGAACGATGATGCGGACGCGCGCGGGCGAAGTCAGCGTGCTCGTCGAAGACCTGACCGTGCTGGCGAAGGCGCTCAGCCCCCTGCCCGTGATCAAGGAGCGGGTAGCCGAAGATGGCACGATCGAGCGGTACGGCGCGTTCAGCGATGTCGAGGAACGATACCGGCAGCGTTACGCCGATCTGGCGGTCAACCCTGAGACACGCGCGGTCTTCCGGGACCGGGCGCGCGCTGTCAGCGCGCTGCGCCAGTTCCTCGACGGCGAAGGGTTCCTCGAAGTCGAGACGCCGATTTTGCAACCGATCTATGGCGGCGCGGCGGCCCGGCCCTTCATCACGCATCACAACCAGCTGCACCAGGACCTTTACCTGCGCATCAGCTTCGAGCTGTACCTCAAGCGGCTGCTGGTCGGCATGTACGATGCGGTCTACGAGATCGGGCGTGACTTCCGCAACGAGGGCGTCAGCTTCAAGCACAACCCGGAGTTCACGCAGCTTGAGTTCTATCAGGCATACGCGGATTATCATTCGATGATGGACATCACCGAGCGCATGATCGCGTATGTGGCGGAGCAGGTCACTGGCGGCACGACGCTCACGTTTCAGGGGCAGACCATCGAGCTTGCGCCCCCCTGGGGGCGCATCACGCTGCGCGACGCGATCCGCGACCGGACGGGCATCGACTACGCCGATTATCCTGACGCGGCGTCGCTCGCCGGGGCGATGCACGCCGCCGGGATGAGCGCCGATCCGGCGATGACGTGGGGCCGCCTGATCGACACGCTGTTGGGCGACGCAGTGGAACCGACGCTGATTCAGCCGGCGTTCATCCTTGATTACCCGCGCGACATCTCGCCGTTCGCCAAGAGCGTGCCGGGCGACCCGACGCACGTCGAGCGGTTCGAGCTGTTCATCGGCGGGATGGAAATGGGCAACGCCTTCACCGAGCTGAACGACCCGCTCGACCAGGAGGCGCGCTTCATCGAGATGGGGCGGCTGTACGGCGCCGACGACGAGGAAGCGACGCCGATTGACGAGGACTATTTGCGCGCGATGCGCTATGGTATGCCGCCCTGCGGCGGCTGTGGCGTGGGCGTCGACCGGCTGGTGATGCTGGTGACGGACAAGAGCACGATTCGCGAAGTGCTGCTCTTTCCGCACCTGCGCGATCGCGGCGAGCGCGGCTAGATCCGGGCGCCGCGATCATGGATTGACGCTCGCCCGCCCGCGTGCTACACTGATCGGCGCCAGGACGGGAAGGCGCTTCACGGGGCAGTGGCGGAACGGTAGACGCCGCGGACTTAAAATCCGCTGAGGGGAACCTCGTGTGAGTTCGAATCTCACCTGCCCTACCTGTGCAGGGCGGAATCCCGGTGATCGGTCGCTCGCAGTCTAGACAACTGCCGGTCGCCCTGGTACAATCGGTTCGCGTGTCAGTCCAAAGATGATGAACTACGGGAGATACCCTGTTGGCTAACCACAAGTCTGCTCTGAAGCGCATTCGCAGCAACGAGAAAAAGCGTGAGCGCAACCGCATGTGGCGCTCGCGTACCCGGACCGAGTTCAAGCAGGCGGCGGCGGCGATCGCGGCGGGCAACCTCGAAGAAGCGCGCGAAGCGACGCTCGAAGCGGTCCGCGTGCTGGACAAGGCGGCGAACAAGGGCGTGCTGCACCCCAACAACGCGGCGCGTCACAAGAGCCGTCTGATGAAGCGGCTGGCCGAACTCGAGGCCCAGCAGTAAGCACCGATCATCCGCGACTGACTCGCGCTTAAAGCTCCGCCAAAGACAAGCAAAGGCATCCGTGCAGACGGGTGCCTTTTTATGCTTGGCGTGTTGCGTCTGGCGTGGCGAGATCGCTGCCCGGCGGGCTGCTCAGCCAGCAGGGAGTTTGGCTGGCGCTAGCGCGGCCCCGGCAGCAGCGGGCGCTTCTTCCGACAGGCAAAGCCGGTAGCCGACGCCACGCACCGTCTGGATGATCTGGGGCTTGCGCGGGTCCGGTTCGAGGACCTTGCGAATCCAGTGGATATGAACGTCGAGCGTGCGCGTGTCGCCCATGTAGTCGGTGTTCCAGATCGACTGCATGATCTGCCGTCGCTCCAGCGTCACATTCGGATTCTGGACAAACAGCTCCATCAGCGCGATCAGCTTCGGCGTCACGTTCGGGCTTTGCTTGAGCAGCTCCATCAGCGCGGAAAGCCGGGGTGTAAGCTGCTTGTCGGCGGCAGGCGCGGCCAGCGGCTGCTGGAGCGCCAGCCCGTGCGCGCCCGCGTCGCGGCGGTCCCCCAGGCTGGTAGAGACGAATTTTTCGATGCGGTTGATCAGCTTGCGAGATGTAAACGGCTGCACCAGCAGCACGTCTGCCGGGCTATTGGCGCCCGCGCGGTCCTGCGATTGAATGTGGATGATCGGCATTTGCCCCTGTACAGCGCGCAGCCGATCCACGATTCGATTTCCAGAGGTGCGCAGCGAGGCGGCGTCGAGGACGATCACGTCCGGGTGGCTCTCCTGCACCATCGCGAGGGCCTGCTTGCCGGTGTGGGCGATCCGCACCTGGTATTTGCGTTTTAGGGCGGCGGCAAACGACACACCATTGGTGCGGGCGCTCTCGATTAGCAAGACACTCGTCGCCCCCATGTGTCCCCCTCGCATCCCTCCGACCGGCCTGCCCCTATAGCGCCGCCCGTCGGACCATCGACTCCTGCCGTGCGTTTTAACATTGCGCTTTAGGCGATTATAGTGACTGTTTCCAGACAGACAAGTCCAATCTGTCCGGGCGCGCCGCCGCGCCTTCGGCGATGCCCGGCCGTGGCCTCACGGAATATCGTCGCAAGGGCGCGTCCCCACAGATGGTGCCTTCCACCAGAACACCCCCTATATCTTGGGTCCAGCGCCGCGCCCTGCCTCTTCATTTTTCGGCATTTCTCGCGGGCGCGTCTTAACACTCGGCACATGCAATTTTCCCACGCAAATCCCACAAAGCAAGCTCTGTCTGTGGGAATCGCGGCGCGGCGCGGGCCGGATGCGGAAGCTTTCTCCTACTATGCCACAGCCCGCCAAGCGGGCGCAAGCTCGGCCAGCAGGAATTCTCGCCTTACGGCATAATCGGGGCGTACCGCCGCTGGGTGCCGGCGGACCGCACAAGGAGCCAGACATGGGGATTTACCTCGATTCTGCCAATCCCGACGACGCGCGGCGCGCGCAGGAGCTGGGGTTTATCGCCGGGGTGACGACCAATCCTAAGCTGATCGCCCAGACGGGCCGCCCAGGGTTGGACGTGCTGAGCGAGCTGGTCGAGATCATCGACGGGCACGTGTTCTACCAGCTCACCGGAGCGACGGTCGAGGCGCGTACTGATGAAGCCTGGGCTGCGTACAAAATTCGGCCGGACAAGGTCCTGCTCAAAGTGCCCTCGACGACCGAGAACTTCACCATGGTCTCGCGGCTGGTGCCCGCCGGAATTGAGTGTGCGATGACAGCCATCTACAGCCCGACGCAAGCGTTTCTGGCCGCTCAGGTGCGCGCCAGCTACGCTATTCCGTATTATGGCCGGCTGAAGCGTGACATGCCCGACGCCGCGCAGGTTGTTGGTCGCATGGTAGCTGCCGTGCGCGGCACGCAAACCGAGATCCTGGCCGCCAGCTTCAAGACGATCGACGACGTGATCGAGGCCCTGGCCGCCGGAATCCAGCATCTGACGCTGCCGCTCGACCTGATCCTGGCCCTGGGCGAGCACGACCTCACCCGGCGTGACATCAGCGACTTCGGCCAGCACCGGACCGGCTGATCGAGCCGAGCTACGCTGATGACGCCCATGACCGAGCCGAAAGCCACCCTCCGCGCGCTCGCGCATTCACCGCTTGGCGCGGCGCTGCGTGACGCCGTCGATGTCGAGGCGTTGCTCAGCGCCGCGCTCGCGATCCAGCAGATTCCCGCGCCCACCTTCGCCGAAGAACAGCGCGCCTCGTTCGTCGTGGCGCAGTTTGAGCGCAGCGGGCTGGCGGACGTTGGGCGCGACCGCTTGCACAATGTCTACGGGCGCTGGCCGGGCGCCGATTCCAGCGCGCCCGCGCTGCTGATATGCGCGCACACCGACACCGTGTTCCCTGCCGAGGCTGACCTGTCCGTCCGGCAGGATGAACGGTGCGTGCACGGTCCGGGGCTGGGCGATAACAGCCTGGGCGTCGCCGGTCTGCTGGCGCTGATCGACCTGTGGCGTCAGGCGGGCTTCAACCCCGGCGCGGACGTCTGGTTTGTCGCCAACACGCGCGAGGAAGGGCTGGGGAACCTCGGCGGAATCCGCGCCGTGTGGGACCGGCTCGCGGCGCGGCTTGGCGCGGCGATTGTGCTCGAAGGCATGGCGCTGGGGCGCATTTATCACGCCGGGATCGCGGTGCGCCGCCTGCATGTGACCTGCACCGCACCCGGCGGTCATAGCTGGACACATTTCGGCCAGCCGAGCGCGATCCACGACCTGATCGCGGCTGGCGCGCGCATCGTCACTCTCCAGCCGGACCCCCACCCCCGCACGACCTACAACATCGGCCTGATCAGCGGCGGCCAATCGGTCAACAGTCTGGCCTCGCACGCAGAGCTGTATCTGGACCTGCGCTCAGAAGACCCGGTCGCGCTGGAAGCCCTGGAGAGGCAGGTGCGCGATCTGCTGCGCTCCGACCACGCCGAGTCGGTCCGCTTCGAGGTCGAGGTCGTCGGAGACCGGCCCAGCGGCCAGATTCCCACCGGGCACCCGCTCGTTCAGCTTGCCGCCGCCGCGCTGCGCGCGATCGGGTGCCGGGCGCGCTACGAGACCGGCAGCACCGACGCCAATGCGCTGCTGGCGAGAGGCCTGCCCACCGTAACGGTCGGGCTGACGACCGGCGGCAACGCGCACCGCCTGGACGAATACATCGAGATCGAGCCGCTCGGCGCCGGGATGTGGCACGTCGCGCTGCTCGCGACGGCGGCTGCGGAGCAAGTTGCCCACTGGCCGCGCCCCGGCGCGTAACCGCGCGCCCGTGTTGGAAATCCTTTCCGAGCCGCGTACAATAGGGGCGCATATGGCTTGACCCAAAACGGTTTGGCAGGAGTAGGGCATGTCAGCTCGGCCCCCTGGGCGACGGACAGAAAGCCTGTTTGACAATCGCTACCGTTACGATCACATCTACCCGCGTGGCCGCTCGGGCGAGACGCTGCGCGCCTATGACACGCTGCAAGGTGATCGGCCGGTGGTGGTCAAGCGCCCCGCTCCGCAAGACGCGCCGCCGATGCGCGCCGGGCAGGAAGTCAGCATCCGCAACGAGCGCCATGCGCTTGAGCGGCTGTCCGGCCATCCGGTGCTGATCGAACTGTGCGGCGGCGGCAGCTTTCGCGTCGGCGGGCACACTCACGAATACATCGTGCTGGAGCTGGCCGAAGGCGCGATCGTCGAGGAAAGCGTCCTTGAGCTTGCCAAAGACAGCCGCCTGCTGCCTGAGCTTGAGAGCCTGGTGATCGTCGATCGCCTGCTGGACCTGCTCGCCTTCGCCCACGAGAAGAACGTCATCTATAACGACGTTGACGCCAAGCATCTGTTTTGGGATCGCGCCAGCTACCAGCTTAAAGTGATCGACTGGGGCAACGCGGTCTTCGCTGACGAGCCGGGCGCGCCCGCGAGCGCGAGCCGCGCCCGCGACATTTTCCAGGTTGGCGAGCTGCTCTACTTTATCTTCACCGGCGGGATGCGTCTCGCGACCGAGTCGGATGACGGCGGCGAGACGTTTTTTGTCAACTTTGGCGACCACGCCGAGCGTATCCCCGCCCGCCTGCAGACCATCCTCACCCGCGCCGTGCATCCCGATCCGAAGCGGCGTTTCGGCTCGATTGGCGAGCTACGCCAGGCGCTGGCGGAATATCGCCAGCCGCTGGAGCGCGTGCGAGACGAAATCGTGGCGCGGGTGCGCAAGCGCGTCCGCCCGACCGCCAGCCAGGAAGAGCTGGAACAGCTCGCCGCCGAGCTGGAAGACGCGGTCGCGATGGACCCAGGGGATCCGGACACGCGCGCACTAGCCGCCGAGATCGCGACCTACCGCCAGCAGATCATGGTCCAGGCCGATCTGGACGCGATTCGCATCTATCTGGAAAGCGGCAACTGGCCGCGCGCCCTGTCCCTGCTGGACGATTTGCTGCCGGAGGCGGACCCGGAAAGCGCAGACCTCATCCGCTTTCTGATTGCGACGGCGGCGATCTGCGAGCGCCTGCGTATCTCCCCCCCGCCCGCCGGGTTCCTCGCCGCGCTGGACACTCTGTTCGCGGGCGACACGGCGCTGGCGGCGGATACGCTGCTCACCACGCCGGAGTCGCGTCCCATTGCGCGCGACGCCCAGTGGCTGATCGCGGAGCAGTTGTCTACGATCACGGGCCTCATGCTGCTACGCCCGCATCTCGTCCGGCTGAAAACCGACCTGTCGGCGGCGCGCGGCGGCGAGCGACCGCTCAATGCGCTGCGAGCGGCTGCCGCGCAGCTGGATGTCGCGCCGGGCGGCGGTGTATCCGGCGTGCGCGCGCTCTATGAGGAAGTTGATCGCTCGCTTGAGCATCTTGGCAGCGAGCTTGAGCGAGTTTCGATCAGTTGGGTGGATACAGACCAAGCGTCAGCGCTGGCAAGCGTCGCGCGAGCGCGCGAGGCGGCGTGCGCGATTGTCGAGCAGCTAGACGTAGTTAGCCAGACGGCCGTTAGCGATCCGATGCGCGCCGGGGAGCAGCTCCGCGGCGCCGCTGCGATCGACCCGCTCTCACCGCATTTTGACGCGGTCAACGAGTATCTCGACGAAGTGCACCAGGCGCTGAACGCGCTGGCGCAGTTCAAGCCGCGCCCAGACGGCGCTAACCTGGCCGAGTGGTTCCGCGATGTGGACGAGTTCCTGGCGCCGTACCTGGCCGACCTGAGCGACCCGCGCCTGCGCACCGCCGCCGGCTCGATCCGCCAGGCCGCCGAGGGATGGGGCCTCGCGGAAAGCTATCTGGCCCTGGGACGCCGCCAGCCAAGCATCGATGTGCTGCGCGCCACCGCCGACCAGATACGCCCGGTCAACGAGCACCTGGCGGCGTGGCTGGGGATGGTCGCGAACCGCGTCCCCGACGCGACGTTTGTCGAGCGCCACAGCGTCAACGCGCGGCTGGCGGACCTGCTAATCGACGGCTGGAAAGCCTGGGACCGGGGCGATGCGACCCACGCGCTGGAACTGGCACACAAAGCGCGGGACGCCGCCCAAACCGACGGCGAGCGCCTGTCCGCGGATCGCCTGTTCCGCCTGAGCGAGCTGCTCGGTCGCTGGCTGGCGGAGGGCAAGCAGGATGTCGAGCTTACCGCGCGCGCCGAGAAAGAGGCGCTTGCCCTCCTACTGACGGACGAGGAGCAGGAGCGGCAGACCTTCACCGAGCAAATACCGACGACTGCGCTCTTCCTGCGGACGATGGGTCGCGGCCTGGTCGCCTATTTACATCAGAGCAGCAGCGCGGGCTGGCGCGCGCTCTATCTGCATTTCGTGCTGCGCGCCGCGCTGGCCCTGTTGAGCGATGACCTCGAAGACGCAGACTTCTGGCGCAGCGCCGCCGCCAAGACCTTCGACGACGCGCCGACACACCCCGCCTACCAGCTTGTCGACCGCGCGCTCACCGGCCGCCGGCTGCTCGAAACCGCCGAGGCATCTCTAAACGCGATCAGCGGTCCGGCGGACCTGGACCGCGCACGGCGCGCGCTGAACGCCCCGCTCGCGGCGGAGCTGCTGGGCGGCGCGGAGCAATCGGTCCAGATGGCGATGCAAGCCGTGCGCGACTGGTCCGATGGCGATTTTTACGCCGCGCGCCAGAATCTTGACGTGGCGCTGGACGACATTCAGCGGGCGCGCGCCTCGACGGACCTCCGTATTGACTCGTATGTGGCGTGGCTGTCCCGCCTGCGGGACACCGCGAACATGCTCCAGGCGATCAAGCTGGACATCGAGCAGGCCGCGGCCCGTCCCACCGACCGCCCTGATCCGGCCCTGGTGGAAGCGCACCGCCAGATTATCGACCTGACGCTGAGCACGCTCGGCCCCGACTACGCCCACCAAATTCGCCAGTGGCATGACACGTTGCAGAGCGTGCAGGAAACGTACATCGCGACGCGCCTCAACCGGCGCGAGAAGCTGGCTGCCTTCAGCCGTCACTTCGGATCGCTGTTCATCACCAAGCACCCGGCCTATCCGCTCTACCGGCACTGGGAGTCGGTGATCGAGCAGCTGCCGCCGGACGAGCCAGAGAAACCGGCTCCGCCGCCGCACGCGATCCGCGCCGCTCCGCCTGCCGCGCGCGAGGATGGCGAGGAACTGACGTTTTTGCTGGACGACGCCGAGCCAGCGGCCCTGGCGGAGCCGGTCGGGGAAGCCAGCACGCACGAGCGCGGCGACCTGCCCTGGAACTGGATCATCGGCGGGGCGGCGATTGTGCTGGCCGCGATCGTCGCGGTAGCGGTGATCCGCGCGCGCAGCAACGACGATCGGGGTGGGGGCCTGGTGCGGTCGGGCAGCGGCTTCAACCGGCAGGCGACGGCCACCCACCTGGCGCCGGCACCAACCCAGGCGCAGGCAGCGGCCCTGCCCCCGGACCTATCCGACACACCGGACGCGCCCGAACCGGCGCTAACCGAGGCCCCCAGCGCGACGCCAGACCTACCGCCCACCGAGCCGCCCCTGACGCCGACGCTGTTCGTCACCAGCACGCTCGCGCCATCGCGCGCGGTCGCGGCGAGCGGCCCGCTGCGCGAAGAACCGCCGAACACCGATGTTCTGCGCGCGCTCGGCGAGCTTCCGCCCGGCGATCTGCCGTGGGAGAGCGATTCGTTCGCGCCTACGGGCGAGGGGTGGCGGCTGGCGGCCGGCGCGACAAACGACGCGGAAGCAATGATCACGCTCGATCCGGCCTTGCTGGGACGCTTGTTTGGCCCGGGCGTAGCGAGCACTTTGACGAGCGCCCGCGCCGTGATGCGCCTGGTCGAGTACAACCCTGGCGAGATGGCCGCCGGAAACGTCACGCTCGGTCTGGGGGCGCTCAACACCGGCGGCCAGAGCGCGATCGGGAAGGTGCAGTTTCAGGAGCCGGAGTTCGTTGGGCTGGGCATGGCGCAGAATGGCGTCTTCCGCGCGCGCGCCGAAGCGCCGCTGAGCGGCCCTGAGTTCGAGCTTTCGCTGCGGCGGGTCAACGCCAACACGCTCGGCTTCTACCTCGGCGATCAACTGCTCGGCGATTCGGTGGTCGTGTTCCCCGAAGGCGCGCCGATCACGCTGGCGCTGACCGCCAGCGGGCGCGGCACGGTGGTCGAGGTCAGCGCGTTCGAAGTCGAGTTCAGCCCGCGCAGCGAGCTGCCCTAGCGCGCGGCGGGCCGCAAGCCTGGCCGGTGTGATTTAGCAGGGTTCAATGATGGGTCGTGGTGATGGACGGTAGAAAAGGGTCGCTGATGGCGGTATCGGAAGTGGCGCTCGAATCGCGCTACCTGCTCGGCAATTACATCGACACGTTTGCGCCGGGACATTACGCACGGGTCGTGGAGGCGGAAGACCGCGCGGCGGACCGGCTGGTCGCGTTCAAAGTGATGCGCCCGGAACATTTCGCGCCCGACGGCGGGCCGCGCTGGGAAGCGCGCGCCTTTATCAACGAGGCTGACCTGCTGCTGCGGCTGGCCGACAGCCCTGCCGCCGTGCGCTTGTACGACTGCGGCTTCGTCTCGTCGGGCGCGGAGCGTCCCGACGGCGGCGCGCTACTCTCGCTCGGCACGAATGTCGTGGCTTTCCGCGAGCAGCTCTATCCCTGCATTGCCAAAGGGTGGCGGCCCTATCTGGCGCTAGAACTGCTGCCACGCCAGAACAACCTGTTTTACCTGATGAAGCCCA
Source organism: Aggregatilineaceae bacterium (assembly GCA_035325905.1). Taxonomy (GTDB): domain Bacteria; phylum Chloroflexota; class Anaerolineae; order Aggregatilineales; family Aggregatilineaceae; genus DYGX01. The sequence continues at coordinate 1,438 of DAOKYY010000002.1, read as the reverse complement.
GCGGCTCGAACGGGCGGCGCCGCCTTCCGACTGAGGAAGGGATCGACCTGGCGCTTCAGTTTGGCGCGTTCTTGCAGGCCGCGCACCAGCAGCGCGTCGTATATCTTGACCACAAGCTGGAGCATGTCTACTGGGACGGGACGACGCTGCGGATTATCGACTTCAACAGCTCGCGGCTGCTCGAAACCGGCACGCACACGCTCGATCAGTCGGTCGCGCAGGATGTTCACAACCTCTGCGTGGGGATTCTGTACCCGATCTTCACCGGGCTGTCGCCGCAGAAAGGCACGCTGGTCCCGCAGCCTGCCTCGCAGACCGAGGTCGAGGAACGTTACCAGGATGTCAATCACCTGGACTTCGGCGTCGAGCCGTCGCTCAGCCCAGGCTTGCAGGAGCTGCTTCAGGAAGGGGCGCGGCATAGCCTGGCGAACGCTCGCGCATTCATCACCGGGCTGGAGCGTGTGGCCGCTCGCCACGGCTGGCACTTTCCGGGAATGCACACCAGCCCCGCGCTGCAACAGGCCCGCGAGCAGGTCCGCGCCGGGCTGGAGCAGATCCGCAGCGGCCAGGACGCGATGCGCATCGCTCGCGAGAGCTTGCTCGAAGCGATGATTCTGGACGAGATCAACGAGGAGCTTGAGGCGGAGCTACGCCGCCTGCTGAGCCAGATCAACACCGCGCTGAACCACCGTGTGATTCCGTAAGCGGCGGACGGTTCCCTGAAGGAGACGGCGGATGGCCGACCTCAAACGCCAGCTTGACGATCTGCGCGCCGCGCTTGAGGCGCTGCCGGAAAGCGCAACCGCGAGCCAGATCGCGCAGTTGGAGAACGAAGCGCGCAGCCTGCTCGCGCAGAGCAAGAACACCGTGCACGAATCTGCCGCGCGCGAGCTATTCGGCGAGCTGGCGCGGCGCAGCGCCCCGGCGACCCCGGAAACGGCGGCGGTGCGCGGCCTGCTGCGGCGCGCGCGCATCCGGATCGAGATCGCCGGGGACGACGACGATGTTGACGAGGCGATCGACATTCTGGCCGAGGCGCTGGAACACGATCCGCACAACCCCGAAACGCAAGCCCTGCTGCGCGACGCGGCGGCCCGCAGCCCACACCTGGAGCTGAAAGTGCGCGGCCTGCTGGAGCGGTACGGGCTGGTTCCCGCGCCGCGCGCCGAAGAGCCGCCGCGCCAGCGGCCCGCCTCGCCGCCCCCTGCCGATCGCCGCCGCGCGCCGGAATCAGCTTCCGCGCAGCCGCCCGCCGACGGCGGCATGCTCTCGGAGACGGCGCAGGCGTACTATTCGGGCGACTACCAGCGCACGGTCGATCTGGCGAACCGTATTCTGGCGGACGACCCGGACAACGCCCAGGCGCAGGAGTATCGCCAGAAGGCCGAAGACAACCTGCTGCGCGGCGTCGTGCCGGATCACCGCATCCCGTTCGACG
>DAOKYY010000001.1:140548-177909 GCA_035325905.1 Aggregatilineaceae bacterium | reverse complement strand
GCGGCAAGCTGCGCCCCTCCGAGAAAAACAGACCGGATGCCCGGTTGAACCCGGGCAAAGTGCATAACAAGCGCCAGGCGCCTCAGGTTCGCGCCTCTGCGCCGCGCCGCCGAGGTTGGCGCCTTCGCTGACACTTAGTGTTTAGCCCGCGTGTCCGACGCCATAAGCCGGATGCGCGGTTAAGATCGACAACTTACTGAGTAGAAAAAGGAGCTGTCGCATGAAAGCACGCCGTATTCTTCCTCTCCTGTTGATCACCGCATTGGTTCTCTCCCTTGCGCCGCTGACAACGGCGCTCGCGCAAGAGACGGTCAACATCCGCATCCGCTGCAAGTCCACTCCCCCGACCGAAGATTGGCGCTGCAACAACTTCGCCGAGGTTGTCGAAGAGGTCGAGGCCGAGCTTGGCATCGACATCGAGCTGGAGCTGATCCAGGACAACGCGGCCTGGGGCGATTACAAGCAGGAATTCCAGCTTTCCGCGGAAGCGGGCGAAGCGGTTGATATTGTCCTTTCCGGCCACGAAGACATCGGCGCGTGGGCGGCAGCCGGGTTCATCATCCCGCTGGACGAGATGATCCCGAACTATCCTGAGTTCGCCGACATCGTCCCCAGTCTGTGGGAATCGATGAAGGGGCCGGGCGGCGCGATCTACGGCATTCCGCAGGACGCCGAAGCTCGCCCGCTGTACTTCAGCAAGCCGCTGCTGAGCGACCTGGGCTGGAGCGACGAGGAAATCGAGGCGCTGCCGGAGCAAATTTACAGCGGCGAGTTCACTTTCGCGGACATGCTGGATGTCGCCGAGCAGGCGGTTGAGGAAGGCGTGGTCGAGGAAGGCTACGGCTTCTGGCACCGCCCGGTTAACGGCGGCGACTTCCTGTACTTCTACGCCGGGATGGGTGGCGAGGTCCTGGACGAGGAAGGCAACCTCGTCTTCGATCAGGACGCGGCCCTCAAGGTCTTCCAGATGCTGGAAGATGCGCGCAACCGGGGCATCATGAACGGCTCGCATCTCGGCATCGAGTGGCCGGACTGGCACACGACCGTCGCGCCTGGCGAGAAGGTCCTGTTCGCGACCGGCGGCACCTGGTTCTGGGGCGACTGGGCGGTCAACTACGTTGCGGATCGCGGCGGCGAAGACTACCTGTGGGAAAACATTGGCTTCGCGCCCATCCCCGCGATGGAAACCGGCGCGCCGATCACCCTGACTCACCCGCTGGCCTACATGGTCAGCGCCAGCAGCGATCATCCCGATGTCGCGCTGGCGCTGATCGCGGCGATCACTACGCCCGAAGCGAACAACCGCCACGCCATCGGCAGCGCGCACCTGGGCATCCTGAACACGCAGCTTGAATCGGCGGAGTATCAGGAAAGCGAGTTCCTGGCGGCGGCGCACCCGATGCTGGACTTCGCGATCTTCCTGCCGAACCACCCGAACTGGGGCGCCTGGTCCGAGGCATACTGGAGCGGCATCCAGGCGGTCGAGAGCGGCGAGCTGGACGCGCAGGCGGCCCTCGACGTGGTCGTCGGCCGGCTTCAGAACGAAGTCGAAGGGATCGTGATTCGCTAGGCCCGCCCCTGGCGCGCTTTCTCCGCAATGGCGCAACCTCTGGCCGGGGGCGCTGTTCCCCGGCCAGGTCCCGCGCTGAGCGCGCCGGTGTGACGCTCCGGCGGCCTCGACTCTCTGCCTCGGAGAGGAGCTAAACCGGTCATGACCGCACCGCACTTGGCACGACAGGACGTTGCCGTGACGGCTCCGGCGCGCAGCCGGCGCCAGACGCTCCGCGCGCAATTGACGGCGTACGGATTTCTCGCCCCGGCCGGGTGCCTGGTTTTGCTGTTCTTCTTTATCCCGATGCTTCTGATCCTGTTTTTGAGCATCACCAACCTCTCGACGACGAATTTCACGACCGATATCGTCGGGATGCTGCGCTCGGACCTGGATCTGGACCTCGGCTCGCTGCGCGTTGTGACGGACGAGCCGCGCTACCTGGTCGGCTTCGATAATTTCGAGCGCATGTTTAAGGACGAATTCGCGCCTAAGATTTTCTTCAACACGCTGTTTTACGTCTTTGGCACGCTGATGTTCTTTAACGTCGGGCTGGCGCTGGTGATCTCGCTGCTGACCACGCACATCAATCGCCGCGCCGGGTTCTTCTTTCGCGCGCTGTGGATTCTGCCGCGCATTACCTCCCCTGCGGTCTACGTGCTGATGTGGCGGCGAATCATCGCGGTCGCGCCGTTTGGCATTATCAACCAGTTCAACGACGCGCTGGGGCGGCCCGAAGTCAACTATTATCAGGATCACCCCTGGGTCTTCGTGATCCTGGTCAACGGGTTCATCGGCGCGTCGTTCGGGATGATCATTTTCACCTCGGCGATTGAGTCGATTCCGAAAGACCTGCTGAACGCCTCGCTGGTGGATGGCTCGTCCATTTTGCAACGGATCCGGTACGTCATCCTGCCCATGCTGCGCTGGCCGCTGCTGTTCGTGGTGACGTACCAGACCCTGTCGCTGCTGACCTCGTTCGAGTACATCCTGCTGCTGACGGGCGGGGGGCCGGGGCTATACCAGACCGAGGTCTGGTCGCTGACGGCCTACAACCGCGCGCTGAACACCTATTTCGCCAACGCGCAGTGGGGCTATGGCTCGGCGTTCGCGGTCGTGCTGGTCGTGATCGGCGTCGTGATGGCAGTCGTCTACATGCGCGCCTTCCGCTTCAACGAGCTGGTGGCCGAGCCGAAGATCGAGGTGCTGTGATGACCACGCGCACCCTGCCCCGCCCTCGTGCGGCTGATTCCGATGCCCAGACATACGAGCGGATCGGCACCGGCGAGCTGGTCTTTCAAGCGGTGTTTAGCGCCCTGATCACGGTGATGCTGCTTGAGGTCGGCGTGATCGTGTTCCGCGTGCTGGAGCCGCTGATTCACAGCGCGCCGCGCCTGTTTGGCTCTGACGTGACGGTCGACGAGACGTTCACGCGCGCCATCGCCAACGCGCTGATGGTGATCGCGCCCTTCGCCGCTTACGCCGTCGCCGGGCTGAAGATGAAGCCGCTGGCGCAGTTCAACCGGGCGCGGGCGATTGGCGCGGCGCTCGTGGCCGCCGCCATCGTCTACGCGCTGGTGTCGATGGGGCAGTTCGTGTTTCAGATCGGGCCGTTTTCCGAGCAGCCTTCGCTGGAGATGACGCTGCGCCAGACCGACGCCGGAATCCTGGTCGAGCGGGTGATCGAGGGCGGGACCGCCGCCGAAGCCGGGTTCGAGGAAGGCGACGTGATCACCGCCATCCGCCGCGCCGAGACCACGCTGGCGGAGCTGACGGCCACCGTCCGGCAGTCGAAGGCCGGCGACGTGATCCGGCTGCGCGTCGAGCGCGGCGGCGAAGAGGAGCAGCTTCCGATCCAGGTGGCGGCGGTGATGGAGATCAGCCTGCTCCCGCTGCTGGCCGGGTTGCTGGTCGCGCTGGCGGTGGCGGTGGTCGCGGTCTTCTGGCCCGGCGGCTGGACCCCTTACGCGCTGCTGGCCGTGATCATGCTGCCGCTGGTGCTGGGCTATCTGTGGCTGCTGATCGCGACATTTTCCGTGCGGACCGAGGGGCTGCTGCCGGTCGATGCGCAAGGCGAGATCGGCGGGCTGACGCTGCGCAACTGGGAATTTCTAACGCGCGAGGCGACCGGCTCTAACCCCAGCATCTGGACGATCACGCTCAACACGTTCGTGATCGCAAGCTCGATGATGGCGATTGTGCTGCTGGTCTCGTCGATGGCGGGCTACGCGCTGTCGCGTATGAACTTCGCCGGGCGGCGCACCTTCCTATCGCTAACGCTGATCCTGCACGGCTTCCCGGCGGTGACGCTGCTGATCGCGATCTTCTTCGTGCTGCGCAACCTCGGCACGATCCCCTTCCTCGGCGACTATTTCGGCTTCAATACGCGCGGCGGAATCGCGCTGGTGATGGTCGCCTTCGAATTGCCGCTCGGCGTGTGGCTGATGAAGGGCTTTTTCGATGGCATCCCGTGGGATATTGAGCGGTCGGCGCTGATTGATGGGGCGTCACGCTGGCGGACGTTCTACGAGATTCTGCTACCACAGATCCGGCCGGGGCTGCTGGCGCTGGGTATTTTCGCGTTCATCTCCGGCTGGGGCGCGTATCTGATCCCGCAGACGTACAGCATCGGCACCAAGACCGCGACGCTGGCCGTGTACATCAACCAGTTGACGTCGGACACCGCGCCGGTCAACTGGAACGAGATCGCGGCGGTGGGCCTGTTCCAGATGCTGCCCGTGTTTGTGCTCTTTGTCTTCGCGCAAGAATATTTGCTGAATATCTACGCGGGCGGCACGAAAGGCAGCTCGTGAAAAGGGGTGGCGACGCATGCGCATCGCGCTGGATCACCTGACCAAGAAGTTTGGCAACGTCGTCGGCGTAGACGACATCACGCTCGACATCCAGGACGGCGAGTTCGTGGCCTTTCTCGGCCCGTCGGGCTGCGGCAAGACCACGACGCTGCTGATGGTCGCGGGCATCTACCGCCCGACCGCAGGCGTAATCCGTTTTGGCGAGCGGGTGATGAACCAGGTCGCGCCCAAAGACCGCAACATCGGCATGGTCTTTCAAAGCTACGCGCTCTACCCGCATATGACCGTCTTCGGCAACATCTCGTACCCGCTCAAGCTGCAAAAGGCGCCCAAGCACGAGCAGATCGCGCGGGTGCAGGCCGTGGCCGACAAGATGGGCATCGGCGACCTGCTCGACCGGCGGCCCGGCCAGCTTTCGGGCGGGCAACAGCAGCGCGTCGCGCTGGGCCGCGCGCTGGTCAAAGAGCCGGACGTGCTGCTCTTTGACGAGCCGCTGAGCAACCTTGACGCCCGGCTGCGGCTGGTGATGCGCGCCGAGATCAAGCATCTGCAAAAGGAACTGGGCATTACCTCGATCTATGTCACGCATGACCAGGTCGAGGCGATGACGATGGCGGACCGCATCGCCGTGATGCAGAAAGGCCGCCTGCAAGCCTTTGACACGCCAGATGACCTCTACGACCGCCCGAAGACGCAGTTTATCGCGGGGTTTGTCGGCAACCCGCCGATGAACTTCGTGGAGGTGGAGATCGAGCAGGCAGGGGGCCAGTATTTCGCCCGCAACGAGGCGCTGCGGATCGCGCTGCCCGCCGACCGTGGCGCGCGCGCCGCCGCGCATCGCGGGCCGGTCGTGATGGGCATCCGCCCGGAAGATATCGCGGTGGACCCCGCCGGAGACGTGCGGGGCCGCGTGTTCGTCGTCGAGCCGCTGGGGCGCGACGACCTGCTCGACGTGGAGCTAGACGGCGCGACGCGCGTGCACGTGCTGGCCGACCCGCAGAGCAAACTTCGCGCGGGAGATGCGGTAACGTTGCGGCTCGATGCCGACAAGATCCAGCTTTTCGACGCCGAGACTGAGCGGTCGCTGCTCTGGGCGTAGGCTGCTCAGCCGGTCTGCCCGGCCAAGTCGCGCACCCAGCCCGCGACGCGGCGCGGAATCCACGCGAACAGGCGCGGCCACGCGACGAGATGCTGCTCGGCGATCTGGAACGGCTGCGTGAACTCGTAGGTTGGCTCGAAGGCCGATTGCGCGAGATACGCCTGCACCGCCCGGTCTGCCGCCGGGGACTTGTCGTGAATGTGCGCCTCGAACAGCGGCGTGATCCAGACGCCGCCTTTGCCGGGGCGAGCGCAGTCTTCCAGCGTCTCGGCGCGGCGCGTCTCGAACCACCGCTGGCAGGGGGCGAGGGCGTGCTTGCCCGGCTCCGACAGCAGGCGGACGCGCCCGTCGCGGAAGGGGATATCGCCGTCCGCGCGCATGACGTGATAGCCGCCGTGCCAGCTTGCCTCAGCCTCGACTACCTGCCCGGCGGCGTCGAGGTAAACCCAGGCGTGCTCCAGCTCGTACAGATGGCCGATGTCCCAGTCCCACCAGATGGCGTACTCGATCGCGAGCGCGGCAGGGGCGCGGCCCGGCGGCGCCAGGCAGATCTGGCGCGGGAACGAGGGCGAGGGGCCATCGGCGCGAAAGACGGTGTAGCCCACCGCCGAGGGTAGGAATGGCTCGCGCGCGTCGAACATGAGCAGCGGCGCGGCCCGCGCGGCCAGCGCGCGGTCGTCTGAGAACGGCTCGGCGGACAGCAGGCTTTCGACGGTTGGCTCGGGCATCAAGCAGTATCCTCGGGAAGCTCGGGACGAAGGACAGGCGTGAAGCTGCGTGCATTATAGCGCATGGCTCGGAAAGGAGGCTGCGCGAACGTCTATGCAGGATTGGATGGCGGCGCTCGCCGCGCATTTCCACACCTTACGGCGGCGGTATCCCGACGGCCGGCTGATGGTGCTGTTCGAGGTCGAGGGCGCAATCCTCGATCCACGCACCGGCCAGCCACGCGGCGGGGTGTTCGACGCGATCCGCTGGCTCCAGCTTCAGCCGGGCGCAGCGGTCGGGCTATTGAGTGCGCAGCCCGAAGCAGGCCGCGCCAAGACGCTGGCGGCGTTGAACTGGCTAGGGGCGCCGCACCGCGCGCGTTTTACCGGCGATCTGCTTTATCTGGCCCCGCACGCGCCGGACGACGCAGCCGCTGCGCTGCGAGCATTTCAGCAGCAGGGCTACCGCGTCGCCGCCGTGATTGGCGGCGCGGCGGCGACTCTGAGAAGTATTGGCGCGCAGGGTTTGGCCGGTGAGATTCTGCTGTTGCACGCAGGCATTGCGGAGAGCGAACCCCCTGAGATTCCGAGCGGCGATCATTACGATCTGACCCGGCTCGCCTCGCCGCGCGGCCTGCCGGATCAGGTCGAGCTGGTCTGGCATGGGCTGAACGACGAGCCGAATCTGCGCCAGTTCCTCGCGTCGGACGTCGTCTGGGGCGAGTGCGACATCCACCTCGACCCCCGCAGCGGCGAGCTGGTGCTGCATCACGACGAGGTTGCGGACCCGGCGGGCGAGCCGGTTGAGGGCTGGCTGCGGCTCGACGATTTGCTGGGGCGGCTGGCGGCGGCGGGCAAATCCGCCAAGCTCGACTTGAAAGCTGGGCCGGAGTTGATCGCGCCGTCGCTGGCGCTGGTGAAGCGACACGGCTTCGCGGACGACCGGCTGTGGCTCAATGGCTACGTCGCGCTGCTGGGCGAAGATGGGTTCCGCCGGCTGGCGGAGGCTCACCCCGGCGCGATTGTCCAGGCGCCGGTCATGTTCCTGGAGGGGCAGGCGATCAACGCGCCGGAAGAAGCGCGCCGGACTCTGACCGCGTACAGCGATTGGGGGATGAACCGGTTCTCGCTTGACTGGCGCAGCCGCCAGCGCGCCGCCTTCTTCGACCGGATGGAAGCCTGGGGCTTCGCCGTAAACCTGTACGGCGTCGAGAACCTGCGCTCGTTCCTGCAGGCGGTGCTGCTTCTGCCGCGCTCGGTCACGGCGGATTTCAACTTTCCGGAGTGGCACTTCTACGGGCGCGGCTCCGGCGAGCGCGGCGTCTTCTACGAGTACCAGCTTCGAACATGAAACCGACGGCCCGGTGTGGGAAGGTAACGCGCCGGGCCGCCGTTTCATGACGGGGCTGCGCTAGATCACTTCGAGCGCGTTACGATCGGGCAGCGCCGGGAAGGGCGCGTGCGGCTCGGCCTGGTACCAGAACGCGGTCGAGGCGATGTCGTCTTGCAGCGGCAGATAGCGCCCCTCAGAGCGCCAGCCGAGCGCCTGGATCGTCACCCGCAGGTCTTGCTGGAAGCGGATTGGGTCCATGATATGCCAGCGGTACATCCCGAAGCGCGTCTGGCTGCGGTACAGCCCGTCCGGCTGGATGACCTGCGGCAGCCCGCTGTAGGGCGTCGAAAACACGCCGTACTGCCCCTTCGGGTGCTCGAAATTCCACGCGCCGCCGAAATAGTCTTCGGTGCCGGTCCCGCAGATGGTTGGGTGCTCGCGGTCGCCGTCCATGAAGAACTTAATCTCGCCTTCGCCCCACCAGCCGTTGTTATTCACGCCCCACGCCAGGTAAGTGCCGACGTACTGTCCCTGGCCCTGCACGCCGTCGAGCAGCACGTGATCGCTCAGGTAGGGCAGGGGGTTGCTGCGCCGGAACTGCGCGTGGAAGTACGCCACGTCGTCCGGAACCTCGGTCAATGTGTAGCTGATCTGGTAGAAGAAGTTGCGGCACTGTTCCGGCGCGAGGTTTTCGATCTCAATCCGGGCGCTGTGGCGGAAGGGCATCTCCCAATAGCAGTTCAGGCCGCCAGCCGGGTTGACCGCAACGGCCAGCGAGCTGATGTTGCAGCGCACGCCCCAGCCGTTGCAGAAGAAATCGCCGAGCGGCGTTTCGACCGAGGGGGTTTCCTCGCCGTCCCAATAGCAGCGGAAGATCAGCTTGCGCCACCAGGCCGGGTCAACCGTCATCCAGATGTGCTGGATCGCGCCGCCGCCCTCGATCGCGGCCAGCGTCGCGGTGCTTCCGGCGTCAAGGTGGATGCTGGGCGAGACCTTCCACCCCTGGCCCAGCTCGCGCGCGGCGGCGCTGTTGGTCCCTTCGGTCGCCATCGCGCCCTTGCCCTTTTCCCCGGTGAAGTTCTCCGCGCTGATCGACCGCGTGACGGCGTGAGACAGCCGCGACAGATTGCCGAGACTCATGTGCAGCCCGTTGAACGCAGACATTTTGACTCCTTGAAGCGCCGGTGAGGTTTCCGGCGGGTTGGCCTTCGCGCGCTCGATTGTAACGCGCTTTCGCGGCTCAATGGCTCACGCGCTGGATTCGCCGGAAAGCGCGGCTTGCGCGCGCCGCACGACTGCCCGCGCGCCCTCGTAGGCCAGCAGGCTCAGCGCCTCATCGATCGGCGCCCAGCGGACCTCGTCCATCTCGAAATCGTGGTCGCGCTCGCTGCCCTCGACGTATTCCATCAAGAAGTAATGGACCTCTTTGAAGACGCGCACGCCGCGCGCCGTGTAGATGTACCGCTCTGGCTCGCCGAGCGGCGCGATCAGCCGGGCGCGGACGCCGGTTTCCTCTTCGGCCTCGCGCAGCGCGGCGTCTTCGTAGGCTTCGCCGCGCTTGACCAGACCCTTCGGCAGCACCCAGCGCTGGGTGCTGGATGCCTTGCCGATCAGGATTTCGATGCCGCTTTCGCCGCGCCGGTAGACGACGCCGCCCGCCGAAACTTCCTTGCGCGATTTCATCCTGCTCCTTCCCACGTCTCCCGCGCCTGTAAAGAGAGATTAGCATATCGTCGGGCGAGGGCGGAGCGCGCAGGCGTAGGGCAGGCGCAGGCCGGGCATATCCCGCGCGCCCAATGTCACCGGCGCCGGTGCGATAAAATAGACCCAGATATTCGAAATCGAGCGGGCGAATGCTCGCAAAAGGTGTAAGCGATGTCGATCCAGGCCCGGCCTCTGCGGACAGCGCAGCGGCCTCCTTATCCCCAATCCGACCCGCGCCGCCCGGCTGCGCGCCGGGCGAGCGTCGTGCGCTCTCGTCGTCGCTCGACGCCCTGGCCGCTGATCGGCGGCGTGGTGGCGATTACGGGTGCGGTTCTGCTGACGCTGCTGGCTGGCGCTGTCTATCTGGCGTCCGGCGGCGAGACCATCGCGGCGGGCGTCTCGGTTGGCGGAGTCGCGATTGGCGGCCAACCGGTTGAGCGCGCGCAGCAGCGCCTGCTCTCGGAAGACTGGGCGTCGCGCCCGGTGACGCTGGTCGACGGCGATCGCGAGTGGACGCTGACGCTTGGCGCGCTTGGCGTGCGGGTCGACGCGGCGACGACCTTCGCGGACGCGCGCCGCGCCCCGGCGGGCAGCAGTATCGCCCTGCGCTACACCATCGATCTGAACCAGACGCAGCAGGCGCTGGTCGCGCTCAGCGAGCAGGCCAATATCGCGGCGGTCGCCGGGGACGCGCCGAAGCCGGGCCGCGCGCTGGAAGTGCCGGTGATGCTCAACCGGCTGTACCAGAATGTGCAGGGCGAGCTGGCCGACGGGCGCCTGGAGCTGGCGATGATCGAGGTCGCCCCGCCCACGCCGGAGCCGAAGACGGTGGAATACAGCGGCGCGAAAACTGTGCACGTGGTCGAGCGCGGGCAGGAGCTGGGCCTGATCGCCCGGCAATACGGCGTCGACGTGCAGGATATCGTGGCGCTGAATGCGCTGGCGAACCCGGACCTGCTGTACGTCGGTCAGGAGCTAATCATTCCGGCGGCGGGCGTCTATCAGCCGGGCGCCGCCGACGCGCCGCCCGCGCCGGCCAGCGCCGGGAAGTCGATTGTCGTCTCGACCGGCCAGCAGCGCATCTACGCCTACGAAAACGGCCAGTTGGTGCGCTCGCACCTGGTCTCGACCGGGCTGCCCGATACGCCAACCGTGCTGGGCGACTACAAAGTCTACGTCAAGCACGTGGCGACCGACATGCGCGGGCCGGACTACTACCTGCCGCAGGTGCCGTACACCATGTACTTCTACCAGGGCTACGGCATCCACGGCACGTACTGGCACAACAGCTTTGGCCGCCCGATGAGTCACGGCTGCGTCAACCTGCCGACGAGCGAGGCGCAGTGGTTCTTCAACTGGGCCGAGGTCGGGACGCCGGTGCGCGTGATCTGAAGCTGAGGCCAGCGAAGAGCAGCCAGGAGCGGTCAACAAAATACGGGCCGAAGCGGAGAGCGTTCCGGCCCGTTTCGATTCGGGAAGGCGCGGCCTACTGCGCGGCGGGGCGCGGCGTCGCGGCGATGATGTTCTCGAACACCGGCTCCGGAGTGCCGCCGGTCAGCGGCAGGCGGTAAAGCACCGGCGCGACCATGCTCTGCTCCTGCAAGAACCCGGCGCGGCTTTCCATATCCACCGGGTTCGCCAGCAGCCCGTCGATCCACGCCTGCGCGCCGGGAATCAGGCTGAAGTACAGCATGTTCCCCACCGTAAACAGGCGCCCCACCGCCCACGCGCTGTCGGTCTCAAACAGCAGCGTTTCGGCGCCACCGGCCGGGTCAATGCGGTAGATCGCGACGCGATAGCGCGGGACCTGCGAATCTGGCCCCAGCCGCCCGGCCTCGACCATCGCCTGCATCTGCTCCGGCGCGACCGTTACCGGTTCTGGAAGCTGCTCGCGCACGCTGTAATACAGCGCGCCGTCCGCGCCCCACGTCACCTGATCGGGGGTGTGGCTGGTGGCAACCGGCGTTACCGTCAGCGTGGCGAGATCGACCGTGACCAGCTCCAGCTGCGCCGGGAATTGCAGGAAGTTCACCGCGGCGAAGCGCGTGCCATCCGGGGATATCGCGACGCGCGCCAGCCCTTCGCCGACGCCTGCTGTATCGCCGCTCTGAAGGTCGAGCAGCGCCAGCCCTGCCCCGGAGCAGCTGACGCTGTGCAGCAGCCCGCGCTCGGTCATTTGCAGGGTTAGCTCGTTGCCCATGAACCCGGCGTCCATGCTGTAGATTCCATCCATCGGGAAGGGCGAGCCGCCGCCGCAACCGGTTCCGAACGGAACATCCGCGATCTTTTCCGGCGCGACGGCCGGGTCAAGCGCCTGCGCGTAGAGGCTGATCGACATCTGCGGGAGCTGGTTTTCGCCCTGCGCCGGGCCGATCTCGCCGGGGGTGGCGTAGACCACGCGGCCATCCGGCAGGAACGCGACGGGCATATACATCAGGTTATCGGCAATCGGGACCGCCGCGCTGCCCTGCCCATTCGCCATCATCAGGCTGTAGCCTGCCGCGCCCGGCGACGCTGCCAGGAAGAGCAGGTGCTGCCCATCGGGCGTCCACTTCAGCTGCGTGGGCAGCGTCACCCCATCGCCCTGGAAAACCTGGACAGGCGCGGAGCCGTCCGCGCTGAAGAGATACACGCTGCCTTCCCGAATGCCGCCCATGACCGGCGCGCCGGGCTGCTGCGCTGCGACGCCCGGCAGACCGAACACCAGCGCGGCAAGCACGACCGCGATCTGGCCGATCCAAATTCTGCGCTTCATAGCCTTCCTCCTGAGACTCGTGCGATCAGACGATTCATCGTAGTGTCGTTTGAGCGCCGCCCAATGGACGCTTGGTCGCCGATTGCGCAACGCCCGCCCATTATCCGGTTCTTCCAAGTATCGCAGACTGGCCCAACCCTGGCGCACTTCCGGCGCGCGGCGCGATTGAAACGGGCAGCGTTCCCTGGTATCCTCTCCACTCGCAGGACAAGGGTTGCGCTGTTCAGGAGAGAATCTGGCATGGAATTGAAACTGGTGCGGCATCCGCAGAGTCCGCTGATGTACCCGAACCCGCTCCACCGCTGGGAAGCGCTCAACGTCTTCAACCCGGCGGTGATCCAGCACAACGGGTTGTTCCACATGTGGTATCGCGCGCAAGGCGTCGATTTCGTCTCGCGTATTGGCTACGCGGTCAGCGCCGACGGCCTGCGCTGGAACCGGCTCACCGAGCCGGTGCTGGCGCCGCACATGGGCGAAGACGACCGGCGCGGCAACGAAGACCCGCGTGTGGTCCCGCTCGACGGCGTATTCTACATGATGTACACCGCGTATGGCTCGCGCGAGGTCAACGGCAGCACGTATTTCCCGATGCTGGCGCGCTCTGAGAACCTGATCACCTGGCAAGACATCGGCCCGCTGGAGCGCGGCGAGAACAAGGATCACGTGCTGTTCCCGGAGAAGATCGGCGGGCGCTATGTCATTCTGCACCGCCGCCCGCCGGACATCTGGATCGCCACCAGCGACGACCTGCGCACCTGGACCGATCACAAGAGCATTATGCAGCCGCGCCCCGGCGACAACTGGGACAACAAGCGCATCGGGGCCAACGGGGCGCCAATCAAGACCGAGCATGGCTGGCTGCTGTTCTACCACGGCTACAATCAGGACCACGTCTACCGTCATTCGGTGGCGCTGCTGGACCTGGACGATCCTTCGCGCGTCATCCATCGCCCGGCCGGGCAGATTTTCGAGCCGCAGGAAACATGGGAGATTCGCGGCGACGTGCCGAACGCGCTGTTTAGCTGCGCGAATATCGTGGTCGGCGACGAGGTGTGGGTCTACTACGCCGGGGCGGATCGCCTGATTGGGCTGGCGACCGCGCCGCTGAGCGATGTGATCGAGTACGCGCGGCACGGGTAAGCGAATAGCAGCGAACGGCAGCGTAAAGCAGCCCGGCGGCGAACTATTCCTGACTGCTTTTTGCTCTTCTCTGCTGTACGTCGCGTGGGAGTTCAACGAGCGGGCCGGACGCGCCACGTCACGATGCGTTTGGGCGGCACCTCGACCGTCACGTCCCGCTCGTCGATCAGCGGCAGCATTTCGCCAGCAGGCTCCTCTAGCAGGCTAACCGCTTCGATCCCCGCGACCGGGAAGCCGAACGTCACGCGGCCCGCCTGCGGACGCTCGCTGCTGTTGTAGAAGCGCATAATCAGGCCGTCGCCCGTTTCCGCCGGCTTAAGCGCGGTCAACACCAGCGCGGGCGGCTCTAACGTGACGAGCTGGCTTTGCGCGGGCAGCGATCCCGCGCCCGGCACGCACAGCGCGGCGCGCAGCGGCGCCTCATAGGCATATGCTTCGGCGGCGGCCCCGTCCAGATCGCCCGCCGCGAACGGGATCAGGCTGTACTCGAACGCGGCAGGGCCAGGGCACTGCGCGCCGGGCGTCGGCAGCTCCGGCCCAGCCTGACCCGCGCGGCAGGGGAAGTCCTCGCGCGAGAGCCAGCCGACGCAGCGCAGCAGCGTCAGCGCCAGCGTCGCGCCGCTTTCGGCAGGGATCAGCTCGTATTCCGGCAGGCCGCGCGCTGCGAGCATCAACCCGCCTTCCGCGTCGGCGACCGCTACGAAGGCGCGCATGGCGCTTGTCGGCTGCGGCTGCTCAACCCAGCCGGTCGTGTCGGCATCCGGCAGCGGAGCGCAGCGCAGGCGGTCGAAGTGACCGTCAACGATCGCCGTGCCAGACGCGATCCCGGTCGGGAACAGCGCGCGCAGCCGGTGATCTTCGGCGCGGTTGTCCAGCGTGGTGCGGATGTCCACGCGGCGCGCGCCCGGCGCGAGCCGCACCTTTACCGTTACCGGCAGATCGATTGCGTCGATTGATCGCGCGGCGCGGTCCGCCGCCAGCGACGCCGGTAGCCGGTAGCTCAGGTGGACTTGCAGACAATTGCCAGCGCGCTCGATGCGCGGGGCGCGGGCGGGCTGATCGATCAGGCTATCGCGCTCCGGCGGGCAATAGTTGTATTCGTCGCCCCGGTCGCCCCCGTCTTCCAGCCGGTTCAGCCCGGCGAAGCGCCGCCCGCTGCGCCTGTCGATCAGCGCCAGCGTGCCATCCGTTGCGTCCACTTCGACGCGCAGATGCTCGTTTTCCAGCCAGGGGCCGTCGGACTCAGCCGGGCGGGTGCTCTCGGCGGGGCCTGGCTCGGCGCTCAGGCGGAAGACCCGGTAGCCCACGCCCAGCACGTCCGGCGCGTCGAAGGTCAGCGTGCGCCGCACCGCGAAATAAGTGGTCAATATGCACCGGTCAACCGGCTGATCGGCCAGCCGGATGCGGACCGTCTGCGCCAGCGCGTGAAGCCCGTTCACGTCGCGCGGATGGCTCTCGGTCAGCACGATCTCGGCGCGGGCCTCGGCGCCATCCAGCCACAGCCGGGCGTCACGAATCAGGCGCGAGCGGTAGGCGCCCACTTCGATCGCGCTCAGCAGCGCGTCGAAGCCCGCCGCGTCGAGCGTGCGCTCTTCGAGCAGCGGCTCGCGCTCGTCGGTCCAGCGGCAGGGCAGGGCGCGCCCTGCGTCGTCGTAGAGCGCGGGATGCTGGTCTGGGGGCAGCCAGGGCACCTCGACATTGACCGTCTCGCTACGCGCGCCGGGCGTTGGGTTGAAGACGATCACGCCCAGGTTGTCCGGCAGGGCAGTAATCGCGAAATCGGGCGCGCCAGCGGGTGGTGCGGAGTTGGGTGCGGGCAGCGCAGCGCCGCCGACCTGAGCGCCGAGGCGCTGCAAGCCCTCGTCGATGACGCCGGTCGCGATCTGCTCCGCCCAGGCGAAGCGCGTGCGCATCTCCTCGTGCACCGGGTCCACCGAGCAGCCGCAGATTGAGTCGTGCGGGTGATTTTCGAGCAGGACGTGCCAGGCGCGCCACAGCTCGCCGCGCCGATCCAGGCGGCCCAGCGCCAGGTTGAAGGCGCTCAGCGGCTCGGCGTAGCGCGTCAGGAGCGTTTCGCAGCGGTGGTTGTCCTGCTTGATCCACATCCGCGCCGACAGCACGCCCGGCAGCAGGTGATGGCGGCGCGGGGAGCGTAGCTCGCCGCGAACCACCGGCAGCGCATCCGAAGAATCGAGCGCGCCGCGCACGGACGCGACATAGCCCGGCAGCGTACCGTGCTTGATCACCGCGTGCCCTTCGAGGCGGGCGTTGGCCGCACGGATCAGCGCCGGAAGCTCCGGCTGGGGCGGCATATGGTCGGTGCCGTTGAGCAGCAGCAGATGTCCGCTGCGGCTGTGCGGCCCCAGGCGCGCAATCTGGCGCTCGACCAGCGCCATGAACGCCTCGGGATCGGTTGGCGCCCACTGGAAATTGTCATAGCCCTCGCGCAGATAGATCGCAAAAACGCGCGTGCCATCCGGCGCTTCCCACCACAGCTCGATTGGCTCCTCGGACAGCCCGCGCCGGAACATCGCCACGTCGATCCCGGCGCCCGCCAGGATTTGCGGAAGCTGGCTGATATGCCCGAAGGGGTCAGGCGTGTAGCCGACCGGCATCCGCGCGCCGAAGTCCGCGCACAGCCTAGCGCCGAGCATCAAGTTGCGGACAGTCGACTCTGGACCGGCCAGGAACTCGTCGGGCAGGATATGCCACGGGCCGATCAGCAGGCGGCCCATGGCGATCAGGCGGCGCAGGTCCGGCTCGCGCTCTGGGCGCATCTCCAGATAGTCTTCGAGGATGATCGTCTGGCCGTCGAGCAGGAAGCTGGGATAGGTTGGGTCGGCGTCGAGGATGGCGAGCACGTCGTCGATCAGGCGCACCAGCCGCAGGCGGAACTCCTGATACGGGCGGTACCACTCGCGGTCCCAGTGCGTGTGCGAGACAACCGTCAGGAACAGGGGATGTTCGGACATCAGCCTTCAGTCCAGCGTTGAATCCAGGTACAGCGGGTTTGTCACCGCGCGCATATCGCTCCCCGCGCCGTCCGGCCCGACAAGCTGTGCGCGAACGTATGGCGTGCCCGCAACGTCGATGTTCAACTCCAGCCGCGTGTCGTCGTCGCGCACGATCTGCCGCTCGACGCAGCCCTGCGCGGTGATCACTTCCAGCGTCAGGCCGTTCCCGCCGAGGATGTCCAGCGCGATGAGGAGCTGCCCGCTCGCCGGGCGCGGGATGGCGTCGCCCATCAGCGCGCCGCCGCCCAACAGCACCAGGCGCGGCCCTTCCGGGCGGGCGCTGAGCGTCACGTGCCCCGCGCGCAGCCCGGCCAGCAGCGCGGCAGGGGAAGGCGCAGCCGATGCGGGCGCAGTTGGGCAGTAAATCCAGGTGGTGGGCGTGCCGATCTGCGCGATCTCTTCTTGCCCGCTTCGTAGCCGGTGCGCGTCGCTGCCTCCGACCGCGACCAGCCGCGCGCCGCCCCGCAATCGCCTTTCCCAGAAGGCCAGGGACTCCGCGTTGAACAACTGCCAGGGGCCGTTCCAGACCTCGACGCAGTGATAGCCGCGCGCGTCGGCCAGCTCCCAGGGCGGGCCGTAGGGCCGGGGGTGATTGCACGACACAACATACCCGCGCTGCACGGCTAGCTCAATCGCGGCGTTGAGCGCAGGCGTGGTCAGCGTGCGGAAGTCGATCCAGTCTGATGCGCCCCAGACATTCCAGTGCCCTTTGTAAGTCGTCACCTCGAAGCCGGGGATCAGCGCGAGCGGCTGCGGCTCCAGCGCGGCCAGCGCCTGGAGGTGACTCAGCGAGTTATGATCCATGATCGCCAGGAAGTCGAGGTCCAGCGCCCGCGCGGCGTCGATCACTTCCTCGACCGTGCTGTCGCCATCGCTGTGCTGCGTGTGACAGTGTAGCTCGCCACGATACCAGCCGTCGGGGCGGGCGGTGATCGGAGCCGGGGTATCGCTGAGCGGCAAGCGCGGTAGATCGACGGCCTGGCGCGCTCGATCAGGGTCGCGGATGAAGCGCAGCGTGACCCGGTACTGGCAGCCCTCCGGCGCGACCTTGTACAGCCCCAGCAGGATGTTCCACGCGCCGGGGTTCAGCGGACCGGCCAGATACGCCGGAGTGGCGGATTCGGGCGTGATGAAGAACTCCGAGCGCGCGCTGCCGCTCCAGCCGCGAAAACCTTTCGCCAGAAAGTCCGCGCCGCGCTCGTCGAAAATGCCGATGTCGATGGTGTTGCCGCCCGTCAGGTGCGGGTCGGAGTCGATCGGGTGGCTGTACCGGTACGCCACATCCAGGCGGGCGATGCCCGGCGGCATTTCAAACGGAACCAGATAATAGGTCCCGGCCTGGGACGCCGGAACCCAGCCCTCGATGGCGCGCTCGATGACGTCAAGGTTGTCGGTCATCGCAGGCGATCACCGTCCGCGCCGTAGACGAAGCTCCACTCCAGCGCCGGTTCCAGCCAGACCTTTTCCGGCAGGGCAGGCGGCTCGTCCTGGAATAGCCGCACGGTAACGAGCTTGGTCCCGACGCGCACGTTGACCAGCGTCTCGCCGCCCATCGGTTGCACGACGTACAGCGCGCCGGGGATGGCGAAGGGTCGCGGCTCGGTGTGGATCGTGATGTGCTCGGGCCGGATACCGAGCGTGATCGCCTGGCCGTCTTCCGGCGGGCGCTGGAGCCGCTGGTAGACCTGCTGCATGTCGATCACGGTCTCGCCGTCGTCCAGCACGAATTGTCCCTGGCCGAGCAGGACCTTGCCGCTCAGCAGGTTCATCGGCGGGCTGCCGATAAACGACGCGACGAAGGTGTTGGCCGGGTTGCGGTAAACATCCAGCGGCGCGCCGACCTGCATGATTTTGCCGAGGCGCATGACGACGATCCGGTCGGCCAGGGCCATCGCTTCGGCCTGGTCGTGCGTGACATAGACCGAGGTCGCGCCCAGCTCGTTCTGCAAGTGCTTGAGGAAGGCGCGCGCTTCCAGCCGGAGCTGCGCGTCGAGATTGCTTAGCGGCTCGTCGAACAGAAAGGCGACGGCCTGATGCACCACCGCCCGCGCGACCGAGGCGCGCTGCTGTTGCCCGCCCGAAAGCTGCGACGGGCGCCGGGCGAGCAAGTCGCCGATCTGAAGCTCGCGCGCGACTTCGGTCACGCGCTCGGTGCGCTCGCGCGCGCTGACCCCGCGCACTTTCAGCGGATAGCCGATGTTGTCCAGAATCGTCATGTGCGGATACAGCGCGTAGTCCTGAAAGACCATTGCCACGTCGCGCGCTGCTGGCGCGAGGAAGGTCACGTCCCGTTCGCCGATAGTGATCCGGCCCTGGTCGGCGATTTCCAGCCCGGCGATCAGGCGCAGCGTGGTCGTTTTGCCGCAGCCGGATGGCCCGAGCAGGGCGACGAATTCCCCCTCGGCGATCGTCAGGCTGACGTGATCCACGGCGACCACGCTGCCAAAGCGTTTGACCACGTTATCAAAGGTGATTTGGCTCATTCGAGTTCAGTCCAGTCCGATCAGCTTTTGATGCCGCCAAAGAAGCGGAAGCCAAAGCGCCAGTTCACGATGAGGTACAGCAGCAGCACCGGGATCGTGTAGAGGAACGCATAGGCCGACACGAGCGTGATATTCGGCGTCCCGGCTTCTGTGTAGAACGAGTAGAACGCGATGGAGGCCGGCATATGCTCCGGGCTGCGCAGCAGGACCGATGGAATCAGGAACGCGCCCCAGGCGTTGACAAACGCCCAAATCGCGACGACCATCACACCTGGCCGCACCAGCGGAAAGGCTACATCGCGGAACATGCGATACGAAGAGGCGCCTGCGACCAGCGCGGCTTCTTCATACGAGCGCGGAATCGAGTCCACGAAATCACGCATGATGAAGATCGCGGAGGGCAGCAGCCCGCCGGTCATGACCAGGATCACGCCCTGGTAGGTGTCGATCATGCCGAGGTTGAAAATCAGCAGGAACAGGGGGACCATCGCGGCAGTGCCGCTGACGACCGACGAAAACAGAATCAGGATGTAGACCAGCACATCGCGGCCCGGCACGCGTGCGCGGGACAGGCCGTAGGATGCCAGCGTCGCGATGGAGGCGACCAGGATCATCACGCCGCCGCCGATGATCAGGTTGTTCTGAAACAGCGCGCGGATCGCGAACTTGTTGCCGAACACCGCCTCGAAATTCGCCAGCGAAGGGTCTTCCGGGACGGTGACGGAGAGATTGGCCTGGGTGCTGAACGGCGCGGTAATGAGCCAGAGCAGCGGCAGCGCGAAGAACGCCCCCATGACGCACGCGAACAGCAGTAGCAGCGCCCGCGAGACACCTGTGCGGAGCTTGTAGCGGTTCATATTCACGCCTTCCTACGGCGGATCATCGACAGGTAAACGATCGCCAGGGAGAAATTGATCAGCATCATCACCACCGCGATCGCCCCGCCTTTGCCAAACTCGTGCTGGCCCTGAAAAGCGGTGCGGTAGGTGTAGATCGAAACCAGCTCGGTTTTCTTAATCGGTCCACCGCCGGTCAGCAGGAAGGGCGTAAAGACGTTAAACGTCCACAGCGTAATGAGGATCAGGTCGGTCAGGATGTGCCCGCGCAGTAGCGGAAAAAAGATGTCGCGGAATTTCTGCCACGCGTTCGCGCCGGCCACTTCCGCTGTCTCGATATACGAGGGCGGGATCGTCTCCAGCGCGGATGAGAACAACAGCATCGAGAAGGCCGCGCCGCGCCAGGAATTGAACAGAATAATCGATTCCAGTGGATGTTTGAACAGCCAGTCAGGACGGCCCAACCCCAGCGTGTCGAGGATTGCGTTCAGTGTGCCGAATTCCCAGTCGAGGAACGCGACCCAGGTGAACGCGACGACCGTCTCGGGGATGATCCAGGCCAATATCACCAGCGTGTACACGGTTTCGCGCAGCACGCCCTTCTTGCGATAGAACGCCCACGCGATCAGCAGCCCCAGCCCAACCTGGCCGATCAGCGCCGAGCCGACCACGAACCGGGCAGTAATCTTCAGCGCGCTGCCGAACTCGCCCAGCCGCATCCAGCGGTCGAAGTCGAACAGCCGCTGGTAATTGTCCAGGCCCACCCAATCAGGATTCGGCGCGGTGGCGCCGAGCAGGGTCTGGTTGGTGAAACTGAGCATGAACACGCGGAAAAACGGGTAGAGCAGGAAGACGGCGACGAAGACCAGCGCAGGCGCCAGGAACAGCAACCCGACTTTTGCCGAAAAGATGGCTTTTCGTTCCACGATAGCCTCTCATAAATGGCACGGGGTAGGGGTCAGGCCCTGCAGGGCCTGACCCTTGATGCGCGTATTGCGCGGCTTAGTTCAGCGGGAGACGAATCACGTTCTCCTCGCCCACGAGTTCAGTCACGGCGTCGTCGAACGCCTGCATGGCTTCCTCAGGGGACATCTCGCCGGAAACCACGCGCTCGGTCATGAGCTGCGCTTCGATCGACACCTGCGGATATTCCGGCAGCATCGGGCGGACGGTAGTCAGGGGCAGCAGCGCCTCGGCCATCGCGGTCATGACCGGATCGCCCGCCACCGGCACGTCGTCACGGAAGCTGATACGAGGCTGCATCAGCTCGAAGGCGCGCGCCGGGTCTTCGCCCGACATGTAGGACAGCAGCGCCCACGCTTCGGCGGGGTGCTCGGTGTTGGGGTTGATCACCCAGCCGGTGCCACCGGAGATCGTCACGAAGTCCTGGCCGTTGAAGCCCGCGCCCGGTTCCTTAGCGGGCATCTTCGCCCAGCTAACGATTTCGTTGCGGTTCTCGATCCCGGTCTCCGAGCCGGGTGCGATCACCGAGCGCCAGAACCAGTCGCCTTCGACCAGCATCCCGACGTTGCCATCGCGGAACTCGACGAAAGAGCGGTTGCGGCCATCCTGCAAAAGCTGCATGCGCGCGTCGCCCAGCTCTTCATCGACGTAGATCGTCTTATAGAGGTTGAGCGCGTCGAGAATACCGGGGCTGCTGACGATCCACTTGTTCTGCTCGAAGTCATAGAGGTGATGGCCTCCGCCGAGCAGCGCCATGAACCAGCCCTGCATAGTGGTCGCCTCGCCCATCGGCGTGCCAGCGTTGAGCTGGATCGGGATCGACACGCCAGCGTCCTTCAGCGCGCGGGCGGCTTCCAGAATCTCTTCCCAGCTTGCCGGCTGCCAGGGCACTTCGATCCCGGCCTGCTGGAACAGGTCGGTGCGATAGAAAATCTGGCGCACGTCGGTACCCATCGGCAGGCCATAGACCTTGCCCTGATAGCCGAGGATGGCCTGGATGCCGGGCGAGATGTGGCCCCAGCCTTCCCAGTCGTTGACTTCGGGGCCGGCGACTTCTTCCAGCGGCTTCAGCAGGCCGGCGCCGACGAATTCGGGCACCCAGAAGCCGTCGAAGGACATGATGTCGTAGCCGCTGCCGACGCTCAGGTCAAGCGCGTACTGCTCCTTGAGCTGCTCGTCGCTGCCGCCGAATTCCACCAGCTCGACCTTCACTTCACGGCCCTGGTCGGCCATCATCTTCTCGAAAGTGGGGAAGACGTAGGTCGTCAGCCACACCACCAGGTTGTTGTTGACGCCACCTGCCACACAGCGGCAGGTGATGGTCAGCGTGACCGGGCCTTCCTGCGCCGCCGCAGGCGCTGCGACGCCAAAAGCGGCGATCATCAGGCTGAATGCGAGGAGAACGGTGAGCACTAGTCGAGATTTGGACATTGTTATCTGTGATCCTTTCGTAAATAACTCTCATGCATGGGCGAAGCTTGGGCGCTGATCGGGAAGCCTGCCCCGGCCACGCGCCTCCGCTCTCAGGTGGGCAGACGTTTCGCCGCCCTGGGCTGACCATGCGCTGAAACGCACGCTATTGCTGGGCGCGATCCAGCTCTGACGACGGGTGCCCAATAGCCATTCTGGTCAACTCATCTTTCTCTGCGCTGTCCGTGTCCTCCTTTCTGATCGCCGCTCGGGTTCCGATCGGAGCGGTCGACTCGCGCGTGACAAGATGGGTGGGGAGCAGGGTCAGAATGTCCTGCGCTGGCTCACCCTGGATCAGGGCCAGCAGGCGGCGCGCGGCTTCTCTGCCGATGCTCATCGGGTCCTGAGCCACGGTGGTCAGCGGCGGGTCGATATGCTCGGCCAGCGCGAGATTGTCAAACCCCACGATCGACAGGTCGCGGGGCACGCTCAGCCCGGCGAGCGCCGCCGCGCGGATGATAATGAACGCCATCAAGTCGTTCATCGCGAAAATCGCGGTGGGGCGATCCGGCTGGGCCAGCAAGCGTGCGACGGCCTCGATTTCGTCGCGGTAAGCGGCCAGATACGAGACGTACTCGGCGTAGACCTTGAACTCCTCGCGCGAGCCGATGACGATTGGCTCCAGCGGCTCCAGCCCCGCGCTACGCATCGCGTCCTCGTAGGCGCGAAATCGCTCGGCGATGGTCCACAGATCAAGGTGCGGGCTGGCGAGGAACGCGATCTGTCTGTGACCGAGTTCCAGCAGATGGTGCATCGCCTGGAGGCCGCCCCGGTGGTTGTTGCTGGACACGCAGGGGAGCGGCAGGCCGGGAATGAGACGATCCATCAGCACCGCCGGGATGTTGCAGTGTGGGTCCATCAAGGCGCGCTGCTTGGAGTTGCCGAGGGCCGGCCAGAGCAGAATTCCGGCGACTCCGTCCCGGCACATTTCGTGCACCATGCGGTTTTCTTCATCGACGTTGCGCTCGGTGCAGGCGAACAGCAGCCCGTAGCCTTGCGCGCGCAGCACGCTCTCCGCGCCGACGAGCAGGTAGCTGTCGAATGGGCTGTGAAACCCTGGGACGAGGAAGCCGACCACTTGCCGGGGAGCGCGCGCCGGCTGGACCCCCGCGACGTATGTCCCTTTGCCGGTCACGCGGTAGATCAGCTCTTCTTCCAGCGCGTCCTGCCAGGCGCGGCGGATCGTGGCGCGGCTGACGCCCAGCTGCGCGACCAGCTCAATCTCGCCGGGAAGCTGGTCATCGGGTTGGAGTTCGCCGCTGAGAATGGCGTGGCGCAGCTCGTTGAGAAGCTGGCGGTGGAGCGGGAGCGAGCTGTCACGGGTGAGGCGAAAGCGCACCATGTCCGGTCGCCTGTACGCACCTGTATGCAAATGACCGTACCTGTACTATAGGACGAAAATTTCCGGCCGTCAACCGAGTCAAGGGCGTGCGCCGGGGAGAACAGGACATTCTCGCCCCAAACGGGTGGAATTCTTCGCCGTCCGGTTGTATGATGGGCGGGCGCCACCGCTCGAACGGCGCTGGAACGTTTCGGACAGCAAGGAGCATTGGTCGATGACTTATCGCACGCTGGAATGGATCGATGGCGGTACGCTGCGCCTGCTGGACCAGCGCGCGCTGCCGGCCCAGACGGTGTATCTCGACTATAGCGACGCCAGGGCCGTGGCGGACGCCATCCGCGACATGGTGGTGCGCGGGGCGCCGGCGATCGGCGCGACGGCGGCGTATGGGCTGGCGCTCGCGGCGGCGCACAGCCAGGCCGGAGATGTGGCCGCGCTCCGGGCGGAGCTGGATGCGGCGGCGGATGTGCTGCGCGCCTCGCGCCCGACGGCGGTCAACCTGTTCGGCGCGATCAACCGCGTCCTGGCGCGGGCCGCCGATCCCGCGCTCGACACAGTGGACGCTCTGCGCGCTGCGGCGCTGGACGAAGCGCACCGCATCGCGCAGGAAGATGTCGCGATTAACCGGCAGATGGGCCTGAACGCCCTGCCGCTGGTCCCGGACCGGGCGACGATCATTCATCATTGCAATACTGGCGCGCTGGCGACGGTCGATTACGGGACGGCGCTGGGCATCATTCGCACCGCGCACGAGCACGGCAAGCAGGTTCAGGTGCTGGTGGACGAAACGCGCCCGCGCCTGCAAGGCGCCCGTCTGACCTCTTGGGAGCTAAAGAACCTGGGCATCCCGCATCGCGTCATCGCTGACGGCGCGTCCGGCCACTTCATGCGGACCGAGCAGGTCGATTTGTGCGTGGTCGGTTGCGACCGGGTGGCGGCTAATGGCGACACGGCGAATAAGATCGGCACGTACAACTTGGCGGTCGTCGCGCACGAAAACGGCGTCCCGTTCTACATCGCCGCGCCGACCACCACCATCGACCTCGACACGCCGAGCGGCGACGCGATCGAGATCGAGGAGCGGCCTGCCGGCGAGGTGACGCATGTCGGCGCGGAGCAGATCACGCCGGACGGCGTCGCGGTTGGCAACCCGGCCTTCGACGTCACCCCGGCGCGTTACATTACCGCGATCATCACCGAGCGCGGCGTGGTCTACCCGCCGTTCGAGGAGAACCTGCGCAAGCTGCTGAGGGAGTGATCCGCCGCCGGGGACGTTGATCGTTTCCGGCTTCGGGGGTACATTTCAGAGGCAGGCGAAGCGCGTCCGCGCCGCGCCGCCCACTTACACGAAATGGCGGGCGGATGCTCAATCCGCCGGCAGTCAGTCAGGCTCAAGACTTCGCGCAATGGTGAGGAGAATAATCTCATGGCCGTCACACAAGAAGAGCTTCGGAAATACCAGCAGAAAGCCTATGAATACCTGAGCCGGGCCGGGATCGTGCTCACCCCGGAAGAACAGGCGAACATCGAGATCGCGGACCTGGGGCTGGGCGAGTACGAGAAGACCGGCCTTGCGCTGGTCACGTACGTCAACACCGAGCGCGTCTGCGCCAAAGAGCTGGTGCTGCTGCCCGGCCAGACCTGCCCCGAGCATTTTCACCCGCCGGTGAATGGCAAACCCGGCAAAGAAGAGACGTTCCGCTGCCGCTGGGGTGAGGTGTACCTGTATGTCACCGGCGAGCCGGCGCCCCATCCGAAGGCCAAGCCGCCCGCGGGCAGCGAGGAATACTACACCGTCTGGCACGAGATTGTGCTCAAGCCGGGCGAGCAGTACACGCTGTACCCCGAAACCTGGCACTGGTTCCAGGGCGGGCCGGAAGGCGCGATCGTCTCGGAGTTCAGCACGCGCAGCACGGATGAAAACGACCTGTTCACCGACCCGCGCATCACGCGCGCGCCGGAGGTCGTCGGCTAAGCGTGCGCTCCGCAGCGACATGACGCCGCCCGGCCCGCCCGGCGCGGCGTTTTTTACGCCATTCGGCGGCGTTTTGCCGGAGTCCTGTCCCTTGCGGCGGCATCGCCTGGCTTGTTAGCCTAGTGATGATCGGCGACACGAGAGGAGTCATGCGCGTGGCGAGCGAGAATCTGGCGATCGGGGTTGATATCGGGGGCACGAAGATCGCGCTGGCGCTGGTGGACCGCTCCGGCGCGGTTTTGGCCGAGCGGCGCCTGCCGATGAGGCCGGACGACGCAACGACGACGCTGGACGAGATCGCGGGCGCGATCGAGGCGCTGCGCGCCGGAGCGCCGGGGTTGCTGGCCGGGATCGGGATCGGGTGCCCCGGCCACGTCGATCCAGTTCAGGGGATCGTGCATTACGCGGTCAATCTTGGCTGGACCGGCGTCGCGCTGCGCGATGGCATCCGCCAGCGGCTGGCGGATGATCTGCCCGTCTGGGTTCACAAGGATACCAACGCTGCCGCGCTTGGCGAGCTGTATTTTGGCGCGGCGCGGGGCGCGCGCGACTTTATCTACCTGGCGATTGGGACCGGGCTGGGCGGCGCGGCGGTAGTGAATGGCGCGCTGGCAACCGGCCTGAACGCCTACGCGATGGAAGTCGGGCACCTGGTGCTTCACCCGCAGGGGCGGCAGTGCAACTGCGGCCTGCGCGGCTGCGTGGAGATGTACGTATCCGGCAAGGGCTTGCGCGCCGGGACGCTGGAATGGGCCGTAACCTACCCGGATAGTCCGCTGGTGGAGCGGGGCGATCGAGTCTCGGCGCACGACATCCTGGCGGCGTTCGCGGCGGGCGACGCGCTGGCCGTCGCGGTGATGGAGCAGGCGGCGGAGGTGCTCGGCACGGTGATGAGCACGTGCGCCAGCCTGCTGAACCCGGAGCGGTTCATTCTCGGCGGCGGCCTGGGCCACGCGGCGGCGGATTTTTGGATTACGCGCGCCGGGGCTGTCTTTCGGGCGCAGGTGTTGCCCGCGGCGCGCGATGGCGTGACAATCGTCGAATCGACAGTCGCCAGCAGCGCGGTCGGGGCCTCGGCGCTGGTGTGGCACGCGCGGCAGGCGGTCTAGCCGCCGTCTGGCCGCGCCTATCGGGCGGCTTTTCGAAAGGATCGACGCATGTTACGAGTAGGGATAGTCGGAGCCGGGTTCATGGGCGCGCTGCACGCCGCCGGGTGGAAGGCGACCCCGGCGACGCTGGCGGGCGTCTACTCGCTTGACGCCGGGATGGTCCGGTCAGTCATCGAGCGGCACGGGGGGCGCGCGTATCCGAGCCTGGACGCGCTGATCGCCGATGTGGACGTGGTGGACATCTGCGCGCCGACGCATGTGCACCGCGAGATCGCGCTGAAAGCCGCCGCCGCCGGGAAGCACGTTGTGTGCGAGAAGCCGCTGGCGCGCACGGTCGCGCAGGGGGAGGAGATGATCGCCGCGTGCGCGCAGGCCGGGGTGCAACTGCTGGTGGCGCACGTCGTCCGCTACTTCCCGCAGTACGCGCAGGCGAAGGCGCTGGTTGACGGCGGCGAGGTCGGCGACGTGGCGGTCGTGCGCCTGACGCGGGCCAGCTTTCGGCCCAAGCGCGAGGTCGATAACTGGTTCATGGACACCGCGAAATCCGGCGGGATGATGCTCGACCTGATGCTGCACGATTTCGACTACGCGCGCTGGATCGCGGGCGAGGTCGAGACCGTGTTCGCCAAGAACGTCAGCAGCGCCCGCCCGGATGCGCCCGGCGATTACGCCCTGGCGATTCTGCGCCACACCAGCGGCGCGATCTCCAACCTGGAAGGGGCGTGGGCCTATCCGCCGCCGCTGTTCCGCACCAGTCTGCAAATCGCGGGAAGCCACGGCCTGATCGATCACCCGGTGGACAGCGCGGTGCCGGTCCGCGTGACGGCCATGCAGCAGAGCGCGGAGACGCCCGATATTGCCGTGCCCGCCAGCCCGCTGGCCGAGCCGCCGTACACCACCCAGCTTAAGGAGTTCTACGCGGCGCTGGCGCATGGTGCGACGCCGCGCGTCGCGGCGCACGATGGCCTAATGGCGCTCAAGCTGGCTTTCGCCGCGATCCGGTCCGCCGAAACGGGCCGCCCCTTCCGCCCGCAGGAGGTTTGACGTACTATGACGCTGCGATTGGGAATCATGAGCTTCGCCCACCTGCACGCGGAAGGTTATATCCGCAATCTGCGGGCGAACCCGGAAATCGAGCTGATCGGGATCGCCGACGACAACCTTGAGCGCGGTCATCACTTCGCGCAACAATACAACGCACATCTGTTTGATTCCTACGAGGCGCTGCTGGCCGAGCAGCCCGACGGCGTCGTGATCTGCACCGAAAACGCGCATCATCGCCCGGTCGTCGAGCTGGCAGCCGAGGCGGGCGCGCATGTCCTGTCCGAGAAGCCGCTGGCGACCACGCTGGACGACGCCCGCGCCATGATCGACGCCTGCGAGCGCCACGGCGTCCAGTTAATGACGGCCTTTCCGATGCGCTTCAACGCGCCGGTGATCGAGGCCAAGCGCGTGCTCGAGTCCGGCGCGCTGGGCCGGCTCTACGGCGCGAACACGACCAATCAGGGCAAGCTGCCACGCTATCACTCGGCCTATCCGCGCGACTGGTTCGAGCAGAAGGCGCTGGCGGGCGGCGGCGCGGCGATGGACCACACTGTCCATCTGGTGGATCTGCTGCGCTGGTTCCTCGGCTGCGAAGTGATCGAGGTCTACGCGCAGTTGAACGCGATCCTGTATCGCGACGCCGGGGTGGATGTCGAGACGGGCGGGCTGGTGATGCTCACCTTCGAGGATGGGACGTTCGCCAGCGTCGATTGTAGCTGGAGCAAGCCGCCGAGCTATCCCACCTGGGGCGGGCTGACGATGGAGCTGGTCGGGGAGACCGGCTTGCTGACGGTGGACGCCTTCAAGCAGACCAGCGCCGTCTACGGGCCAGCGGAGCGCGCCAAATGGCCGTTCTGGGGATCGGACTCGAACCAGGCGATGGTCGACGAGTTTGTGGCGGCCATCCGCGAGAACCGCAGCCCGGCGATCACTGGCTACGATGGTTACAAGGCGCTGGAAGTCGCGCTGGCGGTCTACGAGTCTGCCGAGCGCGGCGAGCCGGTGCGCCTGCCGCTGGCCTAAGCCCGCGTGGCGCGAGCGGCATTAAAACGCACACCAGCCCGGTGATCACGCGCCGGGCTGGTGTTTGATTTGAGACAATAGCGCCCGATCAGCGCACGCCGAGCAGCAGCTCGATGGTGAGCTGGTCCAGCTTCTCGTAGCGCAGATCGCGGCGGCCAAGCGCGCCGCGGTCGAAAGTCCAGTCCTTGAGGCGTTGCGCCTTGTCGCGGCTGTAGCCGCCGGACAGCCAGCCGAGCGATCCATCGTCGGCTTGAATGGCCTGGAGCAGCGCCTGGATGTCCGGGTCCTGGTTGAACCGCGCCGCCTTCTCTTTCAGGATCAGGTAGGTCCGCATGCAGCCGCGCGCGAAGTCCTTGACGCCCTCGGCGCCTTCGGTGCGGTAGGCGTGCGCGTCAAAGTGCCGCGAGCCGTCGTAGCCCACGTCTTCGAGGAATTTGACCAGGAAGAACGCCTGCTTGATCATCTCCGCGCCGAAGCGGAAGTCCTGGTCGTAGCGCCCGAAAAGCTGGTCGTTCAGGTCAATGTGGAACAGCTTGCCCGCGTCCCACGCTTGCGCGACGGTGTGCGTGAAGTTCAGCCCGGCCATGTGCTCGTGGGCGACCTCGGGGTTGACGCCGACCATCTCCGGGTAGTCCAGCGTCTCGATGAAGCCGAGCATCGCGCCGGTCGTCGGCAGGTAGATGTTGCTGCGCGGCTCGTTGGGCTTGGCCTCGAGCGCGAATCTCAGATCGTAGCCCTGGTCGCGGGCGTATTCGCACAGGAAGTTCAGCGCCTCGCGGAAGTGCTTGAGCGCCTCTGCCGGGCTTTTGCTGGCATCGGTTTCGGTCCCTTCGCGACCTCCCCAAAAGACGTAGACTTTCGCGCCCAGCTCGACGCCCAAATCGATCGCGCGCAGCGTCTTGTGCAGCGCGTAGGCGCGCACCTGCGGGTCGTTGGCGGTGAAGGCGCCGTCCTTGAAGGCCGGGTCCGCAAACAGGTTGGTCGTCGCCATCGGCACGACCAGCCCCGTGTCCGCCAGGGCGCGCTTGAAGTCCGCCACGATGCGATCGCGCTCGGCGGGGGTCGCGTCAATCGGTACGAGATCATTGTCGTGCAGGTTAACCCCCCACGCGCCCACCTCGGCCAGCAGGTGGACGATCTGGACCGGCGTCAGCGCCTTGCGCACCTCGACGCCAAACGGGTCGCGCCCGGTGTTGCCGACCGTCCACAAGCCGAACGTGAAGCGGTCTTCGGGTTTGGGATCGTAACTGCCCATCAGCAGGCTCCTTTAAGTCTCTACATAAGTCGCGCAGTGAAGTTCAAGCTCCTATTGTAGCGTGTTTTCTTGTTTCAGGCGGACAGCGTGTTCCGGTAGTGGAGTGCGGGCGCGACCTGCTGATATTTTGGCGCGCCGAAAGTCAAACCGAAGAGCTATTGTGAATTCTTCTAATAGTTGATACCATAATCACGTCCTGAGAGCATGGGAACCAAGCCAGAGTGCCGCATGAACCTCTCCAGTCTCTCGAATGACGATCTCTCCCGGCGCTGCGCCGAGGACACCGCTCGCTTTCACCGCTACCAGGTCCGCGACACCGTGCACTGCTTTGAGCTGCTGCGCCGCGCGCTGGCGGATGGACGAAGCGAGGCCTTCGCCTGGGTCTACCAGATTTACGAGCCTCAGGTTCTGCGCTGGGTGTACCAGCATGGCCGCTTCCACGAAACCGGCGAGCGCGCCGAGTACTTCGCCAACCAGGCACTGACCAACTTCTACTTCGCGCTGCGGGGTGACAAGTTCGCCCGGTTCGAAGAACTGGCCCAGGTGCTGACCTATCTCAAGCTGTGCGTGCATTCGTGCATCGCGCAGTATCTTCGGCGGGAGCAGGCGCTGCACCTGGCCGATCTAGACAACGAGAGCGTGTTCGCGACCGAGGTAGACCTGGCCGGAGACATGCAGGCTGCCGAGCTGTGGGAGTACGTCTGCGACTTGTTGCCCAACGACGACGACCGCCTGCTGGCGCGCTGTGTGTTCGTTCAGGCGATGAAACCGGCGCAGATCGTGCGCGGATACCCTGACCGGTGGCAGACGCCGCGCGAAGTGTCGGTCGCGCTCCAGCGCATCCGCCGCAACCTGCGTAAAGACCCTCTCCTGCGGCGCTACGCCGGAATCGCTGCGGCTGACCCCTCCTGAAAACTGTGATAAACTTCACTGCTCAGCGTTTATCAGATCAAGCGCCGGACCAAAAAACGGACCTCTACATCGCCATGACTTGCCAACTGCCCCCTCCGCTTTCCGATGACGAGATCAGCGCCGTTCTGGATGGGACCGCCGAAGGAGGCGTCATCCAGCACGTGGCCTTATGCCCGGACTGCGCCGGCCGTGTCGCAGACGCGCGCCGTCTCGAAGCCGTGTTGTTCCGGCATCTGAGCCGCTGGGATTGCCCGACCGCACAGATTCTTGGAGAATATTCTCTCCATCTGCTGCCGGAGGATGACGCGCGGCGGGTGGCAGAGCACGTGGCGGGCTGCGCGGCATGCCAGGTGGAGCTATCGGAACTGGATGCCTATCTGGCCGGTAACTCAGAGCATACGGCCCCGGCGCCCGACCCATCGCCGGGGGTGCGGCGGCGCCTGCTGCCGCAGACGTTGCTTGGCACAGTGCTGATGCGGCGCCCGACAACGGCGCTGCGCGGCCCCGGGGATGAGCCGGTGATCGTCGAAGCGGATGGTATGACGGTGTATCTTAGGGCTGACGCAGGCGCGGGACGCCCTGTGCTGCTGGGGCAATTGGCCGGCGACGCGCTGGCCGATTGGGTCGGCGCGCTCGTCCAGCTCCGGCAGGACGGCGCGCTGCGGCAGACGACGGAAATCGATCAATTCGGCTCGTTCCGGTGCGAAGGGTTCGCATTGCGCCCGTTTGAGTTGCAGATTGCTGCGCGAGGCGGCTCTACCCTACTCATTCCGCAAATTAGCCTGACCGAATAACCCCCAATGAACCGGCACTCAGCCGCCTGGGAGCGAGAAGCATGACGGGCGATCTCCTGAGTCGCCTTGTCGCCGATCCCAACGCGGTCGCCTCGCTGGCCGAGCCGCTGCCGGACGCCGTCGCCGGTCCGCTCGTCGATCATCTCAAGCGTGAGGCGGATCGCCACTGGTGGATCGACGCTAATCGCTCGCTTGAGCTAGCGAACCTGATCGTGCTGGTTGGCGAGCGGCGGAACGATCCGCGCCAGACCGCGCTGGGCCTAATGGCGCGCGGCGACGCGCTCAAATTCCTGGGGCAGATCGAGCCAGCGTGGGATGTGCTGGAGCAGGCAGGGGCGCTGTTCCGCGCGGCTGGCGACGAGGTCGGCTGGGGGCGGACGCGCATTGGCCGCCTGCTGATCAGCCTCGACCTGGGGCGCGTGGACGAGGCGCTGCGCGACGCGGACGAGGCGCGTGCCAAGTTCGCCGCGCACGGCGCGCGCGAGATTCTGCTGCGTCTCGACCTGAACACCGGCATCGTGTTTGATTTGCTGGGCGACTACCGGCAGGCGCTCAGCCATTACGAGGCCGCGCTGGCGGTGGCGGAAACGCTCGGCGAGGCGGGGCAGGCGTATCTTGGCGCGCTCTACACCAATCGCGGCTACGCTTACTCTTACCTGGGCGAGCTTGACCGTGCGATGGCCGATCACGAGCGGGCGTGCGAGGTCTGCCTGGCGCGCGGCGAGATGCACGGCGCGGCGGTCGCGCAGATGAACATGGCGCACATTGAGCAGGCGCAGGGCCGCTACCGGCGCGCGCTCGCCCGGCTGCACGACGTGGTCGCGCAAGTGGGCGAGCACCTGCTGCTGGAATCCACCGCGAGGCGCGACATGGTCGCCTGCTACCTGGCGCTGAACCGCTATCCCGAAGCGCGCGAGCTGGCGCTCAACGTGGCGGGCGCGTATCGAGAAGCCGGGGCCGCCTATGAAATGGCGCGCACGCTGCTGTTGCTGGCCCAGGCGGAAGGCGAGCTGGACCATTTCGACGCGGCGCTGGCGGCTCTCGACGAAGCGGAAGACGTGTTCGCCTCGCTTAGTTCGGACTCCTGGCTGGCGACCAGCCGCCTGTGGCGCGCCCGGATCGCCTGGCAACAGGGGAATGTCACCGCCGCGCAAGACGATCTCGACGCGGCGCTGGCGTTTTTCGCCACCAGCGGCCAGCAGGCTGATCTGGCGGCAGCGCGTCTGGTGGAAGCTCAGGTGCACCTTGCCGCCAGCAGGCTCGACCAGGCCGAGCAGGCGGCGCGCGCTGCTCTAACCACGGCGCGCGAGCTGAGCCTGCCTGGCCCGCGCTATGGCGCGCATCTTCTGTTGGGCCGCCTGCGCGAGCTGGAAGGCCGGACGGGCCGCGCCACGCGCGAATATCAGGCCGCCGCCTGCGCGGTCGAGCGTGTCCAGCGCCGCCTGACGATTACGCTGCGCCCCGGCTTTCTGGAGGACAAGCAAGACGCTTTGCGCGCGCTCGTCCGGCTTTCCTTGCGGGAAGGGCGCCCGGCGCGCGCATTCGAGGCGCTGGAGCGCGCGAAGTCACAGGTTTCGCTGAGCTATATCGCCAACCGCGAAACTCTGCGCTGGCCGGTCGCGGATCCGCAGACGCGGGCGTTGCTCGACGAGCTTGACCAGCTTCGCGCCGAGCATCACTGGTACTATCGCGCCGCGCACGCCGATCAGGACCCGGATCAGCCCGAAGGCCGGGTCGATTCCGTTCAGGCGCGGCGCGAGCTGGCGGAGCGCGAGCGCCGCATGCGCGGTCTGACGGAGCGCCTGTATCTTTCCGTGAGTGACGATGTGCGCGCCATCGTCGCGCCCGGTCTCGACATGATCCAGGCGGCGTTGGGCGACGACACCCTGCTGGTCGAGTTCTACATCGACGGGGAAGACCTGTACGCCTTTGGCGTGGGGCAGCATTTTGTCACTGTCGCCGGGCTGCCGGCCACGCTGCATGCCGTCGAGCGTATGATCGAGCAGTTCTACTTCAATGTGTCGTGCGCGCTGCGCAGCGAGCCGGGCACTCCGGCGGCGCGCAGTCTGGCGCAGTTGGGCCGCCAATTGCTCAGCCGCCTGTACGATGTGCTGCTGGCGCCGGTGATAGGGCGGTTTGCCACCGCGCGCCGCCTGGTCGTGGTGCCGTTTGGCGTGCTTCACTACCTGCCGTTTCATTTGCTGGCTGACCCTCAGGGGCGCTACCTGATCGAGCGCGCCGAAGTCGTCACGTTCCCGGCGGCGGGGCTGTTGTGCCGCGCGCCGCTCCAGCGCGAGCCGGGCGCGCTGGTGCTGACCTACTCGCGCAATGGTGCGCTGCCACACACCGCGCGCGAAGGCGAGCGTGTGCAGCGCCTGCTCGGCGGCGAGCTGTATCGCGAGGCGTCCGCCTGCCGGAGCCACCTGGAGCGAGCGCCGCGCCAGGTGCTCCACATTGCCGCGCACGGCGAGCACCGGCTCGATCAGCCCGACCTCTCGTACATCGAGCTGGCGGACGGGCAGGTGTTTACTGACGATTTGCTTCAGCACGACCTGGGATATGAGCTGGTGACGCTCAGCGCCTGCGAAACCGGCCGGGCAACGGTCGCGCCTGGCGACGAGCTGATCGGGTTGGGGCGCGGATTCCTCTACGCGGGGGCCGGGGCGCTGCTGACCAGCCTGTGGCGCGTGGCGGACGCGACGGCGGCGCGCTGGATGGAGTCTTTCTACCGATCCCTGATCGATGGACTGCCTAAAGCGGCGGCAGCCCGGTCCGCGCACCGCGCGCTGCTGGCCGAAGACGGCGCAACGCATCCTGCGTATTGGGGCGCGTTTCAACTGGTGGGCGACCCCCGCCCGCTGTCCTGCTCACGGGATCGCACAGCAGACAGGAGCCTGACATGATCAAGAGCCGTTCCTCGAATGATCAAGAGATTGTCTTTTTTGCGCCCGGCGCGCTGCTGTTCCTGGTGGAGCACGACGAGCCGCTTGGACCCGGCGCGCTGGTCGAAGCGGTGCAGTCGCATCCACTGGTGCGCGGCGACGAGCGTCTGGCAAAAGCGCGCTTCTCGGCGGAGCGCGTGCTGAGCTTCGCCCCGCCAGCACTCGAAGTCAAGGCTAAATCGGAACGAGTTTACCGGCGACCCATCCGCGCGTTATTCAGTCGCGCGGCGCAGCCGCTGGCCGATCGCCGCCTGGCCGTCTACTCCACCGTGTTCGCCGATCTCGATCTGCCCGACGCGGAGCTGATCGCGCTGGTCGAGGAGCTTGATCGCCGCCTGGAAGCGGAAGGCGAGCCGGGGCCGGGCGGGGTGGTTTTGCGCACGGTGACGCCGAACTGGCTGGCCGCTGGCGCGCCCTACCACATCGGCACAGGCGGACCGGGCGCGCAGCCGGTTCCGGCCAAAATCGAAACCGACGCGTGGTGGCAGTCCGCCGGGGCGGATGTATCCGGCGCGCCCTTTTCGTTCGCGCTACCGCCCGCACTGGCGCAATCAACGGCTGCCGGGGCCGGGGTCCAGGTCGCGATTCTCGACACCGCGCCAGCGCCGGAAGAGTTAAAGCGCGCCTTCAACCGCTGGCAGGGCGAACACCCGCTGATTCGCGGGCTGCTGGGGCCGACTGGCGCGCTGCCCTCGGCGCGGCTGCGAGTCAGCCCCGGCGATGGCGCGCTGTTCGCGCGCCTGAACTCGGAAGATGGCGGCTTTCAGCTTGCCGATCACCGCTACCGGATGGCCGATCATGGGCTGTTTGTCGCCGGGATCATCCATTCAATTGCGCCGCAGGCGAGCCTGCACCTGATCCGCGTGCTCAACGATTTTGGCGTGGGCACGCTGGAGACGATCGCGCGCGGGCTGCACAGCGCCTACACGCAGCGCGATCGGTCCCGGCCGCTGGTCGTCAATATGAGCCTGACGCTCAGTCTCCCGTTGCGCGGCCACCAATACCCGGCAATTGGACCAGCGCGGTTGTTCGCAGACGCGGGATTTATCGAGCGCATGGGCTGGCCGCTGCGCTGGACCTGCGACCTGTTGGAAGAGGACGATGTGCTGATCGTCGCTGCCGCTGGAAACGATGCTCATCCGGGCAGCCGCCCCTTCGCCCGGCAGCCAGCGGCGTTTGACAGCGTGATCGGCGTCGGGGCGCTCGGCATGGACGGCAACCCGGCGGTGTATTCCAATCTGGCCGATCAGCCGTCGCATATCGGCATCGCGACATTCGGCGGCGACATGGATGCCGGTGGCGCCGCCGACCCGGAGCGCGGCATGCTCGGCGTCTATACCGGCGAGTTTCCTGATGGTTCGAAAAACGAAAACGGCTGGGCGCGTTGGGCGGGGACTTCTTTCTCCGCTCCGGCTATTGCCGGAGTCCTGGCGCGGCTGCGCAGCACGGTCTATTCGCCGCACGACGCCCTGCGGAAGGTGTACGAGGCGCAGGGCGAGGTAACGCCGGTGCCCGCTTTGGAGGAGGTGCTCACGCTGCGGCAGGGCTGACGAACCCGGCGTGAAGGGTTGCTACCGGCTTGGCGTCTGGGTCAACTTGTGCTCTAATGGATTGTAGCTTCCGCGAGGCTGATCGGCGCTGCGTAGCGGGTCAGGCTCGCGGTGCGCTGCAACACCCGATCCAGTAGCTTGGGCTGATCATGCCATCTATGACGCTCCAAGACAATACGCCGGTACCCTACGCCTCCGGGATCATCAACCGGCCCCGGCTGATCGAGAAACTTCAGGCAGCGGTCGAATATAAGCTGACGCTGATCAGCGCGCCGCCGGGGTATGGCAAAACAACGCTCGCCTCGCAATTTGCGCGCCAGGCGCAGTGTCCTGTGGTCTGGCAGACCGTTGAAGAGCGCGACCGGGACCTCCCGAACCTCTACAATCGCTGCCTGACGGCGCTTGAGTCGATCGCGCCGGGTATCCGGCGCCTGCCCTCAGCGCACGCCTATCCGCCCGGTGAGCTAGCCACGCTGATCGCCGACTACCTGCGCGACAACGTCACAGGCGATGCGATCTACTTGCTCGACGACGTGCAAAAGATCGCGGGATCATCCTCGGCGGAGATCTGGCTGCGCGAGCTGGTCGCGCGGCTGCCGCGCCAGGTCCACCTGATCATTATCAGCCGGATGCTGCCTGACCTGCCGCTGGCGGAGATGATCGCGCGGCGCGAGGTGCAGGCGATCGGCCAGGAGCAGTTGCGCCTGACGCCGCACGAAGTTTATTTCCTGGCGCATGAAACGCAAGCGTCGGCCCCCTCCATTTCAGAAGTGCATCAACTGGTTAACCGTCTGGAGGGCTGGGCCGCCGGAATCGCGCTTGCGCTTCAGCCGCTTCCGGCCGAGCTTGAGCGCGCCATGCTCGAGGGCGGCGAGGGGCCGGAAGCCCTTTTCGACGCGCTGGCGAATTCCATGCTTCAGGCGCAGCCGCCCCTGCTGCGCGAGTTTTTGCTGGCTTCATCCACTTTGCGGCGGCTGACACCGGAGCTGTGCACGAACGCTCTGGGCCTGTCATCGGCGGCGGAATGGCTAACCGAGACGCAGATCCGGAATCTGTTTCTGTCAAAGGCGCCGGATGGGCTGTTCTACCACACTCTGTTTCGTAACTTCCTCCAGGCGCAGCTCAAGAAGCAGTCGCCGGAGTTGTACTACAATCTGCACGTCAAGGCCGCACGCTGGTTTGAAGAGACAGGCGGTCTTGAAGATGCGTTTGAGCACTATATGGACGCCGAGCTGCCGGAGCGCGCGGGCGCCCTCGCTGACCGCGTGGCCGCTTCCTTCTTTGCCCAGGGCAAGACCGAATCGCTCATACGGTGGGGGAAGGAGCTTGACGGGGCGGCGGTGACTGCGCCGCGTCTGGCGTACGCCTGCGCGCTAATTCACACCGATCGCTACGAGTACGCTGAGGCTGAAGCCAAGCTCGACCATGCTGAGCTTGGCTTCGAGGAACAACAAGACAGCGCCGGACTGGTCGATGTGCGCATCCAGCGGGCGCTGCTCAATTTGCAGCGGGGGCAGTACCGGCGGGCTGCCGAACAGGCAACGGCTGT
>DAOKYY010000001.1:34677-140448 GCA_035325905.1 Aggregatilineaceae bacterium | reverse complement strand
TGCTCAATTTGCAGCGGGGGCAGTACCGGCGGGCTGCCGAACAGGCAACGGCTGTCCTTCAGCACACATCCGACCAGTCGAATCAGCGCGGTCGTGCGCTCAAAGTGTTGGGGATGGCGCATCTGCGGCTGGGAGAGACCGAAACCGCGCTGCGCTATCTGGAAGAAGCCGTGCCCTTGCACCGCGCCGATGGTGACGCGTACACGCTGGCTAACGTCTTACAGGACGTCGGCATTACTTACGAGCGGCTGGGTAAACTTGAGGAAGCGAGCGCCTGTTTGCAGGAAGTCGTGGCGCTGCGGCGTTCGCTCGGCAGCACAGGGGCGCTGGCGCTGGCGCTGAACAACCTCGGCTACTCATATCATTACGCCAGCGATTATCGTCAGGCGCGGGCCACGTATCGCGAGGGCCTGAGCGTGCTGGCGCAGATGTCTTATCAGCGCGCCGAAAGCTACCTGCTGGGCGGGCTTGCCGATCTTGAGCGCGATGTGGGGGCATTTGACGAGGCGGCCCGGCTGTATTATCAGGCGCTTGAGCTGACCGGAACCAGCGAGCCAACGCTGCGCTGCATCATCTTGGTCGGCTTCGCGACGCTGCGGCGGCGCGAAGGCAACTATGGGGAGGCGGCGGCGCTCAGCCAGGAAGCCGTGACCCTCGCCGAGTCGCATGGCGCGGTGGTCGAGAGCGCCTTCGCCCAGGCTTCGTTGTGGGCGGCGCGCGCCTACACCGGCGATCCATCCGAGGCGCTGATTCAGCTTGATTCGATCACGCGGCAGTTGCAGCAGCACGGCGCGCGTATTGAGTTGCTCCAGATGCTGGGAATGGCCGCCAGCGCGGCGCTGCTGTGCGGCGAGACTTCGATTGCCTCCGGTTATCTTCAGACTGGCCTGCGGACGGCGCAGCAGATCGG
Source organism: Aggregatilineaceae bacterium (assembly GCA_035325905.1). Taxonomy (GTDB): domain Bacteria; phylum Chloroflexota; class Anaerolineae; order Aggregatilineales; family Aggregatilineaceae; genus DYGX01. The sequence goes on along the minus strand of DAOKYY010000001.1, from coordinate 139,538 downwards.
CAGCGCTCAGCCACTGGCGGCTGAGGTCGCTCATACGCCGAACCTGCTCGCGCTTGTGTCCGCCGATCCGGCGGCGTATGGTATCCTGACCCGCGATCTGAGCCGGTTGCAGGAAATTCGCCCGCACGCGCCGGTTAATGTCCGGCAGGCCAGGCGGTCGCTCGAACAGCAGACCTACAGCCTGCGCGTGCGGACGCTGGGCGTCGAAACGATCGAGCGTGACGGCGCTCGCATTCCGACTTCGGAGTGGCGAGCGAACGCGGCGCGCGAGTTGTTTTTGTATCTCCTTTTCTTTGGGCCGGAAACGCGCGAGCGTATCAGCCTGGCTTTTTGGCCTGACAGCTCGCTCAAACGCGTGCGCTCGAACTTCCACACCACGTTGTATCGCTCGCGCCAGGCGCTGGGCGAGAACGTGATCATGTTCGTGGACGAGCTGTACCAGATCAACCCGGATATTGATCTGTGGTGCGACGCCCACGAGCTGCAAACGCTAACCCGCCAGGCGCGCCTGCTCCCCCCGCGTGACGCGCGCACCGAAGACCTGTGGCGCCGCGCGGTCGATCTTTACCGGGGCGACTTTCTGCCGTCGTTCGATCCGAACTGGGCTATCCCGCTGCGCGAGTCACTGCGCGAAGCCTACATCGAAGCCCTGATTGGATTGGGGGAGTGCGCCCGCGCGCGCAATGATCTGCCGAACGCCGTCCACGCCTACAAGCGGGCGCTGGAAGAAGAACCGTACCGCGAAGATATCCACCGCTCGATCATGAGCTGCTATGCCCAGATGGGTGAGCGCAAGCTGATCCTGGGGCACCTGCAAAGCCTCGAAGAGCTACTGCAAGAAGAGCTGGGCGTCGAGCCGTCGGAAGAGACTCTGGCCCTGGCGCAGCGGTTGCTCAAGTAACCCCAACTAGCCTCTTATCAAGTAGATCGTCACCAGGGTTACATGCTTTTTGTCATCAGCCGTCCTGAGGGGCGGATTTTTTACACTTTTCAGAAATTTGGTAAGCGTTTCGTTGCGCACCCCGGGTTATTTTGAGATTGTCTTTGGCACAGACAAAATTCAAATGAGGAGAGAAACAAAATGTTGAGCGATGCTAAGAACGTTCTGCTAGCTGTGGTGTTTTGGCTTGCCTCCAAGCCGGCCCGCACCGCCGTCATCATCGTCGCGATTGGCTTCGTGACGATTCTCGCCCTGACCGTCGTTCTGATGCCCGAATCGGCTGTCGCCGTTAGCGCTACTGCGGGCAGCCCGTAAGCCGGGAGCCTTATTCCATCACGCTCCATTGTTTGAGCACGCAATGCTGACTGGCGCAGTCAGGCTGAAGCAGGAGAAAGTATCGATGGCTCTCAACGATCAAGGTCTAGTGATGGATGTGACACCCTGGCCGAAGGGGCATGGCTTCACCGGTTCGGACGCCTGGTGGCAGTACATGCTCAGCAAGGATGAGCGCCGGCGCCTGGACAACCTGATGGGGGTGGCCTTGCTCGACGAAGAAATCCGCGGACGGCTGGTCGAGCAGCGCGACAACACCCTGATGGAGGCATTCGGCCTCTCGAGCGAGACGCAGGGGTGGCTGCGCGGGATCAAGGCCAACTCTCTCGTGGAACTTGCGCAGGCGATTGTGTCGGCGCCACAGGGCTAGAACACACTAGGGTAGCGTGGTCAGGGCGGGGAAACCCGCCCTTCCCGATTCCCGGTTCTTAACGGGCGCTCGCCGCGAGCCACCGGCGGCTCGCCGTGCGTTGGTTGCGATCGTTGCGGGTGGGTGACGGGGATGTCCGGGCGATGAAGCGACAAATCATGCTGGTGGACGACGAACACGGGATGCTGGACCTGGTCGGGCTGGTGTTGCAGCGCCAGGGTTTCAGCGTCCTCAAGGCGAAGGATGCGTTCACGGCTCTGGCTCTACTTGAATCATCTACGCCCGATCTGTTTGTGCTGGACGTGATGATGCCACAAATGAACGGCATCGAATTGTGCCGCCGCATCCGCCAGCGCCCCGAAACGTCTGCGACGCCCGTCGTGATGCTATCCGCGCGCACGGATTCCGAGGCCAAGCGCCAGAGCTTCGAGGCAGGCGCGACACTTTACCTGTCGAAAGTCGCGATCCACCGCGAGTTTGTCACGGTCGTGCGCGACATGCTCGTGCTGCACCACCCCTGTCAGACGTCCTCTAATCTGATCTGAACGCCACGCGCCACCGGCTCTTTCTTTTTGCCGCGATAGGTTAAACGCGCGCCTGGCTGCGGCGAGCGAGATATGTCCCCACGACGTGGGCCATGCGATCCACCTCGACCAGAAACGAGTCGTGACCGAACGGCGCGTCGATGAAGTGGTACTCAACCGGACGCTCCAGCCCCTCAAGCGTGCGAGCCAGCTCAAGCGCCTGGTCGCTGGGATAGAGCCAGTCGCTGGAAAAGCTGACGACCAGGAACCCCGCCTGCGTGCGCTGGAGCGCGGCGCGCAGCGACCCGTAATCCGCGCCGATGTCGAAGTGGTCAATCGCCTTCGTGATATACAGGTAGCTGTTGGCGTCGAAGCGGCGCACGAACTGCTCGCCCTGATAGGCCAGGTAGCTTTCGACCGCGAACTCCGGCCGGTCGAAAGTGTACGGCAGCGAATCGGCGTCTTGCAGGCGGCGCCCGAACTTCGTTTCCATCGACAGGTCGCTCATATAGGTAATGTGCGCGACCATCCGCGCCACCGCCAGCCCGCGCACGGGCGCTGGCCCGCCGTAGTAGTCCCCGTTATTCCAGTACGGATCGGCATAGATCGCCTGGCGGCCGGTTTCGTTGAAGGCGATCTGCTGCGCCGAGGAACGCGGCGTGCTCGCTAGAAAGAGCACGTTTTCAACGCGCTCCGGCGTATCGACCGCCCACTGAAGGGCCTGCATCGCGCCCATGCTGCCGCCCACGACCGCGAAAATCCGCTCGATGCCCAGCGCGTCGAGCAGGTGGCGCTGGGCCTGGACCATGTCGGCGATGGTGACGGCCGGGAAGCGCAGGGCGTAGGGCCTGCCGTCCGGCGCGAGGGATGACGGTCCGGTGCTGCCCTGGCAGCCGCCGATGACGTTCGAGCAGATGACGAAGTATTGGTCGGTGTCGAACATCTTGCCAGGCCCTACGGCGTCATCCCACCAGCCGGGCTTCTCGCCCGGCGCGCCATGATGGTATCCGGCGACGTGCCCATCCCCCGACAGGGCGTGGCAGATCAGGATCACGTTTGAGCGTGCGGCGTTGAGCGCGCCGTAGGTTTCGTAGGCGATGGTGAAAGGCCGCAGCGTGGCCCCGCTGCGCAGATGAAGTGGCCGATCGAAGAGAATCGACTGGCGCCGGACCAGGCCGACCGAGCTTTCGCCCGGCCGGCCATCCGCCGGCGAAGGAGAAACCGGCGAGGTACGCACGACGTTGTGCATCTGCAACATCGGCTTACCCCGCCGAATGAGTGCGCGCGCGGGTCTTTTCTCCCTGCGCGATCGTCAGCGCCTGATCCAGGTCGCTCAGAATATCGTCGATTGCTTCCAGTCCGATGGCGAGGCGGATGTAATCGTCCGTCACGCCGGTCTCGGCCTGCTGCTCAGCGCTGAGTTGCTGGTGCGTCGTGGTCGCGGGGTGAATCGCCAGCGAGCGCGAATCGCCGACGTTGGCGACATGCGAGAACAGCTTGAGGTTGTCGATAAAAGCGCGGCCCGCCTCTTTGCCGCCTTTGACGCCGAAGCCGAGCACCGCGCCCGGTCCCTTCGGCAAATACTTCTGCGCGCGCTCGTAGCTCTCGTGGCTCGGCAGGCCGGGGTAGTTGACCCACGACACGGCGGGATGTTGCTGTAGGAACTCGGCCACGGCCTGCGTGTTCTCGACGTGACGCTGCACGCGTAGCGCAAGGGTTTCCAGGCCGATCAGGTTCAGAAAGCTGTTGAACGGCGATTGGCACGCGCCGAAATCGCGCAGGCCGATCACGCGCGCGCGTCCGATGAACGCCGCCGGGCCGAACGCGTCCGCCAGCACCAACCCGTGATACGCTGGCTCCGGCTCGACCAGCCCGTTGTGGCGACCGCTGGCCTTCCAGTCGAAGCGACCGCTGTCCACGATCGCGCCGCCAATGCTCAGGCCGTGCCCGCCGATCCACTTGGTCGTGGAGTGGACGACGATGTCGACGCCGTGCTCAAACGGCCGGCACAGGTACGGTGTCGCGAAGGTGTTGTCGCAGACGACCGGGAGGCCATGCGCATGCGCCAGCGCCGTGATCGCCTCAAAGTCGGGAATTTCGAGCTTGGGGTTGCCGATCACTTCCAGGTAGATCAGGCGCGTCTTGTCGTTGATCAGCGCCTCAAACGACTCAGGCTTGTTGTCGCTCACAAAGTGCGTCGTGATCCCCAGGCGTTTCAGGCTTTGCGAAAAGAGCGTGTAGGTGCCGCCGTACAGCGCGCTGGACGAGATAATCTCATCGCCGGTGTCACACAACGTCAGTACCGTCAGCGTCTCGGCGGCCTGCCCCGACGAGGTCGCCAGCGCGCCGATGCCGCCTTCCAGCGCGGCCAGCCGCTGCTCGAAGGCGTCGTTGGTGGGGTTCATGATCCGGGTGTAGATGTTGCCCGGCTCTTGCAGGCCGAACAGCGCCGCGGCGTGATCCGTGTCGCGGAACTGGTACGCGGTGGTCTGGTAAATCGGGACGGCGCGCGAGCCGGTCGCCGGATCGGGCGTGTAGCCCGCGTGGAGCGCCAGCGTTTCGAAGCGGTGATCGTGCGGTTTATTGCCATTGCTCTTGGTCATGAGATCTGCTCCGTGTCTACAATGTGACGGTCACATGGGCAGTATCCCCCTCGCATCCGAGCGAGAATAAAAAATCCCTCTCGGAGTGAGAAGGATTTGAACTCGACCAAGCGGCGATCAAATGCCTTCTCATCTTCCAGAAAAATGCATTCTGCCGGAATTGGCACCATTCCTGGGTTCCTGTTCAGATTCCCAGTCGGTTGCCGAGGCTTCATCGGGCCGGTCCCTCCGCCTCTCTGGATAAGAAGGGGCATGACTGCTATTCAGTTGTTAAGCTGGGTACAGGGTAGCACCCCCCTCTGAATTTGTCAACGAATTTCTCAGAAATCGATTTGTGCGATTTGTTCAAACGACCTGGGATCGCGTGGTAGAGGGACCCGTTCAGGTCCGGTAGTGCCCGTTGATCGAGACGTATTCGTGGCTGAGATCGCACGTCCAGACCCAGGTGCTTGCCTCGCCGAGGCCGAGGTCGAGGCGCACGCCCCATTCCGGCCCCTGCATCAGCGCGATCGCCGCCGGCTCGTCGTAATCTTCTGGCTGACCGTCCGCGACAAGCTGTAGGGCCGGCTGCTGGCCGGAATCGAGCAGCCAGAGCGCCATGCGGCCCGGCTGGACCTCGACGCCCGAATAGCCCGCCGCGCACAGGATGCGGCCCCAGTTCGGATCGGCGCCGTAAAACGCCGTTTTGACCAGCGCCGACGACGCGATGGCGCGCGCCACCTGAGCCGCGCTGGCTTCATCCGCCGCGCCGGTCACGTGCAGCGTGACGAACTTCGTCGCGCCTTCGCCATCGCGCACGATCGCCTGCGCCAGCGGCGCGCAGACCGCGGCCAGCGCCTCGGCCAGCGCGTCTTCGTCCGTCACCGCGACGCCGGACGCGCCGTTCGCCAGCGCGATCACGCTGTCGTTGGTGCTCATATCGCCATCCACCACGATACGGTTGAAGCTGGCGTCGGCGGCGCGGCGCAGCGCCCCCTGGAGCAGATCGGCGTCCACCCGCGCATCGGTCGCGATGACCGCGAGCATCGTCGCCATGTTGGGCGCGATCATCCCGGCGCCTTTCGCGATCCCGATGACGCTGTAGCCGTCCGGGTGGCGCAGGCTGGCGAGCTTCGGGCGCGTGTCGGTCGTCATGATCGCTTCGGCGGCGGCGGGCCAGCCCTCTGGCGAGAGCTGAGCGTGCAAGACCGGGAGGCCGCGCTCGAGCGGCTCCAGCGCCAGCGGCAGGCCGATCACGCCGGTCGAGAGCGCCAGCACCTCGGCGGGCGCGCAGCCGAGCACCCGCGCCACCTGAGCGGCGGTGCGCTGCGTGCGCGCCAGGCCGTCGTCGCCGGTGCAGGCGTTGGCGCTGCCGGTGTTGGCGATCACCGCGCGGACGGTGGCGCCCGGCGCAGCCAGGATCGCCTGGTCATAGAGCACCGGCGCGGCCTTGACACGGTTGGTGGTGAACAGCCCGGCGGCGGCGCAGGGCCGGTCGCTGGCGATCAGCGCCAGGTCGAGCCGCCCGTCGCGCTTCAACCCGCAGGCGACTCCCGCCGCCTGAAAGCCTTTCGGCACAGCATATGCGGCGTCATGAGCGGCGGGCAACGGTCGGCTCCTTTTCGAGGTAGGGCGTGCGGGCAGGCTCGCGGATCGGGTAGATCAGCGCGATCTCGTCGCAGGCGTGGCGGAAGGGGCAGGGCGCGCAGTCGCGCCAGACTTTCTCAGGGAAGTTGGCGACAAAGTCGCGCCGGAAGCCCAGCTTTTCGAACAGGCTCGCCGCGCGCGTCAGGACCAGCACGCGCTCCATGCCGCGCCGCTCGGCCATCGCCAGCGCCTCGCGGACCAGCGCGCTGGCGATGCCCCGGCCCCGGCAGGCGGGATCGACCGCCAGCGAGCGCACCTCGCACAGCGCCGGGTTGAACTGCACCAGCGAGACACATCCGGCGACCGCGCCATGCTCCTCGGCGACGAGCCAGTCGTCCAGGCGCGCGCGGATGTCGTGCGCGGCGCGCGGCAGCATCCGCCCGGCGGCAACTTCGCTGGCGAACAGCGCGCGGATCGCCTCGACCTCATGAGGGTGCGCGGGGCGGATGATCATACGGCGTCGATCTCCCACAGCATGGCGTCAAGCGCGCTGACGAGCCGCTCAATGTGATCCGGCTCGACGATCAGCGGCGGCAGCAGGCGCAGCACGTGCGTCCCGGCGTTAAGCATGAGCACGCCGCGACTCCACCCTCCGGCGATAAGCGGCGCAACCTCGATGTCCAGCTCGACCCCGATCATCAGGCCCAGCCCGCGCACCTCGCGGATGTGCGGGGATTGGATCGCGCCCAGGCGTTCGACCAGCAGCGCGCCCATTTCGCGGACGTGAGCGAGAAACGCCGGGGCGTCGATATGCGCCAGCACGGCCAGCGCCGCCCGGCAGACGACCGGCCCTCCGGCGAAGGTGCTGCCGTGATCGCCCGGCTCCAGCACGGCGGCGACGCGATCGGTCAACAGGGTCGCGCCGATGGGCAGCCCGCCCCCCAGCGCCTTCGCGGCGGTCAGCATATCCGGCACGACGCCAGTCTGCTCGTAGGCCCACAGCGTGCCGGTTCGCCCGACGCCACACTGAATCTCGTCGAAGACCAGCAGCGCGCCGACCGCGTCGCAGGCGTCGCGCAGCGCGCGCAGAAACGCCGGGTCCGCCGGGTAAATCCCGCCCTCACCCTGAACCGGTTCGACAAACACGGCGCAGGTCTCCGGCCCGATCACGCGCAGCGCGGCATCGCAATCGTTGAATGGCGCGTAGGTCGCGCCGGGCATCAGCGGGCGGAACGGAGCCTGATAGCGTTCTTTGGGCGTCAGGGCCAGCGCCCCGGCGGTGCGCCCGTGAAACGCCCCATGAAACGCCACGATCCCGGTTTTGCCGGGACCGTGCGTGACGAGAGCATACTTGCGGGCAAATTTGATGGCTGCTTCAATCGCTTCCGCGCCGGAGTTGGCGAAATAGACCTTGTCCGCGAAGCTGCTGCGACACAGCATCTCGGCCAGATCGGCCTGGGGCGCGGTGTGGTACAGGTTGCAGGTGTGCGACAGCCGCGTGACCTGATCCGTCACCGCCGCTACAACACCCGGATCGCAATGGCCCAGGTTGTTGACGCTAATCCCTGCGCCGAAGTCCAGGTACGCGCGGCCTTCGGTATCGAACACCCACATGCCCGCGCCGCGCTCCAGCACGAACGGCGCGCGGATGTAGGTGCCAAGCACATGCTCGGCAGATTTCTCGACAGTGCTGTTCACAAGCTGGGTTTCCATCGGCATAGCCCTCACGCGACGAAGACGGTCCCGGTCCCGGCGGCGAGGCCGGGCAGATCGGTGATCACGGCCTGGCGGACGCCCTGCGCGACTGCCGCCAGCGCCGCCCGGACTTTTGGAATCATGCCGCCGCTGATCACGCCCTGCGCGATCAGGCTCTCGACTTCGGCGACGGACAGCGCCGCCGCGATCGTCTCGCCTACGCGCACGCCCGGCACATTGGTCACGAAGGCGGCGTGCGCCGCGTGCAGCGCGGCGGCAATCGCCCCGGCGGCGTGATCGGCGTTGACATTGTAGGTGCCGTCCGGCCCAGCCGAGATGGGGGAGATGACCGGGACGACGTTCTGCGCGCATAGCTCGAACAGCGGGGCAGTGCGGACATGCACGATGCGGCCCACGCGGCCCATCTCCGGCGCCCACGGCTCGACCGCCAGCAGGCCGCGATCCACGCCGCTCAGCCCGATCGCATCCACCCCGGCGCGCAGCAGCGCGAGCACGATCTGCTTGTTCACGACGCCGGACAGCACCATCTCGACGGCTTCGAGCGCGGCCTCGTCCGTGACGCGCTGGCCCTCATGATAGACTGCTTGCAGCCCCAGCCGCTCTTGCAGGCGGTTGATCGCGCGCCCGCCGCCATGCACGACAATGCACGGCGTGCGCTGCTGAAGCCCCGTGATAGCCTGGGCAAGCTGGTCGAAGAAGCCGGGCTGGTCCATCTCGTTGCCGCCGATCTTGACGACGACCGGAAGCGCGCCTGACGGTGTTGGGTTCATTGGATGCTCCTGTCGCTCATGCGGGCAGCAGGCCGGTTGTCTCTGGAAAGCCCAGCATCAGGTTGAAGTTCTGCACCGCCTGCGAGGCCGCGCCCTTCAACAGGTTGTCGAGCGCCGCCATTACGATCAGCACATTGCCCGCGCTCGGCGTTAGCGAGAGGACGGCGCGCGGCGTGCGGACCACGTGCGCCAGCGTCGCCAGCTCGCCGGGCGGCAGCACGCAGACCAGCGGCTCGCCCGTGTACGTCTCGCGGATGGCGCTCTGAGCGGCGTCGAGATCAGTTACCTGCGCGTAAACCGCCGCGAGGATGCCCCGATCGGTGGGCAGCAGGTGGGGCGCGAAAATGAGCGCGCCACCGTCGTAGCCTGCCCGCGCCAATTCCTGCTCGACCTCGGCCAGATGCCGGTGCCCGCGCCCGATGTTGTAGGGCGAGAAGTTCCCCTGCACCTCGCCGAACAGCAGGTGCTGCTTGGGCGAGCGCCCCGCGCCCGACACGCCCGACTTGGCGTCGATGATCAGCGGAGCGCCGGGCACAAACAGGTCCGCGCGCGCCAGCGGCACAGTCGCCAGCAGCAGCGCGGTCGCGTAGCAGCCGGGGTTGGCGACGCATTCCGCGCCGAGCAGGCGCAGGCGGTTCAGCTCCGGCAGGCCATAGGGAGCCGGGAGCAGGTTGGGCGCGGGATGCGCGACCTTGTACCAGCGCTCGTAGATGGCCGGGTCGTCAATCCGCAGGTCGGCGGAGAGGTCCACCACGCGCACCCCCTGCGCCAGCGCGCGAGCGGCGATTGGCGCGGACTGCGTGTGGGGCAGGCACAGGAACACCGCATCGACCTGGTCGAGCGGCGCGTCCACCGAAGCGACGAGCGGCAGGTCCGGCGCGAGCGGGTGGCTGGCGCGCAGGCTGGTGCCCGCCGAGCCTTCCGACGTCGCGAAACGGAGAGTCGCCGAGGGGTGCGCTTCGAGCAGGCGAGCCAGCTCCAGCCCGGTGTATCCGGTTGCGCCGTAGATGCCTACGTTGACGGTCATAGCGGCAAGCCCCACTGCCCAATCATCGATTGTCTCCATCCTAACGAAAATCGCCCCCGGAGGGGTCCGAGGGCGATGGTCTGCGCTGCTTACGGTCGTCGGTTCCGCGCCAGCACAACTATGCCGGACCCCCACAGGGGAGAGCCGGGCGGCGGCGGGGAAGACGGCGGAGGCTGCTCAGGTATTCCACGAAAGCGATCCTGTATGGCATGGTTCGTGTGCTAAGGTTAGCACACGGATCGCGCGCCGGCAATCCCCGACAGGCCATTTGTATTGTCTGAAATGCACAAGCCGCCGCCTCTCTGGATCGGGTAATCAGGCTGGCACGATCTTGACGAAACGCTGCTGGAGCACCCAGGTCCGTGCGAGCGCGTGGATGCGGTCGGCGGTGTCGAGCTGGTCGGTCTGCTCCAGCGCGGTGATGTAGGCCGCCAGCAGCTCCTGCAATGACGCGATATCCCCGTCCTCCAGCGGCTGGATGGCGACCTTCGCGCCCCGGCCCAGGCGGCGGCGCAACGCGCGCTCGTCCAGCCCTAGCTCCGGGCTGAGCTGCTGGTAGACCACGCCGCCGGTCATCCCGGCGAAGGCGTAGGGGCCAGGATCGCCCAGGATGACCACGCGGCCCGAGGTCATGTACTCGCACGCGAAGCCCTTGAGGTTAGCGCGCGTGCCGAGCACCCCTTCGCTGTCGTCAATGGGCTGGGTTAGCTCGCCGCCGAAGATCACGTCCGCGCCGGAGAGTCGCACGCAGGCACGCGAGTCGGCGTCGCCCTGCACGATCAGCGTCCCGCGCTGCGCGCCGTAGGCGAAGCTCTTGCCGACGCTGCCATCCAGCCGCAGGCCATTGTGATTCAGCCCCTTCATGATCGCCACGCGCCCGCCGTTGGCGCCCTTCGCCGCGCCGTCCTGCGCGCCGCCTTCGATCAGGATGTCAAGCCGGTCGATCGTCCAGGCGGCGAACCCGTTTCCGGCCAGCGACGACGGCCCGAAGTTGAGGTGCATCCGGTCGATCCGCGACGACAGGGCGCTGTTGCGGACCATCTCGCCCGCCAGGTGCGAGCCGAGCGCCCGGTCATAGGCCATCGCCTCATCCTGGTAGGTTGCCTCGCGCTCGCTGTCGTCCAGCGCCGAGACCGCCAAATCCGTGATCAGCTTGGTCAGCATATTGCGGGGGCGCGTCAGACGGCGGCCCACGCCCGGCTCGGCTTCGGGGCGCGCTTTCATCGGGTGATACGCGCACATCGCGCTCAGATCGACCATGTCCAGGCAATCGACCTGTTCCAGCAGATCGGCCCGCCCGACGAGGTCTTGCAGCCGGGTCGCGCCGAGCCGAGCGGTCAGGCGGCGCATCTCCTCGCCAATCGCGCCGAACACGCGCACGATCCCTTCGACGGCCAGGGCCGGATCGCGCGGCTCAAAGCTCTTGATCCCCTGCGCCTGGGCTTCCTCAACCGTTTTGATGTGGGTGGTGATCCCGACGTGACACGTGCCTTCGTTACACTTGCGGCAGATCGTGCAGCCCATTGCGACCATCGCCATCGTCGCAAAACCGACCCGGTTGGCGCCGAGCAGAATCATCTTGACGGCGTCGGAGCCGGTCTTCATGCCGCCATCGCACCATAGCTCGACCCGGTCGCGCAGCCCGGCGTCGATCAGCGCGCGGTGCGCCTGGATCACGCCGATCTCGGTGGGCAGCCCAACGTACTGCAAGGCGTGCTTGCGGGCCGCGCCGGTCGCGCCGTCGTAGCCGGTCAGATCGATGATGTCCGCTCCGGCCTTCGCCACGCCAACCGCGATAATCCCGACGCCGGGCACGACCGGAATCTTGACCGAGACGCGAGCCTGCGGGTTGACGGTCTTCAGTTCCTCGATTAATTGAGCCAGGTCTTCGATGGAATAAATGTCGTGGTTGTTGGAGGGGGAGATCAGCGTAACGTACGGGGAGGTGCGGCGGGCCTCAGCAACCTGAGGCGTCACCTTATAGCCAGGCAGCAGCCCGCCTTCGCCGGGCTTCGCGCCCTGCCCGATCTTGATCTCCAGCACGCAGGCGGAGTTCAGGAATTGCGCGTTCACCCCAAAGCGCCCGGAGGCGACTTGCTGACCCCGGTTGAGCGTGTAGCGCCCGTCCATCATGTCGGGTAGCTCGCCGCCCTCGCCGTTGACGCACAGGATATTGAGCTGTCGCGCCGCTTCGGCGTAGGCGCGGTAGGCCAGCTCGCCTTGCGAGCCGAATGACATGGCGCTGATGAGCACTGGCAGGTCATGATGGCCGACGCCGAGATCGACGGTGTCCGGGTCGACGGCGCTGTTCAGCGGCATGAACCCTATCACATGGCGCAGCGCGACCGGCACATCGACGGTCAGCTCACGATAGAACGCGATGAACTCGTCGAGCGTCATCTCGCCGTGCGCGACGGCCTCGGCCTTCTTCCAGAACTTGGGGTAGAAGCGGTCGACACGGGCGAGCTGCGCTTTGGCTTCGCCGCGCAACTCCGCCCGGCGCTCGTCCGCTTCGCGATTCAGCCGCTCCCAGGTGAGACCGACCTGCTCGCTGCCGAAATAATTTGGCGTATCGAGCGCCTCGGCCAGGCTCGGCGCCAGCCCGATCGCGCTGAACAAGCGCCCATAGCCGCGCAACTCGTGACAGCCGATGGTCGAGATGACCTTCTCCAGCCCGTGTGTCAATGAGGTCAGCAGCCGTCGCTGCCGCTCGATCAGCTCGTGCTCGTCCTGGATCGCGGTCTTCGACTTGTTGGCGCCGATCCCCGCGAGCAGCATGGCGTAAGGGCTGATCGCGTCCGCGCCGAAGCCGCACAGCAGCGCGATATCGTGCAGCGTGCGGATGCTGGCGCTGCGCACCACGATCCCGGCGCGGCGCCGCAAGTTGTCGTCCGCCGGGGCCTCGCGCAACGCCCGGTCGACAATCGCCGTCGCCAGGTGCGGGTCGAGCCAGCCCAGCCCGCGCTCCAGCATGGCGGAGTCGTCCAGCGCCACGCACTGCGCGCCGTCACGCACCGCCGCGATCGCGTCCGCCGCCAGCCGGTCGAGCGCCTGCCGCACGTCCTCGCCTTCGCGGACGGCCAGCGGCAGAATCGCCGCGCGCGGGCCAAATTGCCCGATCAGCTCGTCGATGGTGAGCGTGCCCAGGCCCCCTGCGATCTCATGCGCCAGCGCCTCGTCGCCCAGGTTAGGATGCCCGCCTGGCAGCAGCGGCGTTTCCAGCACGATCAGCAGATCGTCCGGCTCAGGAGCGCGGCTCAGGCTGGGGCGCACGCCGACCAGGGTCTTGGTGGCGAACGCCTCGGTTTCGCGCTCGCGGTCGATGGCCGGGTTGGTGACGACCGCGACCGTTTCCTTGTAGAAGTCGGCGAGGTTGACCCGGTTGCGGCTCAGGACCGCGAGCGGGCCGTCGTGCCCCAGCGAGCCGACGAGGTCCTTACCCTCTGCTGCTAAGGATTCGATCTCTTGCAGGTGCTCGCGATTCCAGCCGGTCGCGGCCAGAACGGTCGTGTCAATCGTCGGGACGCGCGCGGGAGCGTGCCAGGGCAGGGCGATTGGCTCGACCATCTCGGCGACCGAAAGCAGCGCGCGCTCGACGGCGCGGCGGACGTGCGTCTGCACCGGCGCGCCGCCGGGCGAAGGCGGGCCGAACTCGCCGCCCCCCGGAGACTCAGACGTGTCCCATACGCGCCACGGCGCCGCCGCAACTGGCGGCAGTTGGCGCTGGTGGACCTGCCCGGCGACGTGGCGGCGGATGGCGGCGTGATCCAGAATGTCCACGCCCTGCCCGCGCCGGACGACGAGCGCGATTCGCTCGCCGGGCGCCAGCGGGCGCGCGTCGCGGACCATCGTCTCCAGGTGCAGCACGCCGCGCTCCGAGCTGAGTACGTATTCCTTCTCGGTTTCGATGAACCATAGCGGGCGCAGACCCAGCGCGTCCACGCCGCCGACCGCGATATCTCCGGCGCGGGCGACAATCGCCGCCGGGCCTTGCGCATACGGGCCGAACGCGTGCCGCAGATGCGTGTACGCCTCGCGCAGGGGCGGTGGCATCAGGTCTAGCTCGTGCGGGACCGGCGGAAAGAGCAGCTCCAGCGCCTCGATCGGGTCCAGCCCGTGCTGCGCGCAAAGGGTGTGCAGCATGCGGTCCACGTCCTGTGAGTCGGAGCTGCCGGGGTCGAGCGCCACGCCAAGCTGCGTGGCCTCCTGGCGGAAGCGGCTGATGGTGTTGATCTCGCCGTTGTGCCCGAGCAGGGCGAAGGGCTGCACGCGCTCGAAGCTGGAGACGGTGTTGGTCGAATAGCGCGCGTGGCAGAGCGCCATCGCGGTGTGATAGCTGCGATCCTGCAGGTCGGGGTAGTAGCGCATCAGCATCTCGACTGAGCCGCGCGCCTTGTAGACAACCGTCGTCGTGCTGAGCGAGGCGAAATGGACCTGAAGCGCCTGTTCGAGCGCGGTCTGAGCGCGCAGCAGGCGCGCCTCGACATCTGTAGCGTCAGAGCAGCCCGCGATCTGCCAGAAGCGCGGCGGATCGATGCTGCCCTGGCGGCCAAGCGCCTCCGGCCTGACCCGGCCCGGCTGGTCGATCAGCATTTGCAGCCCGGCGGCGGCAAACCCTTCGTGCAGGCGTTCCCGCACGGTTTGCAGGTCCAGTGCACGTGGGATGAACACGTGCCCCATCCAGAAACCGGGATCGGTCGCCAGCGAGGCGCGCAGCCCGTTGCGGCTCAGGCGGCGCGCCCACAGCTCGCGCGGGATGTCGGTCTGCACGCCCGCGCCGTCGCCTTCGCCGTCGACAAAGCCGGTGCGATGGCCCATATTCGCCAGCGCGCCTAGCGCGCGCTTCAGCGTGCCGTAGGTGCTTTCGCCGCGCTTGCGAACGCTCAGAATCAGCGCGCAGGCGTCATGCTCGGCGCCATAGGGCTGCTCGGGTGAGGTATCCGTTCGAATCTGCGGTGTTAGCATCCGATTGCTCCCCTTGTTCGATGCCAGTCTGTGATAGGGTGTGGCTGCGCAAGCCAGCTCGCCGGAAGGGCTGGCATAAAAATGTTTGAGCGATCTCACGGCGGTAGGAGACGGAAACCGGCGGAAGCCTGGAGGACGCCAGGGTAAACCAAGAGTAAAAGGGAATCAGGAGATAATAAATTAGCAAATGCGTACAAACACTGCGCGCCGCACCCCCCGGCGCGAAGCGGGCCGGATCAGGCTTAGGCAAACCGCCAAATTCCGGCCTGCGGAGGTTTGGGCATAGTGCCTTTCATAGTGCGTGGCGGCTCATTGCTCACGGCAAACAGACCTCTGTGTTACGCCGCAATACTCTGGCTGCTCTGACGCCTGGGCAATCTCTTATGCTATAGTATGGAGCAGTTGGCGGATGCGGCGCGCTGCCGCACGCCATCGTGCGCTTACGCGGATTCGCTGCGGGTTATGACGCTCATACTGACGGACGCCCAGCTTCTGAAACGTATCGACCAGGCTGACGAGGCCGCGCTGCTGGAGCTGCACGCGCGCTACGCGTCGCTGGTCTACTCAGTCGCCTACCGCGTCTTGAACGATCGCATGGCGGCGGAAGAGGTGACGCAGGACACCTTTCTGCGCCTGTGGGACAAGGCGCACACCTACGACAGCGCGAAGGGCGCGTTTGTCCCCTGGCTGCTGACCATCACGCGGCGGCTGGCGATTGACCTTTTTCGCAAGCAGCGCCGCGACCCGATGGCCCAGACGCTGCTGATCGACGGCGACCGCGAGCGATGGGAGCAAGCCCTTGCCGCCGAGCACAGCGACTTGCGCCCGACGCTGGTCGCGGTGCTGTATGAGCTGCCCGACGACCAGCGCCAGGCAATCGAGCTGGCGTATTTCTATGGCATGAGCCACAGCCAGATCGCGGACTATCTGCATGTGCCGCTCGGCACGATCAAGACACGTATCCGCAGCGGCATGGAACGCTTGCGCGCAGCCTGGATCGCCGGGCCGTCGCGCAATCCAAAACCGCCGGAAGGATCGTAAGGATGATCAACGCGCCCTGTGAAAGCTGTCACGGATGCGCTGTTGGCGTGCATTGATGTAAGTGTGCTGGAGAACCACCGCTGGATCGCATGACGAACGAGGAACTGACCGAACTGCTGCCGGCGTATGTGCTCGGCGCGCTGGAACCTGACGAGCGCCGCGCGGTCGAGCACGCCCTGGCTGCGGACCCGGACGCGCAGGCGCTCCTGGCGCAATATGAGGCGAGCGCAACGTCGCTGGCGGCGCTCGCGCCGCTGCGCCCGGCGCCGGGGCACTTGCAGGCTGACCTCGCTGCGCGGCTGGCGGCGCGTCGCCAGCCGCCTCGGCAGCAGGGGGTGCGGCCCTGGCGCGCTCCGCGCGTGCTGCTGGCTGCGGCGGCGCTGCTGATCGTGATCGCCGGTGGCGTGATCGCGGCGCTACTTTTGTCCGATGAAGGGCCGGAGGCCGATAGCGCGCAGATGCTCTACGACGAGCTGGCGGCGCTCGACGGAGCGCGGCGCTTTGCCGTCGTGCCGGGAGACGTCAAGCCAGACGTCTCCGGCGAGCTGGTTGCGTCGCCAGATGGCGAGCGCGCCGTGATTCGGGTCGAGGCGCTGCCGGCGCTGTCCGAGGAAAATATCTTCCAACTGTGGCTAGTCGATGACTCCGGTGTGCGTACCAGCGGCGGGCTGTTCCGGCAAGCGCGCGACGACGTGGCGACGTACATTGAAATTCCGCTGGCGGCGTCGTTCGAGGCGTACCAGGGGTTCGGAGTCTCGCTGGAGCCGGCCGGGGGCAGCCCGTACCCCGATCGACCCACCGGGCCGCGCGTCTTCGCCGTGCCAATCGAGGCGTAGCGCCCGGCGGGTGGCCGGGGAGGCGGTTAGACAGAAAAACGGGGCCTCATCCGCTGGGTGAAGCCCCGTTGCCATGCCGGGCAAAGGCATTGGCTGCCGAACGACGAGCTAGCGGCTCGTCAGGTAATCGATCACCGCCTGGCGCTCTTCCGGCGTGAGCTGCGCGCCGTAACCGATCATCCGGTCGACGGTCGCAGCCCATTCTTCGGGCGACTTCTGCGCCTGGTCGATACGCTCGCGGCTGTGGCAGACGGTGCAGCGCTCGTCAATCAGCGCGTTGCCGTCCAGCGCGACCGGGGCGGCGGACTCAGCGCCAGCCGCCGAGAGATAGTCGAGCACCGCCTGGCGCTCCTCCGGCGTGAGCTGCGCGCCGTAACCGATCATCCGGTCGACGGTCGCAGCCCATTCTTCGGGCGACTTCTGCGCCTGGTCGATACGCTCGCGGCTGTGGCAGACGGTGCAGCGCTCGTCAATCAGCGCGTTGCCGTCCAGCGCGGCGCCCATATCGTGCGCCTCCTCCGTGCCTTCGCCCATCGCTTCGCCCGCCGCGCCGAGGTTTATCGGGCCGACGATCACGGCGTCGCCGACGCGCACCGGTCCGTCCGCGCCCTCGACCGTGTTGAACTCGTAGACGCCCGCCTCGCCGGTGTCGTAGTGCAGCATCGGGAAGACCTGCTGGCCCGCTTGCGCCGCGTCGAGCGGGATGTGGATGGCGCGGCTGAGACCGGCGGGCAGCGGGTAGGTGGCGATCACCGGGCCGGGCGCGCCATCCTGGCTGCTATGCACCGCGATCCAGCCGGGCGCGTCGATCAGCGCCGCGTCGATCAGCAGCACACCGGCGTCGAGCGTCTGGTCGCTCAGGGTCAGCGACGGCGCGGCGTGGATCGGGAAGGTCACGACGTCGTCGTTGACGCGCACCGGCACGTCCGCACCCTCCACTGCGCCGAACTCGTAGGTGCCTTCCACGCCGGTATCGACGTGCAGCATCGGCCACAGCACGGGCGTTATCCCCGCCGGATCGAGCGTGACGGCGACATCGGTGTTCAGGCCACTGGCTAGCGCCGCCTGGCCGAGCACCGGGCCGGGCGAGCCGCCGCCGTCGGCGTGCACGACGAGCCAGCCGGGGCCTTCCGACAGCACCGACCGCGCGACCAGGCTCGGCTCGGCCATCGCTTCCATGCCGTCGCCGCCCAGCACGATCTGGTCGTCAACGCGCATGTGCGGAACAGTCCACAGCGGCGTCACGGCGACGCGATCGTTGACGCGCACCGGCACGTCGGCGCCCTCGACCGCGCCGAACTCATAGGTGCCCTCCACGCCGGTATCGACGTGCAGCATCGGCCACAGCACAGCGGTCGCGTCGCCCGTCAGCGCGACAGCGACATTCGCGCTCGCCCCGGCCGGGACCTGCGTCTGGCCGAGGACCGGCCCCGGCGACCCGTCGCCGTCGGCATGGATCACCAGCCAGCCGGGCTGCTGCGCCACGACCGCATCGATTGTCACCTGTCCGTTGGTAACGAACTGATCACTGGCGCTGATCAGATCAATGTTGAAGGCGGGGGTGACAACCTGATCGTTGACGCGCACCGGGATATCGGCGCCGTCCACCGTGCCGAACTCGTAAACGCCGACTTCGCCGGTGTCGGTGTGGAGCATGGCGTAAAGCGTGGGCGTCGCCTGCGCGGCGTCGATTGAGACCTGGAGATTCTGCGTCGCGCCGGCGTTCAGCGCGCGGTAGCCGATCACCGGGCCAGGCGCGCCGCCGCCGTCGGCGTGGATCACCAGCCAGCCGGGGCCTTCGCTGTAGGCGCTGGCAATCGTGACGGTTCCATCGAGCACGACCTGGTCGACGACCTCGACCGAGGGAGCGCCCATCTCACCCTGCGCGCCCGCCGGCAGGGCCATCACCAGCAGCGCGAGCGCGACCATGAGCACGAACAATCTGTTGTGACGGTGCATCTGCGTTCCTCCGAAGTGTCTTGTGGCCCGCCCGAACGGCGGATATGCCTATCACTACGGAGGAAACGCGCCGGTTGGATTGCGCGGTCTCGATCCTGCTATGCGACGGCCGATGACAGAAGACTAAAGAACTCGGTCCGGCGTCACCCGCGCGGAACGACGGCCAGCCGGACGCGCCGCCAGCCGTCGGCGTCGATCCAGACGTCGGCGGCGGGCAGGGCGAGCGGGCGCGTCTCTGTTGGTGGCAGCGCGAACTCAATCGCGTCGTAGGGCAGGGGATAGCCGCTGCGCACCGGCTCGACCGCCAGCGCCAGCGCCTCCTCGCTCGCTCGCACCGACAGCCGCAGTTCCGTGTATGCGCCGCGCCGGTAGTCGAGCGTTCGCCCATCGTCCTCGATCAGCGCGAAATGCGCCTCACCCGCGCCGGTCGGTGGGTAGACGCGTACCTCGCGCCAGTCGTCCGGCTCCGCGCCAACGTGGCGCATCGGCTTGCCGAGCGGGATCAGCGCCCCGGCGCGCGCCAGCAGCGGGATCCGGCCCAGCGGCGCGTCGAGGGGGATCGTCTGGCCGCCCGCGAAGCGCGTGCCATTCGCGTAGTCATACCAACCCACACCGGCAGGCAGGTAGACTTCGCGTGTCGTCGCGCCCGGCTCCAGCACCGAGGCGACCAGCAGCCCAGGACCGAGCAGAAACTCGAACGACTCGACGCGGCAGCGCGGGTCGTCCGAAAAGTGGTAGACCAGCGGACGGATCATCGGGTGTCCGGTGCGCGCCATCTCGACGGCAAGGCTGTACAGGTACGGGATCAGGCGGTAGCGGAAGCGCAGCGCCTCGCGCACCAGCGGCAGCACCTCCGGGTGCATCCACGGCTCGTTAGCGGTGCCATCGCTGTTCCACGAGTGAATCGTGAAGCGCGGGTGAAAGATGCCATTCTGCACCCAGCGCACAAATAGCTCCGCGTCCGGCTTTGGCCCCGCGAACCCGCCGACATCGTGCCCCATGTTCGCCAGGCCGGAGAGGCCCATGCCCAGGCCCATCGGGATATTCCAGCGCAGCGTGTCCCACGAGGTCGTGTTATCGCCGCTCCACGTCTGGGCGTAGCGTTGGATGCCCGGCGCACCAGCCCGCGACAGCACGAACGGGCGCTCGTCGGGGCGGCGCCGCGCCAGCGCCTCGAACGAGGCCCGGCCCATCAGCAGCGTTTGTAGCGGGCGCGCCATGCCCATCGGGATCGGCTGCCCGAAGCCATCTGCTCGCGCGCTGTCGTCCCAGACCTCGAACTCGTTGTTGTCGTTCCAGATCGCGTCGATGCCATAGTCAAGCAGAGCGGTGTTGATCTGCGCCTGCCACCATTCGTACCCGGCGCGGCTGGTGAAATCGACATAGCTGCCGGGAGCCGTCTGGTAGAGGCCGCCGCTCCAGAAGCTGCCAACCTCCGGCCGGTCGCCGCTGGCCGACCGGATCAGCCCGCCACGCGCCGCCAGATCGCGGTAGGACGGGTGCGACGTGAGCAGGTGCGGCTTCAGATTGGGCGCGAGCCGGATGCCCGCCGCGTGGAAGCCCGCGACCATCGCGGCCGGATCGGGGATGCGCTGGTAATTCCAGGTGAAGACGTTGCGCCGCCCGGCCTCGTCGGTCGTGTAGCCGGACGACAGGTGGAACAGATCGCACGGGATATCGTGGCGGTCGCACAGCGCAACGAACTGCTTAAGCTGCTCCTGCGCGTCGGGCGCTTCGGTGTAGCTCATGGTCGAGCCGAGGTAGCCGAACGACCAGCGCGGCGGCAGCGCGGGGCGGCCGGTCAGCGCCGTGTACTGCTCGACGACGGCTTCAATCGTGGGGCCGAGCATCAGATAATAGTCAAGGTCGCCGTCGGCGGCTTCGTAGACGCGGTAACGCCCGCCGCGCAGCGCGTTAACCTCGCGCCCCAGGTCAAACGTCGTCGCCGACAGATTGTCGTAGAACAGCCCGTAGGCGAGGTCCAGGTCTGCGACGTAGGTGATGTAAAACGGGATGTGTTTGTAGAGCGGGTCGGTGCGCGCGGCGTCGTAGCCGAAGGCGTCCACGTTGCACATCCGCAGCCGCATTCCCGCCTTGTCGAGCGGCCCGGCCTTTTCGCCGAAGCCGTAGTAGTGCTCGCCGTCGCGCCGCGCGAGGTGATGGAACACTGCGCGTCCGGCGCGGTCGTAGGTGTAGGCGTGCGCTGGCACGTCAGCGGCGAAGACCTCGCCCGACGGCAGCTGCCATTCCAGCCGCAGGTCGCCCAGGCGGGCATCCAGCGCCAGCGCGTCGCTGTGGAGTCGCAGCCCGCCGGGAGTGTTTTCGAGGCGCAGCCCCGGCCGGCGGAAGGGGGACAGGTCAGCCCGCGACCGGCCTTCGAGCAGCACATCACCCGGCGGCCCGGCGACACACCACGTCCGGTCGAGCCGGGGCGCGCCGTCCGGCCAGTGCTGGACGCGCACCAGGCTGTGATCAAGCAGGGTAATCTGAAAGCGCTCGCCGCGTTCCCCGGCCAGGGTGATCGAATCGGCATCGGAAGACGACAGCGCGACGGCTTGCGGGCTGACCAGATGCATTGTTCGGTGCTATCCTTCGCGTGGCGGCGGCTACCCCTTCAGGCCGGTAGTCGCGATCCCGGTCGTGATGAAACGCTGCAAGAACGCGAACACGGCGGTGATGGGCAGCAAGGTGAGCACGGTCATCGCCAGAACATAGTGCCACTGGATTTGCAGCTCGCCCTGAAAGGCGTTCAGCCCGACCTGGAGCGTGAACAGCTCGCTGCGGCTGAGGACGATCAGCGGCCACAGAAAGTCGTTCCAGCGCCACATCACCGAGAAGATCGCCAGCACGGCCAGGGCCGGGCGCGCCAGCGGCAGCACGATCTGCCAGTAGATGCGCCACTCCGACGCGCCGTCGATGCGCGCCGACTCCAGCAGCTCGTCCGGGATGGTTAGCATATACTGGCGCAGCAGGAACACGCCAGTTGGCGTCGCCGCGCCAGGGATGATCACACCCCACAGCGTGTTGTTCATGTTGAGCTTGGTGATCACGAGGAAGACCGGCACCAGGATGACCGAGATCGGGATCATCAGCGTCGCGATGATCAGCACGAAGACCGCGTCCCGGCCTTTGAACTCGTATTTGCTGAGCGCGAACGCCGCCATGCTGTTGATGACGAGCGTGATCAGCGTCGCGACAGCAGTCACGATCACGCTGTTTTTCAGGTAAGTGCCAAAGCGGAACTTTTCGAGCGGCTCAATATAGTTGTCCCAGGCCAGGCTCAGGCGCTCGATCGGCTCGCGCGCGTCGATCGGCACGCGGATGCGCTCCTCGTCGGTGGGGCGGCCTGGGTTCGCCGGGGGATTCTCCGGATCGATCATCTGCGCCTCGATGCCGACCCGCCGAATCTGGGCCAGCACGCGCTCCTCGCCGTCGATTGTCACCCGGTACAGCGGCAGCGGCTCGTCGTAGCCTTCGACCGTGACCGTTTCCTGCGCGTAAGGCAGCAGACGCGGCGGGAACTCGATCAACTGACCCTGTGTCTTGAACGAGGACAGCACGACCCACAGCACCGGGCCGAACATGACCAGCGTCCCCACGGCGAGATACAGGTAGGACAGCACGTCCGTGACATCTACCCGGCTGCCGCCGCGCTTGCGGATCAGGAAGTTGCGCAGTGTGGTCAAGTCGTCGCCCCTTTCCGCTAGGTGGCTTCGCTCTTGCGGCCGAGCCAGAGCTGAATCAGCGTGAACAGCAACAACACCAGGCCGAGCAGCACCGACGCCGCCGAGGCCAGCCCCCGGCGCGGGATCTGGGCGGCGAAGCCGGTCTCGTAGATATACTGGACCATATACTTGGTCGCGGTGCCCGGCCCGCCCCCGGTCAGCACAAAAACCTGATCGAAGACCTGCACCGCGCGGATCAGCGCCAGGACCAGCACGACGAACATGGTCGGCATGAGCAGGGGCAGGGTGATGAAGCGGAAACGCTGCCAGGCGTTGGCGCCGTCGATCTCGCCCGCTTCGTAGAGCACGGCGGGAATCGCCTGCAACCCGGCCAGCAGGATCAGCGTGTAGAAGCCCATCTGCGCCCAGATGCTGACCAGGATCACCCAGAAGGTCGCCCAATCGCGCTCCAGAAGAAAGAGCACTGGCTCGCCGCCCAACCCTGTAATCACGCCGTTGAGCAGGCCAAACCGCTGCAAAATCCACTTCCAGATAAGACCGACGACGACTGGCGACAGGAGCACTGGATAGAAATAGACGCTGCGGAAAAACCCGCGCGCGAAGATTTCGCGATTCAAAATCACGGCGGTCAGCAGCGCCAGCAGCACCATCCCGCCAACCTGGAAGACCACGAAGACCGTTGTGTTCTGCACCGCGCGCCAGAACATGTCCTCGGCGCAGGTGTTGGGCTTCAACACGGAGTCGCACTCAAAGAGAATCTCGTAATTCTGCGTGCCGACCCATGTCCGGTCCTGGGGCATCAGCCGCGTGCCTGAAGTCCCGGAATAATAGAAGTTGAGCAGCATGGGAAAGAGCACAAACACACTGAAAATGATCATGTTCGGCAGCAGAAAAAACCAAGCCATGCGGCGCGCGCCGAACCACCGCTGCAAGGGGTTGACCAGGAACTCGACCCCGATCATCAGCGCCGTGTAGGCCCGGAAGACAAGCCGCCCGATCAGATCGGCTAAGTTCTGCGGCGTGGGATGCGCCCAGGCGTTTTTCTCAGACTCAGCAGCCGTGCGGGTTGACCGAGCCATCCATCCCCCTTTCTACGTCCGGCGCCAGCGTGCGAGCGACTACTGGCCGGCCCGGCTTGCCTGAGCCGCCAGTAGTCGCATGAGGTGTTCAGGAGGGGCGCGAGCTAACCTTCCAGCTCCGCTAGCCCGTTGTCGATGTCTTCCTGCGTGCGCTGGATTGCCTCGTCCAGCGTCAGCTCGCCGACGATCACCTGCGCGATACGGTCACGCGAGGAGTCGAATACGATACGGTTGTAGGGATAGCCCTGGATCCGGACAGCCAGCGGCATGATGTCCGGGACCATCGCGCTCCACTGCTCCAGCGCCGCGCGCGCCAGGTCGAGATCGGTCTCGAACGGCACGCCGCCCGCCGCCACGCCGGCATGGGCCGGGATGAACAGCGTCCGGGCGTGGAACTCGCGCAGCACGTCTTCCTGGACCAGGTATTCCATCACGCGCGCCACTTCTTCGGGGTGCTCAGTGTCCTTAATCGCGACCACCGCCGCGCCGCCCGGAACACCGGTGCAGCCCGCCGGTCCGCACGGGAACGGCACAACTTCCCAGTCGAAGGCGTCGCCGATCGTATTGCTGAACTGCTGGACCTGCCAGCTTCCGGACATGTAGCAGACGAGGCGCCCGTTGGCGTAGTCCTCGTTCGCCCCGACATAGCCGGGCGTCGCGGCCCACACGTCGACCAGCGCGGTGCCGTCCTGGTGCCACTGCACGAACAACTCTGCCATGGCGCGGTAGCCCTCGTCCGTGACGGTCGGGTGGCCGTTCTCGTCGAAGTATTGCGCGCCCATGCTGATCGCCGGCCCCGCGAAGCGGTGCCCGCTACGGTCCATCGCAAAGCCGAAGACATCCGGCCCGATGGCGTCAGCGACCGATTTGCAGGTCTGGCCCCATTCTTCCCACGACACCTGCTCATTTGCGTCGCTTGGGACTTCCACCCCGGCCTGCTCGAACAGAGTCCGGTTGATGTACATGCCGGTCACGGTAAGCTGCGTCTGGAAGCCGTAAATGCCTTCCTCGTCGCCCGGCTGGCGCAGCCAGGTCAGGTACGGGCCAAAGTTGTCCTCCCAGTAAGCCGGGTCAGACAGGTAGGGACGCAGGTCGAGATAGTACTCCGACAGCCCGCCCAGGTCGGTCACTCGCGCGATGTCCGGGCCTTCCCCGGCTTCCAGTTGGAGCGGCAGGTTTTCGAGAATCGCGGAGTAGGGCACGGTATCGATCACGACCTTGATGTCAGAATTGTCGGCCTCGAAGCGATCGAGCAGGTCGCGCAGCACTGCGCCTTCGTTACCGTCGTCGTACCAGGTGATGCGCAGCTCGACCGGCTCCTGCGCTGCGCTCGGCGCTAGCGGCAGCGCCAGAACGGCGATCAGGACAAGCATCAAAGCGGTGCGGAACTTCATCGGTTGTACTCCTTCAATAACGATTCACATGGCTCATAGAGGGCTGGAACATCGAGCGGTCTGACAGCGATAAGCGTCTGGCCCCTCCTTTCACGGGTTGCGCTAGTAACTCTATTAAACCCTGTTTGCCCCGAGTCCGGTAGGAACTCGGCAGGCGCTGAGGCGCAACGCGGGTAAATTCCCCACCATGAATGATGTAATCGTTTTCATTTAACCGCGAAAACTCGATGCTGTCAAGCGAAGCTCGCACATTCTGCAAGACGGTGAGCACATCTTCCCGGCTCAGGGCGCCCGCTTGAACCGCAGATCAAGCGCAAGCGCCTGCCCGGCGTGATGGATGATCATCGGCGCAGCGCCAAGCGGCGTCTCAGTATAGCGGTTGGCGTAGTGCGGAAAATTGTCCCAGTCCGCCGGGCGGCTATCGACTGTTAGAGGGCCGTCCCAGCCGAACGCCAGCGCGCGCCCGTCCAGATCGGTCCACGCGACGTGCGTCCCGTTCGCCTCAGGCGGGCGCTCAGCCAGCCGCCGGCAGAACGCGGCGAAATCGCCGTCTTCCGCGCGCCGCCCGATGCAGGCGGCCCAGGCGACGCCTGGCCCCTGGCTGCGCAGCTCCTGCTCGGCGTAGGGGCCGGTGCGTACCAGCGCCAGCGGCCCGTCCGCCCACAGCGCGACGTAGCCCTCGCCTTTCCGCGCGAACGCCCATGGACCCGCCAGCGCGACCTCGTCGAACATCGCCGCCGGGAAATATGCATGGGTAAACCCCAGCCCGACCCTCGGCTCGACCGGGTACAGGCAGATCAGGCTGCGGCCCGCCAGCGCCACGCGCGGCAGCCGGACTGACCCTGCCCAGAAATTCGGGCGCGCGTTGCCGTGCTCCTGGCTGTTGCCGGGGTAGGTGGTAAAGACGACCGCTTCCGGGCCGAGCGTCGCCTGCCACAGATGCTCCTGGATGCCAGGCGCGCCGGGCCGGTGATCGATCGCGGCGGCCAGCATCGCGTCAGGCGTGCGAACGGTCAGCGTGCGCACATCCCACCCGCCGCGCTGGAGATCGAACTGCGGCCGGTAATCCGCCCGCGAGCGCGCTTGTGTGACCAGCGCCTCAGGCAAATCCGCGCCGATCTGCTGGAGGATAGGGGGGATACGATAGCGCCGCGCCAGCGCCAGCAGGCCGGTCGCGCGCGTCTCGCCGTTGAAGATGCCCATCCCCCAGGCGATGCGTTGCAGGCTGGCGGTGTTCTCGAACCGGGCTGATTTCAGCCCTTCGACGTAGCTGCGGCCGTGGGTGCCGCCGTGCGCCCCGCGAAAAGACTGGCAGGCGATCATGAAGAACGTCTTGTGCAGCAGCGTCTCGGCCAGCGCGCGCAGTCGTGGGCTGGCGGCGAACTCCACCAGCGCCAGCATCGCGTAGATGTCGAGCGCAAGATAGGCATTCGAGTCCCATTCGGAGTAGCCGCCCTGCAGGCGACGGCGAATCCAGGCTTCGATGCGAGGGCGCGCGCGGCGCTGCTGCTCCCGGCCAGTGCGCCCGCTGTTGGTGAAGACTCGCTCCGGCCAGCGCTGCCCGGCGAGATAGGCCGCGATGTGAAAGAGAATCTGGTGGTTCTCGGTGAAGTAGCACATCGCGTCGAGGCCCGGCTCGTCGATCCAGAGCTTGAACCCCAGCAGCGCCGCCTCGATTCGCTCGCGGTTGGCGGGCCGCAGCGCCGGATGATCGCCGTACCAGTAGAGGGTCGCCAGCAGCCCGATCGCGTGGAAGTCGGCGCAATCGTACCGGCCGTTGACGAACCGGCAGCCGAGGTCGAGCGCGTCCGAGGGGATAACCGCCGCGCGCCCGGTTTCGACCGCCGCGATCGCGGTCAGCGGGTCGGACGCCATCCGCGCCAGATGCTCCAGCGCCTCCTGGCGGCGGCTGTCGTAGTCGCCGTATGGTTCGCGCTGGTAGGTCTGCGAGCTGGCCCAGATCGGGCGGCGCAGGCTGAGCGGGGTTCCATCGGCGGGACGCAGGCGCAGCGTGAGCGTGTGCTCGCCGGGGCTGCGGCCCATCGCATCCAGCACGTCAGGCGAGATCGGCAGCAGCCCGCGCTCGCCAGGCGCCAGCGTCAGCGTCGACTGGGCGACTGGCTGCTCCGGCGAGCCGGGGATGTCGTGCCAGCTTTCCGACAGCGGCGCGGAGACTTCCGCCTCAAAGGTGAACAGCTCCGGCGCGGCGGCGCTCAGCTCCAGCGTGCCGGGCAGCGTCGGGAATGCGAACTGCTTGAGCAGCAGGTGATCGAGTCCTTGCTCAGCGCGACGCCACCGCTCCGGCGAGATCGGCCCGATTGGCAGGGCAATCTGCACGTCCGCTGGCTTCCGCAGGCGCATGCCGAGCGCCAGGCGCGCCTCGCGCCAGCCCAGCATCTCGCCATGCAGCCAGATCGCGTTGCGCCCCGCTTGCAGATCAAGCCTCAGGGGCAGGCGCAGCGGCGCGACATAGCTGAAAGCATCGTGCCAGGCAGCGAGGGTCCGTCCGAGCCACACCCGCACCGGTCCGGTGGTGATGATTTCCGCCGCGAGCGTCTGCGCCTGCACGGACTCCAGCACGCAGAACAGCCAGCCCTCCATCCGCGTCGGCGTGAAGTTGAACCGGCTGAAATCGACGGTGCAATCTTCTAACGGCTTCGCGTACTCCCACACGCACCCCGCCGGGCCGCTGGCGCCGAGGATTGGCGCTGTCTCCGGCGGCGCGGGCGGCGGCAGCGTCGCGCTGATGGCGCGCTTGAGACGCAGCGATTGCGGATGAAACGCCCAGAAATTGAGAATCCAGCGCCCCCGCTGGCCGAAGGGCGACCCGGCCGGGCGCACGAATCGGTCTAGCTCCGTCAGCGGCGTGGTCAGCGGCCCGCAGCGCAGCCAGTGACGCAGCCCGCCGTCGTCGTCCGGTGTGTAGTGGGCGAATTGCACGTCAGCTGCCGGCAGCAGGCTGTCCGGCGCGGGGTCGGGAAAGGTGCGATCAGTGCCCGTCACAATCTGCCCTCGCTGGACGCTTGCGCCGCGATCCGCTCGATCAGGTCGAAGGTGGCTTCTGCCTCGGCCACCTGTTGATCGAGCCGGGCGCGCAGCCGTCCGCGCCGGGTCGGCGTGCAGTTGCCCCAGGGACCGGCGGTCTCCAGCGCGGTGTGCCAGTTGCGGCGCTTGGCCTGGGGCGTATCCCACCGGCGCAAGACTTCGAGGAACGGCCACAGGCACGCCGCGTAGCGCACATGCGCCGACAGCAGCAGCGCCTTTAACACAAACGTATCTCGATCGGGCGCCAGCGGGTCCAGCCGGGGGATGCCGTAGCGCGGGTCGTGTACGGTGTCCAGGCCGGGCGCCAGCCACCAGGCGCAAGTGTTCAAGACCAGCTCCTGCACGTGCGGCCAGGCGACGACGTTGCGAAAGCGCACAGTCAATGACTCGCGGAAAGCCGCGTCGATGTCCGCGAAGCCGGTCTGCCCCGGCGCGCCCGACTGGAAATACCCGGCGTTGCGCCGCGTATCTTCGTCGCGGCCATGCAGCACGACCTCGCCCGGCAGGCCCTCGGCCAGGACCAGGTCAGGATGCGTGCCGTCCGCGCGCATTGTCCAGCCGAGTGGCCGGGTAAATTCTTGCTCGAACAGATCAGGATCGCGCTTCCAGAGCATCCACAGAAAGTGGAGTAGCGCCCCGCCATGCGCATTGAACTGGATCGGCCCCAGGCTGACGCCCGCTTCCAGGTCGTAGGCGTTGACTGCCTCGATCCGGCCCTCGCGTCCGGCGATCACGGGCAGGTAGCAGTCCGGCTCGACGACGGGGTAGCGGGGCAAAGGCAGCGTGACCGCGTCGTGCGAGCCAACCGCCGCGCCGCGAAACTGGCGGTCCGGCTGGTCCACGCGCCACACAGAAAACACCGAGGCCGCATGGTAGGCCATCAGCAGGCGCAGGGCTGGCATGGATAGGCTCTGGAGCCAACTCTCGGTGAGCGGCGCGCCCAGGCTCGACAGGTGCGGCGCTGCCGGCAGCAGGCGCGCGATCCACTCGCGTCGCTGGCCGTCGCGGTCTTCCTCGGCGAGCGCGTAATACTCACGCGCGCGCGGTAGCTGCACCCAGCGTGGCGCGAGTTCATAGGGGTGCGACGGCATAAAGACCGTTTCCCCGCCGATTACCAGCAGGCAGATTTCACGCGCCGCCTCGAATTGCAGCACCGGCGGCGTGCCGATGGCGGCAGGCGAGCGCCAGGGGAAAACGCTGAACGTGTTGCCCGCGAACAGGTGGCCGGTGATGACGCAGTTCTCGCGGCGGCCCAGCGCGTAGCGCAGCGCGTCGTCGGCGCTGGTGGTCATGTGAACCGGCGCGTCCGGCGCGGGTTGGACGGTGATCGTGTGCTGGTCAAGACGTATCGCGCCGAACGGGTGAATCAGGCGCGCGGGGGCAGCGCTCAGGCCCTGCTCGGTGGAATTGTCTGGGGCGTCGGGTTCGTCCGGCTCAAAGCTGAAGTCGAAGCGTGGCTTATCCATGCGCGGCGTCATCCTCGTGGCGTGCGGTTGGTTTATCCTCCGGCCCGGTCGTGCTGCCGTCAAGAATACCACACTTTTGTTCTGGCACGCGGCTCGTCCGGCGCTGCTGGCTCGCAGGCGTCGAGTGCCCACTTGCACCGCGCAAACATGCTGAATGCCCGTTCACTCGCCGGACAGCGCCGGGCTATAATCGAGCACGGTTCATCCACATGGCGCAGCGCGTGAGGAGGGTACTATGCCGGACACGGCGTCGAACACAGGATCGGATGCGGGTTTTTCCTTCCCTAACACCGGGAAGGTCATTCGCCTGGGGCGTGTGCTGAACCCGCGCGACCGTCGCGCGGCGGTCGTCGCCTTTGATCACGGGCTGCACCTCGGCGTGATCCCAGGGGTGGACCAGCCCGGCGCGATGCTTGAGCAGCTCGCCGAGGCGGGCGCAGATGCCTTCCTGGTCGGCCCTGGGACGGCGCGGCGCTTCGCCAGCGTGTTCACCGGTCGGGGCGCGCCGGGCCTGATCCTGCGCGTGGACTGGACCAACCGCTGGCGCAGCCCCGACCTGCTCGGCTCAGACGAAGGGCGCGGGCGTATGATCGTCTCAGTCGAGGGGGCGGCCCGCCTGGGTGCGGACGCGGTGCTGACGTACCTGTTCTTTGGCTACGGCGACCCCGACGCCGAGGCGCGCCAGGCCGAGGACGTAGCGCGCATGGCCGAAGCGTGCGAGGCGCTGGGGATTGGCTGCATCATCGAGCCGATGGCGCGCGGGACGCGGGCCGATCGCGACATCTACCGCCCAGAGTACATCGCCATGGGCGCGCGGATCGCGTGCGAGCTGGGCGCGGATGTGCTGAAGACGGACTATAGCGGCAGCGCTGAGACGTTTCGCACCGTGACCGCCGCCTCTTTCCGCCCGATCCTGATCGCGGGCGGCCCGAAAACCGGGTCGGTCCGCGAGGCGCTGGCGATGGTGCGCGACGCGCTCGACGCCGGTGCGCGCGGTATGTTCATTGGACGCAATGTGTTCCAGGCGCCCGATCCTGCCCGGATGATGGGCGTGCTGCGCGGCATCATCCACGACGATTGGAGCGTTGAGCGCGCGCTTGAGGCGTTAGGGTAACGGGCGATGACGCGCGTTGACGCGGTCGTCGCCGGGCATCTGTGCCTGGACATCATCCCGCAGCTTCCGCCGGGCGACCTGGCAGAGCTGGTCGCGCCGGGCAAGGTTGCGGAGATCGGCCCGGTGGCGCTCGCGACGGGCGGGGTGGTCGCCAACACCGGCCGCGCGTTGCACCGGCTTGGCGTCGCGACGCGGCTGATGGGCAAGGTGGGGGATGATCCCTTTGGGCGGATTATCCTGAGCCTGATCCGCGAGGATGACCCGGCGCTGGTCGAAGATATGATCGTCGCGCCGGGCGAGGCTAGCTCGTATACCATCGTGATCAGCCCGCCCGGCACGGATCGCTTCTTCATGCACTGCGCCGGAGCCAACCACAGCTTTTCCGCCGCCGATGTGCCCTATGAGCGCCTGCGCGCGGCGCGGCTCTTTCATTTCGGCTACCCGCCGTTCATGCGGACGATGTACGAGCAGGGCGGCGCGCAGCTTGAGCAAATGTACCGGCAGGCGAAGTCGGCGGGCGTCGTGACTTCGCTGGACCTTGCCCTGCCGGACCCGCATGGTCCCAGCGGCCAGGAAGACTGGCCGAGCATCCTGGCACGAACCCTCCCGCATGTGGACCTGTTTCTGCCCAGCCTGGACGAGCTGGCGTTTATGTTGCGCCCCGGCGTGGACGCAGACACGCTCGACGACGCGGCGATCCCGGCGCTGGCGAGCGACGCGCTGGCGATGGGCGCGGGCGTCGTCGTGCTGAAGCTCGGCGAGCGCGGCCTGTACGTGCGCACGGCGCGCGATTTGCCCTTTGCGCCAGATGCGAGCTGGCAGGCGCGCGAGCTGTGGGCGCCGGTCTTCCGGGCAGAGCCGCTGGTGGGGACGACCGGCGCGGGCGACACCACGATCGCCGGTTTCCTGGCGGGCTTTCTGCGCGGGCAGACGCTCGAAGCGGCGCTGACCAGCGCCGTCGCCGTCGGCGCGTGCAACGTCGAGGCGGCGGACGCGCTCAGCGGCGTGCGCGACTGGGATGCAACGCAGGCGCGGATCGCGGCGGGCTGGGCGCGCGGCCCGCTGACAATTGACGCGCCCGGCTGGCAGTGGGACGAGCCGCGCGCGATCTGGCGCGGCCCGCAGGACCGAGGACACACGACATGAGCACCCCATCTTCTATGACATCGACCGGGCGGCTGGCCGCTCGCCTGGCCGGGCAGCCGGTTGACCGCATCCCCAACATGACGCTTGTTATGCAGTTCGCGGCGGACCAGATCGGCGCGCGGCTGGCAGACTATTACCAGGATTACCGTGTGCTGTGCGAGGCGAACTTCGTGACGGTCGAGCGGTTTGGGCTGGACCTGGTGGACGCCATCAGCGACCCCTATCGCGAAGCGGCGGACTTCGGCGCGCGGATCGTGTTTCCTGACAACAACCTGCCGGTCTGCCACACGCCGCTGATCCAGGACCTGTCGGATGTCGCCGCGCTGCCGACGCCTGACCCGCTGGCGCCCGGCAGCCGGATGCGCGACCGGGTCGACGCCATTCGCCTCTTTCACGAGCGGGTCGGGGGGCGGATCCCGGTGCAGGGGTGGGTCGAGGGTGCGCTGGCCGAAGCGGCCGATCTGCGTGGCGTCTCAGCCCTGATGTACGACCTCTACGACCGGCCGGAGTGGGTCGAGACGCTGCTAGAGAAAGCCGTCGAGGTCGCGATCAACTTCGCGGTTGCGCAGGTCGAAGCCGGCGCGACGATCATCGGCCTGGGCGATGCGATCGCCTCGCAGGTCGGCCCCGCCGCGTACCGGCGCTTCGCGCTACCGTATGAGCAGCGTATTTTCGAGGCGGTGCGCCGCGCTGGGGCGATCCCCCGGCTGCACATTTGCGGCAACACGACCAAGATCGTCAAAGACATGGCGCAGAGCGGCGCGCAGATCGTCGATCTCGACTGGCAGGTAGACCTGGCCGCCGCCCGCGCCACGATTGATGCTCTCGATCCCTCGATCGCGCTTTGTGGCAATTTCGACCCGGTCGCCGTGCTGTACGAAGGCGCACCCGGTGACGTGCGGCGCTCGGTCGATGCGTGCCGGGCGGCGGGCGGCGCAAACTGGCTGGCGATGCCCGGCTGCGAGGTGCCGCGCGGCACCCCGGCGGAGAATATGCTCGCGTTGCGCGACGCGCTGGCAGCTAGCTAGATGCCGGCGCGAAGGGCAGCGTGCATGAACAAAACGGCCCCCGGATTTCCGAGGGCCGTTCGCAGCGCGGGTAAACGGCTAAGACCCGGCTGTGACGATGCTCCAGGTCTCGCCCAGCAGAACCGAGCTACCCCCTTCGGGGAAGCTCAGGCCCAGCGACGGCATATTGCCGTCCGCGTGATACTCCTCGACGGTCATCGTGTAGCCTTGCTCTTGAGCCAGCGCCCAGCCGAGCCGCTCGCTCAGCCCCTCGCTGACCCACACCTTGCCGAACCCCCGGATCGGGGCGACCCGGCCGGCGGGCGGCTGGCCCGCGTCGACCGCTTCGCCCTCGGTCCAGGTGTCGGGATATGTGGCCCAGGTGTTGTCGTCGCCGAACAGCACGTAGATCGTGCCCGTATCGCCGCGCCACAGCATATAGCCGCCTTCAAACGGCTGGATCGCGCCTTCAACCATGGTCTGGCTGGCCGGGCAGGTGTCGGTGAGCGTGCTGTCAAACTCGCAGCCGCCGATCTCCGCCGAAACTTCCTGGGTGACTTCATTGCCTTCCGCATCGGAGGCGACAAGCTGAAGCGTCACCGAGCCTGCCGCGTCCGGGGGCACGGCGTAGGCCATGTTCCCGCTCAATGGCATCTGGCCGGGCGGCACGATCGGTTGGACGATCTGCCCGCCGGGCGCGTCCAGCAGGTTCAGGCCGACGAAGCTGGCCCCGGTCGTGACCCATGTGACGGTCAGATAGTTGTCGACCTGCACCGGATCGGGCGCGACCGTCAGCGAATCGATGCGGAGCGCCGCACCGGCCTCCTCACCCCCCTGGCCGTCCCCCTCGTCGCCTTCGCCAGTGGGCGCGGGCGCGGTGACGCCTGACAGGTAGGATGAAATGCCCGTCGGGCTGCTGACGTACTCGGTCGCCCAGCCTTCAACGCCCGGCTGCGCCGCGCCGCGAATACGCCACAGGCGGAACGCCGTCTGCATGTTGGTGGTGATGTTCAGGCGGTAGCAGAACGGTCCCTCCAGCACGTTGACGTTCGCATTGGCCGGCAGCAGCCCCAGCGGCACACCCCCGTAGGGGCTGGGGAAGAGCCGCAGACCTTCGGCGGGGACGAGCTGCGTGACGTGCGCCGGCTTGCCCACGGCCAGCCCGTTCGACGGCAGGAACGGATCGGAGTAGCACCAGGCCGGATCGACCACGTAGCTGGGCACGCTACTGGAATTTCCCGCGATGGGGAGCGTCAGCTCGCGCTGGAGCAGGGTAGCCCGCGTCGTGAGGTTGATCAAGCGCACCCGCAGCGTGACATTCGTCGCGCCGATCTCAAGCACCGGCGCGGCCACGCCGTTCCCGGTGGATGGCACCCACGGATTCGAGCGCGGCAGCTCGACGTTGACCGTCCGGCCATCGCTAAAGACCTGCTCGAAGACGAGGTTCGTGTTCTCCGGCCGGTTCTCGACCGTCCAGCTGACCGGGATGCGCGCCGTGCGCGCCGCAAGCTGGTTCACGTCGACGCTGGTCGCACCCGCGGTAAAGGACGTGATCGCCGGCGGCAGCGATGTGCCCTCGATCACCGGCAGAGTCAGCGTGCGCTGGTCATACAGGCGCCCGTCCATCAGATCGATCAGGCGCACGCGCAGCAGGACCGACGTGGCGTTCTGCGCGGGCAGCTTGGGCGCGGCCACGCCCAGACCGGACGAAGCGACCCACGGGTTCTCGCGTGGAAGCTCGACGTTGATCGCGCTGCCATCGGGCATCACCTGCTCGAAGTAGAGATTAGCCGTGACGGGACGGTTCGCGACCGACCAGGCGACGGGCGCGCGCGCCGTGCCGGCGGTCAGTTCGGCCTTATTCAGGAAGGTGGACGTTGTCGTGAAGCTGGTGATCGTCGCGCGGTCGCCGATGTTCGGCGAGGTCCCGCCGCCGGTGCCGATCGGCAGTTTGATCGTTTTCTCGGCGTAGACTTCGCGCGTCAGCATATTCACCATGCGCATCCGCAGGGTGATCTCGGTGGGCTGTCCTTCCGGCAGAATAGGGGCCGCCATGCCGTTCCCGGTCGAGGCGACCCAGGGCAGCGGGCGGGGCAGCTCGACGTTGACTGCCGAGCCATCGGGCATCACCTGGTCAAAGATCAGGTTGGCGATAAACGGCCGGTTCGCCGTATCCCACGAGACCGGCACGCGCGCGGTACGCTGCCCAAGCGCGCTCCGATCGACGCTCGTCAGCGGCGTAGTGAACGACAGAATCGCAGGCTCGCCTCCGGCTGTCTGGGCGGGGGGAGCGGCGCTGACGAATGGAGCTGAGAGCAGCAGCATGCTGAAGACGAGGGCGAGCACCGAAAACCGTTTCATGAATCTGCCTCCTGTGCTATCACCGGAGCCCCCCTGTGCGGACCCTGGATCGCTCGTACCCCTTGATCGGCGCGCGGGCAGATTGAAGCGGGGATGGAGAGTGGCCGCGCCGCCATGTGGACCGATCCGCCGGGTGTGCGGTGTCGGGGTCTTTCGCTCAAAATTATCGCACGCTCTCTCGGCAGACACAACCCTTCTCTCAATCTTTCTCCCAACGCATCACCTACGTTTTCAATTCGGTTAGACCCTTGAAAGCGCAAAAGTTAATCTCGGCTCGTCGCGCCCCTTGTTTGCGACGAGGTCTGCGCGCTATTGGCGGGTCTTTCGCTGCGCCTGGAAACCAGCCCAAAATGCGAACCGCCGGGTGAATCACCCGGCGGTTACGTGTCTCATCTGCCCATTCAGGCGCGAGTTGTTTGGTGTCGATTACTTACCCGAAGCCTTGACGGTGATCTGCTTTGGCTGCGCCTGCGGGAGCTTGGGCAGGACGACGTTTAGCACGCCATGCTCGAAGGTGGCATCCACCTTATCGGTATCGACCGTGTTGGGCAGGCGGATGCTGCGCTCAAAGCTGCCGGTACGGCGCTCGCGATAGTGGTAGCGGTCGCCCTCGCGCTCGATCGTGTCGCCGACCTGACCGCTGATCAGCAGGGTGTGGTCATCAATCGTGATGTTGACGTCTTCCGGCTTCAGCCCCGGCAGGTCGAGACGCAGGATCACTTCCTTGTCGTTCTCGATGACATCCAGCGCCGGGCGCAGAAGCGGCGAGCTGCTGGTGCGGCTGCTGCGGAACGGCCACGACCGCCACATCTCATCGACCATCTGCTCCAGCGTGTCGAAGGGGTCGTTGACCTCGACCTCGTTCCGGGGGTTCCAACGAATCATACTACGCATCATACACCTCCAACTTGCTTTGTTGTTCTATTCTCTACCGCCGGGCCGCTTACGATAAAGGCGGACATTTCCGGCCCGGCATAGCGTTCGCTTTCGTCTCCTATGATGGATCGACCGCATAAGAATCACGTCAGACGAACTTCAGAACTCGATCAGCAAACCGTTAGAATTGTGTAGAGCGCGCCGCGCCAGCCGTTGCGGATACAGAAGCAGTCTGGCATACTCTCGCTGCGCCTGTTCGCGTTGAAGGACCTCCATTCGGATGACCCGCGAAGAAATCACGCGCCTGACCGCGCTGTCTGCCTGCGCTGGCTGAGCGTCGAAGCTGGCCCCAGCGGCCCTGGCGCAGGTCCTGCGCCCCATTCAGACGATGTTCGACCCGGCCGAGCACCCTGATCTGCTGGTTGGTCTCGGCTCGCCGGATGATGCCGCCGTGTACCGGCTGGACGCGCAGCACGCGCTCGTCGTGACGACCGATTTCTTCACGCCGATCGTGGACGACGCCTACAGTTATGGAGCGATCGCCGCCGCCAACGCGCTCAGCGACGTGTACGCGATGGGCGCCCGCCCGATCCTGGCGCTCAACATCGCCGCCCTGCCGCCCCAGCTTCCGCTGGACGTCTCGTCTCGTATCTTGCTGGGGCTGGCGGAGAAGGTCCGCGAGGCGGGCGCGGTGATCGCCGGCGGCCACACCATTCAGGACCAGGAGCCAAAGGTGGGGCTGGCCGTCGTCGGTTTCGTTCACCCCGACCGGCTGCTCACGAAAGGCGGGGTTCGGCCAGGTGACACGCTGGCGCTGACCAAGCCGCTTGGCACCGGCTGCATCACGACGGCGGCGAAGAACGACCGGGCGCGGGCAGCCGATGTCGCGGACGCGATTGGCTGGATGGCGCGCCTCAACCGGGACGCGGCGGAAGCGGCGGCTCAGGCCGGGGCGCGCGGCGTAACCGACATCACCGGGTTCGGCTTTCTCGGCCACGCCGCCGAGATGGCGAACGCCAGCGGCGTGACGCTGCGCGTCACCTTCGACCGCGTGCCCTTCCTGCCTGGCGCGCAACGCTACGCTGGGCAATGGATTTTTCCCGGCGGCTCGACCGCCAACGCCGAGGCATTCAGCGGCGGCGTGATCTTCGACGCTGCCGTAACCGAGGTGGAGCGGATGCTGCTGTTCGACGCCCAGACCAGCGGCGGGCTGCTGATCGCCCTGCCGCCGGGCGCGCTTGAGACGTTCGAGCGCGAGATGCGCACGCGCGGCGCGCTGTGGTGGGTCGTCGGGGAGGCGGCTCCGCGCGAGCAAAACGCCGCCGTGATCGTCACCCGCTGATAAATTCCATCTGGACGAACAGCGCAGAACACCCGCCCGGTCTTCGGAGCGCGCCGGGCGTTGGCTCCGCTCGCGATTGGGTCAGGTGGCCTAGCGCGGATTCCCCTAGCTTCCTCATGTCTAGCGCGGCAAAGGTTGCTACCCTCAAGATGCTAGGCGCCCGTATATAGCGACCGAGGAGGTTGAGATGGAATTCCGTGAGGGCACCGACGTGCTTACTGTGAGCGGAGAGAAAGTGGGCGACCTTGAGCGCGTGGTGATCGACCCGCGCACGCGCCAGGTGACGCATCTGGTCGTCGGAAAAGGCTTCCTGTTCACCGAGAGCCGCGTGCTGCCGATCGAAGTTGTCGACAACGCGGATGAAGACCGCGTGCTACTCAAGCCGTCTGTCGACGAAGATCTCGACGAATGGCCGATCTTCGAGGACACCTACACCATCCCGATCGAAGAAGCTGGGGCTTACGACCGGATCGAAGGCACTGCCGAGGCGCGGACCATTCGCCCGGCGCCGGCTTATTACTGGTATCCGCCGGTTGGCGCGGGCTATGCTGGCAGCTTGGCGGTGCCGTACTATCCGGGCACCGTGGTTTCGGTTGAGCGCAACGTCCCCAAAGGATCGGCGGCGCTCAAGGAAGGCGCGGCGATCTATAGCGCCGACGAGGAACACGTCGGCAACGTGGAGCGCGTGTTCACCGACTCCGAGACCGACGCCGTGACGCACTTCCTGATCTCGCGCGGCTTCCTGTTCAAGAACTACAAGCTAGTTCCTGCGAACTGGATCGCGGACGCGACCGACGACGAGATTCACCTCAGCGTGACGCGTGACGTGTTGGAGCGGCTTCCCGATTACTCGGACGACTAAGCCGCTGTGACGCGCTTGGTCTGACTGAGACATGCATTTCCCGTGTGGATGGCGCCCACGCCGTCCACACGGCCCACTAAGGAGAGAGATAAAGTGGCTAAATGGTTTCGTATCCTCATGGTCGCGGGCGCCGCGCTGCTTGTGTCGCAGACCGCGCTCGCGCAGACCTCGCCTTCCCAGCTTGAGATCGCTTTGCAGGCGCTGAGCGAGAGCGTGGGCCAGACGGTCACGGAGGTCGATCTCGACGGCTGGCAGTGGAGCCAGACGAATTATCCCGATACCAGCCTGGGCTGCCCGCAGCCGGATCAGGCGTACAGCCAGGTAGTGACTTCCGGCTATCAGTTCCTGCTCGTCTACCAGGGTCAGACCTACGATTACCGTGTCTCGGCGGACGGCAACATCGTGATTCTGTGCACCTCGACGGATGTGGGGACTCCTGTGGCTCCGCCGACCTTCACGCCTGCGCCGGTCGAGCCGACGCCGCTGGCGCCCGCCGCGCCCGGTTGCCCGGAAGGGCTTGACCTGCGGCTGACGGTGGGCGAGCAGGCGCGGGCCACAGTTGGGCTGCCCAGCAACGTGCGGGCTGCGTCGGATGTCAGCTCTCAGCAGGTTGGGCAGGTGCAGCCCGGCGAAGTCTTCACCGTGACCGGCAACGCGGTCTGCGGCCCGGATGGCCTGTACTGGTGGCCGATTCAGACCGCCACCTTGAGCGGCTGGATCGCCCAGGGGGATGTCGGGCTGTACTACGTCGAGCCGATCCCGCAGCCGCTCCCGGCTGAAAACGCGCTGGCGCTGCTGATCGCGGAGAATATCACGCGCTTGGCGCAGCTTTCGCGGATCGACAGCAACCTGCAAGGCGCGATCGCCTGGTCGCCGGACGGCGCGACGCTGGC
The DNA here is from genome assembly GCA_035325905.1 of Aggregatilineaceae bacterium. Classification (GTDB taxonomy): domain Bacteria; phylum Chloroflexota; class Anaerolineae; order Aggregatilineales; family Aggregatilineaceae; genus DYGX01. The sequence goes on along the minus strand of DAOKYY010000001.1, from coordinate 100,617 downwards.
GGTCGGCAACTCGAATGAGGTGCTGGGCGGTGTTTGGCTCTACGACGTAGCGCAGCTTCAGAACCCGCCCGCCCGCCTGGAAACCGGGACGCTGGTCACAGCGGTCGCGTACACGCCAGACGGCGCGTTCCTGATCCTGGGCGACGCCGAAGGCAATGTCGAGTTCTGGCAGCCGGGCGCGGAAGAAGCAGCCTTCAGCTTTGCCGCGCACGACAACGCGATCGAGGCGTTGAGCGTCAGCCCGAATGGCCGCATTCTGGCGACTATCGGGGCCGATAACGCGGTCCGCTTCTGGGGTGTTCCTGTCACGACCGAGGGGTAATCTGCGCTCCGGCATGGCAGAAATGGCGGCGCCCTGTGTTTGTCACGGGGCGCCGCTTGATTCCACGATGAAGGCCGGTGAGGCTACTTCTTGAGGCGCGGATCGAGCACGTCGCGCAGGCCATCCCCCAGCAGGTTAAAGCCGAGCACGATCATGATGATCGCCGCGCCGGGGAAGACCATCACCCACCACTTGCCGGAGGCGAGCGATTGCTGGCTTTCGGCCAGCATCTTGCCCAGCTCTGGGAAGGGAGGCTGCTGCCCCAGACCGAGAAAGCCGAGCGCGGCGGTCTCGATCACGGCGGTGCCGAGGCCAAGCGTGGCCTGAACGATCAGCGGCGCGAGGCTGTTCGGCAAGACATGGCGCCCCAGAATGCCGAGCGGACGCGTGCCCAGGCTGCGTGCGGCGGTGACGTATTCCTGGTTCCGAATCGAAATTGCCATCGAGCGCGCCAGCCGCGCGAAGACCGGAATCTGCGTGATCGCCACCGCGATCATGCCATTGCGCAGGCCCGGCCCCGCGACGGTCACAATCGCGACGGCCAAGAGCAGCGAGGGGAACGAGAGGATCACGTCCATCAGCCGCATGACGATGCTTTCCAGCAGCCCGCCGAAGAACCCCGCAGCGATCCCGGCGACCGTTCCGACTGAGACGGAAAGCGCGACGGCAAACAGCCCCGACTGGAGCGACACCGACATCCCATGACCGACGCGGCGCATAATGTCGCGCCCGTTTTTGTCGGCTCCGAAGGGGTGCTGGCACTGGATGTCGCTCAGCGCAATATCCGGCGTGTCAGGCTGTACGCGCGCCTTAATGTACCCGAAAATGCAGTCCGGCTCCGCGTAGCGGGCCGGAAGATCGCGGTCGCGCGTGGCATCGTAGTCGTCCAGCAGGGGAACGGCGGCGGCGATGGCGATTGTGACAATCACGATGAACCCGCCAATACGCGCGCTGGGGCTGCGCATGAGCCGCCGGAAGGTGTCCCTGACCTGCTCCCACTGGACCTCTCTGGCGCTTTGCGCGCGCGCCGGTTCCCCAAGCGTGATCGGTTTTGCAGATTCCATCTTAGTACCTGATCCGAGGGTCGATAAAGGCGTAGAGAACGTCCACCGCGAAGTTGACCACGATATAAATCATCGCGATCAGCAGCGTCATCGACTGCACGATAGCGTAATCGCGCGCGACGATCGAGTCGAAAAGCCACTTGCCGACGCCAGGCCACGAGTAAATTGTCTCGGTCAGGACGGCGCCGGAGAGCAGCGTCCCAAGCTGAAGGCCGATGATCGTCACAATCGGCAGCATGGCATTGCGGAAGCCGTGCCGCATAATGACCTGGCGCGACTTCAAGCCTTTGGCGCGGGCGGTCCGAATGTAGTCCTGATTCAGCACTTCGAGCATGGCCGAGCGCGTGATGCGGGCGATGATCGCGAGTGGGATGGTCGCCAGCGTGATCGCCGGCAGAATCAGGTGCTCGACGGCGTCTTTCAAGGCGGCCCAGTCCCTTTCGATCAGCGCATCGATGGTGACAAGCCCGGTGACGCGCTCTACGCTCAGACCGGAGCTGAGACGCCCGACAAAGGGCAGCCACCGCAGTTCGACTCCAACAAAGAAAATCAATAACAGCCCCAGCACGAAAATCGGGATTGAGACGCCGAACAGCGCCCCGAACATGCTGGCGGTGTCGATCAGCGAATTGCGCTTGATGGCCGACACGATCCCGACCGGCAGCCCGATCGTGGTGGCGATGGTCAGCGCCCAGATCGACAGCTCAATGGTCGCGGGGAAGCGGTTGGCGATCTCGTCCTTGACCGGGATGTTGCCGCGTACAGTGTTCCCTAGATCGCCTTGCAGCAGGTTGCCGACCCAAATCAAATACTGCTCGTAGAGCGGTTTGTCGAGGCCGAGCCGCTCGCGCAGCGCCGCGACATTCTCCTGGGTCGCGCGCTCACCCAGCATCGCCGTGGCCGGATCGCCTGGAATCAGGTGAATGAGCAGGAACACCAGAATCGAAACGCCGATGATAACGGGAATGGACTCGATTACACGCCGAAGGAAATATTGGGTCATGATGGTAGCTCAGTATCGTGCGCTTCGGACTGCGACACGCCCCCGTTCGAGCCGGTAGGTGCTCGACAGGCAGCGCGGGTCGAAAAAGGGGGATGGTCCCACCCGAGAGCAGTCCCATCCCCGGTTTCGCTGAAAGGACGCCCGTCCTCGACTACTCGACGGTCACGAACATGAAGTGCTCGCTCGAGACCGGGTTGGTGATGTACCCGGACACGCGGCTGCTGAAGGCCAGCGGCACGCCGGTATGCGCGATGTAGATACGCGCGACTTCGTCATGCATGATCTGCTCCACCTGCTGGTAGAGCGCCTCGCGCTCAGCCTGGTCGGCGGAAGCGCGCGCCTGCGAGAGCAGGTCCGCGACCTCGGCATTGGCGTAGTAGCCTTCGCGCGGGACCGGGTTTTGCAGGTAGAAGTAGCCCAGGAAGTTGTCCGGGTCCCCGTTGTCGCCGGTCCAGCCAAGCTGGTACAGGCCGAGCAGCTCGCCGTTGCTGCGCGCGTCGAGGTAAGCGGACCAGTCGCCGACCGAGTCAAGCTGGGCGGTGATGCCGATGTCGGCCAGGTAGCTGACCATCGCCTCGCCGATGCCTTCGCCGTCAGGGTTGTACGGGCGGCCCACCGGCTGGAAGTACAGGCTGAGCGGACGGGTCTCGATGACTTCGTCGGTCACGTTGTTGTTCTCGTCCACGCCCAGAACCGTGACTTCGCTGATGCCATCCGGGTAGCCGGCCTCGGCCAGCAGCGCGGCGGCGCCTTCGGGGTCATAGGGCCAGACTTCGATCTGGTCGTTGAAACCCCACAGGCTGGGCGGCAGCATGGTCGCGGCGGCGATCGCGCCGGGCGGATAGAAGGCGTCCACGATTTCCTGGCGGTTCATCGCCATCGCAATCGCCTGGCGCACCAGCGGGTTGCGGAATTCCTGGATGCGGTAGTTGAAGGCCAGATACATGACGTTGTTCGGGTCACGATACTGGATGTACATGTTGTCGGAGTTCTCGATCGCTTCGAGGTCTTCGACGTTTGGCTGCTCGAAAGCGTCGATCTCACCGGCCTGGAGAGCGGCGAAGCGCGCGGCGGCGTCCGGGATGATCCGGATCACAATCGTATCGACGTTGCCGGGGATCTCGCCCCAGTAGTCGGGGTTGCGCTCAAGCACGACGCGGTCGTCGCTGACCCACTCGACGAACTTGTACGGGCCGGTGCAGCTATAGCCAACCGAAGGCGTGCCGTAGGCCGCGCCCGCTGCCTCAATCGCGGCAGGGCTGGCGATCGCGAAGAAGGACATCGCCAGGGTGTTGAGCATCGGGCCGTAAGGCGCCTTGAGGGTGAACGTGACCTCGTACTCGCCGGTCGCTTCCACGCTCTCGATGATCAGGCCCTCGGCGTCGTCAAAGCCGCCCCACATCGCGTCCCAGTACTCGAAGACGAGTTCGGGGAAGTGGGTCGGGTGATCGGTGTAGCGCCAGCGGTCGAAATTGTACTTGACCGCCTCGGCGTTGAAGGGCGTGCCATCGTGGAACATCACGCCTTCGCGCAGCTTGAAGACCCACGTCAGACCGTCGTCGCTGACCGTCCAGCTTTCGGCCAGGCCGGGGATGGTGTTCGTAGTCGAGCCGTCGAAGAAGACCAGCGTCTCGCAGCCCTGAACCGTCACGCGTGTAGACACGCCGTCCGTCACCACGGCCGGGTCAAGCTGAACGGGGTTTCCAAATTCGCCAAAGGTAAAGGTATTGCCCTGTGCGGTGACGCTGGTTGATGCCAGGGGCACCAGCAGAGCCAGAACGAGAACCAGAACAAACCATTTGCGCATTGGGTGTGTCTCTCCTTGGGTGCAAGCGAAAACCCGGCCAATAGCGGTGAGCAGGTACTTTATATACGCTTTCAGTCGGGCGGCCATGATGCGATTTGTGCATCTTGACCAAAGGGCGCCAGCGTGTGACAGGACTGGCTTGACTCGACGGATGCCAAGAATCGGGCGATGCACATCTCCTTTCGGTCGGGGAGCGGCCCGGTGCGGGGTAGCGGGAGTGGTGTTGATCGCAGACGGGCGATCAGCAGCCAACCCCGGCCGGACGCTATTTATGACGAACTTAACGTTTGACTGAATGGAAGTATAAACGATAGAAAAACTATAGCGTGAGATGCGAGCCTTGTCAAGAAAGCACAGACCAGCCCGCTTACTGAGTTATACATATGCCTGACACGTCACGTTATTCGCCCGCAAATGATACGTCCCGCGCCCGGAGCCACGCCCGCGCGTGCGCCAGCTGTCCCGTCTGCTCGCCCGGCCCGCCAGGCGCGCTGCGCCGCGCGACGGCAGCGGCGAAGTCGAAGACCTGCGCGACATCGCCGGCGATCTGCTCGGACAACGACGCGAGGTCCCCGGCGCCCAGGTCCGGCAGCGCCACGCCGCGCGTTTCGGCCAGCTTGACCGCGCGCCCCGCGATGGCGTGAGCCTCGCGGAATGGAACGCCTTTCGCCACCAAGTAGTCGGCCAGGTCGGTCGCCAGCAGCGCCGGGTCCAGCGCGGCCTGCATCTTCGATGGCACCAGCGCGGCGGTCTCGACCAGCCCGGTAATCGCGGGCAGCAGCGCGTCGAGGGTGTCAAAAGCGTCGAACAGCGGCTCCTTATCTTCTTGCAGGTCCTTATTGTAGCCGCTTGGCAGCGCCTTGAGCGTCGCCAGCAGCCCCGCCAGGTGGCCGATCAGGCGCCCGCTCTTGCCGCGCGCTAGCTCCAGCGGGTCGGGGTTGCGCTTCTGCGGCATCAGGCTGCTGCCGGTGCTGAACCGCTCGTCCAGCCGCACGAAGCCGAAGCTGGGGTTGGCGAAAATGATCAGGTCTTCGGCCAGGCGGCTGAGGTGGACGCCGATCAGCGCCGCGATGAACAGGTACTCAGCGGCGTGATCGCGGTCCGCGACGGCGTCGAGGCTGTTGGCCGTGACTCCGCTGAAGCCCAGGCTCTCGGCCAGAGCTTGACGATCGATCGGGTAGGGGGTGCCTGCCAGCGCGCCCGAACCCAGCGGGCACTTTGCGCGCCACGTCTCGGCGGCGCGCTCCAGCCGCTCGACATCCCGCGCCAGGGGCCAGAAGTGGCTCAGCCACCAGTGCGCGGCGGTGATCGGCTGCGCGGGCTGGAAGTGCGTCGTGCCAGGCATCAGCGTTGCGGTGTGGCGCTCCGCCTGCCGGACCAGCGCCTCGTTCAGCGCGACGAGCTGCGCGACGGTCTGCTGCGCCGCGCCCAGCAGCCACAGCAGCAGATCGGTCGCCACCTGGTCGTTACGGCTGCGGCCGGTGTGCAGCTTGCCCGCGACCGGCCCGGCGATTTCGTGCAGGCGGCGCTCGACCGCGGTGTGAATGTCCTCGTCGCCCGGCGCCGTTACGAACGTCCCGGCGGCGAACTCGGCGCGCACGCGCTCCAGCCCGTCGAGAAGCCGGTCGCGCTCCTCGACGGTCAGCACCCCCGCCTGCGCCAGCGCGCTCGCCCAGGCTTGGCTGCCGGCGATGTCCACCTCAAACAGGCGCCAGTCGAAGCGCAGGCTGTCGTTCAGCCGCCTGACCGCGTCGTCGGTCCCTTTCGAAAAGACCCCGCCCCACAGCCGCACGTCGCGCCGCCTCAGTCGCGCTTGAAGCGCGTGTAATCCGGCTGGCGGTAGCGGCTCGCGCCGGTTCCATCGATGCTGAGCAGCGCGTCGACTTTCATCGGCAGGCCGAGCAGGCGAATAAACCCGGCGGCGTCGGTCTGGTCGTAGATATCCATATGACCGAACGACGCGTAATCTTCACGATACAGGCTGTACGGGCTTTTGCGCCCGACCACGATCACGTTGCCCTTGTACAGCTTGAGGCGCACGGTCCCTGTGACGGTTTGCTGCGTCTCGTGGATGAACGCGTCCAGCGCCTCGCGCAGGCGGGTGTACCACATGCCGTTATAGACCAGCTCCGCGTACTTGACGGCGATAAAGTCCTTGTAATGCATGGTCGCCTTGTCGAGGCACAGGCTTTCGAGCGCCTGGTGCGCGGCGCGCAGAATCGTCCCGCCGGGCGTCTCGTAGACGCCGCGACTTTTCATGCCGACCAGCCGGTTTTCGACCATGTCTACCCGCCCAACCGCGTTGATTCCGCCAACACGGTTCAGCCGAGTCATGAGTTCTACCGGGCTGAGGCGCTGCCCATCGACGCCGACCGGGACACCCTTCTCAAACTCGATCTCAAGATAGGTTGGCTCGTCGGGCGCGGTTTCGGGGCTGCGGGTGAGGACGAACATCGACTCTTCCGGCTCGTTCCAGGGGTTCTCGAGCGGGCCGCCTTCATGACTGATGTGAAAGATGTTGCGGTCGCGGCTGTAAATGCTCTTGCGCGTCGACGTGACCGGCACATTGAACTCTTCGGCATACGCCAGCGCGTCCTCGCGGCTGCGGATGTCCCACTCGCGCCAGGGCGCGATCACCTGGAGCTTGGGATTAAGCGCCATCACGGTCAGCTCGAAGCGCACCTGGTCATTGCCCTTGCCAGTGCAGCCGTGGGCGACCGCTTCGGCGCCTTCGGCTTCCGCGATCTCGACCAGGTGCTTGCCGATCAACGGGCGGGCGAACGAGGTCCCCAACAGGTAGACGCGCTCGTAGACCGCCCCGGACGCCAGCGTCGGAAACACGAAGTCGGTCAGGAACTCTTCTTGCAGGTCGCGGATGATCAGCTTGCTCGCGCCGGTGCGTAACGCCTTGTCTTCGAGACCGTCCAGCTCCTCGGCCTGGCCGAGATCGGCGCAGAAGCAGATCACCTCGCAGTGGTAGTTGTTGCGCAGCCACGGGACGATGATCGAAGTGTCGAGTCCACCGCTGTAGGCGAGAACGACCTTGTTAATCGGCTGCATGGTGGTTTGCGTCCTCTCTATGAAAACTACTGCCAGGGTTACGATGGGCTTGGGGGCGCGGCGCGTCGGTGGCCGGTGCAGCGCAGACTCGCAGAATAGGCGGTCTGTCCGGTGGATGTGCTGGCCCGAGATCGAGGAGAGAACGCGCGCCGAGGCTCGCACCGGGGGCCATTATCGCGCGCGCCGGACCGCCCCTGCCGCTAATTTGGTGATATTTCACAAACGCCAATCTGCGGAGATGGCTTGACACAGCCCCGCGCATGACATACAGTCTAGGGCAGCTTCCCGACCGGGCGTGAGCCTCACGCACAAGAAAGCGACTTGTCCGTGTATTCTCGTTTGGTAGTCCTTCTGGTCGTCGTCCTCCTCGTCATTATTGGCGGGGTTTTCGGCGTTGGGAGGACCGAAGCGGCGGGATAGCAGCCAAATCAGTCGAAAGATCAAAGGGCCTCCCAACCAACGGGAGGCCCTTTTCGTTTCAGCGCGAGCCGCCGGTTCCGCAGGGATCGGCCCCGACGAAGGACCGAATATGCGCTCAGATCGGATCAAGAAGGGTTTTGAACGCGCGCCGCACCGCAGCCTGCTCAAGGCAACCGGCGTGCGGGACGACGACATGCGCAGGCCGTTCATCGCAATCGTCAATTCCTACGTGGACATCATCCCCGGCCACGTGCACCTTCAGGAATTTGGCAAGGTGGTCAAGCAAGCCGTGCGCGAAGCGGGCGGCGTCCCGTTCGAGTTCAACACGATCGGCGTGGACGACGGGATCGCGATGGGGCACATCGGGATGAACTTCTCGCTGCCCAGCCGCGAGCTGATCGCCGACTCGGTCGAGACGATGATCATGGCCCACGCCTTTGACGGCATGATCTGCATCCCGAACTGCGACAAGATCGTGCCCGGGATGCTGATGGGCGCGATGCGGGTGGACATTCCGACGATCTTTGTCAGCGGCGGGCCGATGGCCGCCGGCAAAACGCCCGATGGCCGCACGGTCGATCTGATCAGCGTGTTCGAGGGGGTGGGGGCCTACAAGGCGGGGACAATCGACGAGGTGGAGCTAAAAACGCTGGAAGACTACGGCTGCCCATCGTGCGGCTCGTGCTCCGGTATGTTCACCGCCAACTCGATGAACTGCTTGATGGAAGCGCTGGGGCTGGCGCTGCCGTACAACGGCTCTGCCCTGGCTCAGACCCCGGAGCGGATCGCGCTCGCGCAGCAGGCGGCGCGCCAGATCATGGTCCTGATCGAGCAGGACCTGACGGCGCGCCGCATTGTTTCCGCCGAGGCGATTGACGACGCCTTCGCGCTCGACATGGCGATGGGCGGCAGCACCAACACCGTTTTGCACACGCTGGCGCTGGCCTACGAAGCCGGGATCGTGTATCCGCTGGAGCGGCTGAATGAAGTCGCCGCGCGCGTGCCACACATCTGCAAGGTCAGCCCGGCCTCGCAGTGGCACATGGAAGATGTCCACCGCGCTGGCGGCGTCCCGGCCATCCTGCGCGAGATCTCGCGTGGCGGCAACACGCTGCACCTGGACCGTCCGACCGTCACCGGGCGGACGCTTGGCGAAAACATCGCGGAGGCCAAGATTTGTGATACCGAAGTCATCCGCCCGCTGGAACACCCGCACAGCCCGCAAGGAGGGCTGGCGGTGCTGTTCGGCTCGCTGGCGCCCGACGGCGCGGTGATCAAGATCGGGGCGGTCGCACCCACTATGCGCCAGCACACCGGATCGGCGCGCGTCTACGAGAGCGAGGAAGCGGCATCCTACGGCATCCTCAACCGCGAGGTCCAGCCGGGCGAGGTGGTCGTCATCCGCTACGAAGGACCGCGCGGCGGGCCGGGGATGCAAGAGATGCTGGGGCCGACCGCGCAGCTTCAGGGGATGGGGCTGGGCGACTCGGTGGCGCTGGTGACGGATGGACGGTTTTCCGGCGGCAGCCGGGGCGTGTCGATCGGGCATGTCAGCCCGGAGGCCGCTGCGCGCGGCCCGATCGCGGCGGTGCAGACCGGCGACCGCATCGCGATTGACCTTGACCGGCGCACGCTCGATTTGCTGGTCGAGGCGGGCGAAGTCGAGCGGCGGCTGGCGGTGCTGCCCCCGTTCGAGCCGGTGATCGACAGCCGCTGGTTGCGGCGCTATGCCCGGCTGGTGAGCAGCGCCAGCACGGGAGCAGTCTTTCTGGATTAGGGCGGAGCCAGGACGAAGGAGAGCAGACGGATGGGCTTGAACCAACAGAAGTCGGAATGGATGTGGCGCAACGGCGAATGGGTTCGCTGGGAAGACGCGACGGTGCATGTCACGGCGCACGCCCTGCACTATGGCTCCAGCGTTTTCGAGGGTATTCGGGCTTACGCCACGCCCGACGGCCCGGCGGTTTTCTGCCTGGACGCGCACGTAAGGCGGCTGTTCGACTCGTGCAAGATCGCGCGGATTCCGCTGCCTTACAGCCCGTCGGAGATCACCGCTGCCATTGTGCAGACGGTTGATCGCAACCACCACGAAAGCTGCTACATCCGCCCGCTGGTTTTCCGGGGCAGTGAGGTGATCGGGCTTGATGGGCGCGGCTGCCCGACCGAGGTCGTGATTTTCAGCATCGACTGGGGCCGCTACCTGGGCGCGGAAGCCATTGAGCAGGGTATCGACGTGATGGTCAGCTCCTGGCGACGCATGGCGCCCGACACGCTTCCGGCGATGGCGAAGATCGGCGGGCAGTATATCGGCAGCCAGCTCATGACGATGGAAGCCAAAGAGAACGGATTTCACGAGGGCATCGGGCTGGACGTGACCGGGTACGTCGCAGAAGGCGCGGGCGAGAACGTCTTCCTCGTGATCGACAACGTGATCTACACCCCGCCCGCCGCCTCCTCAATTCTGGCCGGGATCACGCGCCGGTGCGTCGTCACGCTGGCGGAGATGATGGGCTACGAGGTGCGCCAGCAGGCCATCGCGCGCGAGATGCTCTACACCGCCGACGAGATGTTCCTGACCGGCACGGCGGCGGAGATCACCCCAGTGCGCTCGGTGGACCGGCTGCCGGTTGGCGACGGCGCGCGCGGCCCCGTGACGCGGCAGATTCAAGATCAATTTTTTGGCATTACGAGCGGGCATCTGCCCGATCGGTTCGACTGGCTGACACCCGTCCGCGAGACGAGCGTCAGCTATGGAATCGCGCGCAGCTTCGGCGGGCACTAGCCCCCGCACGCCAGCATCGCTGAGAAGAGGAGCAACGACCGTGAAACTAACCGGCGCAGAGATTATCCTGGAGTGTTTGCTGCGGGAAGGCGTGGACGTGATGTTCGGCTATCCGGGCGGCGCGATTCTGCCAACCTACGACGCCATGACCAAGTATCCGCAGCTTCGTCATGTTTTGGTGCGGCACGAGCAGGGCGCGGCGCATATGGCCGACGGCTATGCGCGCGCGACCGGGCGGGTCGGCGTGGCGATCGCGACCTCCGGCCCCGGCGCGACGAACCTCGTGACCGGCATCGCGACCGCCATGCTCGACTCGTCGCCCATCGTGTGCATTACGGGGCAAGTGGCGACTAGCCTGATCGGCACGGACGCGTTTCAGGAAACTGACGTGACCGGCGTTACGCTGCCCGTGACCAAGCATAACTACCTGGTGTACAGCGTCGAAGAGCTGGCGTACACGATCAAAGAGGCGTTTCACGTCGCGCGGACCGGCCGCCCCGGCCCGGTGCTGATTGACATTCCGAAAGACGTTCAGAACGCGGTGACAGAGTTCGAGTATCCCGAAGACGAGCCGATGCTGCCCGGCTACCGCCCGCCGCGCGCCGCGACCGAGGAGTCGTTGCAGGCGGCGCTGGAGCTGATCCGCCGCGCTGAGCGCCCGGTCATCCTCGCCGGTCATGGTGTGGTCATGTCCGGCGCGTCGCGGGAAGTGCTGCACTATGCCGAAAAGACCCAGACTCCGATCGCGCTGACCCTGCTTGGCAAAGGCGGCGTGCCGGAAAGCCACCCGCTCTCGCTCGGCATGATGGGGATGCACGGCACCGGGCACGCTAACCTCGCGATCCAGCACGCCGACCTGCTCCTGGCCTTCGGGATGCGCTTTGACGACCGCGTGACCGGCAACTTGAAGACCTATGCGCCTAACGCGAAGAAAATTCACATCGAGATCGACCCGTCGGAGATCCACAAAAACGTCCGCGCCGACGTGCCGATTGTCGGCGACCTGCGGACCGTGCTGGGCCAGTTGAATCCGCGTGTCGAGGCGCAGGAGCACCGGGCGTGGTGGGCGCAAATCCGCGATTGGATGGAAGACGCCGACGAGCGCGACATCGTGCATCGCGACGCGGGCGAGCGTCTTTTCGCCGCGCACGTGATTCGCGATATGTGGCGGGCGACCGGCGGCGACGCCGTAATCGTGACCGATGTCGGCCAGCACCAGATGTGGGAAGCGCAATACTACCCGCACGAGAAGCCGTACACGCTGATCACGTCCGGCGGGCTGGGCACGATGGGCTTCGGTATGCCCGCCGCGATTGGCGCGCAAATGGGCCTGAAGACCAACAACGTCTGGGCGATTGTGGGCGACGGCGGGTTCCAGATGACGATGACCGAGCTGGGCACGGCGGCGCAGGAACGCGTTCCGATCAAGATCGCGATCATCAACAATGGCTATCTGGGGATGGTGCGCCAGTGGCAGGAGTTCTTCTACGAGGAACGCTACAACGCCACGCCGATGCTCAGCCCCGATTTCGTCATGCTGGCCGAAGCGTACGGTATCCCGGCGCGGCGCGTTACCCGCCGCCAGGACGTGATCCCGGCGATGGAGTGGGCGGCGAGCATCAACGACGGGCCAGTCCTGATCGATTTTCGCGTGGAAAAGCACGACATCGTGTACCCAATGGTTCCGGCAGGCGCGGACCTGCACAACATGATCCGCCGCCCGATCGAAGGGAAATAAGGAGTTAGCCATGCAGACCAAGCAGACGCTGGTGGCGCTGGTCGAGAACAAGCCGGGGGTGCTCAACCGGGTGGCGAGCCTGTTCCGCCGGCGCAACTTCAACATCGACAGCCTGACGGTCGGGCGCACACACTCGGTAGACGTTTCACGCATGACGATCGTGGTGGATCAGGGCGCCGAGCAAGTCGCGCGGCACCTGTACAAGCTGGTCAACGTGATCCAGGTCGAGAATATCAGCGCCGTCCCGAACGTCAGCCGTGACCTGGCGCTGATTAAGGTGCGCGTCAACGCCGAGACGCGCGGCCAGGTGATCCAGCTTTGCGATATCTTCCGCGCGCACATTGTCGATACCAGCTCGCAGGCGTTGATTGTGGAAGTCACCGGCGACGAGGAAAAGATCACCAGCATGGTCGAAATGCTGCGGCCGCTGGGGATTATGGAGATGGTGCGCACCGGCGTCGTCGCGATGGCGCGCGGCGACGAGGTGCTTGAGCCAGTCGACTACGAGCCACGCCGCCCTGCGACCAACGGGCATCGGGCCAGCGTGCTGTAACCCTGAATTTGTGATCCGGGCGCCGGGCGCGGCCGGGCGCGCTATCGAAGGAGAGCTTTCTGTGGCAACACTCTATTACGACCAGGACGCGGACTTGCGCTATCTGGAGGGCAAGACCGTCGCGGTGATCGGCTATGGCAGCCAGGGGCACGCTCATGCGCTCAATCTGCGTGACAGCGGCGTGAGCGTCGTCGTCGGGCTGTACGCGGGCAGCAAGTCGTGGGCGCAAGCCGAAGGCGAGGGGCTGGCGGTCGCGACGGTGGAGGACGCCGCGGCCCAGGCGGATGTCATCATGATCCTGATCCCCGACACGCGTCAGGCCGAGGTCTACGCGCAGAGCGTCGCGCCGCATCTCAAGCCGGGCGACACGCTGATGTTCGCGCACGGCTTCAACATCCGCTACGGCCAGATTCAGCCACCGGACTTTGTGGACGTGAGCATGGTCGCGCCGAAGGCGCCCGGCCACCGCGTGCGCGAGCTGTACGTCGAAGGGGCCGGGACGCCCGCGCTGGTCGCCGTCGAGCAGGACGCCAGCGGCGAGGCGTTGCCGCGCGCCCTGGCCTACGCCCGCGCGCTGGGCTGCACCCGCGCCGGCGTGATCGAGACGACCTTTACCGAGGAGACCGAAACGGACCTGTTCGGTGAGCAGGCCGTGCTGTGCGGCGGCGTGACCGCGCTGGTGAAGGCGGGGTTCGAGACGCTGGTCAAGGCCGGGTACCAACCGGAGATCGCGTACTTCGAGGTCATGCACGAGCTGAAGCTGATCGTCGATCTGATGTACCAGGGCGGCATGAACTACATGTGGTACTCCGTCTCCGACACCGCTGAGCATGGCGGCTACACCGGCGGCGAGCGCCTGATCACGGAAGAGACGAAGGGCGAGATGCACCAGATGTTGACCGAGATCCAGGACGGGACCTACGCCCGGAAGTGGATCGAGGAAAACAAGGCGGGCCGCCCGTGGTTCACCAAGCAGCGCCAGCTTGAGCGCAACCTGATGATCGAGCAGGTTGGCGCGGAGCTGCGCGACATGATGCCGTTCCTGAAAGCCAAGAAGATTCCGGCGGACGCCTGAGCGCGCCGCCCCGCCGAGGAAAGGGGGTGATCGAATGTCCGAGGACGGCCTTAGCGGGCTGAACGAGAACGATCTGGACGACCTTACGCGGAACGCGAATCGGCAAGCGTGCTCAGACGAAGAAAGGACGCATCACACATGGACGAGCCTGGGGTTCAGACCGAGCGGGTTCGGATTTTCGACACCACCCTGCGCGACGGCGAGCAGTCGCCGGGCGCCAGCCTGACCAGCGCCGAGAAAATCGACATCGCGCGCCAGCTCGCGCGGCTGGGCGTGGACATCATCGAGGCCGGGTTCCCGGCGGCCTCACCCGATGATCTGGAGGGCGTGCGCCGCATCGCGCGCGAAGTTGGCACGCCGGATGGCCCCGTGATCTGCGGGCTGGCGCGCGCCACCCAAAGCGATATCGACAAAGCCTGGGAAGCGATTCAGGACGCGGCCAAGCCGCGCATCCACACGTTTCTCGCTACGTCGGACATCCACATGGAGCACAAGCTCCGCATGACGCGCGAACAGGTCGTGGCGCGCACACGTGAGATGGTCGCCTACGCCCGCTCGCTGTGCGCGGACATCGAGTTCTCGCCGGAAGACGCCTGCCGCTCCGACCCGGATTTTCTGGTCGAAGTGCTGAGCGTGGCGGTCGAAGCAGGTGCGACGACGCTCAATATCCCCGATACGGTCGGCTACATCACGCCCGCCGAATACGGCGCGCTGATGCGCAAGCTGATCGCGGAGACGACCGGCGGCGACCGCGTCATCTGGTCGGTGCACTGCCACGACGACCTGGGTATGGCGACGGCCAACACGCTCGCGGGCCTGCAAGCCGGGGCGCGCCAGGCGGAAGTGACTGTCAACGGCATTGGCGAGCGCGCGGGCAACACCTCGCTGGAAGAAGTCGTCATGGCGCTGCGCACGCGCCCGCAGGTTTTCGGCCTGGAGACGGGCATCGACGCGGCGCAGATCACGCGCACCAGCCGGATGGTGAGCAACTTCACCGGGCTGCTGGTCCAGCCGAACAAGGCGATCGTCGGCGCCAACGCCTTCAGCCATGAGGCCGGGATTCACCAGGACGGGATGCTCAAGCACCAGGCGACCTACGAGATCATGACGCCGGAGACGGTTGGCCTCTCGCAGAGCAGCCTGGTGCTGGGCAAGCACAGCGGGCGGCACGCCTTCCGCGTGCGGCTGTCCGAGCTGGGCTACGAGCTGAGCGAGGCCGAGCTAAATCAGGCGTTCGAGCGGTTCAAGGCGCTGGCGGACAAGAAGAAAACCGTGACCGACGCCGACATCGAGGCGCTGATCAGCGACGAGTTCTATGGGCCGGAGGAAATCTTCACGCTGGCCGGGATTCAGGTCGCCTGTGGACAGCCGGGGATGCCGACCGCCACGATCAAGCTGCGCGGCCCGGATGGGCGCGAGCATGTCCACGCCGCGATTGGCACCGGGCCGGTCGACGCGGCGTACCAGGCGATTGACGCGATTGTCTCCTCGCCTGCCACGCTTGTCGAGTACCGCGTTAGCGCGATCACCGAGGGAATCGACGCGCTGGGCGAGGTGACAGTTCGCATCCGGCGCGACGAAAACGGGCGGCGCACCTTTGGCGGGCACGGCGCGGACACGGACATCATCGTCGCCAGCGCCAAAGCCTATCTCGCCGCGCTGAACAAAATGCTGGCGTACACCGGTTTCGCGGACCGCGCCCCCGAAGGTGATGCGTCCACCATCCAGATGCAGGCGCCGGTCGCCTAGCGACCCCTTCACCTGTCGACAGGCCGCAGCGGTTTAGGAGGAGATCGTGAAGCGCGCACATCTGACCAAAGCTAACAGCCGGCCGCCTTTTGCGCCGGTTGCTCACACCGACGATCCCGACGACGAGCCGCGCGCCTGGGCGCTGAAGTGGAGCGTCGTGGCGCTTGGCTTCGCCGCGCCGGGGGTGCCGGTCGATAACCTGTCCTATTCCACCCATCCGCAGCGGGGCTGACTCCCGCCATCAGGAGAGACTCATGGGTAAGACTCTAGCCGAGAAGATCATCGCGGCGCACAATGTGGACGGCGGCCCTGACGGGGCAGCCGAAGTCTCGGCGGGCGATCTGGTGACGGTCAGCGTCGATGTCGTGATGGCGAACGACGTCACCGCGCCGATCGCGATCGACTCGTTCAACGCGATCGGCGTCGAGCACGTCTTCGACCGCGATCGTGTGATGCTGGTCCCCAGCCACTTCGCGCCCAACAAGGATATCAAGAGCGCCGAGCAGACGCGCACGCTGACGCGCTTCGCCGAGGCGCAGGTGCTCGAAAACCGCTTCCAGGTGGGCCGCGCCGGGATCGAGCACGTCGTCCTGCCAGAGCGCGGCCTGGTGCTGCCCGGCGACCTGGTCGTCGGCGGCGATAGCCACACCTGCACCTACGGCGCGCTGGGCGCCTTCGCGACCGGGATGGGGTCCACCGATATTGGCTTCGCGATGGCAACCGGGAAGACCTGGCTCAAAGTGCCGGAAACGATGAAATTCGTCTATTACGGCGAGCGCCAGGAGTGGGTTTACAGCAAGGATATGATCCTGCGCACAATCGGCGAGATCACGGTGGATGGCGCGCTGTACCGCTCGATGGAGTTCACCGGGCCGGGCGTCGCCGCGCTGAATATGTCCGAGCGCCTGACGATGACCAACATGGTGATCGAGGCGGGCGGCAAGTGCGGCTTCATCCCGTTCGACGACACGACACGCGAGTACGTCGAAGCGCGCGCCACACGGCCGTACACGCCGTTCTACGCGGACGACGACGCGCGCTACGTCTCAGTCCATGAGCTCGACCTCTCGGAGATGGAGCCGCAGGTCGCTTGCCCGTACTCGCCGGATAACGTTCACCCGATCAGCCAGATCAAGCCGGAGAAGGTCGATCAGGTCTTCATCGGGAGCTGCACCAACGGGCGCTTTGAAGATATGGCGATCGTGGCGGACATCTTGCAGCGGACCGGGCGCGAGTTCAACCCCGATGTGCGCGTGATGATTATCCCCGGCTCACAGGCGGTCTATCTGGACATGCTGCGCCAGGGCTGGCTGGAGCTGTTCACGCTGGCGGGCGCGGCGGTCAGCACCAGCACGTGCGGGCCGTGCCTGGGCGGGCATATGGGCGTGCTGGCGGCGGACGAGGTCTGCGTTAGCACCAGCAACCGCAACTTCCGAGGACGCATGGGCCACCGCGACGCGCGCGTCTTTCTGGCGAATCCGGCGGTCGCAGCGACCAGCGCGATCATGGGGCGGCTGGCGCACCCGGCCGAGCTGTAACGAGAGAGGGCAGACGGATGAAGCTCGAAGGCAAGGTCTGGAAGTACGGCGACAACATCGATACAGATGTGATCATCCCGGCGCGCTATCTCGTGACGACCGATCCGAAAACGCTCGCCGCGCACTGCATGGAAGACATCGATCAGGCGTTCGCCAGCCAGGTGCAGCCGGGCGACATCATCGTCGGCGGGCGCAACTTCGGCTGCGGGTCGAGCCGCGAGCACGCGCCGATCAGCATCAAGGGGGCGGGCGTGTCGTGCATCATCGCGGAGTCGTTCGCGCGGATTTTCTTCCGCAACGCGATCAACATCGGCCTGCCGATCCTCGAAAGCCCCGACGCGGCTCAGGACGCGCAGAAAGGCGACGCGCTGAGCGTCGATCTGGTGGCCGGGACGATCACCAACCGGCGCACCGGTAAGGCCTATCAGGCCAGCCCTTATCCCCCGTTCGTGCTGGGGATCATCAACGCGGGCGGGCTGGTGCCCTACACTCGCCGCGAGCTGGGGATCGAGATTAAGCGCTAGCGGAGCAGGCTGTCCTGCTCCGCACGGGGCAGGACGGCCCGCGTCAGTCCGGCGTGGTCCTGCCTCAATCGATGGTTCATCATGCCGCACGAGGATGCCGATCACCGGAAAGAGGGATAGCGATGACCACGCAGACCCGGATCGAAGTCTACGACACGACGCTACGCGACGGGACCCAGGGCGAGAACGTCTCGCTCTCGGTCGATGACAAGCTCCGCGTGACCGCGCTGCTTGACGAACTCGGGGTCGCCTACATCGAAGGCGGCTGGCCTGGCTCCAATCCGAAAGACGCGGCGTATTTCCAGCAGGCGCGCGCGCTTGAGCTAAAGCACGCGAAGATCGCGGCGTTCGGCATGACGTGTCGCGTTGGCGGCCAGGCCGAAGACGATGCGAACTTGCGGGCGCTGCTCGATGCGGAGACGCCGGTCACGACCGTCGTCGGCAAGACCTCGCTGCTGCACGTCACCGAGGTGCTGCGTACCACGCCTGAGGAGAATCTGCGGCTGATCCGCGAGTCGCTGGCGTTCCTGGCCGCGCAGGGCCGCGAGGTGATCTATGACGCCGAGCACTTCTTCGACGGTTATAAGCTCAGCGCGGATTACGCCTGCCAGACGATCCAGGCCGCGCTGGATGGCGGCGCGACGATGATCGTGCTGTGCGACACCAACGGCGGCTCGCTGCCGTGGGAAGTCGAGGCGATGGTGCGGGCGATGCGGGCCGCGTTTCCGCAGGCGCGGTTTGGCATCCACACGCACAACGACGGCGAGCTGGCTGTCGCCAACACGCTGGCTGCCGTGCGCGAAGGCGCGGTGCACGTTCAGGGGACCATCAATGGCTATGGCGAACGCTGCGGCAACGCGAACCTCTGCTCGATTGTGCCCGACCTGGAGCTGAAGATGGGCTATCGCTGCCTGCCCGAAGGCGCGCTGCGCCACCTGTCGCGCGTGTCGCACACGGTGGCCGAGATCGCGAACATGGCGCCGGACAATCAGGCGGCGTATGTGGGCCGCAGCGCCTTCGCGCATAAGGGCGGGATGCATGTCGCCGCGATCCGCCGCAATATCGACAGCTACCAGCACATCGACCCGGCGCTGGTCGGCAACGAGATGCGGATTCTCGTCTCCGATCTCAGCGGGCGGGGCAACATGCTTAGCAAGGCGGAAGAGTACGGGCTGAATCTCGCCGACGCCGAGGCGCGGGCCGTGCTGGACCGCATCAAAGAACTGGAGAATCACGGCTTCGTCTTCGAGGGCGCGGAAGCCTCGGTCGCGGTGCTGATGGCGCGCCAGAAGCCTGATTACACCCCGCCGTTCGAGCTGGTCGATTTCATGGTTGTGGTCGAGAACCGGCGCGGGCGCGGCCTGTTTGCCGAGGCGACGATCAAGGTCCGCGTGCAGGGCGAGGAGCTGCACACGGTCGCGTCCGGGAACGGCCCGGTCGACGCGCTGGATCGGGCGTTGCGCAAGGCGCTGACTCCCGTCTACCCGCAGCTCGCCGCCTTCCACTTGGCCGACTACAAGGTGCGTATCCTCGACGGGCAGAACGGCACCGCCGCCACGACCCGCGTGCTGATCGACACCCAGAACGGCACGCAGCGTTGGAGCACGGTCGGCGCGAGCGCGAATATTATTGAGGCAAGCTGGCTGGCGCTGGCCGACAGCGTCGAGTACGGACTCGCGCTGGCCTGATGGCGCGCCGGTTCACGGCACGAATTGAGTGGCGAAGATGCAAGCGATCATCGTAACGCTGCCGGGCGACGGCGTCGGCCCGGAAGTCACGGCGGCGGCTGTGCGCGTGCTGCGCGCGGTCGCCGATCGCTGGGGGCACAGTTTCACGTTTGACGAGGCGCTGATGGGCGGCTGCGCGATCGACGCGACCGGGGAGCCGCTGCCCGCCGAGACGCTGCGCGCCTGTGAGCAGGCCGACGCCGTGCTGCTCGGCGCGGTCGGCGGCCCTCAATGGTCCGATCCGTCCGCGCCGGTCCGCCCGGAGCAGGGGCTGCTGGGCTTGCGCCAGCACTTCGACCTGTTCGCGAACCTGCGCCCGGTCAGGGCGTATCCCGCGCTGGCCGCCTATGCGCCGCTGCGCGCCGAGCTGCTCGACGGCGTCGATATTTTGTTTGTGCGCGAGCTGACCAGCGGCATTTACTTCGGCCCGCGCCAGGAGCAGGGCGCGGCGGGCGAGTCGGCGTGGGACACGATGCTGTACACCGTCGAGCAGGTCCGGCGGGTGGCGCGGGTTGCGTTCCGCGCGGCGCGGGGCAGGCGGGGAAAAGTCACATCGATTGACAAAGCGAACGTGCTGGCGTCGATGCGCCTGTGGCGGCGCACGGTGGCCGAGGTTGCGCGCGAGTTCCCGGACGTGAGCCTGGAGCATGTGCTGGTCGATGCCGCCGCGATGCACCTGCTGCGCAGCCCGGCGCGTTTTGACGTAGTGCTGGCCGGGAACATGTTTGGCGATATTCTCAGCGACGAGGCGTCGGTCCTGGCCGGATCGCTGGGGATGCTGCCCTCGGCGGCGCTGGGGGCCGGGTCCTTTGGCGTCTACGAGCCGATTCACGGCTCGGCGCCGGATATCGCCGGGCGCGGCATCGCCAATCCGACCGGCACGATTCTCAGCGCGGCGCTGCTGCTGCGCCACAGCCTGGGGCTGGGCGCCGAAGCGTTCGCGGTGGAGCAGGCAGTCGAAGCGGCGCTGGTCGCGGGCGCGCGCACGGCCGACATCGCGCCCGATCTCGCGCTGGCGCTCAGCACGCAGGCGTTTACCGATCGCGTGCTGGACGCGCTGCCGGGTGCGGAACGCGGGCGCTAACCGGGCTGTCTTTCCGCAGAATCCTTATATTAGTACCTCAGTATACAGCAGCTTCACGCGCATTGTGGTAGACTCGCATTGCGCGTACTTTTTGCTTGGGTGACGCTGGTCCAGCCTGCCGAGGACGCGGGTCTGGCAATCACCTGACTCAGTCTGTGTAGACCCTCATTAGGTGGGCAGGATGCTACGACAGGCGAGATCTGCCAGCACAGGTCTGCGAGTAGTGTCACGGGTTGCGCTTGGCTGCCTGGTCGCGGGAGTATTTGTGCTGTCCGGTCTTGCGCGGCAGGGCATGGCTCAGGTGTTGAGCGATGTAGGCTATATCGGCCCGACACACGGCGGGCTTTCGGCGCCGACGGGCGAAAAACCGGAAAGCAAGCTTTGGTTTGCGAACGGCTACTGGTGGGCAGACCTGTATAATCCAGAAGTGCAGCGGCATCATATTTACCGCTTTGACCCCGAAACCTATGAGTGGTACGACACCGGCGCTGCGCTCGACCCACGCCCCAGCTCGCGCTCGGATGTTCTATGGGACGCGGAGACGCAGCGCCTCTATGTCGTCTCGCATGTGTTCAGCACCAGCGCCGCGCCAACCTCCGCCGAGAGCAACTGGGGCTATCTTTATCGCTTTAGCTACGACCGCGCGCTGCTGAAGTTTTTACCGGACGATGGTTTTCCCGTTCCGGTGACGCGGGGCAAGTCCGAAGCGCTCACCCTTGCCAAAGACTCACGCGGTCGCTTGTGGGTGGCCTACGTCGAGAGCCGCCAGGTGATGGTCAACCACAGTGAAGACGACGACACGCGCTGGAGCGAGCCGCGCCCACTGAGGACTCAGAACAGCGGCGCGCTGAGTGGGGACGACATCGCCGCCGTCATCCGCTTCGGAGGAGACCGGATCGGCATCGCGTGGAGCAACCAGCGCCAGTCCGCCATGTACTTCGCGGTGCATCTGGACAGCGCGCCGCCCGGCGAATGGGCCGAGGAAACGATTATCGCCGAGCCGAACATGGCCGACGATCATATCAATCTCAAGTCCGACAGCGCCGGGCGGGTCTACCTCGCCTCGAAGACATCCGATAAGGGCGAGGCGCCGCTCGCGGTGCTGTATGTCCGTGACCTCGATGGCGTCTGGACCGTACACCCGTTCGGGACCGGCGCAGATCACCACACGCGCCCGATCGTGCTGGTGGACGAGGAACGCCAACGCCTGCATATGTTCGCGGCGTCACCGGAGAGCGGGGGGCTGGTCTACTACAAGCAGACGGCGCTCGACGCGATCCAATTCCCGGCTGGCCCCGGCAGGGTCGTCCTCCAAAATGCGGTGGACAACCGCATTAATAATGTGACCTCCACGAAGCAATCGGTCGATCAAGCGTCAGGCATCCTGATTCTGGCGAGCGGCTCGACCAACCGCTATTTTTTCAACTACATCCCGCTGGACGAGTCCCCGTTCCCCTTCACGCCAATGCCGGGCGTCTCGACGCCGGCGCCATCGGTGCTCGACCAAGCGGCGCCAGCGCGGGGAACCCCCATCCAGTCGC
Organism: Aggregatilineaceae bacterium; assembly: GCA_035325905.1. Taxonomy (GTDB): domain Bacteria; phylum Chloroflexota; class Anaerolineae; order Aggregatilineales; family Aggregatilineaceae; genus DYGX01. Next base: position 78,630 of record DAOKYY010000001.1, on the reverse strand, counting down.
CCCCGGCAGGACAGGCCCCTGGCCTGGCGCCGAGCCTTCCCTGACCTGGGCGCGGGCGCAGACTCGCTTGTCGCTTGCGTCCTGCCGATTTGCGGGCCATGCCGCGCCAAGTACGTTGAGAGATAGTTTGCCGCGCCCCGCCTGCGAATGATAAATTCACGAAATATTCATCCTCGCGGCTATCCTCAAGCGTGAAATTCGCGTAAGATAGTAGATAAAGTATAAAAATATGATAAAGGCGATGCGCTTCTGGCTGCGGGCCGTGAAGCGGCGACCTGTCAGTGTTGCAGCAGCCGGTAGAGAGCGCGTATGACGAAGCGAGTGCTGATCCTGGACGACAACGCGGACAATCGCCGCTTGCTCGTCTTCGCGCTCCACGCCCGCCCGTATGAGATCTGCGAAGCCGCGCTCGGACAGGACGTGATTGCGATGCTCGATGCGCGGACCGCGCCGTTCGATCTGGCTCTGCTCGACGTTGAGCTGCCCGACGGCGACGGCCTTGCGCTGGTATCCCGGCTGCGCGAGCACTCGCCAGAGATTGTGCTGATCATGCTCTCGGCCAACGACGGCGTCGATCTTGTCCAGCAGGCGTGCGACCTGGGCGCGAACGCATACGTCGTCAAGCCGTTCAACCTGCCCAAGCTGCTGGAGTTTATCCAGGCGTTTGAGGACGAAACCATCCGGGCCGACACCGCTTTGCAGCGATTCTGAGCAACCGTTAGTGCCGGGGCATCCGGCAATATTTCTTTCGTGCAGCCGGGCAACAGGCGACGCGCTGCTGGCACAGGAGACTCAGCTGATGTTTTCGAAGAAGCGTTCACATCGTCCATCCCCTATCGTCCTATCAATTGCACTGGCGCTGATCCTGGCGTTAGCCGTATCCGCGTGCGGAGACGACAAAGACGACGAGGATAAGGTGACACCGGCGCCCACCGAGGAGGTAAAGCTGACCCTTGGGCTGGCCGTCTCGACGCTGCAAAACCCATTCTTCGTCTCGCTGCGCGATGGCGCTCAGACCGCGGCGGACCGCCTCGGCGTTGAGCTGGTGGTGAAGGATGCCGGCGACGATGCCGAGCAGCAGAACACTCAGGTACAGGAGTTGATCGACGCGAAGGTCAGCGCGATCCTGGTCAACCCGGTCGATGGCGACGCCATTGTCCCAGCGATTGAGGCGGCCAACGCGGCGAATATCCCGGTGCTGACGATCGATCGCAGCGCCAGCGGTGGCGAGATCGTTTCGCACGTCGCGTCGGATAACCTGGCGGGCGGCCGCATGGCGGCGGAATATCTCGCTGAGAACCTGGGCGGCTCCGGTAAGGTCGTCGAGCTGCAAGGGATCGCGGGGACATCGGCAGCGGAAGCGCGCGGCGCGGGGTTTAACGAAGCCATCGCTGGGGTGGAAGGGATTGAGGTGATCGCCCGCGAGACGGCCAACTTCAACCGCGACGAGGGCAAAGCAGTCTTCGCGCAAATCCTTGAGGCGCATGAGCAAATTGATGGTGTCTTCGCGCACAATGACGAGATGATCCTCGGCGCAATCGACGCGGCGAAGGAAGCGGAGCGCGCCGGTGGCATCCGCTTCGTCGGCTTCGACGCGATCGAAGACGCCGTCGCAGCCGTCGAGACCGGCGATCTGCTGGCGACCATCGCGCAGCAACCGGCTGAAATGGGGCGTCTGGGGGTGGAGGCAGCGGTCGATCATCTGAACGGCAAGACGATCCCTGCATCGCTTCCGGTTGACCTCGCGCTGATCACGAAATAGCGCGGGCTGGCGTGGCCTCGCACGCACGCGAGAGAAAGCGGAGATCACGAATGCGTCTGACCCTGTCGATCGGCCAGCGCACCGCGCTGGGGTTCATCCTGATGATTGTCCTAGTGCTGATCGCGTCGGGCACCGGCCTGTTCTACACGACCGCCGTCGAAGACACGGTGAGCACCGCGCGCAACGGCGTGGACCAGGTACAGCGTGTCGCTAACCTTCAGGTCTCGTGGCTGAACGTCGTCGCAACGCTGGATACGCTGCTCCTGACGCGCCAGATCAGCTTGATCGACGAGCGCCAGGGCCTGCTCGAAGACTTCCGCGTCCAGCTTCAGGCGCTGGGGCAGCACAGCCTGGGCGCCGATCCGGCGATCGTCGCGCAGAACGAGACCATCGTGACGGACCTACAAGCGCTCGGCGACGAGTTGAGCCTGGTTGTTCAGGAGGTCGGCTCAGTCGCCCGCGAGGGGCGCTGGGCGCGCGCCCAGACCCTGCGCCACACGGACCTGGCCTCGCTCCAGCGCCGGTTGAACAGCGACCTTGACCAGCTCAGCGCCAATATCCGCAGCGATGTGGCTGCTTCGGTAGCTAACTCAGCCGAGACGCAGGACCGCAACCGCACCTTCTGGACGATAACGGCGGCGCTGTCGCTGGTGTTTGGCGCGGCGGCGGGCTTCCTGACGGTGCGGAGCATCACGCGCCCGATTCGCGGTCTGGTGCACGCCGCGCAAGCGATTCGCGGCGGCGACCTCTCGCGGCGCGCCGAGGTCGAGACGCGCGATGAGATCGGCGAGCTGGCCGAGACCTTTAACAGCATGACCGAGCAGCTCAGCGAGTCGATTGAGCACCTGGAAGAGCGCGTCACCGCCCGCACGCGCGACTTGCAGGTGGCGGCGGACGTGTCGCGCCAGGTGACGACCGTGCTCGACATCGACCGGCTGCTGCAAGAGGTCGTGACGCTTACAGCGGAGAACTATAACCTGTACGCGTGCTTCGTATTCCTGCCCTCGCGCGATGGGACGCAGCTGATCCGCGCCGCCAGCGCCACCGCATCGGGCGAGCCTCTCGACGCCGGCGCGATTGAGAGCATCGCCTATGACGCCGATCCGAGCGTGATCGCGCTCGCGGCGCGCACGCGCAAGCCCGTTACCGTCAACGACATCAGCGACTCGAAGATTTACCTGTCGCTCAGCGCGCTATCCCGCACCCGGTCGGAACTGGCGATCCCGATGATGCTCGGCAACCGGCTACTGGGGATTTTCGATCTGCAATCCACCGAGCCGGACCGCTTCGGCGAGGACGACCTGCGCGTGCTGAACTCGCTGGCCGAGCAGATCGCCGTCGCCGTGCGGAACGCGCAGTTGTTCACCGAAGTCCAGGCGTCGCGCGAGGCGGCGGAGCAGGCGAGCCGGGTCAAATCGCAGTTTCTGGCGAACATGTCGCACGAGCTACGCACGCCGCTTAACGCGATTCTCAACTTCACGGGCTTCATCGCCGATGGCGTGCTGGGGCCGGTGAACCCGGAGCAGAAGGACATCCTGCAAAAAGTGATTGGCAGCAGCCATCACCTGCTGAGTCTGATCAATGACATCCTCGACCTGACCAAGATCGAGGTCGGCATGATGGACCTCTTCCTGGAAGAAGTCGATATGAACGCCGCGCTCAACGCCTCGATCGCGACCGCGAAGGGCCTTGTCAAGGACACGTCGGTCGAGCTGCAGGTGAACGTTGAGGACGATCTGCCGCGTATCGTGGGCGACAAGCGCCGCATCCGCCAGATCATGCTCAACCTGATCTCAAATGCGGTGAAGTTCACGCCGGAAGGCCGCATCACGATCACAGCTCAGCGCACCGATGACGCGATCTACCTGGGCGTCGCCGATACCGGCATCGGCATTCCCGAAGACCAGCGCGAGGCTGTCTTCGAGACGTTTCGTCAGGCCAAGCACGACCTGCCCGAAACGCCGGGGACGGGGTTGGGCCTGCCGATCGCCAAGCACTTTGTCGAAGCTCACGGCGGGCGGATATGGTTGGAGAGTGAAGTCGGCGTTGGGACGACATTCCATGTCCTGCTGCCGATCCACACTCCTGAGTTTGAGGCTGACGGTGAGCGGAATGCTCAGATGGTTGCGGGAGGGTAGCTGTGGATACCCAGCAACAATCCCCTGATCCGGCATCGGATATGGCCGAGGCCGCCCGGCCTGCTGTTCCTGCGCCGGCGATCCTGGCAGGCGGAAATGGCGCGGCGCACGCGGAGACAGCTGCTTCACCCGCTGCGAACGCGCCCGCCGCTCCTACCGAGCCGGACTCACCTCCGGCTGAAAAGGCGCAGCCGGCGATTCTGTATGTCGAGGATGACCTGCTCAGCCGCGAGGTGATGCGGCTGCTGCTCGGCAAAGAGATGGGTCTCACCGGCCTGTCGCTCATCGATGACAACCACCATTTTATGGACAAGGTGCGCGCGCTGGCGCGCGTGCCCGACGTGATTTTTCTCGATATCCAGATGCGCCCGCACGACGGTTACGAGATGCTGGAGATGCTGCGCGCCGACGAGGTGTATCGCGGCGCGCGCATCATCGCGATGACGGCCAGCGTGATGGCGACCGATGTCGAGGCGCTCAAGAAGGCCGGTTTCGACGGGCTGATCGGCAAGCCGATCATGCGCCAAGCTTTTCCTGAGCAGCTTGAGCAAATTCTGGCCGGGAAAGCGGTGTGGTTCGTATCGTAGGGGAACACAGCCCGGCGCGCCGCTAACAGGCGGCGCGTGGAATTGCGCCGGGGACTTTCGCTGCGCGCTGCGCACAGGAGAACGCTGACTATGTATTCGCTGGAAAACGTCCATGCGCTCATCATTGAGGACGATCAGACAAGCATCGACGTTCTGAAGAACTTGCTTGATCAGCTCGCAGTGAATACTTCCATCATCCGGGTTGTCAACGGCCGCGATGTGTGGGATAGCCTGCGTGTAGTCGCCGTCCCCGATGTCATCTTCCTCGACCTGGAGATGCCGGGGATGAACGGCTACGAAGTGCTCGATTTGCTGCGTGAAGACGAAGAGTTAGGGGCTGTCCCGGTCGTCGCCTACACCACGCATATCAGCCACATGAACAACGCGCGCCGCGCCGGTTTTCACAGCTTTCTGGGCAAGCCGGTCGACCGCTATGAATTCAGCGACAATCTCTTGCGTATTCTCAATGGCGAGCCGGTGTGGGAGGCGCCTTAGCCGCGCTCGATGGAATGGCGGGCCTCTGCGCGGCGCGGCTTAAGCGAGTCGCGCCGCGCTTTGTCTAGCGGCCTCTCCGCGTGATCTTGTTTATTTTGCACAGCTTTCTTGGAGATCGCGCGCCGCCCCGTTTTACTAATAGCTGGCTCATCCAAACTAAGTACGCGAGCGCCGTCTCCGTTTCAGCGGTTGTTGTATGTTTTATTGAAAATATTCTAGGTGATATGTACAATGCACATGAATCTATAAGAACTTAAGTTACTGGGCTGCGACAGGAGGTTATCAACGAGCCGATTTCGATTCAGGTCGTCCCGTATCCGTCCCAGCAGTCTTTGCAGCGTGCATCACACTCAATCACACATCGTCAAGAGCAGAAGAGGAGAATACTATGTACCGTCTCTCCCGTCGTCTGGTCTATGCGGGCTTCTCGCTCGCCCTTGTCGTGGCTTTCGCGGTTTCGCTCCTGCCCATCTCCCCGGCGCTTGCGCAGGGTGGGAGCATCCTCGACGAAGTGCGCCAGCGCGGCGTGCTTAACTGCGGCGTAAACGGCCAGGTGGCTGGCTTTGGCTTCCTCGACGCTGAATCCGGCGAGTGGAGCGGCTTCGATGTCGATTTCTGCCGCGCGCTGGCGGCGGCGATCTTCGGCGAAGTGACCGCCGACAACCTCCAGTTTGTGCCGCTCACCACACAGGAACGTTTCACTGCCGTCCAGACCAAGCAGGTTGACGTTCTGTTCCGCAACTCGACCTGGACGCTCTCGCGTGACGGCGAGCTGGGGCTGGACTTCGGCCCGACCAACTACTATGACGGCCAGGGCCTGATGGTGCGCGCCGATCTGGGCGCGGCCACGATCGAGGACCTGGACGGCGCGTCGATCTGCTCGCTGACCGGCACGACCACCGAGCTGAACATCACCGAGGCGATGGAAAGCCGGGGCCTGACCTATGAGCTGGTGCCCTTCGAGCAGTCGAGCGAGACCAGCGCCGCCTTCCAGGAAGGCCGCTGCGACGTGCTGACCTCGGACCAGAGCCAGCTTGCGGGGCTGCGTTCTGATTCGGCCGATCCGGGCGCGTACGTCATCCTCAACGAAGTGATCTCAAAGGAGCCGCTCGGCCCGGCGTACCTGGCGAACGATTCCGCCTGGGCGGATGTGGTCGACTGGACCGTTTTCGCGGTGATCCAGGCTGAGGAATTCGGCATCACGCAGGAAAACATCGACAGCTTCATGACGACCGAAGACCCGCGTATCGCTCGCTTCCTGGGCCTCGGCGACGACAACCCTAGCGGCTCGCTGATCGGGCTGGACAACGGCTTTGTCGCCAACATCATCCGGGCGGTCGGCAACTACGGCGAGATCTTCGAGCGCAACCTCGGCCCGGACACGCCGGTCGGGTTGGAGCGCGGCTTGAACCGGCTGTGGACCGACGGCGGGCTAATGTACTCACCGCCGTTTCGCTAACCCGGTCTGCGGCGCTTAGCGCCTGTGCTGTTCTCCAGGGGTTGCTCCGGCAGCCCCTGGAGTCCCCCACCTGGGCCGCCGGCCGTCCGGTCGCACGGCCCCGCGCGTATCACGGGTCATGATGGGGCAGCACTATGTCCGAGAGGGCTTCCGCGTTTGACCGCTCCGCACACCAGCCGGTGCCACTCTGGCGCGATATTCGCGTGCTGCAAGTGGTGGCGCAGGTTGCGTTTCTGATCGCGGTCGTCGTCTTCAGCTATATCCTGATCGACAACCTGGTGACGGGCCTGCGCGCGAGCAACCTAGCGATTAACTTTGGCATGCTGACGCGCTCGTTCGGCACCAAGATTTCCGAAGGCCAGATGGACTTCGATCCAGGCGCGGCCACCAACTTTACCGCGCTGATGGCCGGGCTGCGCAACACGCTGCGCGTGGTGATCGTCGGCCTGGTTGGCGCGACGGTTCTCGGCGTGTTCATCGGGATCGCCCGTCTTTCGACAAACTTCCTGCTGCGGACCGTATCCGTCAGCTATATCGAGCTGTTCCGTAACACCCCGCTGCTGGTTCAGCTCTATTTTATCTACCGGGGTCTGCGGCTGGCGCTGCCGGAAAATCTGGCAGACTCGTACACGCTGCCCGGCTCGATCTACGTCAACCGGCGCGCGATCAACTTTCCGCTGATTCAGGGAACCGGCACGGCCCCGATCTTTTACGCCGGGGTCGCAATCGGGCTGGTTGTCGCCGTGGCGCTGCGGTTCTGGCGGAACCGGGTTCAGGACCAGACTGGCAAGCCAGCTCGCACGCTTTACTGGTCGCTGCCCGCGTTCTTGGGGTTCAGCGCGCTTGGCTGGTTGCTGTCGGGCGGCCCTTTTCAGGTCGATTATCCGGTGCTTGGCACGTTCAACTTTTCGGGCGGTGATCGGCTGTCGGCGGAATATACGGCGCTGACGCTGGGGCTGATCCTGTACACGGCGGCGTTCATCGCGGACATCGTGCGCGCCGGGATTCAGTCCGTGCCTTACGGCCAGGTCGAGGCGGCGCGGGCGCAGGGGTTTTCCGGCGGGCAAATGCTGCGCCTGATCGTGCTGCCACAGGCGCTGCGGCTGATCATCCCGCCGCTCGGCAACCAGTACCTTAACCTGGCGAAGAACTCCAGCCTGGGGATCGCGATCGGCTTCTTTGACGTGTACAACGTCGCGAATGTGATCTCCAACCAGACCGGCCAGGCGGTAGCGGTTTTTGTGGTCATGATGGCGATCTACCTGGCGATGAGCCTGACGATCTCGGCCGTGATGAACGGCCTCAATTACATGATGCGTGCGAGGAGCCGCTGAAATGCGCGCCGCCGACGCCGAAAAGCGCATCTATGTCGCGCCGGACGAGCCGCCGCCCAGCCGCCGCCCACCGGCGACGAGCGTCGGCGCGCTTGGCTGGCTGCGCAAGAACCTGTTCAGCAGCCGGCTGAACACGCTTGCAACCCTCGTGACCGGCGGGTTGCTGGTATGGTTCGTCGTCACGTTTGTAACGTGGGCCGTATCGTCGGCGCAGTGGGCGGTCGTCACCAACAACCTGCGGCTGATAACGAGCGGCCTGTACCCGCGCGCCGAGATTTGGCGCATGGAACTAACCGGCGCGCTGCTTGTGTTCCTGACCGGGCTGGGCCTGGGCATCTGGGGACGAGTGGCGCGCGGCGTATGGATCGTGGTCCTGATCGCGCTGGCCGCCATCGTAGTCGTCCCGGTGCTGGGCGCGAGAATTCCTGAGCCGAGCATCTACGTCTTGATCGAGCCGCAGCGTAGCCCGTCCAGTTTTGTGTTTCTGGGCTACAAAGGCGACACGCTGCGGGCCGAGCTTGACCCGCTGACCGAGGCGTCGGACGCCAGCCGACCCCTGCTGGGGTACGTCGAGTCGCAGTCGCGCACCAACTGGTCGACCCAGGCCCGCGCGGCGTCGAGCGGGCAGCTTGACCTGGCCGATCATAACCTGTCGCTGACGGTGCGCCTGCTTGACCGCGCCCTGGCGCCGGTCAGCGTGGGCGGCGCCCCGGCGGTGGCTGCTTCGACGCCTGATACGCCCGGCGGGATGTTCGAGGTCGAATTGCCGCGCGACGGGTGGTATGTGCTGCAAATCGAGCGCGACGACGAAAACCGTGACGACAACGCGGGCTACGCCTGGCTGCGCGTGGATGGCGTCGAATTGTTCCCCACGCTCGACAATGCCATAGCCGCCCGCGATGGGGCATTCGGCGCGCCGCCTGAAGTCGAGCGCCCGCTCTACGCCGAGGAACGCGCCTATCGCTACGAAGGCGCGCGCACGTTTGGTGAGTTCGTCAGCCTTCAGCTTGCGCCCTTCCTGCGGACCATCTCCAGCGAGATGTTCATCGGCGCCGCGCTATTTCTCAACGGCTGGATCATCGGCGCGCTTGGCAAGCGCGAAAAGGCTGTGCGTCGCGCCGCGATTGTGGGATGGGCGCTGGCCGGCCCGGCGATCCTGATCATTCTTTACGGGGTGCAGGGCAGCCATACCCTGCCGATGGTTCCGACCTCGGTCTGGGGCGGGCTGCTGCTCACGATCCTGCTGACGTTTGTCGGGATCACGGCCTCGTTTCCCCTGGGGGTGGCGCTCGCGCTGGGGCGGCGCAGTACGCTCCCGGTGATCAAGTGGACCTGCACGCTGTTTATCGAGGTGATTCGCGGCGTGCCGCTGATCACGATCTTATTCATGGCGAAGTTGATCGTGCCGTTCTTCTGGTCGGAATTGTCCGATCTTGACCTGACGGTGCGCATGATGATTGGCTTGACGCTGTTTAGCGCGGCGTACTTGGCCGAGAACGTGCGCGGGGGGTTGCAGATCGTTCCATACGGCCAGCTTGAAGCGGCGCGCGCGCTGGGCATGAACCCCTTTTTGACGACCTCGCTGATCGTGCTGCCGCAGGCCCTGCGCGCCGTGATCCCGGCGATTGTGGGCCAGTTCATTAGCCTGTTCAAAGATACTTCGCTGGTCGCCGTGGTCGGGCTGTTCGAGTTGGTCGGGATTGTGGATACAATAGTCAGCGGCCAGCCGATCTACCGGCCCTACCAGCGCGAAGCGTACATCTTCATCGCGGTCGTTTATTTCGTGATCAGCTATGCGATGTCGGATGTCAGCCGCCGCCTTGAAACGTCGGGCGCGGGCAGCGTCCGGCGGTGATCGGATGGAACGTCGATGCAAACGGATGCAGAAAGAGGAAGCCCGCGTCATGGCGAATAACGAGTCCCGTGAGCCGATTATCATCTGTCGCGGGGTCAACAAGTGGTTTGGCAACTTCCATGTGCTCAAAGACATCAACGTGGAAGTGATGCCGCAAGAGGTGGTCGTCATCATCGGCCCCTCTGGGTCGGGCAAATCGACCTTTATCCGCTGCATCAACCGGCTTGAGGAGCACCAGGAAGGGCAGATCATCGTTGATGGGATCGAGCTGAGCCACGACGTGCGCAACATCGCGGCCATCCGCAGCGAGATCGGGATGGTCTTCCAGCAGTTCAACCTCTTTCCGCACCTGACCGTACAGCAAAATATCACCCTGGCGCCGCGCTTCGTGCGCCGCCAGCCGCGCCGTGACGCCGAGAAGATCGCCGTGCAGCTGCTCGATCGCGTCGGCATCCCGGAGCAGGCGCGCAAGTATCCGGGCCAGCTTTCGGGCGGGCAGCAGCAGCGCGTCGCGATCGCGCGGGCGCTGGCGATGCAGCCCAAGATCATGCTCTTTGACGAGCCGACTTCCGCGCTCGACCCGGAGATGATCAAGGAAGTGCTCGACGTGATGAAAGAGCTTGCCCAGAGCGGCATGACGATGCTGGTCGTCACGCACGAGATGGGCTTCGCGCGTGAGGTGGCGGACCGCGTGGTGTTCTTCGACGAAGGGCGGATCGTCGAGATGGGGCCGCCGGAGCATTTCTTCAACAATCCGCAGCACGAGCGCACCAAGCTTTTCCTCTCGCAGATTCTCTAGCGCAGGAACTGACCTGATGCGTATGCCGACGCCTGTCTACCAGAATATTCTTGTCCCGCTGGATGGCTCGGATGTAGCCGAATACGCGATCGGGTACGCGGTCGATCTGGCGCGTGCGCACCATGCGCGGCTGCTGCTGGTCTGCCTGGCGGACGCGATCGACGCCGAGACCGCGCAGCTTCCACTGGCGGCTGAGCAACTGACCTGCCAGGAAGCGCAGGCCCGGCTTCAGACGCTACGCCACCAGCTTCGCGCCGAAGACATCGAGGTCGAGACGCGCGTGATCGACAGCGCCGAGCCACGCGCCGCGCTGGAGCGGCTGATCGAAACAGAGAGCGTCCAGCTCATCGTGATGTCTACCCAGGGGTGGACGGGGATGCTGCGCTGGGTCTTCGGCCCGGATATCGAGAGCGCGCTCAATGCGCTGGCGGTGCCGCTGCTGCTTGTTCGCCCGACGACGTACAAGATCGTGGTGCCGCTGGACGGCTCGAACTGGTCCGAGAGCGCGCTGCCGCAGGCTAAAGAGATTGCGCGCGCGTTCGACGCCGAGGTGATCCTGCTGCACGTGTTCCAGTCACCGGCCAGCGATTATGCGGATCAGCTCGCGCTGGCGGGCCAGCAGGAAGCCGCCGAGCGCCCTTACGAGGACATGCGGGAGACCCTGATCGCGCTGCGCAACACGCTGCGCCGTGAAGGCATCCGCGCGCGCGAGCAGATCGTCCGCAGCAACAACCCGGCCCAGGCGATCATCGACTATGTCGAGTCCGAGGCCGGGGTGAGCATGGTGGTCATGTCCACGCATGGAAGGACCGGTCTCTCGCGCTTGCTGATGGGCAGTGTCGCGCAGACCGTGCTAAAAGGGCTGCGCTGCCCGGTCACGCTTGTTCATCCCCACCGCGACTAAGTTGCTGGTGTGTCGCGGCGGTATGCCGACCGCGTGAGCTAATCTACAACAAAACGGGCCTGGAGTTTATCCAGGCCCGCTTCTATTCATGGGAGAGGGCGCTTACTGGGCGCCGCCCTCAGGCGTCTGCTGCTCCGGCGGCACGACCTCGATGATGATCTCGGTCGTAGTCTCGGCCGGCGGTTGAGTCGGCTCCGGCGTCGGCGTGGCCGGGTCGACCGGGATGATCTGCGGCGCGGCCAGCGGAGCCGTCGTCGGCGCCAGCGTTGGCGGCGGCGCTTCCTGGATCGCCAGCTCGTCGAGGCCGAAGACGCTCGACCGGTTGCCCTTCGCGCCGGACGGACCGGCCGTCAGCACGAAGCGCAGGCCGATGATTGTCCCCCGGAAGCCGGTCAGGTCCACGCTGCGCATCGCCCACGCGCTGTTCCAGCCGCGCTGGAGGTCGATCGGCAGCCAGCTTAGCCCGCCGTCCACGGTTACTTCCAGGCTGACGCTGTCCTCACCCGCCAGGTTGGCGGCCTGCCAGAACGTGAGCTGAGGAGCCTGCGCCGCGCGCAAGTCGAGCAGGTAGGTGAGGGTCAGCGTGCTGATCTGGCCGGGCGTATCGGCGTTGGCGGTCCAGCCGCCGCCCAGATACCCGCCGCTGAGCGCGTGCGCCCAGGAGCCTTCGGCCTGCCACGTCAGACCGGTCTCAAACGAGTCGAAGAACGGCAACGGCAGCGGAACTGGCGTCGCCGTAGGCAGGATCTCCGGCTGCGGCGGGATGGTCGGCCCGGCGGTCGGAACGACTGGCGTTTCGATCACGGGCGGCTCAACCACCGGCGGCGCAGGCGGCAGCGGAGCGAGGCCCGCGACCGCAAACGCATCCAGCGCGACAGTGCCGCTGACCGGGACGATCCGCAGCGAGTGCGCGCCGTCCGAGAGGCCACTGACGACGGTGCGCGCGCCGAAGACGGTCTCCGCGCCGGTCGCGCTGACGATCTGCTGCTGCACGCCGTCGATCTCGATGGCGAAGCTGCCGAGCGCCGGGTGCATGACGAACACCACGTCAACCTGCGTGCCGGTGAAGGCCAGCGTCAGGCTGTCGGTGAGGCTGCCGCTGCTGTAGAGGTAGCGGCCGCCACTCGCCTCGGCGGTGTCGTGCGCGGTCCACAGCCCGCTGGCGACCACGGCAGGGTCATCCGACTCGACGGTCAGCAGCGTGCTGGGCGGCTCCTGCGTTGGAGGCTCGACCGGGGGCACGATCTCGGTTGGCGTTTCGGTCGGAACTTCAGTCGGAACCTCGGTCGGCGGCTCGATCACGGGCGTCTCAGCCGGGGGCGTGGGCGTCTCGATGACGAGATTCACCGCCACGTCGTCCAGCCACAGGCCCGCCGAGGTGGTGCCTGCCGGAACGTCGCCGGTAGTGTCGAGGCGGAAGCGCAGGGCGACGAGCTGGCCGCTGACGGCGGACAGGTCGAGGCTGCGCTGCGTCCAGTCGCTGACCGCGCCGACCTCGTCGGCGAGCGGCAGCCAGGTCAGGCCGCCGTCCACGCTGGCTTCGACCACAAAGCGGTCGCCGGCGCTCAGGACGGACTTCTGCCAGAAGCTCAGGCTTGGCGACAGCACCGATGTCAGGTCGATCAGGCCGTCAAGCTGAAGTGCGCTGCTCTGGCCGCGCAGGGCGCTGTTGGCGAACCAGCCGCTGCTATTGAGGCCCGCCAGCGCGTCGAACTGCCAGGCGCCAGAGGCGATCCAGCCCGCGCCGGTGGCGAAGCTGTCCGCGTAGGGCAGGGTGTAGACGGCGGGCGCCGGGGCCGGCGTGATCACTTCCACGGTCGGCATCGGGGTTTCGAGCGGCGTGCCCAGGTCGCTTTCCTCGACGATCATCGGGGCCGCCATCATCGGCGCGGCCTGAGCCGCGAAGCCCGCCGCAGCGCCGCCGAGCGTGATTTCGAGGCGCGGCTGGAAGTTCGCCGCTTCCTTCGTGTAGTAGAAGACGCTGTTGCCGTCGTTGCTGCTCAGCCCGAAGCTGTAGGTGCCATCGCCTGGGATAACGGCTGTCACGTCCCACGCTGCCCAGCTATTGGTGTTCACGTTGCCAACTGAGTATAGCGGGGTCCCCATGCCGGGCGCGTTGTTCCACGTCAGGCCGGTCTCGGTCCACGGCGTGCTCGAGCCAAGATAGTTGTTGGAGGCCGTGTAGATCGTGCCGCCGTCCGGGCCGCCATCGTAGGAGTACAGCCACAGGATCGCGCGCGAGACCTGGCCGCCGGTGCCGGACACGTCGAACTTGAAGTATGTGTCGTAGTCGACCGTCGAAGTCCACCGGACGCGGACGTAGTCCAGCGTGCCGTAGTTCGCCGTCGCGCGATCGGTCTTGACGTGCGTGTCGGCGATCGGCGCGAGCGTCAGCGTGTCGCCAGGAGGCGGCGTCGCCGTTGGCGTCGTGGTCGTCGGCGTCGGAGTCACGGTAGTTGGCGTGGGTGTGACCGTTGTAGGTGTCGGCGTGACCGTTGTCGCCGTTGGCGTGACCGTTGTCGCCGTCGGCGTAGGTCCGCCGGATGTGTAGATGATGAGTTCAGGCCGGAAGCTGGCGGCTTCCTTCGAGTAGTAGAAGACGCTGTTGCTGTCGCTGTTGCTCAGGCCAAAGCTGTACGTACCGTCGCCAGTGATGGCGGCAGTGACATCCCAGGAGACCCACGTATTGGTGACGACGTTGCCGGCCGAATACAGCGGCGTGCCCATGCCGGGCGCGTTGTTCCACGTCAGGCCGCTCTCGGTCCACGGCGTGCTTGAGCCGAGGTAGTCGTTGGAAGCTGTGTAGACCGTACCGCCGTCAGGGCCGCCGTCGTACGAGTACATACGCAGGATGGCGCTCTGAACCGCCCCGCCAGTCCCCGTCACCGAGAACTTCAGGTAGCTGTCGTAATCGACCGTCGAAGTCCAGCGCAAGCGGAGGTATGGCTCCGATCCATAATTGGAGGTCGGGCGATCGGTCTTGACGTGCGTGTCGTGGATCGGCGTGAAGACCAGTTCTCCGGTCGGCGGAGGCGTGGTCGTCGGCGTCGTGGTCGTCGGCGTCGGAGTCACGGTAGTTGGCGTGGGTGTGACCGTTGTAGGTGTCGGCGTGACCGTTGTCGCCGTTGGCGTGACCGTTGTCGCCGTCGGTGTGACGGTTGTCGGAGGAGGGCCGCCACCCAGCGGGATGTAGTTGTGATGATAGGTCAGCGTGCCGCTGTTGCTCGCAAGCACCACCAACCCGGTCGTCGTATTCACCTGCTGCTTGGTCGAAGTCGAGTTGTTCAGCTCGCCGGTGGCCGCCTGCATGAAAACCGTGCCCCTGCCGGGGGGGAAGCTGATGCTGCCCATGTTGGCCGATTTGTAGTAGATCGCGCCGCCTGACTCCGGCGCGGTGGCGAACATGTGAACCATCTGGTTCTGGCTGTCCACCAGCACAATCGGGCGCGTGTGCCCGTCGGCGTCCATCCCGAAGACGTAGCGAGTCCAGCCCCCGCTGGGGCCGCGCACGTCCAGCACGACCAGCGGGTTGTTGCCCGTCAGGCTGGTCTTGCCGGCGAGGTAGAGCCGCCCGGAGCTGTCGGTCGCCAGATTGATGTGGTCATCGACCAGGTTGTTGCCCTGGATCGCCGTTTCGATCGTCCAGACGTTCGGCGCGGCGCCGTCGTTGTGGATCGCCAGGTAGTAGCCGTCGCTGCTCTGGTTGCTCCAGACGACGCCGATCTTGTTGCCTCCGAACGCAATCACCGATGAGATGTCGTCGCTGCTGACCGAGCCAGACCCCGGCAGTTGGAACGGGGTGGCCCAGGTCTGGTCGTTGGTCGTGCTGTGGTTGACCATGACCTTGTTGCTTTCAACATACGTCACCCACAGCCGGCCGGTCGAGTCCTTATCAACGGTGAGCGCCTCGGCCCGCCCGCGCGACACATCGACGGGGAACCCGGCGTCAGGCGAGTAGGTCTTGGTGGACGAGGTGTAGCTGAAGCGAAACAACTGCGCCCAGTTCGAGGCGGTCGACGAGCCGCTGGTCGAGAACACGTGCGAGGTGACATAGAGCTTCTGCCCGGCCTGGTCCCAGAGGACATCGATCTTGTCTTTGTCCCGGTTGCCGATCGAAGTGCCGGTGTCGTGCCATGTCTGCGTCGAGAGGTCGAGCCAGAAGATGCGGTAATCTCCTGCCGCCTGGCTGAACATGGCGCCCCACCAACGGCCGTCATTCCACCATAACTTGCTCTCCGGCTTCTCGCCGGTGGGGGTGGAGTTCGCGCCAGAGCCATAAGCCGGTCCAACGTATCCGACCTGCGATTGCTGGGGGGCGACGACTCCCGGCGGCGCGTGCTCCGCTGCGGAGGAGGGTAGATAGCTCGCGGACAGGGCCAGCACGGTGAGAATAACCACCAGCCCCATGCGATACAAGTGGCTTGCTCCAGTTCGAGTGTGTCCTGGCATAGAATATGCTCCCCCGCCCGCAGCATGATGCAGACAGATACGAAGGCGCGCGCGCCCACCTCGGAGATCGAACAAGGCTCGACGGCCCAGCATCGAGCTATTATGAAACGTATTATAATTCCGAGAGGTATTAATAGCAGTAAAAATGATATAAAGAATTCTTAAAAAAATCCTTCACTGGCTTGCGCTACGCGCGAGCGACGGGGGGTTGGCACAAGCCCGCAGCGCAAACACGTGGCAGCGGGCCGCCCAGGTGGGCAAGCAGGGAAGGCTCCCTGCGGGCACGGCGGACGCGGGGCGGGCTGCGCGTGTAGTCGCGGCTCGCCCCGCGCGAGGCGTGTTATTCCGTAACGGTAGTCAGGCCGACCTCGCTGGTAAGATAGCCCACGTCGAACTCGATCCACTGCTCGGCGATTTGCCCGCTGTCGTTGAAGCGATAGAGGATGTTAAAGCTCGTCTCCAGCTCGACATCGGTCGGCGGTGTGTCGAAGAACTCGCTGGCGAATGTGCCGCGCATCGTGACGCGCTGGGCCACCAGATCGCCCTCAGCCAGCAGCAAGTCGCTGGTGATCTCCAGGTCCGAGAGGGCGCGGGTCGTCAGCGTGATCAAATCCCGCATCTGAATCTTAGTCACCTCGGCCCAGTCGCCGGTGGAGGGCGGCAGATGGCCGGCGAAGTCGTCCGCGAAGATCTCTTCGAATAGCGCGTCGTCCCCGTTGAGAGCGACATCGGTGATCAATTGCTCGACGACCGCCTTGTTTCCGGCGGGGTCGGCCTGCGCGGTGCCGGGCGGCAGCGCCAAAGCAGCCAGCGCGGCCAGCCCAAGCGCGCCGCCTGCGATCACGACGAGCACCCCTTGGCGTACCGAATACCGTTTCATCCTTCTGCTCCTTGGTCCTGCACTGGCCGCAAGCGGCCAGCTTCCGACAGATCGGGCGTTACGCTGAGACCGAAAGTGGGCCGGTCCAGGCGCGTTCAGTTCACCGGCGCGGCGACTTCGGGCAGCAGCATCAGGTCATTGTTGGAGGTCAGCAAGAACGCCGCCATCCATCCTGAGTAGTTTCCATTCTGAACCTGAATCCAGCTTGCGTCGGCGTTTCGGCCCAGCACGGCGAAGGTCGTGCCGTTATACACGGTCCCGGCGATGCTCTCGTTTGTGCCGGGGCCAGTGCGGATGAACACCCCGCCGTTGGTGTAGACCGTCGCCAGACGCTGGTTGGTCAGCGCCCAGTCAAACGGCGCGAGGAGAGGCGTGTACGGCACCGTAAACGGCTGATCCAGGCAATCGCGCGCGGCGCGATCGGCGGCGCTCTCCGTGCAGACGGTGATGCGCAGCACCTCGTCGAACAACCGCAGCGGCAGTCGTAGCTCGACGCCCGCGTTAATCCCTATGGCGGCATCCGTCACCGGCAACGACGCGCTGCCCGCTTGCTCCACCACAATCCCGCTGGCCGACGCGGCTACGTGCCGCGTCGCGCCGTCGCCTGAGGCCAGTGGAATCGTCACCCGCGTATCGGCGTCAGGGGCGGCTGCCGTCTCCAGCAGCAGGTAGACGTACCGATTATCTGCATAACCGCTCACCCGCTGCAAATCCAGCGCGGGCTGAGGCATATCGCCTGCCGGGTCGCTTGCGGAAAGCGGGCCGCGCGCCGGCCAGTCTCCCCCGTCGCCGTCAAGGGTAATCCAGCTAAAGCCCTCGGGCAGCCCCGGCCACGCATCGACCGGCAGTTCCAGCAGCCAGGCCGCCAGCCGCTCGGCCAGAATACGGTTGCCCGGATAACGCGGCGTCGGGCCGGATGACACCAGCCCGAAGCCGTTTTGAATCATCTCCGAGTCTCCGAGCACGGCCAGGCGCGCGCCGGTGCGCGGATCGGTCCCGACCGCGCCGAGGTTCAGCCGCCCGGTGTAATCCTGGTCCAGATTTAACTCGACCTCGGCCGTAGCAGCATCAAGGGCCGTCGTGCCTGTGGGGAAAATGCCCTGGTTTGTCTCGCCAAAAGCCGTGTCCGTGTAGACCAGTGGCAGCGCCTGCCCGCCGATGACAAACGGCTCGACGCGCACATGCCGCGCTCCCCAGACCCAGATCGGGACATTGTAGTGCTGGAGCGGCGCGGTCAGGGGATTGGGCGATGCGTCCGCCCAGGCGACCGAGAACATCGTCTGGATTGTGCGGACGGTGCTCGCGCTGAAGCCTGGCTCCGCCGCCAGCGTGTCATAGGGCCGGATGCCATAGTCGGCGTCGAACAGCTCCGGGAGCGCGCCCCGCCCGATTCGCGAGCGGATGTTGGCGGCGCGGACGGAGGGGCTTGACAGGAAAGTGTTTTCTGGATCAAGCGCGATCAGCAGATTCCCGCCCGCTTCCAGGTACATCCACAGGTGGACCGCCTCGACGGTGCCGATGGCGCGCATGGGCCGCGCCAGGACGACGGCGGTCGCGTTCTCCGGCAGCGGCTCGGTGATGTTGCGATACACCACGTCCGCGCCCAGGTCCCGGAAGATGTCGGCCAGCTTGCTCAACCCCTCCGGCCCGATGTTCGAGATGCCGGTGGTGTTCAGGGGGCGCCTTCCCTGGATGAAGACAACCAGCGGCGCGCCGCCCTCCTGCGCGCGGCCGATCTGCGGCAGAGCCGCCAAAGGGCCGATCGCCAGCAGCAGGACTAGGCCCACCCAGGCGAATCGTCGCCGGATATACCGGAGGGTATGGGGCGCAGCGCGCCCGCTATCCGCTCGCTTCATCGGCGTTGGCCTCTTCCGTAACCGCAGGGGTGGGGGTTGGCGTCAATACGATCACGGGCGTCGGGGTCGCGGTTGCGCCCGGTGTCGGGAACTCAAACGTTTCGGTTTGCGCGGGGTCGGCTCTGACCAGCCAGGCGACCGTATTCATCATCAACTGCACGTTCGCCGGGAAGACGAACCCGGCGCTGTTGCTTGGGGCGGATACAAACCCCTCTCCGTTGGCCGCGAAACCGCCATCGCCGATCAGCACGATGCGCGCGCCGGTCTCGCGGTTTTCCGAGGCGGCGATCAGCGGCAGGCGCCCGCGCGCCGTGTCGGTGCCGGGGTTGTACGCCTCGGTGTTCAGTTGCAGATAGTCCACATAGACCGTCTCACCGTAATAATCCGGCGCAGTGAAGACCAATCCCTGGGCTTCATACGGCTGAATCGAGGAGTCGATCTCGATCGAGCGCGCGCCGAAGAAGGCCAGCGGCCCCGTGACGTTTTGCAGAATCGGGTGATTCGCGTTGATTTCGCTGGTCATTAGGTCGCGATCCAGCCCGCCAGCGGCGTTTTCGGTGACGACGACGTCGTCTAGGGCGCGGATGCCGAAGTCCGGCCAGGTTAGCAGGAACAGGCCGCTGCTGCTTTTCAGCGCGCGGCTATTCATCTCCGTGATCAGAACCCCGCCATCCTCACGCACGATCAGCGGATCGGCCATAATCAACAGGGCGCCGCCGTTCTTCAAATACGCCCACAGCCGGGCGCTCATATAGTCTTCTATATCGCGGGTCGGCGACGCGATCACGACCAGGTCGGCGTTGGCGGGCACGTCCGCGCGCCAGTCAAGCACGTGGATGTTGGCGCCCAGGGCGCTCAGCAGACCGGCGAAGCGGGATAGCCCCCAGCCGGAGCGATCGTAGGGTGTGGCTTCGCGGCTGGCTTCCGAAAAGTAGATGTTGGCTCCGTCGAGCCGCGTGAACATGTTGCCGCTATTTTGCGCAAGCGTGGGGCTGCTTGCAGGGATGCTCAGCGCGATCGCCGTCACAATCACGGCAACCTGAACGGTCAGAAGCACAACTGTACGGCGCATGACTGTCTTCCTTACTGCTCTGATCCTGTCCGGCACAGCGGGCGCAGGATCGCCCTGTCAATTGGCGCTGGCGAGTGGCTGCCAGCGGTTTAACCAGACCGCCGACGGGAGAAGCTGGCCGCGCAACAACGCCAGCGAGGCGTGCTGCGCGACGTTAATCCGCCTGAGACGAAGCGGGTCGGCGCGGCGCAGATCGTTCAGCCCGCGCACGGTGGTAAAGGCCAGCTCGAAGCCATCCTGAGCCAGGCCATCCACGACCGCCTGATCAAAGCCGCCGCTGGGATAGGCGAAGATCGGCGGCGCGCTCCCGATTGCCTGCGCCAGGTCATCGCGCGACGCGGTGGCTTCGAAACGCGCCTGATCCACAGTGACGCGGTTGACGAGCGGGTGCGTGCGGGTGTGAGCGCCCAGCGTCACACCCTCCCCGGCCAGCTGGCGCAGCGCGTCCCAGCCGAGCACCGGGTTGGGCGCCGGCTCGACGCCGAGCGCCGCGCAAAACTGGTCGACCCAGGCTATCGCTTCGTCGTGTGGCAGCGATTTCACATAGTTCCGAAGCTGCTTGAATGTCCCGCGATGCACCGAACCCTCCCCGGCCGGCAGCGGCCCGATCGGCGTCGCGATCTCGTGCGACGCTGTGCTGCTGCGTAGCGCATTATACAGCCGGTCCCACCAGAATCCGCGCTCCGGGTGATCGGGATACGCGGTCGGGACGAACAGCGTCACCGGAAGGCCAAGCTCCCGCAGGACCGGCCAGGCGTGCTCGGCGAAGTCCAGATACCCGTCGTCAAACGTCACAAGCACTGCGCGTGGCGGCAGCGGGCGTCCGTCGCGGGCGTTGGCGAGCACGTCGTCGATGCTCACGACGTGGCAGCGTTGCGCCAGGTGCGCCATCTGCTGCTCGAATGCAGCTGGAGTCGCGCTCAGCTGCGCCGGGCTGAGAGTGGGCCGGGCGTCGGGCCAATCGACCCGGTGATAGGTCAGCACGGCGAGCTGATCCGGTCGGGCCGGATCGATCCGCTCGATCAGCGCGACGAGCGCGGCGAAAGCGGCGCTGTTCTGAGCGGTGTGGAAAAGTCGCTTCACCCCCTGCTCCTCCTAGCCTCGGTGGACGGCTTTGCCGATCTGCTTGGCGACAATGGCGGGGAGTTCCGCCAGCCCCGGCAGCGGGTCATCGCGCGCCAGCAGGTCCGACCGTGTGAACGGATTGAGCATTCCGGCCAGGCCGATCAGCGCGGCTCGGCGCGGCGGCACCGGCAGTGATCCGCTGCGCTTGCGGCCGAGTAAAACGGACGCGACCCAGACCAGGTCACGCTCGACGTTACGCGCTTTGACGCCGACCCGGTAGCGCATATCCGGCCCATTCAGAGCCTGGGGCGGCCCGTCACGGTAGAGCGAGGCCAGCCGCGCGGGGAAGTCCATCCCGCTGAACACGGCTAGCGGCAGCGACCCCCAGATGCGCCCGTTGATCTCCATCAGCTTGCCGCCCTCGGCCCCGACCTTGAACTCGACCATTACCAACCCGGTCCAGTTCAGCGCGCCCATCAGCCGCGCCGAGTGCTCGTACAGCGCCGGATCGAGCGCGACGCTCTGGCGGAACGAGCTGGCCCCGCCGGTGATCGGAACCTCGTGCAGCCGCTTGTGCTGGAAGGCGGCCAGCGGGCGGCCTTCGTGCAGCAGCAGCTCGACCCCGTGCCCCTCGCCCGGATAGTAGCTTTGCAGCAGAACCGGGCAGCGTCCCTCGAAGCGCGCCATCTGCCGCGCCAACTCGTCGCGGGTGTGCGCGTAGCAGACCTCGAAATGCTCGACGGACGCCTGGTCGCGGTACAGGCGCGACGCCTGCGGCTTGAGCACCACCGGCCAATCGGTGATCGGCAGGGCTAGCGCCTCGTCCGCCGTCGCGACGACGCGCGTCAGCGGCACGGGCACGCCCAGCTCCTGCGCCAGCTCGATCGTCTTGAGCTTGTTGGTGACAATCGCGAGCTGCTCCGGCGTCGGCATGGCGATGTCGCACAGGCCGTCGAATTCGGCGCGCGCGTCCGACAGCGGCAACAGGATCGCATCCGTCACCGGGATGATCAGATCGACGCCTTCTCGCTCCACCGCCTGTTTGATTGCGCCAATCGTCTCGCGCGGCGCATCTTCCGGCGCGGGATAGACCAGCCGCCCGGCGGTATAGCGCGAGCGGAAGCCGAGGCTGCGCGGGCTGCTGTCGGCGGCGATCACGCGCCAGCCACGCCGCCCCAGCGACCGGATAATCGCGATCGCGCTGCCGCGCCCCGCGTCAGTCACCAATACGGTCGAGCGCCGCTCAGCCATGTGGTTCCCGCTCCGGTGAGGCGTCAGGCACGCGGCGATCGCGCTTGAAGGCGAGAATCAGATCGGTCACTTGCCGCAGCACCGCGTCTTCCGGCTGGGTGGCGTCTACCAGCGCGAAATGCGGGACGTGCGCGCGCATCTCCAGGTAGGCGCGGCGGCGATCTTCGAGCACGTCGGCGGTCCCTTCGCCCTTGCGCGCCAGCAGAACTTCGGCGGGCGCGTCGAGGTAGATCATCAGATCGGGCTTGGGATAGACATTCTTCAGCATCCAGCCGTGCACCCGGCGCGTCCACGGCTTGCGGTAAGGCGTCGGCGCGATGTCGTAGGCGTAATAGTCCGAGAAGAAGTGCCGGTCGAACAGCACGACGTAGCCGCGCCGGGTGTAGAGCCAGGTCAGCGCCTGGCGGAACCACTCCTCGGCGATCCGGTTCGCCAGCAACAGCCCGGATTTCACCTCGACCAGCGCCCGCTTGATGGGGTGCCGGGGCCGGGGCTTGACTGCATCCTCGATGGCGCGCGGGCCGCGCGTGTCCGGCTCGGCGCCCAGGCCGCGCTTCGTTTTGTTCAGCAGCCAGGTCGTCGGCAGCATCAGGTTGCTGGAGTCCGGGTTGACGCCCATGTAGACGTATTTGATCGGCAGCGGCAGAGTCTCGCGCAGCCGGCGGCTGATCGTGGTCTTGCCGGAGCCATCCGGCCCGACCAGCGCCACAGAAAAGAGCTTGGACATGGTTCAGTTCCCCCTGGCCGTGGCGCAGAGCATCGCGTGGAGCTTCTCTCCAATCGCCGGCCACACAAAATGAGTCGCGATGTAGTCGCGCGCGGCAGTGTCCGGCGTGAGGTCCTGCGCGCGCGCCTGGATCTCGGCGCCGATGAGGCGCGCAAATTCGTCCGCCGTGTGCGCCAATTTCAGCGGCGGACGATCGCCATCTTCGGTGTTGAGGCCATCGGCGGCGAGCGGGGTCGCGACCACCGGAACTTCCATTGCCATCGCTTCCAGCACTTTGTTCTGAATCCCCGCCCCGAAGCGCAGCGGCGCGGCGAAGACGGCCGCGCGCTCCAGGTAAGGGCGCACGTCGTCCACAAAGCCGGTGACGGTCACGCCGGGCCGCCGTCCCGCCGTGACCAGCGCCGGGGTCGGGCTGTGCCCGACGATCAACAGCTCGGCGTCCGGGTGCGCGTTTCTGACGCGGGGGAAAATATCGTCAATCAAGAACAGCGCCGCGTCGATGTTGGGCTGGTAGTTCATCGCGCCCGTGAACACAATCGCGTTGCGCCCCAGCGCGCGGGTGGTGCGCTGCCAGAAGTCGATGTCCACGCCGTTCGGCATGACCGATGAAGGCTTGTCTGAGGCGCTCATAACAGCCTCGCGATCGCGCGCCGAGGCGAAGATCAGGTGATCGGCCCGCGCGACGATCTGCTGTTCCAGCCGCCGCATCTGCCGGGCCTTCACCCACAGGCCGGGCAGCTTGAGCGGGCTGGCGTGCTCCATCTGGCCGCGTATCCGCATCGACGCCGCGTCGGTGAAGTCCGCGACAATCGGCGGCAGCGCCAGCCCTTCGATGGCCGCGTAGGTCGGCTTGCCGCTGAACAGCGCCACGTCGAAGGGCTGCGCCGCGTGCAGGCGCTTGATCGCGGCGCGCATCGCGCCGATGGAGCCGTCCGCGCGCCCAATGGTGCGGACCGCGTACAACGCCTTTCTGACCGGGGGCTGCCCCCGCCCGCCTGCGACAAATACCTCGATATGCCGCGTGAAGGGCGCCAGCGCGGCGCGGTGTTCCTCGCGAAAACTCGGCCGCGCGATCGACAGCAGCGTGATCTCGTGCTCGTCCGCCAGTTCGCGGATGAAATGGTAGTGGCGCAGGTACCCGCTGGTCAGCGGAAATGGAAAGCCGTTGGTCAGGTAGAGAACGCGCATCAGGTCCTCGCGTCGTGGGGCGGGCTACAAGGCCCAGCCCAGCTCGTCCAGATGGTCCAGCGTGTGCCGCCAGAGCGCGTAATAGCGATTGTCGCGCAGCCAGGCGGCGGTCTCCGGCTCGACGCCGCCGGGAGTGGGGCGGTCGTTGTACAGCCGCAGCAGCAGGCGGCTCATATAGCGCGCCCAGCACAGGACGAACAGCGGCGTCAGGTGCTCCAGCCCGATCTGCAGCCGCCGCGCGTACTGTTCGACGTAGGGCACTGCCCAGGCGTTGGGGCCAAAAAACGCTTCGGTGAACGGCGTCAGGAAGTCGCGCCGCGTGCGCGCGTCGTCCTGGGCGAAGGCCGCATAGGTCAAGAAGAAGAACATATCGCAGGCGGGCACGCCTTGCATCTCCGCCAGCTCCCAATCGACCACGCCCAGGTTTTGGGCGTGCAGCGCGATCAGGTTCGGGTGGCTGACATCGCCATGCTCGACCACGCGCGGCAGCCCGGCGTGTTGCAGCGGCGCGACCAGCTCCTGCGTCCGAATCAGCATTCGCTCTTCCGGGACGTTGAGCGGAAACGCCTGGGCAAACGTGCGCAGCGGCTGGCTGGCTTGCCGGTCGAACCACCCCGGCTCGGCGGACGCGGCGGGCGTGGACGGCAGGTCGGTCAGCCATTCGAGCGCCAGCTCGCACGCGCCGTCGAGATCGCGCCGGACGCGCGGCGGATCGAGGAGCTGGCCGTTCAGCGCCGTCTCGACCAGGATTGGGTAGCCCCGGTGCTCCTCGAACGCGACCAGTCGCGGGATCGAGTCGAACCCTCCAGGGCGCATCGCCTGAACCGCCGAAATCGCGGCAGCTTCGCGCGTCAGGCTGGGGCTGCGCTCGCCCAGGCGAGGCACTTTGGCGACCAGGACCGGGTAAGGCTTGCCGACCGGCAGCACCAGGAAGACCACATGCCGCGAGGCGCGGAAGCGCGGCGTCAGCATCACGCTCGTCAGCCGCTCCGGCACGCGCGCGCGGTCTAGCTTGAGCCGGGCACGGTTGCTTTCCAGAAAGTCCAGGACCAGGTTCACGGTTGCTCCCGCCGCCCGATCAGGCTCAGCGATGGAACGAACCAGCCGGCCATACCGAGCCGGAATACGACCCGCACGGCGCTGTGCGTCAGCCAGGCGGCGATCCCCCGCCGGTTGTTGACAATGACGTAGGCCAGCGCAGTCGCGTCGTGCAGCGGCATGATCTTGGTGCAGCGCGTGAAGTCCGGCCAGTTCCAGAACGCTTCGACGTGGCGGAACCCGCTGCGCTCAATCGTGGCGACGTAGCGGCGTGCCTGCCAGGGCAAATCACGCCCGGCACGGCGCTGGACCTCGACGTAGAGCGTGCCGCCCGGCCTGAGCAGCGACCGCGCGCGCGCCAGCGCCTCGACGGGCTGATGGCGCAACACCGCCACGTCAAAGCGGTCCGCCGCGCCCGGCGCGACGCTCTCGCCGTTCGTGACCGATTCGGCGAAATCGGCCAGAGCCACGCGCAACGGGTCATCCGCCGGGCCATAATAGACGACACGCCCCAATTCCGGGTCGGGTAACAGAAAACGCCAGTCCAGCCGCCGTGAGCGTTGCAGCAGATCGTCTAGCTGCCCATCGTCGGGCGGCGTGCTGGGCGCGTCTAGGGGCGCGGGTTGTGCAAGCGGATCGGACATCATTTATTCTCTGGGCCGGGCAGCCCGGCCTTGCCGACCAATGGGCGCATCGCTTGATACAGGTCTTCGATGACCGCCGGGTAGGGGTGCTCGACCAGGTAACAGGCCTTGCCCGCCAGCATGGCGCGCAACCGCTCGCGCTGAATGGATTCGGCGTTTTCCACGAGCGGGTTGTGCAGGCCCGGAAAAGCGAATCGGAACATCATATAGTATTCCATAAATGGCAGCCGCTCGTATTGCAGCGAGAAGACCATTCGCCCGGCGATTTCGTCCGGCGACAGCGGGCGGACCCGCACGCCGGGCGCGTCTACGCTGGCGACGAAAAACACGGTGTCGAGCGGCCCGGTCAGCGCGAACGCGTCAGGTGCAAAGACCCTCTCCGGCGGCAGATCGACGAAAAGCTGGCGCTCCAACAATCGTGCGACGCGCCCCGCCGCCTTCCGGCCGGGCACAGCGGGCAGCTTCCCTTCCAGGCTCACCGCCGCTTTCAGAGTACGGACGCGCAGGCGGTCGCCGCGCCCGGCCAGCCCGCGATAGCGCGGCATCTGCTCCAGGTACCAGTCCCAGACGCGGATCGGCTCGGGAATGCCGGACATCGTCGCGCCATCCGTCGAGAGATACACCCACTCGTCGCCGACGTAGCGTGCGCCGTGCTCCATGAAGCCAAGCAGAGCCTCGGTCTTGCCTCCTTTTGACCAGCCGGTGTTCAGCACGCCCGCGCCTTGATACAGAAACGCGGAGGCGTGCAGCGGCAGCGCGCCTTTCGCCAGCGCGGTCAGGTTGACGATCGGGATCAGCAACGGGATCGCGGGCAGCCCCCGCTCGGCAACGAGCGTCAGCCCTTGCTCCCCAATGCGCTCCATTGGGATTTGCACGCGCGCCCGCGCCTTGTGCTTGCTGCGCAGCACGACGAAAGCGTCGTCCGTGAAGGCCGCCTCGTCTTTGCCGAGATAGCGGAGCGTCCCGCGCGCGTCCAGCCGGTCCACGAAGCGCACGATGACATCCGGCTCGCCCGAAAACGGGCGCCGGATCGGCCCCAACTGCCGGCTGACCGCTTTGATGTCCGCCGGGCGCGCGTCCAGCAGGCGAAGGGCGACGAGATCGTGCAGGTTGAAATCGACACTGCCGCCGTCAGACAGATTCCGTTCAGAGTTCACTCTGGCATCCTGCTCACGTGCGTCAAATCATCGCAGCGGTTGGCGATATACCGGGCTGGACCTCGCGCTGCGATGACGGCGATCCCGGTGTGAAAAAACCTGTGGCGCGGTCTTAATCCTGAGGCATTGACTTCGGGCCAGGCGGCGTGGTGCCTTGCGCCCCATGCTGCCGGCCGTCCGCGCACACCGCGCTTCGCGACCCTGCGGTCCCGCGCCGGGCGCGCTCGCCGGTCCAGACTCGGCACACTCTACCTATATGTTATGGGCGCGCCGGAATGGCCGCTATTAAAAAAGCTTAAAGCCAAGCGAGACAGTTATTTAAATCAAATAAAAACTTATAAAAAAACCCCGAATCTACAGTAATCACGGTGTTTATACACTCAGGAATTCACTATAATGCGAATAAGCCCACCCAATCCACGGCGCACAGCACGGGCAGGAGGTTATCATGAATCGATTGCGCTTATTGTTACTGACGGCAGTGATCTGGCTGATTGTGCTCTTTGTCCTGGCCTACCCTGATGCCCTCGGGTTTACGCCGTCCCCGGTGGTGTTCGTGATCGCTGTTGTGACCGTGCTGTCGATGCTGATCTTTCCTGACCTGGGCACCAGCCGTCTTCAGATGATTTTGCTGGCGAACGGTGCGATGTACCTGGGGGCCGCTGCCGCAGGCTTGCTTGATCATGACCTGACCGAGCTACCGCTGGTTGTGACGGAACTGCTGCTATTGGCGGTTACGGCCTACCTGGTCCGCCTCTTGTCGGTGGTCGTCGCCAATCTCGAGCAGGTGCTGGAAAACGTAGTGACCGGGCGCGAGGAGTCCCGCATTCTCTCGACCGTGATGGGCGAGGAGACGATCAACGCCGAGTTGTTCCGGGCGCGGCGGTTCAACCGTCCGGTTGGGTTCATTCTGCTTCATCTGAGCGGCGTGGAGGAGTTGAAATCCACTCGCGCCGAACGGTTCAATTACCAGTTTGTGCTTCAACGCAGCTATCTAAAGGCCCGCGTGGGGCAGTTGGCGGAATCGTTCCTTTATCACACCGATCCGATCGCCTGGCACGCCGACGACCTGGTGATCTGCCTGCCGGAAACCAACCGCGAGCAGGCCGAGGAACTCGCGCGCAAAATCTACGATCTGATCCGGCTGCAACTGAACATTCGCATGCCAATTGGCGTGGCGAGCTTCCCGGACGACGGCCTCATCTACAAGTACCTGATCGAGGCGGCAGGCAAGAACCTGCTGACTTTCGCCAGCGAGCGCAAGGGGGCGGGCGGCGCGGGGGCCGAGGACAAGCTCACGACCCAGGAGCGGGCCGCGCTCCAGCCGTTCACGGTCGATTTCGGCTTCGGTAAAATGAGCGGCCAGGGCGAGCTGGCCCAGCCGCTGCGCAAGTCCTCGTCCACGTTCATCCTGAGCCTGGGGTTGCGCGCGCTGCTGCATGGCGGCGACTTGATGCAGCCGTTTGTCGCGCAGCGGCCGCACCACCACGATGTCTCGCCCTACTATGACCCGGATTTCTGGGTGAACCGCCTGCCATACCAGAGCGCCGACTCCCGCCGCGTCTACATGCAGGTCAAGCGCGCGATGGACCTGGCGCTGGTCGCCCTGTCGCTACCGTTCGTGCTGCCTCTCGGCGCGGCGTTGGCAGGTCTGATCTGGCTCCAGGATCGTCATTCGCCGCTGTATGTCCAGCAGCGCACCGGCCTGGGCGGTCGCAAATTCAAGATGTACAAGTTCCGCTCGATGATCGTGAACGCTGACCAGCGCCTGGCCGAGTTGGGGGTGCGGGTCAACGAGCGCGGAGAGACGATCAACGAGAACGGCGACAAGCTGGAAAATGACCCGCGCATCACGCCGGTTGGGCGGATCTTGCGCAAGACCAGCCTCGACGAGCTGCCGCAGCTCTGGAATGTGCTTAGGGGAGATATGAGCATCGTCGGCCCGCGCCCGACCTCGTTCGGCGTGGACAAGTACCAGCTACTGCACACCGAGCGGTTGAGCGTCAAGCCGGGGATTACCGGGCTGTGGCAGATATACGAGCGCGGCGAAACCGACTTCGACAACCGGCTGATCTGGGATATGAAGTACATCGACAAGATCAGCCTGGTGCTCGATCTGAAAATCATCGTTCGGACCGGGATGAAGATCTTCAAGGACCGGGGGGCGCGCTAGCTCGACGTTTTGTCATTCGCCGTCGTCCAACGTACGATCAGGAGTAACACGGCGTGGCCTCTGCCTGGGCCTTCCATCCAGCAGCAGAGGCCACCTGATACTCCGCCGCGTCGCCCATAACTGCCGCAGGTGTTTCGCTCCAAGTACGACGCGCTATCACAAACAAGTTGGTGGGGAGAGCGCTGTGATGTTCCGACGCTATATCGACGCGATCTTGAAGTGGTTCTGGCTGCCGGTGCTGACGACCGTCGTCGCTGGCGCAATTGCGTACACGTACGCCCAGCGACAGCCGGTGACGTATAGCGCGCGCGTGCAGCTTCTGGTCGGGCCGGCCACGACCAGCCTCAACCCGACGCCGAACGATCTCCGCGCCGCGGCGCAATTGCTTGAGGTCTACGCGGTCTTGCCGACGATGCGACCCTTCCTCGAAGATGTGATCGCCGAGCTGAACCTCGACCTGACGCCTGGCCGGCTCGACAACATGATCACCATCTCGACCAGCAGCACGACGCAGCTCATGACGATCCGCGTGGAGGACAGCGAGCGCGCGCGCGCGACGGAGATCGCCAATAAGGTCGCCGAGATGATCGTCGCGCGCAGCGCCGGCGGCTCGTCGGGCGATGCCGTCCAGCAGATTCAGCAGCAAATCGACCGCGTCGAGGCGTCCGTCGAGCGCAGCGAAGCCCGTCTCGTCGAGCTTCAGCAGCAGCGCGAAGCGGCGACCACCGACTCGCAGCGCGCCAACGTCGACAAGCTGATTGAGTCCGAGCGCAAATTCCTGTCGGACTCCGAACGTCTTCTGGTGTCGCTCTACGGCGAGGCGCAGACGACGCCGAATAACCGCGTCCAGATCGTTGACCCCGCCACGCGGGCTTCGCGTGTCAACCGCGAGACATCGACCAAGACCACGCTCGGTGGGCTGGCAGGTCTGATCATAGGGATCGCGCTCATTCTGGCGCTCGACTTCCTGGACGACACGTTCAAATCGGAAGAGTCGCTGGCGCAGGCAGCTGGCGTGCCCGTTCTAGGCGCGATTGCGCGTCACCGCTCCCTGCACTTCACCGGCGCCAAGCGACTGATCGTGACTGCCCAACCGGCGTCACGCGCCGCGCAGAATTATCGCAAGCTGGGCGCCAAGCTCGTCTTTCTCAACAGCAATCAGGGCTATCGCTCGCTGCTCGTCGGCAGCCCGCGCGGGACGGAGCAATCCGCCGAGGTCGCCGCGAACCTCGCCGCCGTGCTCGGACAGCTTGGGCGCACCGTTATCCTGGTCGACGCCGATCTGCGCGCCTCGACCGTCAGTAAGATGTTCGGGATGGATAAGCGTCATGGCCTGGCCGATCTGTTCAGCGAGGAGCGCAGCCTGACCGAATGCGTCGCGCCGGTGGACGACGTGGAAAATCTCTTTGTCCTTCCGAGCGGCCTATCGGCCAATGTCGGCAGCCTGCTCGCGTCCGATAGCATGATGGACCTGATCGAGCATCTGCAGAGCCTGGCTGACCTGATTATCATCGTGGCGCCGCCTTTCCAGGAGCAGGCGGAAGGCATCGTGCTCGCGTCGCGCGCCAATGGGACGATCGTCACCGCGCTGTACGGCCAGACGCGCCGCCGCGAGATCCGCGAGGTCATGGAAGACCTGTACTCGCTCGGCGCGCGCGTGATCGGCACCGTGCTGACCTTCAACGCCCCGCGCAGCCGCCGGTTTCGGCTGGGCCGTGGGCGGGCCGCGCCGGTTGAGACGGTCAGCATGGCGCAGCTTTCGAAGTCCGAGCGAGCGCGCAAGGGCGCGGGGTAGGGTGGACGATGCACGCGACGCTCAGTCGACTTTTCGGCACGCTTGACGGCGAGCGGTTGGCTTACTGCGTGCTGCGAGACGCCGAGCGCATCGACCAGATGGCGAGCGGCGAAGTTGATCTGCTGGTGGCGCCCGACGCGTGGAACCGGCTGCGCGCGGCGCTGACGCAGGCGGGGTTTGTCCCGTTGCCGGCGCGCGGGTATGCGCCGCACCGCTTCTTCGTCGCCTACGACGCCGAAACCGATACCTGGTTCAAGGTCGATGCGGTGAGCGAGCTGATCTACGGGCGACCGATCAAGACTCTGCCGACCGGGCTGGCGGCCGACGTGCTGGCCGCCCGCGTCCGCGTCGGAGAGGTCTGGGGGCCAGCGCCGCACCACGAGGTGATCACCTTGCTGCTGCATGCGACGCTCGACAAAGGCCGCTTCGACCCGGTGCGCGCCGAGCGCCTTCAGCAACTGGCGGCTCAGATCGAAGACTCGGCCCCGGTCGATGCTTTGCTGGCCGCCTACTGGGCGCCGGGCGTCCGCTGGGAAGCAGTTCGCGCCCCGATCACGGCGGGCGAGTGGAG
Organism: Aggregatilineaceae bacterium; assembly: GCA_035325905.1. Classification (GTDB taxonomy): domain Bacteria; phylum Chloroflexota; class Anaerolineae; order Aggregatilineales; family Aggregatilineaceae; genus DYGX01. The sequence continues at coordinate 47,431 of DAOKYY010000001.1, read as the reverse complement.
CGCGTTGCTGGCGCAAGCCCCGGCGGTCGCGGCCCGTCTGCGGCAGCGTGACCCGCTGGGCGCTCGCACGCGCGCCGCGTCGAATCGCCTGTTGCGGCGGCTCGACCGCTCGCTGCGCGTGGTGCGCCCCGCGATCCCTTCGGTCGCGGTGCTGGGGCCGGATGGCGCCGGAAAATCCACCGTCGCGGATGGCATCCAGGATGCGTCGATGTTCCCGGTGCGCCGTGTCTACATGGGCCTGTACCAAAAGCGGCGGAAACGCGCAGAACGCGCGTTGCCCGGCCTCGGTTTCGCCCGGCTGCTGCTGACGCAGTGGAGTCGCTACCTGACCGCGCGCTACCATCAGGCAGCGGGCCGGCTGGTGATCTTCGACCGTTATGCGTATGACGCGCTGCTGCCGCCGACGCGCCCGCTGAGTCTGCCGCGACGCATCCGGCGGTGGCTGCTGGCGCACACCTGCCCGCCGCCCGATCTGGTTGTGCTGCTCGACGCGCCCGCCGAAGTGCTCTTTGCGCGGAAGGGCGAGCACGGGGTCGAGGCGCTCGAAACGCAGCGGCAGTCGTATCTCGCGTTGCGCCAGCGTATCCCGCAGATGGTGGTGGTCGACGCGACTAACGGGATTGACGCTACGCGCCGCCGCGTCTCATCGCTAATCTGGCAGGCGTATGTCCGGCGCAGCGGGAGGCAACATGCGTGAGCCGCTGATCGCGGCGCCGCCGTCCGCACAGGCTGAAACGAGCGCTAGGCCGCGTGCCCGCGTCGCGTACATAATGTCGCGCTTCCCCAAGATCACGGAGACGTTCGTCCTGTACGAGATCGTCGCGGTGCAGGCGCAGGGCGTCCCGGTTGAGGTGTACCCGCTCCAGCGCGAGCGCACGGCGGCGATGCATCCCGAAGCCGTCCCGCTGGTCGAGCGGGCGCACTTTCTGCCGATGATCGCGCCGCGCTTTGTGCGCTCGCACGCCTACTATCTGCGGCGCAAGCCGCGCGCCTACCTGGGCGCGCTGTGGGACTCGCTGCGGGCGACCTGGGGCAGCGCGCGCTATTTCGGCGGGATTCTCGCGTTCTTCCCGAAAATCGTAGAATTCGCGCGGATGATGGAGCGCGACGGAATCACGCACATTCACGCGCATTTTGCCAGCCACCCGGCGGCGGCGGCGTTCATCATCCACCGCTTAACCGGCATCCCGTACAGCTTCACCGCGCACGGCTCCGATCTACACCGTGACCAGCACATGCTGCGCGAGAAGATCGCGGAGTCGGCCTTCGCCGCGACGATTTCGGAGTACAACGTGCGCGTTATCATGCAGACCTGCGGTGAGGACATCGCCAATCGCGTGACGGTCTTGCGGTGCGGGGTAGACACGTCCGTCTTCGCGCCGCGCCCGCGCGCCGGGGCCAACGGCGGGCACGGCCAACCCCTCATGATCCTCAACATCGGGACCCTGCACGAGGTCAAGGGCCAGACGTATCTGATCGAGGCGTGCCGGTTGTTGAAGGAGCGGGGGCTTCGTTTTACGTGCCATTTCGTCGGCGACGGGCCGGATCAGGCGGCGCTCGAAGCACAGGTCGCTACGGCTGGGCTGGGCGAGCAGGTGGTGTTTCACGGACGGCGCGAGCGCCAGGCAGTTGTGGAGCTGCTGCAACAGGCGGATATCCTGGTCGCGCCCAGCGTGCCGTCCAGCGACAACCGGCGCGAAGGCATCCCGGTTGTGCTGATGGAGGCGATGGCGAGCGGCGTCGCGGTCGTGGCGAGCGATCTGTCCGGTATCCCGGAGCTGGTGATCGATAGCAAGAGTGGCCTGCTGACCCCGCCGGGTAACGCGGAGGCCATCGCCGATGCGGTGGAGCGGCTGGCGCGCGATCCGGCGCTACGTCAACGCCTAGTCGATGGAGGGCGCGAGAAGGTGCTGCGCGAGTTCGACCTGGCGACCAACGCGGCGGCGCTCGTCGAACGGTTTGCATCTGGAGTGGCGAAATGACCGATCTGGCGCTGTTCGTCTTCTGGGCGGCGGTCGCCCTGCTGGCCTATACCTACGTCGTCTTTCCGGCGCTGCTGTTCGTGCGCGGCCTGCTATGGCGCAAGCCTTACCGCGCCGAGGACATCACGCCGTCCGTCAGCCTGATCATCGCAGCGTACAACGAGGCGGCGAGCATCGGCGCCAAGCTGGAGAACGTCGTGGCGCTCGATTATCCGCGTGACTGTCTGGAGGTGATCGTCGCTTCGGACGGGTCGACCGATCGCACCGAGGCGATTGTCTCGTCCTATACAGATCGGGGCGTCAAGCTGCTGGCGCTGCCCCGCCAGGGCAAAGCGGGTGTCCTCAACACGGCGGTCGCCGCCGCCAGCGGCGAGATTCTGGTTTTCTCGGACGCCAACAGCGCCTACGCGCCCGACGCGATCCGCCGCCTGGTGCGCCCCTTCGCCGATCCAGAGGTGGGCGGCGTCGCCGGGAATCAGGTGTATCTCCCGGCGCGGCGCGGCGCGGACACAGGCGCCGCCCAGACTGGCGATGGCGAGCGGACATACTGGGGCTTCGACCGTCTGCTGAAACAGATTCAGAGCCAGTCGGGCAACACAATCTCGGCTACCGGCGCGATCTACGCCATCCGCCGCTCGCTGTTCCCCGGCGTGCCCGAAGGCGTGACCGATGATTTTGCGACCTCAACCGCCGTGATCGCACAGGGCTACCGGTTGGTGTTTGCGCCCGACGCCCAGGCCTACGAGCCGGTCGCCAAGTCCAGCGGCGTCGAGTTTGGGCGCAAGGTGCGGGTCATGACGCGCGGCCTGCGCGCGGTGCTGGTCCGGCGCGAGCTACTCAACCCGTTCCGCTACGGCTTCTACGCGGTTCAGTTGTTTTCGCACAAGGTGCTGCGCCGCCTGATGTTCATTCCGCTGGCGCTGCTGCTGTTCTCAAACCCCTTCCTGGTGGGTGAGGGGCTGTTCTATCAGCTCACCATGCTGGGCCAGAGCGCTTTCTATGGGGCGGCGCTGGCGGGCGCGCTCTTCCGCGACACGCGCCTGGGACGGCTGAAGTTCATCACGATTCCGTATTATATCTGCCTGGTGTATCTCGCGGCGGCGGTGGCGACCTTCAACCTCCTGCGCGGGCATCAGATCAATCGCTGGGAGCCTCAGCGCCAGCAGGCGGCTTGAGGCAGGACTGCGTTCTGAGGGAAACGACGCACGATGGCAACCGCTAACCGCCACCTGGCGCACGAGCCTGCTTTCGAGCACGTGATCGAACAGGTCGACGACTCGCGCTCGCCGGCGCTGCCGATCGTGCTGGCTGTGGTGATCAGCGCCCTGACCGCGCTAGCCGGGGTGCTGTTTGGCTTTGAATTGGTCGCCGGTGTCGCGCTGCTCGGCGTGGTGCTGGCGCTGGCTTTTGCGCGCTCCGAATTCGCCACGGTAGTCGTGTTCTTCGTGCTGTACTCCAACCTGACGGTGATCTTGGTTCAGCGCGGCATCCCCTCGGAAGTCGCGGGAAGCTTCTTCCTGTTGCTGGGGCTGCCGCTGCTCAATTTCCTGTTTGTCCAGCATCGCGGGCTGGTAATTTCGCCGATCTTTATTCTGATGATCGGCTACCTCGGCGTGCTGGTGCTGTCGGCGGCGTTTGCGGAGCGCCCGCGCCCGTCGTACTCGCGCATCATGAGCTACGTGATTGAGGGCATGGCGCTCTACTTCCTGGTGATCAACACGGTCCGATCAGAGTCCATGCTGCGCAAGGTGATCTGGGTCGTGCTGCTGGCCGGGATGGTGATGGGCAGCGTCACGCTTTACCAGGGGCTAACCGGCGCGTATGACAACGACTTTGGCGGATGGGCGCAGGTCAGCCAGTCCGAAACGAGCGTGGGTGAGGAAGACTTCCTCGGCAATCAGCCGACCGCGCCCCGCCTGTCGGGGCCGATTGGCGAGAAAAACCGTTACGCCCAGGTCTTGGTCGTGCTGCTCCCGCTGGCGATTGGGCGTTTCTGGGTGGAAAAGAGCATTCGCCTGCGACTGCTGGCCGTGTCTGCCATCGTCCCGATTGTCGGCGGGGCGCTCTTGACCTTCTCTCGCGGCGCGGGAGTGGGCTTGCTGGTGACACTCGTGGCGTTGATGATGATGCGGATGGTCCCGGTGCGTTATGTGCTGGTGCTGGCGGCGGTTGTCGCGCTGGTCGGCTTCGGGCTGGTGCCCGGCTACCTGTACCGCCTGACCAATCTGGACATCGGCGGTATTGTGTCGGGGGATGTGTCTGAGGCGGACACGTCGGTCCAGGGCCGGATGACGCAGTACCTCACGGCGACGTACATGATCCGGGACAACCTGATGCTTGGCGTAGGACCCGGACAGACCTCCCGCTACATCACCGAGTACGCGCGCGGCATCGGGTATAAGGTGCTGGATGAAAACCGGCGCATGCACAACATGTACCTTGAGGAGTTGTCCGATACGGGGGTAGTGGGGTTCGGCGTGCTGATGAGCATTGTCGGCGCGACGATGCTCCAACTGGCGCACCTGCGGATGCGTCATCGCTTGGCGCGGCCCGACATCGCTTACACGGCGTCGAGCCTGATATTAAGCATTATCACCTATCTGAGCACCGCCATGTTTTTACACCTGGCGTATATTCGCTATTTCTGGGTACTGCTGGCGCTGGCTGGCGCGGCGATCGCGGTGTGGACCGCGCTGCTCGAAGTGCCCCCGCCGCGCCGGAGTCCGCTGGCGCAACCCGACAGCGAATCCTCACTCACAAGCGCGTAGGTGCCGACGGATCGGGATAGGGTGTTTCGAATGCGGGGCTGCGCGGCGTGCGGCCGCCGGATGATGTTCTGTTGCGCTGTATAACGAGCTAGGAGCAAGGATTGGACGATGGTAACGTACTGTGTCGCAGGTCGAACCGCCGGAGCTGCCGCGCTTGCGATTCTCTTGCTCGTTGTTCTGGCGGCTGGCCCGTCTTCCGCGATGGCCCAGGACGGCGACCCGGTGGAGGTGATCGCGTCCGTCGAGACTGAGCCGATGCCGAATGAAGGCGACGCTGCCGACGACGCCGCGATCTGGCTTCATCCCTCGGACCCCTCGCTGAGTACGGTGCTCGGCACGGATAAGAAGGGCGGGCTGGCGGTGTATGATCTGGCGGGGCGCCTGCTTCAGTATCTTGAAATGGGCCGTCTCAATAACGTCGATCTGCGCTACAATTTCCCACTTGGGGATGAGCACATTGATATCGCGGTCGCCAGCAACCGGCGCGGCGATACGCTCGCGGTTTTCCGCATCGACCCGGCGACCCGGCAGCTCGTCGACATCACCGCGCGCGCGATCGAGACGGGTATCGACGTGTACGGGCTGTGCATGTATCGCAGCGCAGTGACCGGCCACACCTACGCGTTCGTCACTGGAGAAGATGGCGAGATCCAGCAGTGGGAGCTGGTCGACAATGGCGCGGGCAAGGTCGACGCCGTACAGGTGCGCGCCTTCGCCGTCGACTCGCAAGCGGAAGGCTGCGTCGCGGATGATGAGCAGGGGTATCTCTATGCCGGCGAGGAAGATGCCGCTATCTGGCGCTTTGACGCCGAGCCGGATCGCGCCGCTGAGCCGGTTGCCATCGATCGCGTGGGCGACGGCGGACACCTGGACGACGATATCGAGGGGCTGACGATTTACTACGCGGCTGGTGGTGGCGGGTACCTGATCGCGTCGAGCCAGGGGAGCGATGACTACGTGGTTTATGCGCGTGGAGAGACGCCCGTGTACCTGGGCCGCTTCGGGATCGGGGCTTCCGACGCGCTGGACGGGACCTCGAACACCGACGGCATCGACGTGACGAACGCGCCGCTTGGTCCGGCGTTTCCTGACGGCGTGTTCGTGGCGCAGGACGGGCGCAACACCGCCCCCGATGCCAACCAGAACTTCAAGCTCGTTTCGTGGGGTGACATCGCTGCGGCGCTTGGGCTGGACATCGATGTGACATGGAATGCGCGGTCGGTGGGCGCGACCGCATCCGCCGCGACGGCTCGCTGACGGACATTTGACTGATTCGCTTCGAAGCAGAAAGCCAGGTCTGTACGGTGACGATCGAGCAGCAAATCGAAAGCGATGTGCTGGTGCGGCTGGGCAGCCAGTTGAACAGCGAGGCGGTCTCCGCTGCCGCCGAGCTGCGCGATCAGGGCGCGTTGCACGACGGCGCGCTGCGCGGCGTGCGCCTGATCGGCGCCAACTTGCAGGGCGCGGACCTGTCCGGCGCCGATCTGCGCGAGGCGCGGCTGGAATGGGCCGACCTCCGCAACGCGGACCTGCGCGGCGCCGATCTCACCGATGCACGGCTGGAAGTCGCCAGCTTGCAGCGGGCGCAGCTTGGCGAGGCGGCGCTGGCTGGAGCAGTGCTGCTCAAGGCGCAGTTGCAGGGCGCGCAGCTCGCAGGGGCTGATCTGCGGCGCGCAGCGTTGGGTGAGGCGAACTTTCAGGGCGCAGACCTGAAGCGCGCGCAGCTCCAACAGGCGCGTCTCAGCCTGGCCGACCTGCAAGGCGCCGATCTCGAAGGAGCGAATCTCGAAGGGGCGGACCTGCTCGGCGCGCGGCTGCAAGAAGCCAACCTGGTGCGCGCCAACCTCCAGGGCGCCTATTTAGGCGAGGCCAATCTGCGGCGCGCGCTGGCGCAAAACAGCGATCTGCGCCATGCGACGCTGGCAGGGGCGAAGCTGCGCCTGGTCGAGCTGGGTGGGGCGCAGCTTCAGGGCGCGCGGCTGGGCCTGGCGGACCTGCAATGGGCGGACCTCTCGCGCGCGGACCTGACTCGCGCGCACCTGCTGCGGGTCAAGCTCCAGGCCGCATCGCTGCGCGCTACGCGCCTGCAAGACGCCAATCTGACCGGCGCGGATCTCGCGCAGGCGGATTTGTCCGGGGCGGACTTGCGCGGCGCGCTGCTGGCTGAATGCACCTTCGACAGCGCAACGACGCTGCCCGATGGCACTGGCTGGACGCCCGACGCCGACCTGCGGCGCTTCACCGATCCCGGCCATCCTGACTATTGGGACCCCCAGCTTACCGTGCCAGGTCCACCGGCGGGCCTCGCGGCGACCGTCGCCGCGCCGGAGATGGCCCGGCCTTCGGTCGCGCCCGTTTTCCCGGAGCCGGCGGTCGAGAAGAAAACGGCGGCGCGCAAGCAGATTCGCGGGTCGAGCCTGCTGCTGTCGGGCCGCTTAATCTCGATGGTTGTCAATTTCCTGGTGCAGGTGCTCACCGTCCGGTACCTCTCCAAAACCGATTACGGGGCGTTCGCCTACGCGCTCTCGATGGTGTCGCTCGGTGAAACGTTCATCACGCTTGGGCTGGACCGCGCCGTCACGCGTTTCATCCCGATCTACCAGGAGAAGAAGGAGTACAACAAGCTCTTTGGCACGCTGGCCCTGGTTTTGGGGACGATTCTCTCGCTGGGGCTGGCGCTGATTCTGCTGGTGATCGGGCTGCGCGGCGCGATCACCGGCACGCTGATCGACGATCGCGAGGCGGTGGCGCTGCTAGCGATTCTGATCGCGCTCTCGCCTGTGCAGGCGCTCGACAATGTGATCAATGGCCTGTTCGCCGTCTTCTCTAGCCCGAAAGCCATTTTCTTCCGCAAGTATGTGCTGGCCCCGGCGCTGCGGTTGACCGTCGTCGTCCTGCTGATCGCCGCCAAAGCCGACGTTAAGTTTCTGGCGGTGGGCTATCTGATGGCGGGCGCGCTCGGCGTCGGGATTTTCAGCTACATTCTCGTCCGTGTAATGCGCGAGCAAGACCTGTTCGCCCATCTGAATCTGCGTGAGGTCCGTATCCCGGCGCGCGAAGTGCTGTCCTTTACCGTGCCGCTGCTGGCCTCCGACCTGGTCTACGTCGTGATGAACACAATTGACGCGGTGCTGCTTGAGCAGTTTCACGGCACGGCGGACGTGGCGGCATTCCGCGCGGTCCAGCCGACGGCCAAGATGAACCAGATGGTGCTGGCGAGTTTCGCCCTGCTGTTTACGCCGGCGGCGGCGCGCCTGTTTGCGCGTGGCGACCGGCACGGCATCAACCAGCTGTACTGGGAAAACGCGGCGTGGGTCGCGGTTGTCTCATTCCCGATCTTTGCGCTGACCTTCTCGCTGGCAGGCCCCGTGACTGTGGCGCTGTTCGAGACGCGCTACGAAGAATCGGCGGTGATCATGGCGATGCTGTCGTTCGGCTATTTCTTCAACGCGGCGACCGGGCAGAACGGGCTGACTCTCAAGGTGCTGGGCAAGCTGCGCTATATCGTCGCCGTAGATATCATCGCCGCCGGGCTGAACCTGGCGCTCAACTTGCTGCTGATCCCGCGCTATGGGGCGCTGGGCGCGGCGGTCGGGACAATGGTCACGCTAATTATCTTCAACCTGATGAAGCAGGCTGGTTTGATGCTCGGCACCGGCATCAGTCTCTTTGATCGACATTACGTGCAGGTGTATGCTGTGCTGATCGCGGCAACAGTGGGATTGCTGGCGTTCCAGGTCTTGCTGGAGCCGCCGGTGTGGATCGGCGTTGTCGCCGTTGCGCTGATCTCGCTCTTGGTGCTGCGTTTCAGCCGGCACGCCCTGAATGTCGAGCACACATTTCCTGAGCTATTCCGAATTCCGGTGTTGCGCTGGCTGCTCAGCGGCTGATGGAGCGGGGTGATGCTGGAACGGACGCTTAAGACGCAGTTTGTCCCTGGCACCAATCTGCGCGGTGACGTCGCCGGGGCGAACTGGACTTACGTGCTGCCTTCGCTCGAACTCGAACACATTGTTTGCATTGGCGCGCCGCCCAGCGCGACGCTAGCCGCGCTGGCCCGGCTGGGCCGCGTCTCTATCGTGGCCGAGACGCGCGCGCTGGAGCACCTGGAGCCGCTCGACCAGTGGGGAAACGTCGCGAGGCTGGATCGCGGCGCGGACGGGGCGCTGGCTCTGCCCTCGGAAAGCGCGGATCTGGCGCTGTTGACCGGCGGCGTGCGCGCGCTGGACCCCGCGCTACAAGGCGAGATCGCGCGGACCCTGCGCCCGGGTGGGCTGCTCTGGTCTGAGATCGGCGGGCCGAGGGCGTGGCTGCGGCGCTCGGCCACGCTGGATGAACTGCGTGACAGTCTGGGGGGTACGGCGCTGTATTGGTTAACGCCGCTCGCGGGCGAGGTTCACACCGTGGTCCCGTTGTCACACACGGTTGCGCTGCGCTATTTTCTGGATCGGGGCTTGTACAGCCCCACGCTCACGCTGCAACGGCTCAAGCGCGCGCGGCGCGCCCTTCCGGGCGCATCCTCACGGTCCGAAAGCGCGGACGGCGGCGAGCCTGCCGACGACACGGAGGGGAAGTCCGGCGGTCTGCGCGTGCGGGCCAAGCGCACCGCCTTTGGGCTGCTGGATCGCGCGGCTCGCGCCGAACAGCTCATTCATCGATCGGTCCGTGCGGCATCTCGGCATGGCGTGCTGGCGGGCGCTCTCGCCCTTGACGACGGCCCGCCGGCATATCTGAGGGCGATCGCTGCCGAGCGCGGTCTCGATCTGACAGACTACCGCTGGGGGTTGTGGGCAGCAGGGGCATACAGCTCGCGCAAACTCCTGTTCTTCCTGTTCCCGCCGGGCGAAAGCGCGCCAGCGTACCTGGTGAAAATGGTGCGCGATCCAGCGTTCAATGGCCGTCTCGAAAACGAGTGGCACGCGCTGGATCGACTGGCGGCGCTTGGGTTTGACGACGGCGCGCTGCCGCGCGTGCCATTTGCGGGGCATCACGCCGGGCTGGCGGTGGTAGCGGAGACCGTGATTGAGGGGAAACCGTTCCGCGAGGTGGCGGGCTGGTCCGCCGGCGATCCGGCGCTGCGCGCGGGAGTCGAGTGGCTGACCGAGCTGGGCCGTCGCACCGCCACGATGCGGGCGCCGGCGGCGGCGGTCGCGGAGGCGCTGGAGCAGTTGCTCGCTCAGTTCCGTGCGATTTACCGGCTTGATCCGGCGCAAGAGCAGTTCTTGACCGAGCGGATCGCTGCTGTTCGCGTCCTGACGACGGAGGTCCCGCTCGTCTTTCAGCATGGCGACCCCGGCACGTGGAATGTGCTGGTGACGCCGCGCGGCGAGGCTGCATTCCTCGATTGGGAGTCTGCCGAGCCAGACGGGATGCCGCTGTGGGACCTGTTTTATTTTCTGCGCTCGTATGTGGTCAGCGCGGAGCGCGCGTCCGGCCAGCACGACCGGCTGGCGGGCTTCGCCGCGCACTTCCTTAACGCAGGCGGCTTGAGTGACACACTGGTCGAAGCCGTGCGGGGCTATCGGGAGCAGGTTGGCCTGGATAACGTGACGGCTGAGACGCTGTTCTATACCTGCTGGCTGCACCGCGCCCTGAAGCAGGCGACGCTGCTGCCACCAGCGCGGGTCGATCGCGACAGCCACTACGCGAATCTCCTGCGCTTGTGCATTCAACGCCGCGACAGCCCGACGCTACGGCGTATTTGGGGGACGTGATCTGCCTATGATGTTCTATCGCACACTTTCTCGACGTGGGATTTTCCTTCAGCTGGCTATGCGTATTGGTCAACGTGGGCGATTGATCGGCCTGGGGCTGATGGCGACACTCAGCGCGGCGCTGCTTGTCTCATCTGTGATCGCCGCCCCGATCTCCGAGCCGGGCGACGTTGCGTTTCAAGAGGACGGGCCGCGATCGCGCGGGTATCAGACGACCCCGGAGGAGCTGCGCGTCATCGCGCAGAAGGCCGCCGCCGGGCTGGAACCGTACAAGAGCGCGGTCGAGGATGTTCTGAACGCCGCCAACGACGACTGGGACTATGAGCTTGACGCCTCTGAGCGCTGTCCGAACTCGCGTAACCCTGCCTGGCTGCACAACGAGCGCGGCACGCGGCGCCTGTACGCGCGCGCGCTGGCCTATCACCTCACCGGAGATGAGCGCTACGCGGAAGAGACCCGCAACATCCTGGAGCGCATCATGGCGCAAGTGCTGGTCATCTCGGACGTGGAGCAGCAGTGCCGGCTGAACTTCGCCTGGGGAACGCCGGAGCTGGTCCAGGCTGCCGACCTGTTGGAGAGCTATTGGGCGGGGATGACCTGCACCGGGCCGCTGCTGCCCGTTTACGGCGATGTCACGGTGGGCACGGGCGAATGTAAGTGGTTGTTCCAGAACTGGCTGGCGAAAAACCCCTACTACATCGTGTCGTACGCCGCTGAGGAAAACCAGAGCAACTGGGGCGCGGCGGCGACCGCGGCGACCGCCTACATCGCCGATTACCTATGGGACCGCCCTGACATCCAGCTTGTCCAGCGCCAGCCGCCGGAACTCAATGGCGGCATCTCGCTGAGCTATTCGCCCGCCGAAGCCTACGAGCGGTCGAACGAGCTGGCGATTGCGCGCATGAACGGCTACCGCGTGGACTTTCACAGCAGCCGCTCGTGTGACTTCATGGAAGGGCCGCAGCAAGACTCGCGCTGGCCGCCGGTCAAGACGCAGATCACCGAGAACGGAATCGTGGCGGAAGACGCGCGGCGCAGCCAAACCTGTAACACGCCGGTTTACGATGGCGAGTACCAGAACTATCCGCAGGTTCATCTCGGCAGCCTGATTCAGCAGTGCGAGCTGATGCTGCGCCGGGGCGACACGCGCTGCTATGATAACATCGACAACACGGACATTCCCGACTATACGTTCATCGGCCCAGACGGGCACAAGAAGACGACACACCTTAAGCCAGGGCGCGGCTCGCTGGAGCGGGCGATCAAGGCTATCATTGTGGACTCCAAGACGGAATGGCGCCATGATTCGGCGCTGGAGGTGGCGTTCCGCTACTATAGCCAGCGCCACCAGTTCGAGGGAATCGAGCTATGGCCGGCGCAGCTTAACCGGCCGAGCGAGTGCGCGCAAGACATTTGCTTCGGGACTCTGACGCATGGCTTTGCCGGTGGGGAGCAGCTTGGGCTGCCGCCGGTAGTCCCGCCGCCGTCCGCGCACCTGCCCTGAGAGCGCGGGTGACTTTCGCGGGGCTGCCGCCTGTGCGCTCCCGCTTGAAGAAAAGGAACCGAGGCGAGGGGTTTCCCCTCGCCTCGGCTGTTCTAGCGGGTGATGCCGGGGGGTGTTAAGGCAGGGCCGGGATGAGCACGACGGTTCCGGCGGCCGGGATGGTGGCGCAGGTGAAACCCCCCTGGACGACGGAAGGCATCTCGAAGGTAGTGCGCGGCGCGTTGAGCGCGTTCAGGTAGATGAAGCGCCCGGTGCCTTCCAGGCAGACCGTTACCGGGATCTCGAAGTCCGGGTAAGACAGGCCGCCAGCGGTCACGCCGAAGATATCAACGGCGTGGATGACGCCGTACTGGACTAGGCCAGGGTCGCCCAGGCGCGCCGAGTCAAGCGGGTTGGGGAAGGCGCCGTCCTCGGCCAGGACGCGGCAGTAGACGTTGCCGTTAGGGACGGTTCCCGGTGCGACGCTCGCGCGCACGATCGGGTTGGTTAGGCCGGTGGGGTCAGCGCAGAGCTGGGCCGGTTCCATCGCGTAGTGAGCGGCGGGCACCGGCGCGGGCTGGGTGGGCGGCTCGGTCGGCTCGGCGGTGGGTTCCACCGTTGGCTCAACAGTCGGCTCAACCGTTGGTTCCACAGTGGGTTCGACCGTCGGTTCAACGGTCGGCTCAACCGTCGGTTCAACAGTCGGCTCAACGGTCGGCTCAACCGTGGGTGTAACGGTGGCCTCGACGGTGACGATGAACGTTTCGACGGTGCTGCCACCCTGTCCGTCACTCACGGTAACGGTGA
>DAOKYY010000001.1:0-34577 GCA_035325905.1 Aggregatilineaceae bacterium | reverse complement strand
ACGATGAACGTTTCGACGGTGCTGCCACCCTGTCCGTCACTCACGGTAACGGTGATGGTCGCTGACCCTGTAGTGCCGGTCTGGATGTCAATCAGGCCGGTCGCATTTACCGCGACATCAGCAACGGCACTATTGGAAGATGTTACCTGGTAGGCCAGCGTGCCGCCATCAGGATCAGAAGCGTTGATCTGGACCGTCGCCGAGCTATCGGGAGCGAGAGTCATGTCGCCAATCGGATCGACAATTGGCGGCAGGTTGGCGGTTGTGATCGTGATGCTCCAGCTACCAATGCTGGCGTTGACGCCGCCATAGGAACTCTGATCGTCCATGACATACAATGACCACGTCCCATTCGGATTTGTGCCCGTGAAGGCTCCGAGGGCAGCGGCAATTGACGTGTAGGCAGCATCGGGGAACGCGTCAGTATCGCCCGTTTGGCCGGTGAAATTCGAAGGGCGATACGTACCGCTGGAACAGCCCGGAGTGGCTGAATTCGACAGAAGCGCAGCAGCGCTGTCATCGAACGTTAAGGTAAGGTCCACAGTCGCCGTGCCGCAGGCATCGGACATAATCATGACGCCCTGTCCCGTCGGCCCGACCAAGAGGATGTCATAATCATCGGGACGGGTGTGCTTGAGATTGGTCAGTGTGACGCTGATATGCGAGATGTTGCCAGTCAGGCCGGACACGGTGACGGTACTGGGATAGTCTGTCCCTTTGCCAGAAGTGATACCTGATCCCCAAGTGATGCTACCGCCCGTGTACGTGCCGGTCGCTTGCACCGCCGCAAATGGATAATCGACCTCAGCGGCATAGCCGCTTCCGCCGTTCGTGATGACTGCCGACAGCACAAAGGCCACTGCCAGCAGCACAACAGCGCCCAGACGCCAAGCTGAACTGTGATGTGTCCTAAACCAAGCAGATCTCATAGTGGTAGTCCTCTCATTCTTTCGTATGCCGTGAACTGAAACTGACAACCTGCGCTGCGTCCCCACGGTTGAGAGCATCATCGAAACGGCAAACACCCGCCACGCCTATCGAGCGTGTTGTCGCAGCCCGATCGCAAACGTGCCTGTACTCGTGACAATACAGACTAGTAGTATTATAGCTGCAAAGAGAACGTTGCTGTCTGTTTTTTATTTTGTTTTGATAGTTTCCCGTCGCGGGTTATTCGCGCGCTAGTGGCACCGCGTCTCCAGGCGCGGCAATTGGCAGAAGGGCAGGCTGTGCGCGAGAATCGAGACTGCGTGGCGAGGCGATAGAGAGCGTACGATGACCATCGGATTTATCTTCGACCTGGACGGCGTTATTACCGACACGGCGGAATATCACTTCCGCGCCTGGAAGAAGCTGGCGGATGCGGAGGGCATTCCTTTCACCCGCGAAGACAACGAGGCGCTGCGTGGCGTATCGCGGCGCGAAAGTCTGCGCCGCTTGCTCAAGGGGCGGCCTATTGACGAGGCGACGGCTGAGGCGTGGATGGAGCGCAAGAATGCGGACTATCGCGCGCTGCTGGCCGAGATGACTGCTGCCGACCTGCTCCCCGGCGCGCGCGAGTTTCTGGAAGCCGCCCGCGCCGCCGGGATCAAGGTCGGGCTGGCGTCGGCGAGCCGGAACGCGCCGGACGTGATCGCGAGCCTGGGGATCGCGTCGTTGTTCGACGTGCTGGGCGACGGGCACGCTGTGGCGCGCTCCAAGCCCGCGCCGGACCTGTTCGTCTGGGTGGCGGGCGCTTTTGGGCTGCCGGTAAGCGCCTGCGTGGTCTTCGAAGACGCCGAGGCCGGGGTCGAGGGGGCGCTGGTCGCGGGGATGGCGTGCGTCGGTATCGGCCCAGCCGAGCGTGTGGGGCGCGCGACGCTGATCTGCGACGGTCTGCACGCGATCACTGTCGGGCAGGCGGCGGCGCTGGTCGCGGGCGCGGGGTAAGCCACCGCCGTTTTGGTAGATTTCGACCATTGACGCGCCCGGCGCATGTTTGGTAAAGTGAAGTTCCAGGGCAGCGCGCTCTGGTTTTTTTGCGCCTCGCGCCGGTCAGCATAACCCGCCAGACCCCTGCCTTCGACTCTCGCCGCGTCGATAGAAGCTGAGGTTGACTATGTCCGGCACGCATCGCCCGCCCGCCAGCGTAACGGCCTGCTTCTGCCCAGGATTTGCGCCCCGGCCCGCCGATGATCGCGGCGCTGGCTATGGTGCGTCCGGCCCTATTCGGCGCGGCGGGGCAAACCCCGCTTTTCCGGGCGAGAGCCTTATTTCGGTTCGCTGAGCCACCTTCGGGTGGCTTTTTTATGGGGAGTCATCGGGAGGTCCTATGTCGAACGGAGCCACTACACGCCCTGATCTGCGCCGGTCCGAGCAGTTTCTTTCGGCCTACGCGCCGCCCAAGATCGCCGGAGATTTCACCGGCAAGCATATCATCTCGGTCGAGCAGTTCGACCGCCGCGACCTGCAAATCCTGTTCGACGCGACGCTCTCCATCCGCCGCCGGATGCGGCAGCACGATCGCGGCCTTCTTCAGTTGACTGCCGGGCGGCTGATGGCGACGCTGTTTTACGAGGCGAGCACGCGCACCGATCTCTCCTTCCAGGCGGCGATGCGACACCTCGGCGGCGAGGTGGTCGCGGCGAGCAACGGCGTGCAGTTCTCGTCAATTTACAAAGGCGAGAATCTGGCCGACACCGTGCGCGCGGTGGGTTGTTACTCCGACGTGATCGTGCTGCGCCACCCGGACGTTGGCTCCTCGTATGAGGCGGCGTACTACCTGGATCGCCTGCGCGAGCAGGTCATCCGGCAGCCGGTCGTGATCAGCGGCGGGGATGGCATCGGCGAGCATCCGAGCCAGGCGCTGCTCGACATCTTCACCATCTTTGACTGCAAGAGCCGGATCGACGGGCTGGACATTACGCTGGTTGGCGACTTGCGCCACGGCCGGACCGTGCACTCGCTCGCCAAGCTGATCGCCCGCTACGAAGCGCAGGACACGACGCTGAACTTCGTCGCACCCGCCGAGCTGAGTATGCCCGCCAATGTGCTGAGCTACCTGGAAGGCAAGGGCATCACAGTCAACGAGACCGAGAACCTCTACGATGTGCTCGGCGCGACGGACGTGATCTACTGGACCCGCGTGCAGGAAGAGCGCTTCGCCGACCCCGGCAGCTATGAAGCTATCAAGGACCGCTTCGTGATGACGCCGGAGGTGTTCGCTCACGCGAAGGCCGACGCGATTCTGATGCACCCGCTGCCGCGCAAGAACGAGATGGGCACGCCCGCCGATCACGACGCGCTGGACGCCGATCCGCGCACGGTATACTTCAAGCAGATGGAGAACGGGATGTTCGTGCGGATGGCGCTGCTCGCCAAAGTGCTCGGCGGGCTGTGGGTCTAGCAAAGAGTCCGAAGGCGGGATCATGCACTTGGCTAAAATTCCGGCGATGCTCGACCCGCACGTGCACCTGCGCGGGATGGAGTGGTCGCACAAGGCGACCTTCGCCAGCGAAACGGCTGCCGCGCTGGCCGGGGGGTATTGGGCCGTGCTCGATATGCCGAACACCCCGCCCGCCACGATCGATCCGGCGGCGCTGGAGCGCAAGCTGGCCGCGATCGGCGCCGAGGCGGTCTGCGATTGGGGCGTGTACTTCGGCGCCAGCCAGGCCGGCAACACGGCGTCTTACGCGCAAGTCGCGGGCCGGGTCTGCGGGCTGAAAATCTACAACAACGCGACGACCGGCGCGCTACTGATCGAGGACCAGGCCGCGCGCGAGCAGCACTACCGCGCCTGGCCGCGCGGGCGGGTGATCGCGGTTCACGCCGAGGGCGAGACCGTCGCCGATATCCTGGCGCTGGTGCGGCGCTGGCGCACTCCCACGCACTTCT
Organism: Aggregatilineaceae bacterium; assembly: GCA_035325905.1. GTDB lineage: Bacteria > Chloroflexota > Anaerolineae > Aggregatilineales > Aggregatilineaceae > DYGX01. The sequence continues at coordinate 30,707 of DAOKYY010000001.1, read as the reverse complement.
GCCACATCAGCACCGCCGGGGAGATCGCCTTGCTGGCAGAAGCGAAAGCCGAGGGATTGCCGGTAACGGTTGGCGTCACGCCACACCACCTGTTCCTGACCGAAGCCGACGTCGCGACGCTCGGCGCGCTGGGCCGCATGAAGCCGGAGCTGAAAACTCGCGCCGACTGCGACGCGCTGTGGGATGGGATCGCGCGCGGCGTGGTGGATGTGGTCGAGTCCGACCACGCGCCGCACACGCTCGCCGAGAAAAGCGCGGACCCCCCGCCGTCCGGCGTGCCCGGCCTGGAGACCACGCTGCCGCTGCTGCTGAGCGCGGTGGGTGGGGGCCGCCTGACGCTGGAGCGCGTAATCGAGATGGTGGCAGAGCGCCCGCGTGCGATCTTCGGTCTCCGCGCGCCGGAAGCGACATACGCGCTGGTCGATCTGGATGACCGCCACGAAATCCGCCGCGAGAATCTGCGCACGGCCTGCGGCTGGTCGCCGTTCGAGGGCTGGACGGTGCGCGGGCGGGTCCGCGAGGTGTGGGTCCGGGGCCAGCAGGTGTTCGACGGCGAGCGCGTCCTGGCGCTGCCAGGCAGCGGGCGCAACCTGTTCGGAGAACCGGAGCAGTCCGCGTGAGCGCTTACCGGACGCCGATTCTACGCGCCGCGCTGCTGGCTGCGGGCGGGCGCGGCTATAAGGCGCTGGCACGCCCGTTGTTGTTCCGCTCTAGCGCGCAGGCGACGCACGATCACCTGCTGCGCATGCTGCGCGTGGCGGATTCCGTTCCCGGCCTGGCGGCCCTGCTGGCGACGCTTCGTGGCGTGACCCTGCTGCCGGAGCCGGTGAGCGCGGGCGGGGCGCTTCTCGAATCGCCATATATCGTGGCGGCGGGGCTGGTCAAGGGGGACGGTTTTGCGAGCGAGGACGAGGCGCTCGCGGGGGTCGCCGGTGGGCGGAACATCATGCCCGGCTGGCGTAGCGTCCCGGCGCTGGCCGGGCCGGTCGAGTTTGGGTCGTTCACGCGCTGGCCCCGCCTCGGCAACCCCGGCGAAGTCGTCTGGCGCGACCCCGCGACGCGCTCGACACAAAACCGCGTCGGGCTGCGCAACCCCGGCGCGCAAGCTGCGGCGGCCTTTCGGGCGCGCCCCGGGCGGGCCCTTCCCCGCCAGTACGGGATCAACGTCGCGGTCAGCCCTGGCGTGGACGCGATCGACGCGCAGGCGCGTGACGTATCCGAATCTTTCGCGGCGTTTGTGGCGGCGGGCGCGCGTCCGGCGTGGTACACGCTGAACCTGAGCTGTCCGAACACCGAAGACGACCCCGGCAGCCACCAGACGGTCGAGCAGGCGCGGGCGGTCTGCGGCGCGGCGCTCGATGCGCTGCGGACAGGCGATCCGGCGCGTGCAACGCCGCTCTGGATCAAGCTCAGCCCCGGCCTGGCGAGCACGCAGTATCACGCGCTGATGGGCGTTTTCGCGGACCTGGGCGTGCGCGCGGTCGTCGCCGCCAACACGCTCGCTCAGCCCGCGCCGGGTGACGCAAACTTGCAAGCCGGGGTAGGGGGAGGTCGCCTGCATCCGAGTGCGGTCGCGGCAGCGGCGGCGCTGGTGGACGCGAAGACGGCGCTGGGCAGCCCGGTGGACGTGATCGGCTGCGGCGGCATCCTGGATGGCGCGTCGTGCGAGGCATTTGCGCGGCTGGGCGTCCGCGTGTTCCAATACTGGTCGGCGCTGGTCTATCGGGGTCCGTTCGCGGCGGCGATGATCCAGCGCGAGCGCGGGCGCTAACGAAACGAGGAGTCATGGAGCAACCCTTTCACGCTACTCAGCAAGCGGTGGCGGGCGCGCTGCTCGATATCGGCGCCGTGGTTTTTACGCCGTCACAGCCGGTGACGTTTAAGTCCGGCATCGTGGCGCCGGTCTACGTGGACAACCGCCGGCTCCCGTTCTGGCCGGAGCAATGGCGCGTGGTGATCGACGCGCTCCAGCGGATGATCGCCCGGCACACGATCGTCTACGACGTGATCGCCGGGATCGAAGCAGCGGGCATTCCGCATAGCGCGGCGCTCAGCTACGCCCAGCGCAGGCCGTCCGTCTTCGTCCGCAAGCAGGCTAAGGAACATGGGATGCGCGGGCGTGTCGAAGGCGGCGCGGTTGAAGGCAAACGCGTGCTACTGGTCGAGGACATGGTCACGACCGGCGGGAGCAGCCTGGCGGGCGTCGAGGCGCTGCGCGAGGCCGGGGCGCAGGTTGAGGATTGCCTCTGCATTACCAGCTACGGATTTCCTGAGGCGCAGGCGGCGTTTGACGCGGCGGGCGTGCGCCTGCACGTGCTCGCCCCGTTCGCCGCGATCGTGAGCGAGGCGGCGCGGCGCGGCCTGTTCAGCGCGGAAGAACTTACTACGATCGAAGCTTGGTCCCGCGATCCGCACGGCTGGCAGGCGCCCGGCGCGGCGCGAGAGGAATAGCGCCGTGAGCGCCATCGTCGCCAAGTACGAGGCTCGCGCGCGGGCAATCAACTCGCTGGTGTGCGTCGGGCTGGACAGCGCTCTGGAGCGCATCCCGGCTCGCTTTCACGGCAAGCCGCTGCCGCAGTTCGCATTCAACCGCTGGATTATCGAGCAGACGCATCCCTACGCCGCCGCCTACAAGCCCAACGTCGCGTTCTACGAGGCGCAGGGCGCGGACGGGCTGGCGGCGCTGGCCGAGACGGCCCGCTACCTGCGCGAGCATTTCCCCGACATTCTGACGATCTGCGACGCCAAGCGCGGTGACATCGGCTCGACCAACGCGGGCTATGTCAGCGCCATCTTCGACGCGCTCGGCTTTGACGCCGTGACGCTCAGCCCGTATCTCGGCGCCGAGGCGCTGGAGCCGTTCCTGGCGCGCGCCGACCGCGCCTGCATCATCCTCTGCCGGACCAGCAACCCTGGCGCGGGCGAGCTTCAAGACCTGGAAATCGGCGGTGTCCCGCTGTGGCGGGTTGTCGCGCAGCGCGTCAGCGCGGCGTGGAACACACGCGGCAACTGCATGTTGGTCGCCGGGGCGACGTATCCGGACGAACTGCGCCAGATTCGCGCCGAGGTGGGTGAGATGACGCTGCTGGTTCCCGGCGTGGGCGCGCAAGGCGGCGATCTGGAAGCGACCGTTCGCGCCGGGCTGAACCGCGCCGGACTGGGGCTGATCGTCAACTCGTCTCGCGGGATCATCTTCGCGGATGACCCCGCTGCCGAGGCGCGCGCCCTGCGCGACGCGATCAACGCGGTCCGAACCACCACGCGTGGAGGCAGCCCGGCATGAGTCGCGTGCAGGCGGTAGTCTTTGATATGGACGGGCTGTTGGTGGATTCCGAGCCACTGTGGCAGGAGGCGCGCATCGCGGCGTTTGGCGCGGATCGGCTGCGCTGGACGGATGCCGATCAGCAGCAGGTGATGGGGTCGGCGACTGATGAGTGGGCCGCGTTCCTGGCCGAGCGGCTGGAGCACGCTTATTCGCTGCGCGAAATCGTTGAGTTCGTGCTGGCCGAGATGGAGAAGGCGTACCGGCAGCGCGTGCCGCTGCTGCCCGGCGCGGAGCGAGTTGTAGCCGAGACCGCTCGCGCCTATCCGATTGCCATTGCGTCGGGGTCGCCCCGGCGGCTGGTGAGCGCGGTGCTCGACGGGACCGGCTGGCGCGAGCGGTTCTCCGTCGTCGTGTGCAGCGACGACGTGCGGCGCGGCAAACCGGCGCCGGACGCGTATCTGGAAGCGGCGTCGCGGCTAGGCGTCGCGCCGGAGGCGCTGGCGGTCCTCGAAGACTCAGGGAATGGTATTCTGGCGGGGCGAGCAGCGGACGCGTACGTGATCGCGGTGCCCAACCACTACGCCCGCCCGGACGATCACCTGTTGCAGAAGGCTGACCGCGTGCTCGGCTCGCTGGACCAGTTCGCGCTCGACATGCTGCCCTGAGCGCCCGGCTTAGCCGAAGCGCCCGGTGATGTAGTCCTCGGTGCGCCGGTCGCTTGGGCGGCTGAAGATCGTCTCGGTCGCGTCGTATTCCACCACACGCCCGGCGCGATCGTCCCCCATCAGCATGAAGGCGGTGTAGTCCGAGACGCGCGCCGCCTGCTGCATGTTGTGCGTCACGATCACGATGGAGTAGCGGTGCTGTAGCTCCCGCATCAACTCCTCGATACGCAGGGTCGCGATCGGGTCGAGCGCCGAGCATGGCTCGTCCATCAAGATGATCTCCGGCTCCACGGCCAGCGCCCTCGCGATGCACAGCCGCTGTTGCTGCCCGCCGGACAGCGCCAGCCCTGACTTCTTCAGATCATCCTTCACCTCGTCCCACAGCGCGGCCTGGCGCAGACTGCGCTCGACAATGTCGTCCAGCGTCGCTTTGTCGCGCAAGCCGAGGATGCGCGGGCCATAGGCGATGTTGTCGTAGATCGATTTGGGGAACGGATTGGGCTTCTGGAAGACCATCCCGATCCGCCGCCGCACCTCGACCGGGTCCACCGCCGGGTCATACAGGTTGTGACCGTGAAAGAGCACTTCGCCCTGGACGCGTGCGGTGGGTACCAGCTCGTTCATGCGGTTCAGCGAGCGTAACAGCGTGCTCTTGCCGCAGCCGGAGGGGCCGATCAGCGCGGTGATTTTGTTTGGCGCGAAGCGCAGGCTGACGTCGCGCACGGCGCGGAAGTCACCGTAAAACACGTCCAGGTGGCGCGTCTCGATGGCGCTCGCACTGGGCGAATAGCTGTTGGGTAAAGCACTCATCAGGCGAGTCTCCTGCTCATCCGGTTGCGCAGAATGATCGCTGCCGAGTTCAGTGTCAGCAGCAGCGCCAGCAGCACGACGATTGCGGCGGCGGCGGCGTTGCGAAACTCATCTTGCGGCAGCGTTGTCCAACGAAAGATCACCAGCGGCAGCGCCGTGAAGATCGAGAATGGGCCTTCGGGGTCGCGCGTCAGGTACGTTGCGCCGCCCACCATGATCAGCGGGGCGGTTTCGCCGATCGCGCGTGAGATCGACAGGATGGTGCCGGTCAGGATGCCGGGCATAGCGTAGGGCAGAATATGATGCCAGATCGTCTGCCACTGTGTCGCGCCCAGGCCGTAGCTCGCCTGCCGCAGCGAGCTGGGCACCGCCCGTATCGCTTCCTGGGCGTTGACGATCAGCAGCGGCAGGACCAGCAGCGCCAGCGTAAACCCCGCCGAGACGACCGTCCGGCCGTTCGCCGTGCTGGCCCCGAAGGCCTGCCCGCTGCTGATCGGCTCCAGCGCGCGCACAAAGATCGCCAGCCCCAGCATCCCGTAAATGATCGAGGGGACGCCCGCCAGGTTGCTGATGTTGGTCTGGATAATCCGATTCAGCCGGTTGTCACCGGCGTACTCTTCGAGGTACAACGCCGCGCCCACGCCGATCGGAAACGCGACGGCGATCGTGATCGCGATGACCAGCAACGACCCGATGATCGCGGGGCGGACGCCGGTGGCGTCGGCCTGGCGCGGGTCGAGGGGGCTGGTTAGAAAGCGCCAGTTGACCCAACTGCGCCACTGTAACTCGGCCTGCGGGAAGTCTTCCCCGGCAGTCGCCCTGATCGTGTCACGCTGCGTCAGGGCTTCCCACAGCGGCCAGCTATCCACGACGGTCGGGTTGACGACCTGGTCGAAGATCAACGTTTCGAGGGCCGCGCGGTCCAGGTTCGCGTTGATCAGCAGCGCGGCCTCGGCGCTGGTCAGCTCGTTCAGCGGACGCTCAGCCAGTTCGGCAGGGAAGTTCAGGCCGGCTAACGCCACGCTGACCGGTGCGGGGCTGAGGCTCGGCCAGTCGTTCTGCGGCGCCGCCAGCACCGTTTCGAGCAGGAAGCGCCGCAGCAGCGGCTCGCGCACATTCTGGGCGAGCACCTGTTCCAGCTCGGCTTCGGAGAGGTCTTCGAGCGGGCGACCGGTGGGGGCGCCGTTCAGCAGCAGGGCATCCGGCTCGACTTCGTATTGTACGGCGGTCAGCCCGAACGCCTTGTTGACGACCGTCCACAACAGCGTCGCCAGGGCGACCAGCGCCAGCGCGATGGACGCGCGGTATAGCGCGCGGCTGATTGACCCGCGCAGGCGACGCGCCGCGATGTTCCGGCGTAACGCGTCACCTTCGGGCAAGGTCGAGGCAGCCGCTTCTCGGACGGGCAGGCGACGCCAAAGCAGCGTGAGCGCGCCGAGTCCCCCGACCAGGCTCCCGAACACGGCAAGCCCAGGTAGCTCCGGGAAACCAATGAGCGCCAGCCCCACGCCGGACGCCGCGCCAAGCAGCCCGATCACCGCGCCGAGCGCCAGCCAGCGCCGGGGCGAGCGCCCCGTGCGCGCCGCGATCGTGGGCGTGGTAAGGGCGCCATTCAGCGCGATCAGCAGGGCGATCAGGCCCGCCGCGATCAAGACTACTCGATCCATGTCTCTGTTCCTTGGCGCACGGCTACTACTCGTACACTTCGCGGAACTGCGCCACGATGGCGCGGCTCAGGATATTCAGCCCAAGCGTCATCAGAAAGAGCAGCAGGCCGACCATGAAGATGCTGTTGTAGTCCAGCGTGTCGTAAGCCAGATCACCGCCGCTGATGCTCGCGATGTAGCCGGTCATCGTCCACGCGGACTCGAAAGGGTTCACTGTCAGGTTAGGGCGCGCCCCGGCGGCGACAGCCATGATCATTGTCTCGCCGATGGCGCGTGAAATGGCGATAATCACCGCCGCTGCGATTCCGGACAGCGCCGCGGGCAGCACCACGCGGACGGTCGTTTCCAGCCGGGTCGAGCCAAGCCCAAAGGCCGCCTCCCGCAGCGAGCGCGGCACCGCGCTGAGCGCGTCCTCGCTCATCGACGCGACGAGCGGCAGGATCATGATCCCCATCACAGCCCCCGCCGAGGCCACGTTGAAAATCTCGACCGTGTTCTGGCCGAAGACACCCTGGAGCACGGGGGTCATGAATTGAAGGGCGAAGAAGCCGTAGACCACCGTCGGCACGCCGGCGAGCACTTCGAGAACCGGCTTAATCGTGCTGCGTACCTTTGGGCTGGCATACTCGCTGAGGTAGATCGCCGCGCCCAGGCCGAGCGGCAGCGCGACCAGCATCGCAATCAAGCTGCTCATCAGGGTAGCGGAGACGAGCGGCGCGATCCCGACTTTGAAGCGGTGGGGCTGCCACTCGGTGCTGCTCACAAAGTCGAGCACGCTGATCGTATGCACCGTCCCTGATTCGGTGACGTATTCGCTTGTGACGAGCAGCAGCGATTCGCGGCCCAGCACCAGCACGATCGCGATAGTCGTGAAGATGGTCAGCGCGCCGCACAGGAATAGAAACGCCTGAATCGCCCGCTCGCCGTGGCGGACCTTCTTACCGAGGCCGCTCAGGGGGTCTTCAGCGCGTGCGCCAAACCAGGGCCACGACTTCCCTCGTGCGATAAGCGCTTGGTTATCCATTCGCCTGTTCCTTGTCATTGCTTCTGGGGCAGACAGCGTGACAGGGGTGGCGCTTGCGCCGACCCCTATCACGGCTGAACCGCCTGAGAATGTGCTAGCTGGCGGCAGGCACTTCCATGCCCATCGCCTCGAGCCACGCGGCCTTGGCGGTGTTCAGGGCCTCTGCGCTGACCGGGAAGTAGCCGACTTCTTCCACGACTTCGTTCGCGTTCGTCAGATAGTAGTTAATGAAGGCGGCAACCTGCGGTTTGTCCTGGACGACCTGCGTCGCCGAGTAGATGAAGAGCGGGCGGCTCAGCATATACTCGCCGCTCTCGGCCGTTTCGGCGCTCGGCGCGACGAAGGCGACTTCTTCGGCTTCCCACTGGTCTTCGGGAATGATGACCAGATTGCCATCATCATCATTGGTTACGTCGTTGGCAATTGCGACCGCTTTCAACGTGTCCTGGTTCTCGACGAAGTAGGCGAAGCCGAAGTAGCCGATAGCATTCGGGCTGCCCTGGATACCCTCGACCAGCACGTAGTCGTTCTCGCTGGTGGTCGGGTTCGGGGCAAGCAGAGCGTCGAAGCGGGCGCTGCGCTCGGCATAGGCGCCTTTAGTCCCCAGAACAGCTTCGCCGAAGAAGTCGAAGGTGCCGCTGTCCACGCCAGGCGTGAAGAGCTGGATCGTCTCGGCAGGCCATTCGGGGTTGACTTGGTCCCAGGTCGTGACCTCGCCTGTGAAGATCGCGATCAGCTCCGAGCGCTTGAGCTGGTCTACAAAACTGTCCGTGGTGACGGCGACCGTCAGCGCGTCGATCCCGATCAGGAATTCGAGCACGTCTCGCCCCAGAGCTTCACAGTCCGCCACTTCGGAGTCCTTAATGGCGCGGCTGGCGTTCGAGACATCAGTGGAGCCTTCCTTGCAGAATCGCTCGAACCCGGCGGAGGTGCCCGTCTCAGCGATGGCGATGTTGCCGGTGAAGCCGTCTTCGTTGAAGCGCGCGGCCATGGCGACCGTAACCGGCTCGACGGTCGAGCTGCCGGCGATGGCGATGTCGCCGGTGACACTCAGCGGATCAACGGCGGGCAGGGCGATTGGCTCAACCTCGGCTTCTTCCTGGGCGAAGCTGGTCGCGAGCGGAAGCGTGAGCATGACGATCAGCGCGAGCGCGATCCCCTTGAGCGTAAAACGACTGACGTGAAGCATGAGTTCTCCTTGTGTGCGGTTCTCAAACCGTGTTTGTCTCTTCTCTACGCTGGGTATCGTAACGGGGGTGGTTAAAAGCCCTATCAAGGCGGGTTTAAATCTTGGCTCAGGCGGAGTAAAGGTTCTTTAACCGGCAAGCCGCAGCGCGAGCAGGTGAATCAAAAGAGCCGGAGACGCTCTCCGGCTCAGAAAACTACGTAGATGGCGGGTTTAGCGGGCGGTCGCGGGCTGCTCGCCGCTGTCTGCCAGCGCCGGCTGTGTGACGACGCGGCGCCGCACCAGGCGGACAGCGCTCGGATAGAGCCGCAGATAGCGCACGCCGAGCGTCCAGCCCAGCCAGCTATAGCCGACAATACCGAGCGCGACGCCCCACTCGATCAGCGACGGCTGGTAGGTGTTGATCGGGAAGACATCCAGCACGCCCGGCGACCAGTCCAGCGGGACGACGAAGCCGGAGAGCGTCACATTCCAGCGGTTGACGACCAGCCCGGCGACGACCATCAGCGCGCCGACCATCACCAGATAGCGATTCCGGCGCAGGCGCGGCCAGAGGAAGATGACCGCCGGGGCCAGCGCGCCCATCAGCACCTCGCCCCACCAGAAGGTGAAGTCATAGGGCGTGTTCTCGTTCAGGATGGCGATCCCGCTCGCGTGGCCCGGCACGTGGCTGTAATAGCTGACGGCCAGCCAGCTCCACAGCTTGAGGTAGAGGTACGCGAGGCTGGCGAACCCGACGAACCGCGCGACGCTCTGCATCACGTCTTCGGGGACCAGCCGCTTCTGCATCAGCTCGCCGGAGACGATCGTCACCAGCAGCGTCAGCGCCGGACCGGCGGCGATGGCCGACAGGATGAACAGCACCGGTGCGCTGGGCGAATACCAGACCGGTCGCGCGGTGAGGATGCCATACGTCGCGCCCAGCGACGACTGGTGGACCAGCGAAATGCCCATACCAATCAGCGCGACGACGGGCATAATGTCGTGCAACACGTGCCCAAGCCGCCGCGCCAGCCGGTAGTTGTGCAGCGGCGTGCTCTCGACGATGATCGGGGTGAACTCCAGCACCAGCACAGTCGTGTAGAACATGACCGCGATCGTGATCTCCCATAGCACCGAGTGCGGGTTCCAGTACAGCACCGGGTGATAGAAGCGGTCCGGGCGGCCAATATCCACAAAGAGCGCCAGCATCGCGGACGTGTAGCCCAGCAGCCCGACGAAGACCGCCGCGCGGGCGATGGACGCATAGCGCTTCAGACCGAAGACGTACACGGCAGCCGAAAGGGTGAAGGCCCCCGCGCCGAGCGCGATCGACGAGAGGTCCACGACGATCCACAGGCCCCACGGCAGCTCGTCGGTCAGGTTGGTCACGCGCAAGCCCTTCAGCAAGACCTGCGCGCCCGAAACCGCGCCGATGGCGAGCAGCGCCAGCAGGAACAGGTACCAGAGCGTCAGTTGAGGGGAGCGGCGAGCCGCTGCCAGCGCGCGATCGATCATATCGCCAGGCCCTCCGGTGGGATGTAGTAGACGTTCGGCTCGGTGCCCAGGTCCTCGCGCAGCCGGAAGGTCGCGGTCGTGGCGATGATTCTGGAAACCTCGCTGTTCGGGTTATTCAGGTCGCCGAAGATACGCGCCGTAACCGGGCAGATGTTGACGCAGGCAGGCGTCGCTTCCGGGTCTACGCCAGGCGTCAGGCCAGCGGCCAGCCCCGCGTCGATCCGGTGGATGCAGAACGTGCATTTCTCGACCACGCCGCGCGGACGGCGCGGCACCTCGGGCGTGCCCCATTCCGGCGCGCGAGGGTTCGGCTCGTCGCTGCGCTCCTCCCAGTTGAACGTTCGCGCCCCATACGGGCAGGCGACCTCGCAGTACCGGCAGCCGATGCATTTGTCGTAGTCCATCACGACCAGCCCGTCGTCGCGGCTGTAGGTCGCGCTGACCGGGCAGACCGACACGCACGGCGCATTGTTGCAGTGCAGGCAGGGCCGCGTCATGTGGAAGATGCTGCCGGTCGGCGTCTCGTCCACGATATGCACATTCCAGCGCATCTTATCGGTGACGTCGTTCGTCGCCTGGCAGGCATAGATGCAGTATTCGCAGCCGATGCACTTGCTCAGGTCGATGACCATCCCCCAGCGCGGGTTCTCCGAGCGGCTGGCCGAATACTGCTCGCGATCCACCCCGCCGCCCAGGACTTTCTGAAACAGCGGGTTGAGCGGATCGGCCAGCAGGGTGGCGAGCGCGACCGAGGCGCCCGCCCCAACCAGCAGCGTCACGAACTCGCGCCGCGAAAGAAGCTGCTCGTTTCCGTTACCGTTCGTGTTGTTCACGCTCATGCGGTTGCTCTTGGTCAACTACCTCTTCTTCGATAACGACAGCCTGATTGTTACGGCCCAGTTTTGGGATGAGGATCAGGGCGACGATCGCGCCAACACCCAGGCCGACGATCAGCCCCTGAATAAGCTGAATGTAGTCCACGCCGCCACTGGTGCCGCCGCTCTGCGCCAGCTCCTGCTCGAGCGTGGCGACCTGCTGGCGCAGCGAGTCGCGCTCGATGGTTAGGCTCTCGTCGCTGCCGACCAGCTCGGCCCACACGCCGCTCTGCTCAAGCTCTTCGTGGCAGACGTTGCAGGCGCGCGTCTGGACCACCATACGATGATCGGTTGGCTCGTGGCTCTCCGAGATCAACTGGACGCCGGGGTCCAGCCCCATATGACAGCTCGCGCAGGTGACTTCGTACTCGCTGTCGAGGTGTTTGGCGTGGACGTAGATATCGGCCGGCGCCTGGTGGCAGTTCTCGCACAGCGCCGTGATGTCGCCGATGCGCATTTGCTGCCCGTGCGGCAGGTGGCAAACTGCGCAGCCGAGCGACCCCATATTGGCGTGCGGGCTTTCCGCCCACTCGGCGAAGGATTCGGTGTGACAGTCCCCGCACACGGCGGCGACCAGCGTCGGCTGGTCCTCAGTGCGCGGCACGTCATGCGCGCCGTGACAGTCGACGCACGTCGCCGCTTCGAGATTACCGGCGGCAATCGCCTCAAGGTGCGCGCTGTCGGCCAGCAGCGTGTTGTGGCAATCGCTGCATAGCTGCGACGTTTCGATCCGGTAGGCGCGGGCGCTCTCCGGCGAGGGCGCGCTGTGCGGAAAGATGTCTTCGCCGTGACAGTCGATGCAGCCCAGCGGGTTGCTGCTGTTAGTTCCGTGCGCCGAGTCCGCGACCAGCGCGGGCGGCACATACAGGTTCAGGACGCTGCCGTCAGCCAGCGTCATCACGCGGCCGGGCTGGCTGTGGCAGATCGCGCAGTAGCTGTTGTCGACCCCGGTTTGCGCGTCCGGCTCGCTGCCCTCTTGCGCCTGCGCGACCGGCACGGCGCGGCCTAGCGCGAGCGCGACGCCGATCATGATGAGCGCCACGCCCAGGCCGGCGATCAGCAGAACAAGCAGAAAATGGCGTTGGTGATGGCTCATGCCACTGTTCCTTGTCGTGTCGGTAACGACTGTTTTCACGCTTACGGATTGCCCGCGCTTGCGGCGCCCGTATCGTCGCTCAGGCCCAGCTCGCTTTCCACGCGATCGAGCACCCGGTCCGTATAGACGTAGTTATGCACGCCCAGGCTGCCGTCGCCCTCGACGAAGCGCAACGCGGCGTCTATCCAGCCCGCCGAGTCATCTGTCACGGCGGCGCGCGCCGTCTCAAGCCGCGCTCGCGTGTCGGCTTGAATATCGTCGATCAGTCGCTGAAGTCCGGCGGCATCCACCTGGTCGGCGTGACAGATCGAGCAGGAGTCCTGGAGCGTCTCGACATCCAGCGCCGCGCCCGGCATGACCGGGTGGAAGGCGTGGCTGCCGCGCGTTCCGGCGTCCACGGGGATACGCGGCATGTGGCAGGTGACGCATGTCGGACCGCCCGCCGCGACAAAGTGCGCCGATGGGACGCCCTCGATCCCCTCGATCAGCGTTTCACCCTCGTACATTTCTTTCACCGGCGCGTGGATTACGCCCGTGACATCGGTGTCCTGGTGGCACTCAACGCACATCGCGTACGGCTCGGCGGATAGCATGAAATCCAGCCCAGCGGCCTCGCCGTCCTCCGGGTGGATGACATGGCAGCTTACGCATTCCACGCCATGCGCCGCGTTGGCGACCGTCACGGACGCTGGCGCTTCGCCCTCCTCGCTGGCTCCAGCGCCGTCCGGCACCCGCCCCCAGACGTAATCGACGCTGTGGCAGACCAGGCAGGCATCATCGGCGCGCTCGCTAGAGCGCAAGCCCTCCAACGAGCTGGCGTGCGTGGAGTTCAACCACTCGTTGAACTGCATGTATTTCTGCCGTGCGTGGCCGCTCGGCCACCAGTGCGCCGTGTCGTCCGGCGGAACCAGCGTGAATCCACCCTCGGCCAGCAGGTCGTCGCCCGCGACGTAATCCACGGGGTAGGGGTGGCCGTCCGCCGATTCGCCCTGGCTGTGGCACTGCCCGCAAATCGCGGAATCGGGCGAGAGCACAATGCTGGCGCTGATAGCTTCGGGCTTCGCGTCGCGCGAACGCACAACCGCGAGGTGATCGCTGCCCGGCCCGTGACACGTTTCGCACTGAACGCCGTCTTCCAGCCAGGCGCCCGCCTCGACCGTGAAGCCGGTGACATGGCACGCGGCGCACTGATTTTCCCAGTCGTATTCGGGCGCGGGCCATTCGCCGGCCAGAATGTACGGCTGCCACTGGCCGGTGCGCACGTTCCATTCGACCGGCAACACCAGATATTCGGTGGCCGCTTCCTCGCCTTCGGCCGCCTCGCCCTCCACGGCGACCAGATACCGCTGCACATTGCGCCCGGTCCCGACCGCGTAGGCAATGTCGTCGAGCGTCAGCGCGCGCGGCTCGTCCTCGCCGGGAAGCTGGACGATCAGAACCTCCGAGGTCTGCGCGAAGTCGCCCAGCACGGCGCCCTCGTCCGCCACAGCGGACAGAGTCAGCGCATGGCGTGATTCGAGATGGGCCGGCCCTACGTCCCGATGGCACCCGAAGCACAGGCGCGAGCCGATGAATTCCGGCTCGGCGTCATCCTGCGCGCGGCTCGGCGTGGCGATGTACAGGAATCCAACGCCCAGCATGATGACGACCAATCGAATGATCCGTCTCATTTGTTGAAGTCGCCCTTTCGGAATATAATCCGGCCTCATGACTCGTTTCAACGCACATTGTATCAATGGGCGTTGAGTATAATAATAAAGAAACGAACGATACAAAAGTGACGGATGTCACCAGGGCGGAAGTCACTAAGCGGCGGATGCGGTAGCTGATTTCAGCCACGCCTGCCGATAATCTGGATCAAGGATATTTCGACGGCGCGATCGGGTGAGACTGGGCATGAGTTGTCGCGCGCATCAACTGGCACTGTGGGCTGGCTGCCTGCTGCTCCTGCTGGCAGCGGCGTTGCTCGTCAAGAGCGAATCCGCCGCGTCGTCGGGGCTGAGCGGTCAGCGGCTGCGTGTGCAGGAAGCGCTCGCCAGCTCCGCCCCCTGCCTGACCTGTCATAGCGCCGTGCCCGGTGCCTCGAAAGTGGTCCTCGACGCCCACCTGGCGCACGCCCCGTTGGAGGCGGCAGCCGAACCGGTCGCTGTATCTACCTCTCTGAGTCCCGCTCAGACTAGCACGGAAATCGAAAACGCGCACGTGCGCGCCAAGTGGCTGGAGGTGGGCGCGCGCTTGCTCGCGGTCGACGCGCAGGACCTGGACCAGTATACCGCTGCGGTGGACCAGTTCGTCGCGACAACCGGGGCGCTTAGCGCCGCAACTGACGCAATGGCCGAAGCTAAGGTGTTGCGCGCGCTCGATGTGGCGTCGGCCCTGACGCTGGCGCTGGAGCAACAGGCCAACCCGGTGCGACTGCGCGGTCTTGAGGGTGCGCCACGCTCGGAGACCGTCGAGAGCGCGTCCGCGCCGTCCGCGCCGCTCGTCGTTGCGGCCCTTGTCGCCGGATTGTCATGGGCGCTCCCGGCGCTATATGTGGCGCGCGGCCAGACAGAAGCAGCGGAAGCCCGGCCTGCGCGCTTGGTCTATGCGCTCCGGCGTCGCGGCCCTCCAGTGGGCGTGGCCGCAGCATGTTTGTTTGGGAAAAGGAGATTGCTCCGATCGCTGGCGCATTCTCCTTTTTTCATGGTTTGAGGCGCTTTGCTGTTTGCAGAATGGCTTTGAAAGAGGAGGGAAGTATGACACGAAAGCTGCTGTTAATGTTCGGGCTGCTCTTGCTCCTGCTCGCCGCTGGCGTGATGACGGCCAGCGGGCAAGGCGAGGGCGAAGACACCCAGGTTCCTATCATCACGACGGCGACCAATACCGTCGGCGTGGGGACCTACATCGCGGCGGAAGCCTACGCCGTCCCGGCGGGCGAGGACGCTGCCGCCCAGCCGGTGCAGGCGTTCATCCTGCCGTACGGTATCACACCCAATATGCACGTTGCGACCGTGGAGGACTTCGCCCAGCCGGAGCCGGCGGTCGAGGGCTTCACCTTTGAGTGGGGCCTGGAAGCCCCCGAAGGCTCGGCGGCTGAGCTGGTGCAGGGGACGGTCGCGCTGTTCTTGGCCGATGTAGAGGGCCAATATACGCTGAGCCTGACCGCCACTGACGCCAACGGGAACAGCGGCACGACGACCTGGACTGTCTACGCTACGACCTATGTCGGCGTGGGCGTGATGGCGGGTGGCGACCCCGACGTGACCCAATGCGCGTTCTGCCACGCCGAGCAGACCGACGCCTGGCTGGCGACCGGTCACGCGACGTTCTTCTCGCGCGCGATCGACGGCGAGGCGAGCGATCACTACGGGCCAGACTGCATTAGCTGCCACACGGTCGGGTTCAACGACCGCCCCGAAGCGGCCAACAACGCCTTTGACGACGTGGCGCGCGAGCAGGGCTGGACGTTCCCCGAAGTGCTTGAGCCGGGCAACTGGGAAGCGATGGTCGCGGAGTTCCCCGGCGTTGCCGGGCTGGCGAACATCCAGTGCGAAAGCTGCCACGGCCCCGGCAATCTCCATGTCAACCGCGCCGAGATGGGCGGCGACCCGATGATCGGGCTGGGCCTGAACTATGGGACGTGCGCCCAGTGCCACGCCGAAGACCCGTATCACGTCATCCCGCAGCAGTGGGAGCTAAGCGCCCACGCGAACAAGACCGCCGAGGCGTTCTGGTATCCCATCGGCGAGGATCACGTCGCGTGCGTGGCCTGCCACAGCGGCGCCGGGTTTATCGACGCGGCGATGGGCCTGCCGCCGGAAGAGCGCCGGGTGGACTACCAGGTGATCACCTGCGCGGTGTGCCACGATCCGCATGACGCCAACCATCCCGGCCAGCTCCGCATCTTCGACGCGGTGGTGCTGCCGGATGGGACGGATGTCAGCGATGCGGGCGCGGCGGCGACCTGCATGACCTGCCACAACGCGCGCACCAACCCCGTGAACGCGGTCGAAGGCGAGCGCTTCTCGACCCCGCACTACTCGACTGCGGCAGAGCTGATGGCGGGCACCGGCGCGTACACCTGGGGCGAGACGTTGCCCTCTGGCACGCACGGGTTCATCATCGAGCAGAGCTGCGTCGGCTGCCACATGGCCGAGACGCCCGGCACCGATGATTCGGGCGCTCCGCTGGCCGGTCACAACACGGTCGGCGGCCACACTTTCTCGATGGTCAGCCCGGTGGACGGCACTGAGAACGTCGCCGTGTGCCAGGCGTGCCACGAGGGGGTCGAGAGCTTCGCGTTCGAGGCGTCCGGCGACTATGACGGCGACGGCGCAGTCGAGACCGGTCATGAGGAAGTCGATGGCCTGATCGAGCTGCTCGGCGGCGCGCTGACCGAGGCGGGCGTCGAGATTCTGGAAAGCTATCCGTACTTCAATCTGCCGGAAGGCGCCGGGACCGAGATCAAGGGCGCGGTCTACAACTACAAGTTCGCGACCAGTGGCGGAGCCGCTACCCACAACCTGGTCTACACGGTTGCCATGCTCCAGCTCAGCTACGAGAAGCTGACCGGCGAGCCGGTGCCGAACGCGGACCCGATCCAGTAACCGGCAAGAGCACGCTATTCCTCTGTGGAGCCAAGAACCCGTAGCCAATCACGCTGCGGGTTCTTGATTCATCCGGCGTGGCGAGGGGCCGCCGGAAAGTAAGTCTGCGGGGCTTGCGGTGGGGCGTTGCGGAAGCTGGATGGCGAAGGTCGTCCCTTTGCCTTCGACGCTGCGGACGCCGATCTGGCCGCCGTAGTTCTCGACAAGTTGCTTGACGATCGCCAGCCCCAGACCGGTGCCGTTTCGCTCGCGCTCGCGGGCGTTGCGCGCCCGAAAGAATTCGTCCCAGATATGCGGCAGATCGTCCGCCGGGATGCCGATCCCGGTATCGGCCACTTCCAGCGTCAGCCATTCGTGGTTCCAGACCAGCCGCGCGCTGACCTGCCCGCCGGACGGCGTGTACTTGATCGCGTTCCCGATCACGTTGACGAGGATACGGCGGATTTCTTCCGGGCTGGCGCAGACCCACAGCTCCGGCACCTCGCGGGCGTTGGTCGTCAGCGTGACGCCGCGTGTTTCCGCCTGGGGGCGCAGGTGCTCGCACATCGCATCGACGTAGTGTGCGAGATTGAGAAATTCGGCTGTCCGATGAATCAGCTGCCCTTCTCGGCCTGCCGCGAGATCGAGCAGGTCGGTAATTAGCTCCTGGAGCAGATCCAGGCGCGTGCCGATACGTGTGACAACGTCGCTCTGCGTTTCGCTCAAGTCTCCCGCGTAGCCCTGACACAAGGTGTTCATCAGGCTCTGCGCCGAGGCAACCGGCGCGCGCAGCTCGTGGGTGATGGTGCGCACGAAGCGCATCTTCGCCTCGTCGATCTCCGCGAGCGCCTGGTACTGAAGGGCGTTCGACAGGGCGATCCCGGCTTGCGCCGTCATCGCGGTCAGAAACGGGATGTCGGCGGCGCCGAAGTGCCCGGCGGTGTTGTGGTAGACGCGTAGCACGCCGAGCACGCGCCCGCTGGCGTCCGGGATCGGCGCGACGATGCCGGACAGGATATCTTCTGGCGGGGCTGCGGCGCGAGATGTGAAGCCTGCCTCGCGCCGCGCATCGGCGATGATCACGGTCGTACCGCGCGTTGCCTGGAGGTCGATCGGACTCTGGTCAATCCGCACCGGACCCCGCCCAGCGTAACCCTCGCTCAACCCATACCCGGCGGCGAATTCCAGAGTGACGCCGTCCGATGACAGCAGGCGCACGATCCCGGCGCTGGCTTTCAGCGTCTGCGTGCACATTGCCAGCAACCGGCTGAGGACCTCGTTGACTTCCAGCGACGACGTGATGACGCGCGCTGCCTGGTAGAGCGCAGTGGCCTCTTGCTCGCGCCGCCGCAGCCGCGAGGCAACCGCGATCGCCAGTGTGAAAAGCAGCAGCGTGGTCAGCACGAACGCCAGTAGCGCGGTGATCGAGAACCAGATATTTTGATATAGCCCGGTCGCGCCCCACACGTCGACGTGCGGGATGCGGCCACTGTACTCAAGGCGTGCGACGAGCGTCATCAGGGCGGTGGCGGTGAGCGCCAGCAGACCCCCGGCAGGCGCGGAGAGAATCAGCGCGGTGCCGAAGAGATGAATTACGAAGTAGATGATGCACGGGCTTTCGACACCGCCGGTGAAGTGAAAAATGGTCAGCAGCGAGGCCAGGTCCAGCAGCGTCTGGCCGTAGGCGAGCGCCACCAGCCGCCGGCCGGAGTGATGTAGCGCCCACCAGACCAGCGCGTTGTAGAGCAGATGGGCAACGCCCACCGCTACCAGCGGCCAGGGCGCGAACTCGGTCCCCGGCATCAACGCGCCGAACCCGGCCAGCGCCAGCGCCCCGGCGCCGGTCGTCCAGCGCCAGAGCGTCAGAATGCGAAAGTTGGCGCGCAGCTCTTCATAGGTGGGCACCAGCCCAGGAGCGTGGATCAGGCGCAAGCAGCACCTCCCCTCTCTCCCGTCCCTGTCGTGAGGCGGCCAGCCCCAGCGTCACCTGCGGTGTCTCCGGCGGGATGTCTGATAGTGCCAGTATACTGCTTTATGTGCGCCGGAGTAGTGAGGGCCAGCACGCATCCGGGCGCGGATTGGCGCGGGCACGTGAGCGAAACACGTCACCCCGAAGACACGATAACCGGCACTACCGCGCGTGAGGCAAAATGCTTTACTGTAACGCTATGGTATGGCCTATATGTTATTGTTCTTTCTTTTGACTCTTAGCGAGGACATTCCCCTATGACCCGTGATTGGGCGTCGCTCGAAATCGACCGCAAAGCGCGGGCACATGCCCCGGTCCAGCCGGTCGCGAAGCAGGCCGCCGACCAGCGCCTGACTCATTTCGAGGAAATCTACTCCGTTTATGACGCGGAGATCGCTCGGATCGAAGCATCACGCTGTATTCAGTGTCCCGATCCGGCGCCGTGCCAGCTCGCCTGCCCGCTGGGTAATGATATTCCGACGGCGCTGCGCTTGATCGAGGAGGGGCGGTTTCTTGAGGCGGCAAACGTGTTTCGCCAGACCAGCCCTATCCCGGAGATTTGCAGCCGGGTCTGCCCGCAAGAGCGCCTGTGCGAAGGCTCGTGCACGCATGGCGGCGGTGTGTGCAATACGCCGATCCAGATTGGCAAGCTCGAAAAGTTCGTGATCGAATTGCAGTACTCCGTCGAGGGAATCCCGTTGGGCGAGGTCGCGCCGGACACCGGCCGTCGGGTGGCGGTGATCGGCGCGGGACCGGCGGGTATGGCGGCGGCGGAGGCGCTGCGCCGCGAGGGGCACGCTGTCACCGTGTATGACGCGAACCCGCATCCCGGCGGCCTGCTGATCTACGGTATTCCGGCGTTCAAGCTCAGCAAAGACCGTGTCGTGCGGAAGATCGAGCAGCTTTCTGCGCTGGGAATTACCTTTGTGCCGAACACACGCGTTGGCCGGGATATCCCGCTTCAGACGCTGTGCGAGCAGTATGACGCGGTGTTCGCCGGCGTCGGCGCGAACGTCGACGCCCCGGCGAAGTGGGAAGGCGTCGACCTTGACGGGGTGTACCAGGCGGGCGAGTTCCTGATCCGCGCGAATGTCCCTGACACGCTCAAACCGGCGGCACTGGTCGGGGATGGCAAGCCGCCAGTTGGACGGCGCGTGTTTGTGTTCGGCGGCGGCGACACGGCGATGGACTGTGTGCGCTCGTCGCTGCGGCTCCAGCGCGAGCAGGAATACCCGCTCGACGTGACGTGCGCTTACCGCCGTACCGAAGGCGAGATGCCTGGCTGCCGGGCGGAGCGCGCTAACGCCCGCGAGGAAGGCGCGAAGTTCGCGTGGCTCACCGCGCCGGTCCGCTTTTTGGGCAATGACGCCGGACGGCTCACCGGCATCGAGCTGATCCAGATGACGCTTGGCGAGCCGGATGCGAGCGGACGCCGCCGCCCGGTCCCGTTGGAAGGGTCGGAGCATATCGTCGAGGCGGATACCGCGATTCTGGCGCTCGGCTACTGGCCTGATCCTCTGCTCGGCAAGACAATCGAGGGGCTGGAAACCCACGACTGGGGCCTGATTACCGCCGATCCGCATACGGGCCGCACCAGCCTGCCCAAAGTCTGGGCGGCGGGCGACGGCGTGACCGGCCCCGACCTCGTGAGTACGGCGGTGCGCGGCGCGCTGCGAGCGGCGCGCGATATCCACCGCGCGCTGAGTGAGTCATAAGCCCTTGATCAATTCCGAACGCCGAAATGAGCTGCCGCGCAATGAGCATCACCTGCGCGGCAGCTTCGTGACTCGGTGGCGCTGGCTCGGCGGCTCAGGCCGTGAGCGCTTCGAGCCGGTCCACGTATCCCGCCAGCACTTCGAAGGCGGACTCCACCGCCGCCGGAGTGGTCATATCGACCCCCGCCAGCTTGAGAGCGTCGAGCGGGTAGAGCGACGACCCCGCCTTGAGAAACGCGACATAGGACTCGGCGGCGCCCGGCGTGCCGGACAGGATTCGCTGGGCCAGCGCGTGGGCGGCGGAAATCCCGGTCGCGTATTGGAAGACGTAGAAGTTGGCGTACAGGTGGCCGAACTGCGCCCAGGTGATACCGACGCGGTCCCGATCGACGTGCATCTCGCCGCCGTAGCCTTCCTCGAACAAAGCGGCCATGCGGTCGATCATTAGCCCGGCGGTCAGCCCCTCGCCGCGCTCAGTGCGCTCGTGCATCTCCAGCTCGAAGCGCGCCAGCGTCGGCATCTGAAAGAAGTAGCGATGGAAGTTGTACATCGCTTCTTCGATCACAGCGGTCTGGAAGCCCGGATCATCCTGCGTGGCGAGCAGGTGGGCGCGAACCATCGCTTGGTGGAAATTCGAGGCGACTTCCGCCACGAACAGCGAATAGTCGCTGTAGATCATGGGCTGGGTCTGCCACGTCAGATACGAGTGCATCGAGTGGCCTAGCTCGTGGGCGAGGGTGCTGAGCGAGTTGAGCGAGTCGTTGTAGCTCATCATGATGAAGGGGAACGTGCCCTTCCACCCGCTGGAGAACGCGCCTTGCCGCTTGCCCTGGTTCGGATAGATGTCTACCCAGCGATCGCGCAGGCTGCCCTGGCGCAAGGCCGCGACATACTCCTCGCCAAGCGGGCGCAGCCCCTCCGCGATCCACTCGACCGCCTGAGGGTAGGGAACTTGCGGCTGCGCGCTCGTCAGCGGCGCCCACACGTCGTACGGCTGTAGTGTCTCCACGCCAAGCACGCGCCGCCGGATCGCCCAGTAGCGGTGCCAGGTCGGCAGGTTGCGGCGGAAGGTGTCGATCAGCGTGTGGAACACCTCGACCGGGATGTTGTACGGAAACAGCGCCGCTTCGAGCGACGAGCTGTGCCCGCGCACCCGCGCCTTGAGCACGTCCTGTTTCAGCGCGGTGGCAAGGTTGTTGGCGAAAGCGTTCTTGCACGACAGGTAGCCATCCGCGTAGTGCTCCCAGGCGGTGCGGCGCAATTCCCTGTCTGGCTCGATCATCAGTTCCGCGATCGTGCTCTGCGCCACCGGCGCGGTTGTCCCGTCGGAGCCGGTCGCCGGCTCGAATTGCAGATCGGCGTTCGCCAGCAGCATCGCGGTGGAGCCGACCGCGCCGAAGGGGTCGGCCAGCATCCCCAGAATTTCCTCGACTTCCGCCGAGCGCACGTGCGCCTGCCGGCGGAACAGGTCGTCGAAATACTGCCGGTAGACTCGAAGATGCGGCTCGCGGTCCATCCACCCGGCCAACGTTGCCTGCCCGATCGACAGAATTTCCGGGTTCGCGAAGGCTCCCGCCGCGAGCACCTGGCTGAACAGCGCCGAGGCGCGGCTATCCATCGCGGCGGCGTCCTGATTACTCGTGTCTACCGCGCTCTCCATCCCGGCGTAGACCAGGATTTTCCCGGCGCGGCCGAGGAGGTCAGAATAGGTATCGAAGAAGTCAGCCAGCAGCGCGGGGCCGCCGGCCAGGTAGCCCTTGAAGCGCGTCTGGAAGCCTGGGAGAGCAGCGGCCACGGCCTCAAGCTCGGCGGCCCAGGCATCGGGCGAGGGGAACACGCTCGGCGCGTTCCAGGTGTGCTCCGGCGCGATAGCGTTGCGCGGAGGCAGAGAGCGGTCGGTCATCGGAGATACTCCTTCACAGGATCAACGTGCGGTTGAGTGCACCAGCAAACCGGGGACGGATCGCCGCCCCCGGCCAGGCGCCGTGCTAGCGTGTTAAGCGCGCTACTGCGACCAATCGGTCGGCTGGCGGTCCCAGCGGTGGGCGCGCAGCCGGTGGATCAGGTCCGCCGGTAGCCCTTTCCCGTCGCTGGTGGCGATGTTCGCGTCGACGTGGCGAAGCCTGCGCATCCCCGGAATCACCGTCGCCACGGCAGGATTGGAGAGGATGAAGCGCAGCGCCATCTCGGCCATCGTCATCCCTTCAGGAACCAGCGGGCGCAGCGCCTCGGCGCGATCAACTGAGGCGTTGAGGTTCTCGGGCACGAAGTACGAATTGCGCCAGTCGCCTTCCGGCCAGCGCGTGTCTTTGGTCAGGTTGCCGGTGAGCGTGCCCTCGTCGAACGGCACACGCGCGATCACGGCGATATTCAGCCTTTCGCAGGCAGGGAACAGGCGATCTTCCGGGTTCTGGTCGAAGATGTTGTAGATCACCTGCACGGCGTCGATCAGGCCGGTTTCGAGCGTGGCGAGCACGTTCTCCGGCTCCCAGCGGTTGACGCTGACGCCCCAGGCGCGCACTTTCCCCTGCGCCTTTAGGTCCTCGACGGCGCGCTGCCAGGCCGGATCGCGCGCCCAGGCGTCTTCCCAGACGTGGAACTGCATCAGATCGATGGACCTAACGCCCAGGTTCTCCAGGCTGCGGTTCGTGTAGTCAATGATGTAGTCGTATGGGAACACGTCTTCCAGTTCGAAGCCGCGCCGCGACGGCCACACGCGGTTTTTCGGTGGAATCTTGGTCGCGGTGTACAGGCGCTCCGCTGGGTGCTGGCGCAGCAACTCGCCGAGCAGCCGCTCGCTATGCCCATCGCCATACGCCCACGCCGTGTCGAAGAAATTGCATCCCAGCTCGACCGACCGGCGCAGGGAGTCCAGCGATTCGCTGTCCTCGGAGCCGGTCCAGCCTGCCATGCCCCACATGCCATACCCGATCTCGCTAACCTGCCAGCCAGTTCGTCCGAACGTCCGATAGTGCATCACAATCCTCCTCAGGGTGAAGCGTACCGAAATCTCTGCGCAGCGTCAGTGAATAGGCGGTCGTGTCTGCTCCAGGGCGCGTTGAACGCGGTCCAGCTCTGCATCAGCCCGATGTGTCCGCCTTATCAAAAAAGACCGCGAGGTGAAGCGTGCCGAGGATCAGGCGATCTCCATGCGCAACGACATACTCCACGAAGGGCATCAGCTTCTGATCGTTCAGGAAAGTACCGTTTACGCTCCCCAGATCAGACACGACAAGATGATCGCCGCGCCGCTGGAGCGCGCAGTGACGCCGTGAGACGCCGTGCGCCAGCGCGTTCAGATCGGTCAGGTCGAGGACGCGCTCCGGGGTCGGGCTGATGGTGCGACCCAGGATCAGAGGCGCGCGCATGTCGGCCGTGAGACAGACGGCAGATGGCAGAAACTGGAGCAGAACAGTCTCGTGCAGGCGAACCCGCGAGCGGTCCTCACGGTCCCCGCTGATCGTTTGCGGCTGCCGCTTCATCGGGACGGTGCTCGGCGTCTCGTACAGTCTGCCGGCGGGGATCAGATCAGCGCCACACAGGGCACAGGCCCGGTCTAGCGCGGCATTAAGCGTGCCGCACGCCGGGCACGGCACCGATTCGTCCGGCAGCGAAGCGGGTTTTTCTGGCAATGATAGCTCCGGGTCCGTGTCGCCGATCATGCGCGCCCAGGTTCCTCGGCTCCTCGAAAAGGTTGCTCACTACTGTAGTCTGACTTGGCCGGTCTGACAACCCGGCCCGCTGCTGTCGAGCCGAGTTCGCGGTACACTTGAGACATGGCGCGAAAGATTCTGCACCTGGACCTGGACGCATTTTTCTGCGCGGTGGAGGAATTGCGCGATCCCTCCTTGCGCGGCAAGCCGTTCGCGGTCGGGGGGCGGCCCGACCAGCGCGGGGTTGTGGCGTCGTGCTCGTATGCCGCCCGGCGCTTTGGCGTTCGCTCTGCCATGCCGACCGCGACCGCGCTGCGCCTCTGCCCGGACCTGATCCTCGTCCCGCATCACCGCTCGGCCTATAGCCCGATGTCGCGCCAGGTGATGGACCGGCTGCGCGCTCTCACCCCGCTGGTGGAGCAGCTTTCGATTGACGAGGCCTTTGTCGATGTCACGTTTCTGCCGGACGATCCGGCGGATATCGCCCGCGCGCTCCAGGCCGGGATTAACAACGATCTGGGTCTGCCATGCTCGCTCGGCGTGGCGACCAACAAGCTTGTGGCGAAGATCGCGAACAATTCTGGCAAGGCCGCCGCACGCGGCGATTCGCCGCCGAACGCGATCACGGTCGTACCGCCGGGTGAAGAGGCGGCGTTTCTAAGCCGCCTTCCGATCGGCGAGCTGTGGGGTGTCGGCCCGAAGACCGCCGAGGCGCTGGCGCATTACGGCGTGCGCACCATCGGCGACGCGGCGGCCTGGCCGCCTGCCGAGTTGATCCGGCTGTTCGGCAAGCACGGCGAGGCGATCGCTCGCCACGCGCGCGGGATCGACGACCGGCCCGTCGAGACGGAGCGCGAAACCAAGTCGATCAGCAAGGAGACCACCTTCGCGCGCAACGTCAGCGACGGCCAGGCGCTGGAGCGCACGCTGCGCCAGCTCGCCGACGGGGTAGGGCGCCAGGCGCGCCAGAGTGAGCTAAGCGGCACGACCGTCAAGCTCAAGCTACGCTGGGCGGACTTTACCACGCTCACGCGCCAGGCGACGCTCGATCAGCCGGTCGACCAGGACGATGCGATCTACGGGGCCGCGCTGGACCTGTTCCGGCGGTGCTGGCCGCCCGGCAAGCCGGTACGCCTGATCGGTGTTGGCCTGAGCGGGTTTGAGCCGCTACGCCGCCAGCTTGGGCTGTGGGACGACCCCGCCGAGACGACGGGCAAGCGCCGCCTGCAACAGACGCTCGATAATCTGCGCGAGCGCTTCGGCGATGACGCCGTGCGCCGTGTCAGCGATCTCTCGCTGGACGACCTCTAACGCGCTGCCTGACCCCGCTCCATTCGCGCAAAACGGGCCACCTGTCCTAGCCGCGAATGCGCCACCTATCGGATGCTGCGCACCCCATCTCCCTATACACTCTACGCAGTGTGCTGAACGAACGCGCGGGCGCCCCCTCCGTGCGTCGCCTTAGAGGAGCTGCCTGACGATGGCTCGTATCGGATACACCCTGTCCAGCGAAGAACATGCGCCGAATACGCTGATTGAGAACGCGCGCCTCGCTGAAGAGGCTGGTTTTGCCTTTGCGTCGATTTCCGACCACTTTCATCCGTGGGTCGATCGTCAGGGTCACAGCCCGTTTGTGTGGGCGGTGCTGGGTGGAATCGCACAGGCGACCGAACGGCTGGAGCTGATTACCGGCGTCACCTGCCCGACCATTCGTATCCATCCCGCGATCATCGCGCAGGCCGCCGCGACCGTTGGCGCCATGATGCCGGGCCGCTTTTCGCTGGGTGTGGGCACCGGCGAAAACCTGAACGAGCATATCCTCGGCGACCGCTGGCCCGCTTATGACGTGCGCGCCGAAATGCTCGAAGAAGCGATCGACGTGATCCGGCTGCTGTGGTCCGGCGGGACGCAGAGCTTCTACGGCCTCTACTATACGGTCGAGAACGCGCGCATCTATACGCTGCCGGACCAACTTCCGCCGATTCTGGTCGCGGGAGCGGGTCCCTCTTCTGCGGAGCTGGCCGGGCGCATGGGCGACGGTTTTGTGAGCACCGCCCCGAAACAGGACCTCGTCGACGCCTTCGAAGAAGCGGGCGGCAGCGGCAAGCCGGTTTACGGGCAGGTGCACGTCTGCTACCACCAGAGCGAGGCCGAGGCGCGGCGCATGGCGTACGAGATCTGGCCGACTGCCGGGGTGAAAGGCGAGCTGGGCCAGGAGCTTCCGACTCCGGCTCACTTCGAGCAGGCTGCCCAGATGGTCAGCGAGAAAGATGTGGCGGAGGCCGTTGTCTGTGGGCCGGATGTCCAGCGCCATCTCGACGCCATCCAGGAATATATCGACGCCGGTTTCGATCACATCTACATTCACCAGATCGGGCCGGACCAGGCCGGGTTCATCGAGTTCGCCAAGCAGCATATCCTGCCCGCGTTCGCGTCGTAGCGGCGCGCCGGGATGCGCTGTTAAGCTGAAAGGATACGAGATGCCCCGAACAACACCGTCCCAGATGCCGCCGATGGCGCCCAGCGACGAAGCGGACGAGAAGCAGCTTGAACTGGCGCGCCAGCAGGGCGAGCAATACGTCAAAGCGTTGCAACATATGGTGACGCAAGTCGCCGACACCGGCGGCGAGCAGCGCGCGGGCGAGTATATCGTCGCCTACGCTATCGAGCGCCCGGAAGGGATGTATCACCTTGAAAACGGCGAGCTGATGTGGCAGGAGCCGGAAGGCAAGAACGCGCATCTCGAAATTTCCGTGCGGGATGCCGCCGATAACCGCTTCATCCCCGGCCTGAGCGTGCATGTTCGTGCCATCGACTCCAGCGGGTATGACACCGGCAAGCACCAGGTCCCATTCTTGTGGCATCCCTGGCTATACCATTACGGGCGGAACTGGACGTTCCCATCCAGCGGCGTCTACACGCTCGAAGTCGAGATCGACGCGCCGCAGTTCCACCGGCATGACGAGAAGAACGGCAAACGCTATGCCGATGCGGTGTCGGTCGTCTTCGAGAACGTCCAGGTGAAGATCGACTAGGCCCGCCGGAGCGCCTGCCCGTGGTGCTATCACCGGCCGAAACCGATGCCATTCGTGAAACACTCGCCGCCGTCGAGAATCCTCTCGAGGCGGCGCGTCATGCCGGGCTGCGCTATATCAGCGACGAGACACCCGGCTATTCGCGCCGTAAGCGCGGGCGCGGATTTTCGTACTACGCGCCGGACGGGTCTCTGGTGACGGATAAGAAGACCCGCGCCCGGCTTGACACGCTTGCCATCCCGCCGGCGTGGACCGATGTCTGGATCAGCCCGGCGCGCAACGGGCACATCCAGGCGACGGGCCGCGACGAGCGCGGGCGCAAGCAGTACATCTATCACCCGAGCTGGGACGAGATCCGCAACCAGCGCAAGTACGACAAGATGCTGCTGTTCGGCGAGGCGCTGCCGCTGATCCGCGAGCGCACCGCCCAGGACCTGCGCCGGCACGGCCTGGGCCGCGAGAAAGTGATCGCGCTGATCGTGCGCCTGCTGGAAGCCACGTTGATCCGCGTTGGCAACGAGGAATACATGCGCGCCAACGAGTCATTCGGGCTGACGACGCTGCGCGACCGGCACGTGACGATCGAGGGCGCGAGCGTCGAGTTCACCTTCACCGGCAAGACCAGCAAGAAGCAGGTCGTTCGCCTGCGGGACCGCCGGCTGGCGCGCCTGGTCGAGCGCTGCAAGGAGATTCCGGGATACGAGCTGTTCCAGTACCTGGACGACGACGGCCAGCGCCAGCGTGTTGATTCGGGCGACGTGAATGACTACCTGCGCGAAATCACCGGCGAGAACTTTACCGCGAAGGACTTTCGCACCTGGGGCGGGACGGTGCGCGCGGTGCGCGCCCTGCTGGTGCTTGGCCCGGCGGACGACGAGAAACAGGCGCAGCGTAACGTGACGGCGGCGGTCAAGCGCGTCGCCGCAGAGCTGGGCAACACACCCACCGTTTGCCGCGCGTACTACATCCACCCGGCGGTGCTGTCCTGCTACGTCGATGGCTCGCTGTACGAGCATCTGTCTGAAGTTCAGGACGCGGAGCCGGAGACCCCCTACGCGCTGACGCCGGGGGAAGAAGCCGTGATGGCCTTCCTGCGCTGGCGCACGCTCGGCGCTTGAGCGAAGCGATAAAGCGAAAGCGGGAACGAAAACAGCCGGCCGCCAGCCGGCTGTGTGTTGTCGGGCGCTCGCTCATGCCTGCGCGTCGTAGACGATCCGGCCCTCGGCGAAGGTCATGCGCACGTTGAGCGCGTCGTCGAGCAGGACCAGGTCCGCGTCCTTGCCGATCTCAAGACTGCCCTTGCGGTGCGCCAGGCCAAGCTGCCGCGCCGCGTTGAGGCTGGCGCACGGCCATAGCGTATCGAGCGGCTGCCCGGTCGCCTCGATCACATTCCGCAGCGCGCGCTCCATCGTCAGGGTGCTGCCAGCCAGCGTGCCATCGGGCAGCAGGACGGCGCCGTCCCGCACGAAGACCGTGCGCTCGTCGATCTCGTATTCGCCGTCGGGCATCCCGGCCCCGCGCATCGCGTCGGTGATCAGCATCACACCGTCGCGCCCCTTAACCGCAACCAGAATACGCATCGCCGCCGGGTGCACGTGAATATTGTCCGCGATCAGCTCCGCGCAGATTTCCGGCAGGGCCATTACCGCGCCCAGCGTGCCCGGCTCGCGATGATGCAGGCCGGTCATGGCGTTGTACGTGTGGGTCGCCTGCGAGAGGCCGAGCGAAACCGCGTGCCGCATCTGCTCATAGGTCGCAGCAGTGTGCGCGGCGGTCACGGTGATCCCGCGAGCGGCGCAGGCTTCGATCAGCCAGTGGTTTTCCTCGAACTCCGGCGCGAGCGCGACCTGCCGGATCACGCCCATCTCCAGAAACGCCTGTGCCTCGTCGCGATCCGCGCGCCGGATATGTTTCGTGCTCTGCGCGCCGCAGCGCGCCGGGTTGAGGTACGGCCCTTCCAGGTACGCGCCCAGTAGCGTTGCGCCGTCGGGTTGCGGCCCCTGCGCCTCGCCGATAGCGCTCAGCGCGGCGTGGATGCGCTCGCCGCTGTCCGTCCAGGTCGCCGCGCAGAAGGCGCTGACGCCATGCCGGGCGTAATAACGCGCCATACCGTGCAGCGCGTCGGGCGTGGCGTCCATCGCCTCGTGACCGGCGGCGCCGTGCGCGTGCACATCGATGAAGCCGGGCATCAACGTCAACCCGGCGGCGTCAATCACGCGGTCGGCGGCCAGCGAGGGCGGCGGCTCGCCGGGGCCGAGCAAGGCGATACGCGCGCCGTCCACCAAAAGCCAGCCGCGCTCCCAGGCGCGCACCGGCGCGATCACCCGCGCCGCGCGGAACAGAAGTGTGCTTGCCATGCGTCGTGCTCCTTCCGGGCCGGTGAAAAGCCGGTCGCTCCTATTCGGTCAGCGTAACCTTGTGCAGCCCGCGCGGCGAATCGACATCGATCCCGCGCGCCTCGGACAGCCCCAGCGCCAGCAGCTGGCCCGGCGCGATGGCGACAATTGGCGTCAGCCATTCGGGGATTCCCGCCGGAATGGGCAGCGCCAGCCGCGCGTCCCGCAGCACGTCGGGCGCGTTGGAGATGATCGCCAGATCTGCCCCGCTCGCGCGGAAGGTTTGCAGCGATTCGGCCATGGCGCGCAGCCCTTCGCCTTCGGGCGCGATCGCGATCAATGGAAAGCCCGGCTGGACGATGGCCTTCGGGCCGTGGTGGAAGTCGGCGGAGCTATACGCTTCGGCGACGACGTAGGTCAGCTCTTTGAGCTTGAGCGCCAGTTCGAAGCCGGTGCAGTAATTGAACCCCCGCGCCAGCGTAACGCAGTGACTCATGAAGGTGTAGCGCGCCGCCGCCGCGCGCGTGTGCTCGTTCATCTGGAACGTTTCGGCCATCCAGTCCGGCACGCGCCGCAGCGCCTCGTCCCACTCCGACGCACCGCTCAACTCGGCGGCCAGCAGCGCCAGCGCCATAAGCTGCGCGGTGTACGTTTTGCTGGCGGCTAGGCTGCGCTCGGCCCCGGCGTTGAGCGCGATGTGGTGATCGGCGCTCTGAGCCAGGGGGGACTCGGCGTCGTTGGTGATGGACAGCGTCATGACCGCGCCCTGCTGGCGCGCTTCTTCGAGCACGCGGCTTGGCTCCAGCGAGCGGCCCGACTGCGAGATTCCGATCACCAGCGCGCCGTCGAAGCGCGGCGTGCGGTGATAGATCGTGGTCAGCGAGGGCGCCGCCAGACCGACCGCCAGCCCCGCCAGTGCGCCGAGCGTGTACTGGGCGTAGCGGGCGGCGTTGTCCGACGTGCCGCGCGCGACGATCATGACGTAGCGCGGCTGGGCCTCGCGGATGGCGCGCGCGATCGCGGCGATCTGCGGGCGCTGCTCCTCGACCATGCGGCGCAGAACCTGGGGCTGCTCAGCGATTTCCAGTTCCAACCGGGTTGCCATGCGGCTTATCCTTTACTGCGGCGAGCGAGGCGCTCGGTGGCACAAGACATCACCGGCAGGCGAAAGAGGGACGAAGTTGGGCGCCGGTGATTGACTTTCAGAAAAACTCGTGCTATGAATGAAGGTGTAGTGGATTATGCCACTATATGCCACTTGCTGCTACTCGATTTCTAGTATGGTTTGCGCTAAGTAATCTATCGAAACGATCTGGCAAATGGGGAAACTCGCAAGGTTTACCTCA